>DASXAQ010000074.1:0-4562 GCA_036406615.1 Actinomycetota bacterium | reverse complement strand
TTCTTTCGCGCCTCGTGCAGGACCTGGACGACCTTGCTCATCTGCTCCTCGGTCCCGGTCTCGGCGATCTGCCGGACCGCACCGAAGATCTGGGCGAACGAGCGCCGCACGTCCATGGCCGACGGGTCGGCGCCCGCGGTCACCTCCTGCCACGGCGTGCGCTCGGACTGGCGCCGCTCGGCTTCGGCCTTGCCCGTCTCGGTCAGCGTGAAACGCCGGCGGCCTTCGATCTCCTCGCCGGAGATCAGCCCCTCGTCCTCCAGCATCTGGAGCGTCGGGTAGACCGACCCGGGGCTCGGCTGCCAGACGCCGCCGGTGCGCTCGCCCAGCTCCTGGATGATCTCGTAGCCGTGCATCGGGCGCTCCGACAGCAGCGCCAGGATGGCCGCGCGAACGTCGCCGCGCCTGGCCCGGCCGCCGCCGCGGTAGTGCCCGCGCCTGCCGAACGGCGGCCCCCACGGGCCCGGTCCGTGCCGGTATCCCCGATCGGTGTGGTGATGCCTTCGATTCATCGTCCTGCCTCCTTCCGCCGGCCCTCCTGGACCGGCCACGTCTTCTTCGAAGCTCGTGAGAAAGAGTATCACGATATATCGCGAGTGTCCAACGAAGGCTCACGCCAGGGGAGGAGTGGGGTCGGGCAGGTCAGGCTTCGGGAAGGCGAACCACGGAGCGGATGACGCGGCCCGCGCGCATGTCCTCGAACGCGGCCTCGATGTCGTCCAGCCCGATGACCTTCGTCACCATGAAGTCCAGGTCCAGCCGGCCGTCCAGGTAGAACTGCGCCATCAGCGGGAAATCGTTGGCGGGCAGCGTATCTCCCCCATGCGAGACGGTGAGCGTCGCCTTGTTCTCGAACACGCCGGTTCGCGAGTCCCCCAGGTCGAGCGTCGCTCGCGCGCCCTGGCCCTGGACGCCGACCATCGTCGCGACGCCCGCGTGACGCAGCATGGCCACGGCCTGCTCGACCGGCTCGGGACGGCCCGTCGCCTCGAACGCGAAGTTCACACCCTTGCCGCCGGTCAAATCGCGAACGCCGTGAACCGCATCCGACTGGGACGCGTCGACGACATCGGTGGCGCCGAAGTGACCGGCCCACTCGAGCTTCTGCGGGGCCACGTCAACGGCGATGATGCGCGCCGCGCCGGCGATCTTCGCGCCGGCGATCACCGACAGCCCCACCCCGCCGCAGCCGATCACGGCGACGGTCGCCCCCGGCCACACGGGCGTGGTGTAGAGGGCAGCGCCGACCCCGGTGGACACGCCGCAGGCCAGCAGGCACGCCTGTTCCGGCCCGACCTCGGGCGGCATCACGATCGCCTGCGCCGCGTGCACGACGGTGTGGGTCGTGAACGTGCCGGTTCGAAGCACCGGCGACAGCAGCGCGGCGTCGCTCGCTCGATGCATGCGGGGGCCGGCGCGCAGCGCCCGGTTGCACCGGCGTGGATCGCCGCGCCGGCACGCCGCGCACCGGCCGCACGGCGCCCGCCACGCAAGCACGACGTAGTCGCCAACGGCCACGTCCGTGACGTCCGCCCCGACGGCCTCGACGGTGCCGGCGCCCTCGTGCCCCAGTAGGATCGGGAACCGCATCCCCCACCCGTCGCTGCGCTGCACGTGCAGGTCGGTGTGGCACACGCCGCTCGCCGCGACGCGCACCAGCACCTCGTCGGGCTCGGGCGGATCGACCGTGATCGCCTCGACCGACACGGGCTCCCCGGGTGCGTTGAGGACGGCAGCGCGGGCCTCCACGGTCATGTCGGTCCCCCCTCGGTCGCGAACGTCGGCTTCATGGCGAAGTACGTCTCGCGGTAGCGGCGGTACGCGTCCTCGTACGCCTCGCGATGGCGCGGGTCGGGTTCGTCTTCCTCCGGCCGGTAGGCGACGAACGCGGCCGTCGCGTCCGCAACCGATCCGTACAGCCCGGCCGCGACGGCAGCCAGCACGGCCGCGCCGGTCGCCGTCGTCTCGACGTTGACCGGCACGCGCACCGGAAGTCCGGTGACGTCGGCCTTGATCCGGCGCCAGAGGGCGCCCTTCGCGCCGCCGCCCACGATCGTCAGCCGGCGCACGTCCAGCCCGGCGCCGACCATCGCCTCCAGGATGTCGCGAAGGGCGAACGCGCTTCCCTCCAGCAGCGCTCGCGTCAGGTGGGCACGGCCGTGCGCGAGCGTGAGCCCGGTGAAGGAGCCGCGCGCCGCCCCGTTCCACTCCGGCGCCATCGCCCCCTGCATGCACGGCAGAAAGACCAGGCCGTCGCTGCCCGGCGACACCGTGGCCGCCTCCGCCAGCAGCAGGTCGTACGCGTCGCCCTCGCCGCGCTCTTCGGCCGCGCGTTCGGCCTGTCCGAACTGGTCGCGCCACCAGCGCAGGTTCCCACCGGAGACGAACCCCGGGTTCTCCAGCAGCCAGGCGTCGGGGTCCGCGTGCGGGTGGCATTCGACGAGCATCGTGGGATCGCTGCGCGGCGCGTCGCTGGCCGCGCATACGGGCTCGGCCGTTCCGGCGACGTCGCAGACCTCCCCCGGCTCGAAGACGCCGGCGCCGAGCGTCGCGGCCATCTCGTCGCCGCACCCCACCGCGACCACCGCATCGGCCGGCATGCCGGTGGCGTCGGCGAACTCGGGCGTCACCGTGCCCGCCGGAGCGGTCGCCGCGGCCAGCCGCGGAAGGCGTTCGACGTCGATCCCGGTCGCGTCGAGCAGCGGCTGCGACCACGTTCGCGCGCGCGGGTCGAGCAGCGCCAGCGACGACGCGTTCGAGTAGTCCACGGCGAGCTCGCCGGTGACCGCGCGCAGCACGAACGCGCCCGGGGACAGCAGGCTCGCGGCCCGTTCGAAGATCTCCGGCTCGTGATCGCGCACCCACAGTGCCTTGAACGCGGCGTGGGACGAGTCCAGGTTCGCGCCCGACAACCGGTAGAACTCGGCGGGGTCGACCCGCTCCGCGAGCCACGCCGCCTGGGCCTCCGCGCGCCGGTCCATCCAGATCATGGCCGGGCGCAGCGCGCGCCCGTTCGCGTCGCACACCACCATCCCGTCCAGCTGCGTGCCGAACGACAGCCCGACGACCGGGTCGGGGCTCGCCCGCTTCACGAGCGCCCCAACCGCCGCCGTGACGGCCGCGCGCCACTCCTCCGGATCCTGCTCGGCGAAGCCGGGCGCGGGGTAGGACAGCCCGTGGGACTCGTAGTGCTGGGCGACGAGCGTGCCGTCTTCGGCGAACAGGGCCGCGTTCGTCCCCTGGCTGCCGACGTCGCAGCCGATCACGTGGCGCGCCGCGCCGCGCCCGGACGCGCCCGGCGATGCGCTCACGGCTCGACGACGACCTTCAGGCCGGTGCCGGACCGGATGGTGGCGAAGCCTTCGGCGATGTCGTCGAGCGCGAACCGATGGGTCACGATCCGCTCGAGCGTCTCTCGCCGGCGCGCCAGCAGCTCGAGCGTGACGCGGTACTGGTGCGGCGTGCAGCCGTACGCGCCGAGCACCGCGAGCTCCTTGTAGTGCAGCTGGTTCGCGTCGAACGGCATCACGGGATCGGACTTCGGCAGCCCGGCGAAGTACACGATGCGGGCGCGGCGGCCGGCCATCACCAGGGCGGCGGCCTGGGCCTGCTTCGACGGGGCCGCCACGATCACGCGCTCGGCGCCGAGGCCGCCGGTTCGATCCATCACGTCGGCCACGCCGTTGTCCTCGCCGGCGACCCACGCGTCGTCCAGGAAGGCGCCGACGACGTCGGTCGCGAGCTTCAGCCGCTCGGCGAGCACGTCCAGCAGGTAGACGCGATGCGCGCCGCGGTCACGGGCCATCACGGCCTGCATCGACCCGATCGGCCCCGACCCCAGGATCACCACCGTGTCGCCGATGCGGATGTCGAGCATCTCGATCCCGTTCAGCGCGCACGCGAGGGGGTCGGCGACAGTGGCCAGGTGGCTGGGGAGGTCCGGGTCCAGCGGCATCAGGTTCTTGACGGCGATCGGCGGCACGGCGGCCATCTCCGCGAACGCGCCCGGGTGCGGCGTGTAGCCGTACAGCTCCTCGTGCAGGCACAGGTTCTGGTGCCCGAACTCGCACAGGCGGCACTGGCCGCAGGTGAGGATCGATCCGAGGAACGCGCGGTCGCCAACGCGAAGCCCCGCGGGCAGCGTCGCGTCCGGTCCCGCCGCCTCGATGACGCCCACGGGCTCGTGCCCCAGGCGCCAGGGCACCGGCGCGCGGGGATCCCCGTTGAAGAACGTGCGCGCGTCCGTGCCGCAGATGCCGCACGCCTCGACCCGCAGCAGCGCGCCGGCCGGGTCCAGCTCCGGCTCCGGCGCGGACTCGATCTTCACGACCTCGACGTCGTGCATCACGGCCGACTTCATTCGCCGCACCCCCCTCGCGTCGTTCCCAGCCCCCGCTCCCGGGCCCGACGATACACGCGGCGCCCCTCGGCCACGTCCCCGCGCCTCGCCGTTACTCCGGCCTGGCGATGCCCGCGCCCATCCCGGCGTCGATGCGGATCGTCGCCCCGTTCACGTGCCGCGCGTCGTTCGACACCAGCCACGCGACCAGCGCGGCGACGTC
>DASXAQ010000073.1:0-11738 GCA_036406615.1 Actinomycetota bacterium | reverse complement strand
CTGGCCGGTGGCCGTTGCCGGAGACCCCGGGCATGGACATCGCGCGGTTACCGCGCCGCGCCGGCCTTCAGCTCTTCCGCGCGGGCCCGCAGCCGTTCGAACTGCTCGGGCGGCGTCGTCCGCGAGCCGAGCCGCACGGGATCGTACCGGTCGCCGTGGCAGTCCGAGGCGCCGGTCCAGAACAGCCCCAGCCGCTCGGCGTCGGCGACGTATCGCGCTTCGACCTCGGGCGTGTGCTCGGGGTGCGCCGCCTCGATGCCGTCCAGGCCGGCGGCGGCCATCTCCTCGATCAGCGACTCCGGGACCGGGTTCGTCTCTCGGAACGTGCCGGGGTGCGCCAGCACGCACACGCCGCCGGCGGCGTGGATCAGCCGGAGGGCATCGACGGGACGCAGGGCGTGTTTCTCGACGTAGGCGCGGCCGTTCGACCCGATGAACTCCTCGGTGAACGCGTCCTTGACCGTCGGCACGATCCCGGCCTCGGCCAGCGCCTCGGCCACGTGGGGGCGCACGATGTTGCCGCCCTTCGCGATCTCGCGGACGCGATCGAACGTGATCGGGTAGCCGAGCTCCTGCAGCTTGGCGACCATCCGCTCGCCCCGGGTGAACCGGTCCTCGCGCAGGCGCCGCAGCTCCGCGGCCAGCTCGGGGTCGGCGGCGTCCATGTAGTAGCAGAGCACATGCACGCCCTCGCCGTTGTACACGGCGGAGAACTCGATCCCCGGTACCAGCTCGACGCCGAGCTCCCCCGACGCGGCCGCCGCCTCGGACAGGCCGTCCACGGTGTCGTGGTCGGTGATCGCGATCGCGTCGAGGCCGCGCTCCGCGGCCAGCTCGAAGGCCCGGCGCGGCGTGAACGTGCCGTCCGAGTAAAGGGTGTGGACGTGCAGGTCGATACCGGACATGGGCCGGATATGTTCCCACACGAGCTCCGGTCCTCCATCGGTCGATCGAACGAAACGCGACGCGCGGGAGGGTGACGGTCGTGCGGGGACGGCATTTCTCGGGGCTCTTCGTGCTGGCGCTCGCCCTGTTCGCGGCCATCCTCGTGGGCTCGGTCGAGATCGCGATCATCCACAGCCACCACGCGAGCCAGAGCACCGACGCACCCCCGAAGGGCCAGGGACCGCTCGCCGTGCCGCAGAGCGCCGCGGGTGTGGCGGAGTCGCTGGACCCGAACGAGCCCATCAGCCTCGCCGTCCTGCTGCCGAAGTACACGGGCTCGCAGCCCGCCGTGCTGGATTCGGTTTCGCCGATCAGCCCGTCCGACGGCGTCACGATCCTTGGCTACCGCGTGCTGGCGAAGTCGGAGAACGAACACGGCCTCACGTCCGACCCGCAGTTCCCGCCGGCCGGCTACATGGTGCACCCGCTCCCCGGCTACCAGTACACGGCGAGCGACATCCAGCTGCAGATCGTCTTCGGCCTGAAGGTCGCCAAGGCCGGCATCTTCCGGGTACACGGCCTCACGCTTCGCTACCACGTCGGATCGAAGGCCTACACCGCGACGTACCCGTACTCGGTCGTCGTGTGCTCGCCGGTGAGCGCGTACCCGATGTGCACGGCGCTTCCGTAGCGCACCGAACCAACGCCGCGGTTCAGGTCCCGAGGATCTGGTCCAGCGCGTGCGAGAGCTGCGCCACGTTCTGGCTGGTGCACGACGCGCCCATGACGCCGATGCGCCACACGCGCCCCGCGAACTCGCCGAGTCCTCCGCCGACCTCGATGCCGTACTCGTCGAGCAGGCGCCGTCGGGCGGGGGCGTCGTCCATTCCCTCGGGGAGCCAGACGCACGCGAGCTGGGGCAGGCGGTAGCCGGGCGGCGCGACCGGCTGGAACCCGCGTTCGACCAGCGCGTGCAGCAGTTCGCCGCCGACCTCCTGGTGACGCAGCCACCGCGCCTCCAGTCCCTCGTCCAGCACCAGCCGCAATCCTTCGTGCAACGCGTACAGCATCGAGACCGGCGCGGTGTGGTGGTATACCCGCTCGCGCCCGACGTATCGGCCGATCAGCGCGGCATCCAGGTACCACGTGGACGGCGGCCCGGACACGCGGCCCTCCCGCGCGGCCAGACCTTTGGGAGAGAACGTGATCGGAGCGAGGCCGGGCGGGACCGAGAGGCACTTCTGCGTTCCCGAGTAGCAGACGTCGATCCCCCACGCGTCCACGTCCAGTTCGATGCCGCCCATCGAGGCCACCGCATCGACGACGAACAGCGCGCCGTACGAGCGGCAGAGATCCCCGATCTCCTCGAGCGGCTGCCAGACGCCGGCCGAGGTCTCGGCGTGGACGGCGCAGACGGCCTTCGCGCCCGGGTGCTCGCGCAGCGCCTCCTCGACCTGTTCCGGCTCGACGGGGTGACCCCACGTCCCGCCGATCGTCTCGACGCGCGCGCCGCACCGACCGGCGATCTCGCGCATGCGCTCGCCGAACGCGCCGCTCACCGCGACGAGCGCCACGTCGTCGGGCTCCAACACGTTCGCCAGGGCGCACTCCATGCCGGCGCTCCCGCTGCCCGAGACGGGGAACGTCAGGTCGTTGCCGGTGCGAAACGCCGCGCGCAGCATGGCCTGGACCTCGTCCATCAGCCCGAGGAACGCCGGGTCGAGGTGTCCGAGCATCGGGCGTCCCATCGCCTCGAGCACGGACGGCGGGACGGCGCTCGGGCCTGGCCCCAGCAGCACGCGCCGGGGCGGCTGGAACGCCTGCGGCGGCTCACGGCCGTCTGCCGGGTCGGGCAGTTCGTCGAATTCGGAGGTGGCGAAGCTCACCCAATCAATGTCGGCCCGTCAGGGGGCCCGGGAAACCATCGACGGCTCGATTTCTCCGACGGATCGAACCCCCGCCAGGGACATGGCCAGCACGAATTCGTCCCGGAGGATCTCCAGCACCCGGCGAACCCCCGCCTCGCCGTCCACCGCCAGCCCCCACAACGGCGCCCGCCCCACCAGCACCGCCGCCGCACCCAGCCCGAGCGCCTTCAGCACGTGCTGCCCGCGCCTGACCCCGCCGTCGACCAGCACGTCGAGCCGGCCGGCCGCCGCGCCGACCACCTCGGGCAGGGCGTCGAGCGTCGCGCCGGCGCCGTCCAGCTGGCGTCCGCCGTGGTTGGAGACCACCAGCGCGGCCACGCCCGCGTCCGCCGCGATCGTCGCATCTTCCGCGGTCATGACGCCCTTGATCACGATGGGCAGCGGCGACAGCGTTCGAAGCCACGCGACGTCGTCCCACGTGAGGTTCGGGTCGATCTGGGTGGCGAAGTACGACAGCCGGGTGCTCGTCCCGGGCGTCCCCGGCGCGAGCCAGTGCTCGACGTTCGCCATGCCGACCTCGGGCGGCAGCTCGAACCCGGTGGCTTCGTCACGCTCGCGCCGCCCGAGCCGCGGCGCGTCCACCGTGAGCACGAGGGCGGTGTATCCCGCAGCCTGCGCGCGGGCGACCAGGTCGGCCGTCAGCTCACGGTCACGGTGCACGTACAGCTGGAACCAGCGCGGGGGTCCGCACGCGGCGACGTCCTCGAGGCTGACCGAGGACATGGTGGACACGATCATCGTCGCGCCGGTGGCGGCGGCGGCGCGCGCGGTGGCCAGCTCGCCGTCGGGGTGTGCCAGCCGGTGAAACGCCGTGGGCGCGATCGCGATCGGGAACGGCATCGGTTCGCCGATCACCGTCGTGGATGGATCGGCCTCGCCGACGCCGCGCAGCACCCTCGGCCTCAGGACCCACCGATCGAACGCGCGCCGGTTCTCCGCCATCGTCCACTCGTCGCCGGCGCCGCCCGCGAAGAACGCCGCGACATCGGGCCGCAGCGCGCGAAGGGCGCCTTCCTCGAAGTCGTCGACCCGCCGCAGCAGCGCCGTCACTGGCGGATCAGCACGTCGACGTCGCCTTCCTTGCGGGGAACCTGGACGGCGGTGACGCCGTCCTGCGAGGTGAACGTGAGGTCGATGCGCGCGTCGCCCACGCGCATCCCCATCACCTCGACGCGCGAGACCCACGAGGGAAGCCTCGGGCGCACCACGAAGAGCCGGCCGTTCGGCGCGTCGGCCGACAGGCCGCCGGCGCTTCGCAGCATCAGCAGCGGCGCGCCAGTCGACCACGCCTGCGGCCGGCAGGCCACGGGATACTCGAGCGGCACCGGCACGTCGTCGGACGCGTAGCCGCAAAACAGCTCCGGATACCGCCCCATCGGGAAGTGCGCGCCGGCAGACAACAGCTGGTCCAGCACCTGCATGCATTCCGCGTCGAACCCGTACGACTTGAGCCCGTGCGCGATCAGCGCCGTGTCGTGCGGCCACACCGTGCCGGTGTGGTACCCGAGGGGATCGAACGCGGGCTGCCGGTCGGCCACCGTACGGATGCCCCAGCCCGACGACAGCGCCGGAGACAGGAGCCGGCGCGCCACGCGCGAGGCCTTGTCCCGGTCGATGATGCCCGACCACAGCCCGTGGCCGGGGTTCGACGTGACCGTGGCCACCGCCCGCTTGTCGCCGTCCAGCGCCATCGCGAAGTAGCCCTGGTCCTCGAGCCAGAAGTCCCGGTTGAATCGCTCCCGCAAGGAACGCGATTCGGTGTCGAGTCGCTCCGCCATCTCCGTGTCCCCGACGGCGCGCGCCAGCCGGACCAGCCGCCGCTTCGCCTGGTACACGTAGCCCTGCACCTCCACCAGCGCGATCGGGCCCACGGCGGGGGTGCCGTCGGCGTGCACGATCGCGTCGTGCGAGTCCTTCCACCCCTGGTTGTCCAGTCCGCGAGGCGCGCGCCGCCGGTACTCCACGTAGCCGTCGCCGTCCAGGTCGCCGTGGCCGTCGATCCACGCGAGCGCCGCCGTCGCGTTCGGCCACAACTCGCGCACCGCCTCCAGGTCGCCGGTCCAGGCGTAGGCGTAGCTCAGCAGCACGAGCCACAGCGGCGTGGCGTCGACCGACCCGTAGTACGGGGTCTGGGGGATCTCGCGCGCGGCCGCCAGCTCGCCGACCCGAAGCTCGTGGGGGATCTTCCCCGGCTCCTCGTCGCGTGCCGGGTCGTCGTCCGTCCCCTGCAACGTCGCCAGCCCCCGCAGCACGCTCCACGACAGCTCCGGCGCCGTTCCAAGGCACTCGTACGCGGTGATGAGCGAGTCGCGACCGAACAGCGCCGAGAACCACGGGATGCCCGCGTCGAGATACCGCCGCCCGGCGTCGTCCGTCGTCAGCAGCATGCGAAGGTCCAGCACGGCCCGGTCCAGGAACCGGGTCAGCTGCGCGTTGGCCGTGCGGAATCGGGTGCAGCGCTTGCGCCACTTCGCGTACTCCCGCTCCAGATGCTCGCGCGCCTCCCGGGGCCCGCGGCGCAGCGCCGGCGTGTCGCCCACCTCCGGCGTGACCTCCAGGCCGATCTGCGCGCGTTCGCCCGGCGCGAGCGACATCACGAACTCGGCCGCGAGCTCCGACAGCGTCGGCGGCGCGGGCGAGAGCCGGATCGTCGTGCGCCGGATGGTCCCGTCGACGCCGCGACACGCGAACGTCACCGAGTTGCGGTCGAGGTCGGCCGGCTGCGGCTGGGCCGGACGTTCGCGCCGGTAGCCGCGAACCTCGAACACGTCCACGAAGTCGGCTTCGAAGCTGAGGCGAAGGCGGAGGTCGCGCGCCGCGCGCCCGAAGTTCACGACCTCGATCCGCTCGTGCAGCGAGTCGGCCAGCAGGCGCGAGCGCGTGATCGCCACATGGTCCAGGCGTCCGTGGCCGGCCGGATCGATCAGCGCAACCGGATGGACCAGCTGCACCGTCTGCGCGTAGTTGCGTTCCGTGGAGGAGTGCAGCAGGAGCGGACGGACCTCGTCCACCGTGAGCTCCAGCCGCGACAGGAACCGCGCGTCGCGCACGTACAGGCCGAGGGCCGACTGGTTGCCGGCGGGGACGTCACCGTAGCGGTCGCACAGGAAGAACGCGCGATCGTGCTTGATGACCTGGACGTCGCGGATGTCCAGCGGCGCGCCGGCGGGCACGCCGGTGGCGGGCACCTCCACCTCCGCGGCGGCCGCATCCCGGTCGGGCATCTTGAGCGAATCGTAGCGGCTCACTCCAGGGCCACCGGCACCTCGTGCGGGCGTCGCCCCCGGCGGCCCTCGCCGGCGGCCGCGACGTAGATCCCGGCGAGGATCAGCAGCCCACCGGCGACGGCCGTCCACGGAGGGACCTCGCCGAAGAACCCGAGCGCGAGCAGCGTCGACACCACCGGCTCCCCCATGACCGCGATGGCCACGAACGTCGCATCGAGGTCGCGCAGCAGATAGTTGAACGTCGTGTGCCCGACCAGCTGCGGCACCAGCGCCAGCAGGACGAACATCACCCACGTCTGGCCGTCGAACCCGGTGAGCGCCGCACCGGAGACCAGCACCATGAGGAACAACAGGACCGCGCACGTCGCGTACACCAGCGCGACGTAGGTGAGCAGCGAGACGTCGCGACGAAGGCTGCGGCCGGCCAGGAAGTACCCGGCCGCCGTGACGGCGCCCGCCAGCGCCAGCAGGTCGCCCACCGCGGCGCTGGACGATAGCGCGAAGCCCCCGCCCGCGACGATCGCGGTGCCGGCCAGTCCCACGAGGATCCCCTCGAAGGTCCTGCGCGACACGGGCTCGTGCAGGAACACACGCTGCCCGGCCGCGGTGAAGATCGGCCCGGTCGTGACCAGGACGACGCTCGCGGCCACGGTCGTGAGCGCCAGCGACGAGATCCACGTGGCGAAGTGGATCGCCAGCAACGCGCCGGAGCCGAGCGCGATCAGCCACTGGCGTCGCGAGAGTTTCCGGATCTCGTCGCGGTGGCGCGTGAGCGCCAGCGGCAGCAGGACGGCCGCGGCCAGAGCGTTGCGGTACAACGCGATCGTCAGGCTGGGCGCATCGGCCAGGCGAATGAAGATCGCCGCGAATCCAACTGCCACCACACCGATCGCGAGCGTGGCGGCCTGGCGCAGCGGCATGCGCCCCATTCTGACGGGTCTGCCACCAGAGGCCGCGGGTGGACCGCCCGGACGTCCTGGCGGTAGGATTTTTGCTTAACCACCGGTTTCGGCATAGGGGATGAGCATCATGCGGACGAACCGAAGGCGCCTCCCGGCAGTCCTGACGTCACTCATGTTCGTCGCACTGAGCGGGATCCCCGCCGCGTCCGCCAGTGCCGCTGCCAGCCGCGGCATCACGGAGTTCGCGTTGCCCACGACTGCCGGCGAGCCGATGTCGATCGCCCCCGGACCCGACGGGAACCTCTGGCTCACCGAGTACCAGGGCTCGCAGATCGTGCGCATCACTCCCTCGGGAACGGCGACGACGTTCGCGGTCGACGTGCCCGGTGAGCCCGTCGTGCTGAACGGCATCACGCCGGGGCCGGACGGAGCGATGTGGTTCACCGTCACCGGCTTCGAGGCGAACTCGATGCCCGACTGGATCGGACGGATCACGATGGACGGCTCGGTGACGCTGTTCCCGCTGGCGCGAACCCTCGCCAACCCGGTCGGGATCACGGCCGGACCGGACGGAAATCTCTGGTTCACGGAATACCAGGCGAACCGGATCGGGAGGATCACCCCTGTGGGTGTGGTCAAAGAGTTTCGAACCAGTCGACTCGCTCATCCCTGGGGCATCGTCACGGGGGCCGACGGGAATCTGTGGTTTGCGGAGTCGGGAGGAGGCTCCATCGGGCGCATCACGCCGACGGGCAAGATCACCGAATACCCCACGCCGACCAATCCTTCCGTCCCCAGAGGCGTGACCCTGGGTGCTGATGGGAACGTGTGGTTCACCGAAGATATCTTCGGCCGCAACGCCATCGGTCGTATCACACCCTCGGGGGACATCTCGGAGTTCCCGCTGCCGACGAGCAATGGCGGGCCGCAATTCGTGTCGGCTGGACCGGACGGAAACATCTGGTTCACCGAGACCGCTTTCAGCAAGGTCGGGCAGATCACGCCCGCGGGCACGATCCATGAATGGCGGACGCCGACACCCCACGCGCTGCCGGAGGGCATCACGCAGGGCGCGGACGGCCAACTGTGGTTCGCCGAGTCCGAGACGGCGACCCCGAAGGACCAGGTAGGCCGGATCACCCTCTAGCCGGGCCGCCTCAGTGCCTGATCGACATCGCCAGTAGCTCCACCGGGTGGTAGATGGGCAGCGGCCGGCCGGCCTCGGCCAGGTGCGCGGCGATCTGCAGCGTGCAGCCCGGGTTCCCCGACGCGATCGCGTCGGCTCGCGTGTCGAGCAGGTTGCGCGCCTTGCGCGCGCCGAGCTCGTCGCCCGCCTCCGGCTGCGTGAGGTTGTAGATGCCGGCCGAGCCGCAGCAGAGCTCCCATTCGGCGGGTTCGACCAGCTCCAGGCCCGGGATCCCCCGCAGGAGCGCGCGCGGTTCCTCGCGTACGCCCTGCGCGTGCGCCAGGTGGCACGCGTCGTGGTACGCCACCGTCATCGGCACGGGCCTTCGTTCGGCCACGGGCTCGATGCCTGCCAACACCTGCGAGACATCGCGCACCTTGGCCGAGAACGCGCGGGCGCGCTCGGCCCACTCCGGCTGATCGTCGAACAGGTGCGCGTAGTCCTTCATGGCCGAACCGCACCCCGCCGCGTTGGCCACGACCAGATCGAACCCGCCAAGCTCGTCCATCGTGCGCTCGGCGAGCGCCAGCGCGTCGGGCTCGTGGCCCGCGTGCAGCATCAGGGCTCCGCAGCACCTCGGTTCGCGGGGCGCGTACACCTCGAAGCCCTCGGCCGACAGCACGCGCGCGGTGGCCCTGTTGACGTCCCCAAAGAACGCGCGCTGGACGCAGCCTTGGAGCAGGGCGACGCGACCGCGGCGAGGCCCCCGCGCCGGCGTGACCTCCGGCAGCGGGCGTGAGGGCCGCATCCTCGCGGGCGGTGCCAGCCGTGCCAGCGCAGCGAGCTTCGGCGCCCGCCGCCGCACCAGACGGCTGTGCGCGGCCCAGCGCGTCAGGCCCGTACGCCGCGCGGCGGCGAGCAGCGGCTTGGCGGCGCGCAGCCTGCCCGGATGGGTGAACAGCTCGAACGTCAGCGTCGTCGCCGCGCGCTCGGCGCGCGTTCGCGGATGGTTGCGGACGACCTGTGGCCGAACGGCTTCGATCAACCGGTCATAGCGCACACCGGACGGGCACGCCGTCACGCACGCCATGCACCCGAGGCACCGGTCGAAGTGCTCGACGGCGTCCGGCGTCAACGTGGCGTCGTCCCGCAGGCCATCTCGCATCAGCACGATCCGGCCTCGCGGCGAATCCATCTCCTCGCCCCACAGCGCGTACGTGGGACACGTTGGGAGGCAGAACCCGCAGTGCACGCACACATCGAGCAGCGCGGGATCCGGAGGCCGGTGGTCGTCGAACGCCGGCATCAGATCCCGCCCGCGAAGATGCCCGGGTTGCAGACGCCGTTCGGATCGAAGCGCGCCTTGACGGCGCGCATCAGCGCCTCGGCCGGGTCCTGCGGCCACACGCCCGCGCGGGCGCGCACCGCCTCGGGCGCGTCCTGCAGCGCGCATGGGCGTGGCGCCAGGTCGCGCCGGATCGCCACGATGGCGGCGACCAGCGCGTCCTCGTCGGCTTCGGGCAGCGTCAGCCAGCTCAGGCCGAGGCCCGCACGTCCGATGATGGACGCGTCGGCGCGCCGCGCGGCCAGCAGCGTTCGCGCGAGCTCGGAACGAACGGCCGACACGCGCAGCACGGCTCCGGCTCCACCGGCTGCGCGCTGTCCCGCCCGTTGCGCGTCCCACATGCCGGCGTCGTCGTGGTCGACGACGTCGGCGCGAAGCCCTGCCGACGCCATCAGCCGCGCCGCCTCGCGCGCGCGATCCTCGGGTGCGACGCCGGCGGCGCGCGCCAGCAGCGTCCCCTCGTTCCGGTCCCACCGCACGTCGAACGACTCGAGCTCCAACGGGGCCCGGCCCACGGCGAGCGCGGCGGCCTGGAGTGCGTTCGGGTCGTCTGAGGTTCCCACCGCGGTGGCGCGCCGCGGCGGCAGGGGGTGCAGGCGAACGACGACCTCAAGGACCAACCCGAGGGTCCCGAACGCGCCGCAGAACAGCTTCGCCAGGTCGTAGCCGGCCACGTTCTTGATCACCCTGCCGCCGGACCGCGCGACGGTCCCGTCCGCGAGCGCCACGCGCATCCCCAGCACCAGATCACGCGGGCCTCCATACCGGTGGCGGAGCGGTCCCGCGTCCCCCGTGGCGAACACGCCGCCGATCGTCGCGCCGCCGGCGTCCGGGGGATCGAGCGACAGCATCTGGCCCGCGGCCGCGAACGTCCGCTGCGCCTCCCCCAGCGGCACTCCGGCCTCCAGGACCGCCGTCAGGTCGGATGCGTTGTGCTCCAGGATCGTGGAGAGCCCGCGGGTCGACAGCTCGCCGGAGGACGCGGCCGGCGTCCCCCAGCCGAGCTTCGTCCCGCCGCCGACGAACCGAACCCCGCCGGCGCCGCCGTCTCCCGATGGCGTCCGCCCGGCCGCTTCGCGAAGCAGCCCCGCCGCCTCCTCGGCCGATCCCGGCGCGGCCCCGCGGACGGCCTTCACCGTCAGAAGCGCTCCGCGACGCCGGCCGTCTCCAGCGGGTGCGCGCGGTACGGGCCGGGCACCTCGCCGCACAGCCGCGGCGTCGGCATCACCTTGCCGGGGTTCGCCAGCTGCCGGGGATCGAACGCGCATCGCAGGCGCTGGAAGGCGTCCAGGTCGGCGTCGGAGAACATCAGGGGCATCGAGCCCTTCTTGTCGAGCCCCACGCCGTGCTCGCCGGTGATCGATCCGCCTG
Organism: Actinomycetota bacterium; assembly: GCA_036406615.1. Classification (GTDB taxonomy): domain Bacteria; phylum Actinomycetota; class UBA4738; order UBA4738; family UBA4738; genus DASXAQ01. The sequence goes on along the minus strand of DASXAQ010000073.1, from coordinate 954 downwards.
CGTCGACGCACGCCTCCAGGATCCGCGCCGCCACATCGGCCGCGAGCTCGGGCTGGCCCGCGATGCGCGCGTCGTAGCACACGAGCGGGTGCAGGTTCCCGTCGCCCGCGTGGAAGACGTTCGCGATCCGCAACCCGGCCCTGCTCGCCAATTCGTCGACGCGTCGAAGCACCTCCGGCAGGCGGGTGCGCGGGATGACCCCGTCCTGCACGTAGTAGTTCGGCGACACGCGGGCCATCGCGGCGAACGCCGCCTTGCGCGCCTTCCAGATCAGCTCGCGCTCGCGCGCGTCCCTGGCCACCCGGATCCCGGTCGACCCGTTCGCCTCGCACCGCGCGACGACCTCGTCCATCAGCCGCGCGCACTCGGTCGACGGGCCGTCGAGCTCGACGATGAGGGCCGCCCCGGCGTCGAGCGGGTAGCCGGCGTGCGTCGCCTCCTCGCACGCGCGGATCGACAGGTTGTCCATCATCTCGATGGCGCCCGGCACGATGCCGGCCGCCACCACGTCGGAGACCGTTCGACCGGCCTGGTCCGTCGAGTCGAAGTACGCCACCAGCGTCCGCACCGACTCGGGGACGGGGACGACGCGCAGCGTGATCTCGGTGGCCACGCCCAGGGTTCCCTCCGATCCCACGAACGCCCCGGCCAGGTCGTACCCGGGACGGTCGACCTCATCGCCCCCCAGCCGGACCACCTCGCCGTCGGAGAGCACGACCTGCAGGCCCACCACGTAGTTCGTCGTGAACCCGTACTTGAAGCAGTGCGCGCCGCCCGAGTTCTCCGCGACGTTGCCGCCGATCGTGCAGACGATCTGGGAGGACGGGTCCGGCGGGTAGAAGTGGTCGGGCGCCACCGCCTGCGAGACGGCGATGTTCGTGACGCCGGGCTCGACCACGATCCGCTGGTTCGCGAGGTCGATCTCGAGGATGCGGCGCATCCGGCTGAGGGAGA
>DASXAQ010000072.1:0-7403 GCA_036406615.1 Actinomycetota bacterium | reverse complement strand
AGGGCGCGTCGTCGCCGTACGAGGCCGGCCGCCGCGGCGCGTCCTGGCTGAAGGTCAAGCGCGCGCACACCCTCGACCTGGTCGTGTTGGCGGCGGAGTGGGGACACGGCCGGCGCCGCGGATACCTGTCGAACCTGCATCTGGGCGCGCGGGACCCGTCGAGCGGCGGGTTCGTCATGCTCGGCAAGACGTTCAAGGGCATGACGGACGAGATGCTGGCGTGGCAGACGTCCCGGTTTCAGGAGATCGAATCCCACCGCGACTCGTACACGGTCTACCTGCGGCCTGAACTCGTCGTGGAGGTCGCGTTCGACGGCGTCCAGGCCAGCACGCGCTACCCGGGCGGGCTGGCACTTCGCTTCGCCCGCCTGAAGGGCTACCGCCCGGACAAGTCGCCATCCGAGGCCGACACCATCGAGACGGTCCGCGCGATCCACGCGGGCGGAGCCCCGAGTTCTCGGTGAGCCCAGCAGTCTTGTGGAACGAAACCGTTCCAACTGGCACGGATTCGTTCCACACGGGACTGCCTAGCACCTGCCGATGCGCCGGGCGGTAGCCGCTCAGCCGGCCCCCGCGAGGTGCCGATATCCCTTTCGGGCCCGGACACGGGACCCGGAGGGCGAGGAACCCATGAAGAGGATGGTTGCGGTTGCGCTGGTGGCGCTCGCGGCCCTGCCGCTCACGGCGTGCGGGCTGGGCATGGACGCGTCGTCGGCGCAGAACGACATCAACCAGATCAACCCGGCCGACGACGCGCAGGCACAGGCCAACCTCCAGACCGCCATGGTCGCTGCCCAGCAGGCCTACGCGGCCGACGGCTCGTGGGCGGGCGCCGGTCCGTCGAAGCTTCGCCAGATCGAGCCGAGCCTCACGTACGTGAGCGGCGCGTCCAGCGGGCCGAACGTCGTCAGCGTCGCCTCGGGCGGCACGAGCTGGTCGGCGGCCATCCTGTCGTCGTCGGGCATGTGCTTCTTCGCGGTCGCCTCGACCGCCGGCGGCACGCACACCGGGTCCGGCAAGGCGCCGTCGTGCGTCGCCTCGTCGGCCGCGCAGTACGCGGGGTAGCCGTGCCGGAGCGCACCCTCGACTGGATCCTGATCTGTTCCATCCCGGCACTGCTGGCCGTGGCGGTGTTCATCCTGATCCGCGGACACATCATGCTCGGGCTGATCGACCTGGCCGTCGCCGGCGCGATCGTCGCGCGGCTGCGGTACGAACGGGTCCGGCACGCGAAGCGCGAATCCGAGGGCAAGGTCTGAACCGCGTGCCATGATCGGGCGGCATCGCGTCCGCCCGCGCGGGGAGGAATCCGAATGAGCACCGAGGGCTTCGTCGAAGGCACCGCCGCCAACCCGGCGGGCGGGACGCTCGCCTACGTCATCCGCGGCGACGACGAGGGCCGGCCGGTGTTCTTCAACCACGGGACGCCGGGCGGGCGGCTCTCGCGCCACCCCGACGCCGGCATCTATCGCCGGGCAGGCGTGCGGGCGATCTTCTACGACCGGCCTGGCTACGGGCTGTCCGACCGCGAGCCGGGGCGGAGCGTCTCCGCGGCTGCCGGCCATGTTCGCGCGATCGCCGACGCACTCGGCATCGACCGCTTCGGCGTCTGGGGCGGCTCGGGCGGCGGCCCGCACGCGCTGGCGTGCGGCGCGCTGCTGGCCGACCGCGTGACCCGCGTGATCGTGTTCTGCGGCGCCGCGCCCACCGACGACCCCGAGTGGGACTCGTGGGACGGCGAGGCCGACATCAACCTGCGCGAGTTCGCCGCCGCTCGCGAGGGCATGGAGGCGTTCGAGCTCGAGACGGCGCCGTACGTCGAGCGTGCCCGGGCCGACCCGGTGTCCGCGCTGGACTACCTGGCCGAACACGTGCCGGAGCCGGATCGCCGCGTGATCACACGACCCGAGTTCCGCACGGCCTTCGCGGAGCACGCGGCCGAACCGTTCCGAAACGGCATCGCCGGCTGGCTCGACGACGACCTGGCCTTCCTGAAGCCGTGGGGTTTCCGCCTGGAGGACGTCCACGTGCCGGTTCGGCTGTGGCAGGGAGCCGACGACCTGCTGGTGCCGCGCCGGCACGGCGAGTACCTGGCGTCGAAGCTGCCGAACGCCCGCCTGGAGCTGCTGCCCGACACCGGGCACTTCCTGATCGACCACATGGAAACCGCACTGACCTGGCTGAGCGAATAGCCGCAAGCGTCGTCGCGCCTCAGACGAGCGTCGCGTCGCGCCACCCGCGGACCGAGCTGACCAGGGCCAGCGCCTCGGCGCGGCGCAGGTCGTCCACAATGACCGGGCGTTCCCCGAGCGTCCCGTCCACGACCAGCTGCGAGCGTCGAACCCCGGCCAGCAGCCCCGCGTCGAGCGGCGGCGTCCACCAGCGGCCGTCCAGCCGCACGGCGACGTTCGCGATCGTCGACTCCGTCACCTCGCCCCGCTCGTTCACCAGCAGCACGTCGTCGGCCTCGGGATGCGCGGCCCGCGCGTGTTCGAAGCGTTGCCGCAGCGTCGTCTTGTGGAACAGCAGCGGGTCCGAGGAGCGCACCGGATCCGCGTGCACGCCCAGGCGAACCGGCGCCGACGGCGGGGGCGGGAGCGGTTCGGCCTTGACCCGCAGCGTCCCGTCGCGAGACAGCGTCAGGCGCACCCGCAGCGCCTCGTCGCCCTGGCCGGTCGCGGCCGACAGCTCGCGCCGGACGGCGCCCTCGTCCAGCGCGAACCCGAAGTACTCGGCCGACCCCGCGAGCCGGCGGAGGTGGCCGTCCAGCAGCGCGAAGCCCGAGCCGGGTTCGTAGCGAAGCGCCTCGAGCAACTCCATCTCGGGACGGCGTTCGGTCAGCACGAGCGCCTTGGCCCGGCACTCGTCGTACTCCCCCGCCGGCGAGGAGTCCCACGTGATCCCGCCGCCGACGCCGAACTCGGCGCGCTTCGTCTCCGTGTCGACGACGACCGTGCGGATTGCGACGTTGAAGCACGCGCTCGGTCCCTCCGTCCCCGGCGGCGCCAGCCACCCGACCGCGCCCGTGTACACGCCCCGCGGCGACCCTTCGAGCTCGGCGATCGCACGCATCGTTCGCGCCTTCGGGGCACCCGTCACGGACCCGCAGGGGAACAGGGCCGCGAAGACCCCTGGCAGCCCGGTGTCGGGGCGGCGTCGCGCGCGCACGGTGGAGGTGAGCTGCCACACGGTCTCGTACCGTTCGGCCTCGTACATCGCCGGGACGGTCACGGATCCCGGCACGGCGATGCGCCCCAGGTCGTTGCGGATGAGGTCGACGATCATCGCGTTCTCCGCGCGGTCCTTCTCCGAGGCCGTCAGGGACGCCGCGGCGGCGCGATCCTCGTCGGGCCAGCGGCCGCGTCGCGCGGTGCCCTTCATCGGGCGGGCCGTCACGACGTCGCCGTCGATTCGGAAGAACAGCTCGGGCGAGGCCGAGAGCACGTGGAATCGCCCGAGGCGCAGCAGGGCGCAGTGCGCCGACCGCTGCGCCAGGCACAGGTCGCGATACAGCGCGAGGTCGTCGCCCTCGAAGGCAGCCCGCAGGCGGAACGTGTGGTTGACCTGGTACGTCTCGCCCGCCGCGATCAGCCCGCGGATCGTTTCGACGGTCGCTTCGTAGTCCGCCCGTTCGACCGAAGCGGCCCACGGCGTGAGGCGGTACGAACCGGGTCCGGGCATCGCGTCGGGCGCCGACGCCTCCTCTCGCCGCTCGAAGAGGCCGAAGCTCACGAGCGGCATGCCGGGCAGCGGATCGCGGACGGTCAGCGCGGGATCGAATCCCGGCGCGGCCTCGTACGCGACGAACCCCGCCGCCCACAGGCCGCCGTCCACGGCGCGGGCCACCTCCGCGATCGCGGGCCGGACCTCAGTCGGGTCGTTCGCCTGGACGAGGCCCACGAAGCCGCCGAGCCGGAACGACCGTCCCGGGTTTGACCTGGCGTCGTCGAACCGCGCCCGCGGACCGGGCTCCCGCGCACCCCCCGACATGGGGTCCAGCCTACGAGGACGCGGTGTCCTCGTCCGGGTGAGGCAGGCGCTCGACGCCACCCGCCGGCGTCCAGCGCATCACGATCGGGTCGCGTTCGAACCGGATGAAGCCCGCCTGCTCGACGTCCAGGGCGAACAGGTGGTAGGGCTCGGTCGGGCGCCAGTCGATGGCCGCCTGCAGCGTGTCCGAATACGCGGAGCGAAGCGCCGGGTCGGGCACGTCGACGGCGCGCCCGTAGAGCTTGGCGTCCCCGTCCAGGTTGTCCTTGGTGGAGACCGCGCTGTGGACCACGATGCGCGGGTCGCGCACCAGGTCCTGCGCCTTCTTCGACTGCCACATCATCCCGAGCAGCAGGTCGTCCTGGACGAAGTAGACCTCGCACGGGCTGATGCGCGCAGAGCCGTCACGGCGAATCGTGCCGAGCATCGCCAGGCTGTTCGCCTCCAGGAGCCGGCGTGACAGCGCCGCCAGCTCGGGCGCCTCGCGGGCGAACTCCGCCCATCTCATGCGGGGTTCATTCGTCGGGCGCGGCCGGGATCGCGGGTTCCATCCTCATGGGCTCGACCGTACCAGGCAGCGGCGACAGGCCCGTCAGCAGGCGCGATCCGCGTCGTGGTGGCCTTCGGCGTCGGCGCCGAGCCACTGCACGAGCGCCACCGGGAGCCCCGAGAATCCGCTCCGTCCGCACTCCTCGGCGGCGGCGGCCGCGCCGGTCACCGATGTCGGCGCCAGCCAGTTCGTGGAGGCGTCCGGCGGACTCCATCCGACCTCGCCGGTGATGCGCTCCCACGCGGGCGAGTAGGAGTACAGCCCGACCGGGCGCCCGCTCCGCCGAAGCCCGTGGGCCAGTCCCATGATCGCCAGCCGGTTCAGGGCCGGGCGGTGCCTCGACCAGCTGTTCGCGGGTTCGACGTCCAGCCACCACGCGTTCGGCAACTCCGGGGAGATCGACAGGTTGTACGCCGCCTCCTGGCAGCCGATCTCCCAGGCACGGCGCTCGGTGGGACCGCGGATCGACGCCGGAGCCGTCCCCTCGCACTCGGGCCCCAGGTGCCGTGCGAACGAGCCGCTGTAGGCCGCGTTGACGTACAGCGACGCGCCGGGCAGCGCGGCGGCCCAGTTCCACAGCTTGGTCAGACACGGGTTCGTGGTGAACGGTCGCCCCTGGTTGAGCCCGACAATGCCGAACCCTCCCGGCGGCGCCGACCCGCGCCCGCACTGGGGGAACGACGCGTCCCAGCCGATCGCCCCGCTCGCGTACGGCACCGACGTGGGGACGCTCGGAGCCCCCGAGAGCGGCTGCAGCAGCAGCGCCACGACGATCGCAGCGACGGCCAGGGGAAGCCAGTGGCGGGGACGCACCCGGACGAGGCTAGCCGGTCCTACACGGCTCCGCGGCGGAGCGCCTCGTCGGCGCGCTCCGCCCCCACGCTTCGGCGCAGGTAGTTGCGCAGTGCGAACCGGTCGCAGGCCGTCTCGGCCGCCGATCGCCGGCCCAGGGTCTCGCGCAGGTACCAGTGCATCCATTCGTGCAGGTAGAGGAACCGGAGCACGTCCCGGGGCGTGCGAAAGGTCACGCCCTCGCTGAGCCAGACGAAGCGAAGCCCCTTGCCGGGGCGGCGCCGGGCGGCGTAGGGCACGATCTCGCCGAAGGGCACGAAGGGGTCCGGAACTTGCAGCACGATCTCGCGCTCGGTGAAGTCCGTCCAGGCCGACAGGTGGGCCCGCGACCGGTAGCGCAGGGGCTTGACGACCACCCGGTAGCCGGGCGCGGCCGGGAGGCCGGCCAGCATGCGCTGGACGTCGGCCGCCGAGACGAGGGAACACGTCGACGAGATCCTCATGGGCCCGAAGCTACTGCCCCCGAGCGACATTTGTCGGTCCGCCGGGTGAACGCGGGTCACCCCCGCGCTCCCCGGCGGCCCGGCATCGATCAGCCGCGGACGGTCGGCTCAGCCCCCCGGCTGTGAGATCGTGCACACCCCCAGGCTCCGCCCGAGCTGGGCGTTGAGCGGGTTCGAGATGACCAAGGCGAAGGAGATGTCGGGACCGGGAACCGAGCTCCCCAGCACGGTCACGTCGATCCGCTTGCCCCTCGATCCCGGTGGGATCGTGATGGTGCCCCCGGTCTTCACGTAGTCCACACCAGACTTGGCCGTGTGGTTCTTCGTGACGAAGTTCACGGTCGTCATCGCTCCGCTCGGCTTGTTCAGGCCGATGTTGAACGAGCAGGCCGAGGTCCCCGACGGGGGTTTCGATGCGCTGGCATCACCGACCGAGATGTTTGGCGGCGGGAACGAGGACAAGATGAACACCAGGGTCTCGCCCTCGCCGATGAACGCGCCGCTCGATCGCGTCAGGTCGACGAAGAACTCCTTCGAGTCCTGATACACGTTCGTGCCGATGATCCGGATGGAGATGATCTCTCTCGTCGCTCCGGGCGGGAAGGTCAACGTCCCCTTCGCGGCAACGTAGTCGACGCCCGCGGTCGCCGTGCCGTCCCTGGTCGCGTATCGCGCCATGACTTCGTGGTTGACCGCCGAGTTCAGCGTCACCGGCACCTGCAGGATGCTCGTTCCCTGCCGTGGGCTGAGCGTCACGAGTTCCCGCGGCATGTTGAGGGTCAGGTACGCGTACGAGCTCACCGCCTGGCCGGCGGTCACCACCCCCGCGACGACCCCGACCGCGAGTGCAGCCTTCATCCATCCCTTCCGCAAGAGCCGGTTCATCGTTCCCCCTTCTCGTCGGGCACGGCGGGCCGCGTGGTCGCGAGCCCGAGCCATGCGAATGCGAACGCCACCACAACCGGGAAGTGCCACTCGAAATCGACGAACGAATGCAGCGCGAACGCAGCGCACGCGGCGGCGCCGGCCGCCCACACGATCCGCTCGGGCGACGACGCCGGCGGCCGGCGCCGCCAGCACCACGCGATCAACAGGACCAGGGCGGCCATCACGCCGGCCAGCCCGAGCGCGCCGGTCTCGGCCAGCACCTGCAGGTACTCGTTGTGGGCGAACGGCGAAGCCATCGGCCGCCGCCCCTGGCCGGAACCAGACGCGTGGAAGAGCAGGTCGAGCGAGCCCGGGCCGGTCCCGACCCACGGCGACGAGCGGAAAGCGTCGATGGCTCCGCCCCAGGATTCGAACCTCGACGCCGGCGTGGCGTCGGCCCGCGTCCGCAGCAGCGAGCCGCCATCGCGCGCGACGGCCCACGCGCCGCCCGCGACCAGCAGCACGGCGGCGGCGATCACCCAGATCCTCGCCCGGCGGGGTCGCACCCGGCCCGACGGCACGGCCGCGATCGCGGCTCCGATCGCCACGCCGACGACGGCCGGCAGCGGCCGCGCGCCCCCGACGATCGACGGAACCAGACCCGCCGCGGCCACCAGTGCGCCCATGGCCGGACGGATGAG
>DASXAQ010000071.1:0-7202 GCA_036406615.1 Actinomycetota bacterium | reverse complement strand
GACCAGGCCTCGTTCGATCTCGATCGCGTGGTCGACGAACGCCTCCAGGCTTTCGTACGCGCGATCGGTCACGCCGACCTTGTAGGTGAACGGGTGCGCGAAGATCGACGCCGCCGGGAACGTCACCTTGAACGGATAGTCGAAGCGCCCGAGGTACGACGCCTCGCCCGATGCCGGCGAGTCCACGGGGCGCAGCCGCTCGACGATCTCGTGCACCGACAGCGGAACGTCCTGGCCCCGTGCGTTGCGAAAGTGCACGACGTTGTCGGTCCGGAAGCCCTCGACCGCGTCGTAGAAGGAGTTCAGGAACATCCAGCGTCGGAACTCGCCGTCGCTCACGACGTCCAGCCCCAGGGCGATCTGGCGGCGGACGGCGGCATCCACGGCTTCGTCCTCCAGGGCACGCAGCGCCGAACGGTCCTTCGCGCGTTCGGCTTCCAGGAGCGCCGAGTGGCCGGGCTCGTAGAACGCCTCGACCGCTTCGCGCAACTTCGGCGGACGCAGCAGGCTGCCCACCACCTCGGCGCGTGCGGGGCGTCGCGGCGCCCGGTGGCTCACGGCGCGTCCCACCGCACGTGCAGCGAGAGCGGCGCGCGGAACTCCCACCCACGGATCACGACCGGGCGATCGGGATCCAGCCGAAGGCCCGGCAGCCGGTCGAGAACCGCCTCCAGCGACGCCCGCGCCTGATAGCGGCCGAGCCACGCGCCCAGGCAGAAGTGGTTGCCGGTCGCGAACGCCAGATGCGCGCCGTGCTTGCGGTGGATGTCGAACCGGTCCGGATCCTCGTACCGGCGCGGATCGCGGTTGGCCGACGAGAGGACGGCGCCGACGAGCGCGCCCGCCTCCAGGTCCACGCCGGCCAGGGTCGTCGCGCGGGTCGTCTGCCGCGTGGAGGTGCCCACCGGCGCGTAGCAGCGCAGCACCTCCTCGATCGCCGGCTTGAGCAGCGACCGGTCGGCGGCGACCTCATCCCACGCGTCGTGCGACAGCAGCGCCCAGATCGCGAGCGCGATCAGGTCCCGCGGCTCCTGCAAACCGCCCGACAGCATGAGCTTCGTGTTCGCGACGATCTCCTCGCGCGACATGCGCTCGCCGCCGTCATCGGTGTGGACCAGGTGCGACAGCACCGAGCCGTCGGGGTCGCGCTCCACGCGCCGCAGCGCGCGTTCGATCTCGTCCCCCAGCTCGGAGCTGGCCCGGTCGGCCACCTCCTGCTTGTCGGGATTGGCTTCGAAGTTCGCCAGCCCGACCATGATCCCGGCGTTCCATCGTCCGAGGTCCTCGACGCTCACGTCGTCCAGCCCCAGCATGAAGCGCAGCGACAGGATCGACATCGGTTCGGCGAACTCGCGGAACAGGTCGGCCGAGCCGCGGGCGAGAAAGCCGTCGATCAGCTCGTTCGCCAGCGCTGGGATCATGCCGCCGGTTCGCGACTCGACGGCGCGCGGGCGAAACGGCGCCTCGACGATGCGGCGGATCCGCTGCTGGTCGGGGCCCTCGGATCCCAGCATGTTCACGCCCATCGTGCGGTTCAGCGTGGAGGGGTCGGTCGCGGCGGTGAAGTCCTCCGGGTGGTGATCGACGTGCTGGACGTCGTCGAAGCGCGTGACGAGCCACAGCCCGACGGCCGGCACCCAGCTGACCGGCTCCTCTTCGCGGAGGCGCCGGTAGACGGGATACGGGTCATCCTCCAGCTGCTCCAGCGTGATGGACTCGCCGATCGACACCCCCGTGCCCCCTCCCCGCGCCGTCGGGTATTTTGCTTCCGAACGATTTCGGCCCGCAAGGAGCGTGGATGAGCGTGCAGGGCGGCGAGCGGCTTCGACTCCTGTATCCGGACCTGCACGGGATCGAACGCGGCAAGTACCTGCTTGGCGACTGGGATGCGCGCGGCGGCGCGAACTTCTGCGTCGGGGTCTGGCCGCTGACATTCGACAAGGAGATCCTGCCGATCCCCGGCGTGCAGTTCGACGTGGGGCTGCCGGACCTCGAAGCCCGCCTGGACCGCGAGACGATCCGGCCCTCCTGGGAACCCGACACCGTCATCGGCCTGGCCGACACGCGCTACCGGGGCGCGCCGCACCCCCTGGATTGCCGCCAGGCGCTGCGCGACGCGGTGAAGCCGTGGACCGACCTCGGCCTCATCCCCCAGGTCGCCTTCGAGTTCGAGTTCTATCTCATGGAGCCCGACGGGTCGGGCGGCTGGCGGCCCGTCAGCCTGCCGAGCCACCGCGTGTACGGCACCGGCCACGCCATCGACCCGTCGGGCACCGTTGACGACATCGTTCGCACGACCGTCGCCTGCGGGTTCGACGTGGAGGGCTGGGGCAGCGAGTTCGACACGTCGGCCTACGAGGTGAACATCCGCTACCGCGACGCGCTCGAGGCGGCCGACGACGCGTTCGTCTTCAAGCTCCTGTACCACGAGATCGCGGCCCGTCACGGGATGCTCGCGACGTGCCTCGGCCGGCCGATCGCCGACCGCGGGGGAACCGGCCTGCACGTGAACCTCAGCTTCCGCCGCGCCGACGACGGCACGAACGCGCTGTACGACCCGGAAGCCCCCGACGGGTTGACCGGGCTCGCGCACCAGTGTCTGGCCGGCATGCTCGCCCACCACGAGGGGTCGGCCGCCATCTGCGCGCCGACGATCAATGCGTACAAGCGCCTGCTGCCGGACATGCTGAACGGCTACTGGGCGACGTGGGGCTACGACGACCGCTCGGTGGGCATCCGCATCGCGCCCGACCGCGGCTCGGCGACTCGGCTGGAGAACCGCGTGCCCGACGGGACGGCCAACCCCTACCTCACGACCGCCGCGCTGCTTCACGCGTGCCGGCTGGGAGTGGAACACGAACTCGCACCACCGCCGCCGCAGCCCACCGGCGCCGAGCCGAACACGACGGTGCACACGCCGCCGACGCTCGAGGCCGCGCTGCAGGCGTTCGAGTCGGACACGGAGCTCTGCGAGGCGCTCGGGCCGGACATCGTGACCGCGTTCACCATGCTGAAGCAGGCGGAGTGGAAGCGCTACGTCGAGGCCGTCGAGGACCCGGCCACCGCCGAGGTCACCGACTGGGAGCTCGACTACTACCTTCCCTTCTACTGAGCGTGCGATGCTGCTGACGGACATCGACCTGTCCAGCCACGACTTCTTCGTCGACGCGCCTCCGCACGAGGCCTTTCGGCTGCTGCGAGAACACGACCCGGTGCACTGGCAGCCGGAACCGCCGCCCAACCACGGGTTCTGGGCGATCACGAAGTACGCGGACGTGGAGACCGTCATCGACGACTACCGCACGTATTCCTCCGAGCGCGGGGGCGTGATCCTGGAGGAGATGGCGCCCGACGAGCTCGAGGCGCGCAAGTCGATGATGGAGACCGACCCGCCGCGCCACACGCGCATGCGCAAGATCGCGAGCCCCCTGTTCACGCCGCGCGCCATCCGCGAATACGAGGGCTACGTCCGCGAGATCACCCGCGGCGTGCTCGACCGTGCGCTGGCGAAGGGGGAGTTCGACTTCGTCGAGGAGATCTCGAAGGAGCTGCCGATCCGCGTGCTGGTGCGGATCCTCGGCGTCCCGGACGAGGACACCGACGAGCTCATCGAGTGGGGCGACCAGATGATCGGCAACACCGATCCCGAGTACGCACGACTGGTCGTGGACCGCGACGACACCAGTGACTACCGGCTGATGCCGTTTCGCAGCCCGGCGGCGGCCGACATGATGGCGTACGGGCATCGCATGGCCGAGATCCGGCGCGTCGACCCGCGGGACGACCTGGTGACGAAGCTGGTGGCCGCCGAGGTGGACGGTGAACGCCTGTCCACCAGGGACTTCGACAACTTCTTCGTCCTGCTGGTCGTTGCCGGCAACGAGACGACCCGCCACGGCATCTCCCACGGGATGCTCGCGCTGATGGAGCACCCCGAGCAGCTGCAGCGGCTGCGGGACGACCCGTCGCTGATGCCGGGCGCCGTCGAGGAGATGCTGCGATACGGGTCGCCGACCATGATGTTTCGCCGTACCGCCACCCAGGACACCGAGCTGCGCGGCGTGAGGATCCGTCGCGACGACAAGGTCGTCGTGTGGTTCATCTCGGCCAACTACGACGAAGAGGTGTTCCCCGACCCGTTCCGCTTCGACGTCACGCGGGCGCCGAACCGCAACTTCGCGTTCGGCGCCGGCGGGCCGCACTTCTGCCTGGGTGCCCCGCTGGCCCGGCTGGAGATGCGCGTGATGTTCGAGGAGCTCATCCCACGGGTGGCCGGCATCGAGCCCACCGGCGAGCCGATCCGGCTGCGCTCCAACTTCATCAACGGCATCAAGCACATGCCCGTGCGCGTGCGGAGCCGGTAGACCGTCGACGAGACGATTCGTCCGCCGACCGCGCGCGGATTCGACCGGGAGCTGGGCCACAGGGGGATCGAAGGATCCATTCCGATCTCTGACGAGGGAAGCTACCGTGCCCCTCCTCGAACGCGAAGGAGGAGCCCATGCGGACGGTACGGTTTGCCGTCGTCATCGCCACGTTGGTCGGCTGCATGGTGGGACCCTCGCTGGCTGCCTCGGCGAGCTCTCCACCATTCATGGCGGGAAGGGGGTCCCAGTTCGGCCCGGGCACGCACTCGCGATTCGTCATCCTGGCGGTCGGCTCAGGACCGGCGGCCACGGGAAGCTTCGCCGCGGCGGTGACGGGCGGCTGGTTCGTTGCCCGAGTCACGTGCCTGCAGGTCGACGGGAATGACGGCATCGCGACCGGGGTCGTCGTTTCGACCAGCAGCCCTGACACCCGGGTGGGCGAGTACATCGTGGTCGAGGGCGTGGAGAACGGCTCGGCATCCTTCGCGGTGCCGGATCTTCTTCGGTTCTCGTTCCAGGACAACGGAGGAGTCATCCCGTCGGGCACCAAGGGCTGCGGATTGCCGGTCTATGGGCCGGTCCCCATCAAGGCGAAGATCAGGGTCTCCGACGGACACTGACCGACCCCCGTCGAGGCTCTGATTCAGCGGCGCCAAGGAGGGCTGCGAGTCACTCGCCGGCATCGCTCAGGATCTCGACCCGGCCGAAGCGACCGTCCACGCGCACGCACGCGCCTCGGGAATAGCTTGCGTCGCGCCGCCAGCAACGGGAACAGGGGCGTCCACGAGCCGCGCCACGCCGTCGGCCGTGCCGGGCGACGCGCCCGTTCCCTGCAGGATCCCCGAACCCATCGCGCCACCCCCCCTGGCCCACCTGTTCGACGGAATGAGGGAGGCCGTGGATTGAATTGACGGCGGGACAGCGCATAGCATTCGAGCGGCGTGGGAGCGGGGTTCTCCCACCGGAAGAACGGGGGATCGGAGATGGGCACTGAGAACGTCGAATACGAGCGACTCGGCAACGCGAAGCTGTCGTTCCCGGACGTCATCGCGCAGTCGGTCGGGTTCATGGGGCCGGTGTTCGGCGCGATCCTGCTGCTCGTCACCGTGGTCGGCGCCAACAACGCCGGCAAGGGGGCCGGCCTCGCCACGCCCCTGGCCATCATCGTCGCGGCCATCGGCGTCGGGGCCCTGGGCTGGCTGATCGCCCAGTTCGCCAAGCGCATCCATGCCGCGGGAGCGCTGTACGACTACATCTCCGCGGGCTTCGGCGAGCGCGTCGGGTTCGTGTTCGGCTGGATCTACCTGGGCGGGTTGCTGGTGCTGGCCATCGCGATCCCGTTGCTGATCGGCGGCGTGACGTCGGACTGGCTCGCCAGCCACAACATCCACATCCCCTACTGGGTGCTGGACCTCGTGTACGTGGCGATCCTGTTCTGCGTGCTGTTCTTCGGCGTGCGGATCTCGACGCGGGTCCAGCTCGCCCTGGTGTTCGTCTCCGCGTCGGTCGTCACGATCTTCCTGATCTACCTCGTCTTCAAGTCGGGCAGCAACAGCGTGAAGCCCTTCCAGCCGTCGTCGGCGCACGGCGTTGGCAACTTCTTCTACGGGGTGCTGTACGCCATCCTGCTGTTCGTCGGGTTCGAGTCCGCGGCGAACCTGGCCGAGGAGACCTCGAACCCGAAGCGCTCCATCCCGCGCGCCGTGCTGTGGTCCGTCGGCATCGTGACCGTGTACTTCGTCCTGGCCTCGTACGCGCAGGCCGTCGGCTTCCATCTGGACGTGAAGGCGTGGGCGACGAGCGGCGCACCCCTCATCGTGCTGGCGCTGCCATCCAGCCAAGGCGGGCTGGGGGCCGAGTGGTTGTTCAACCTGATGAACGTGATCCTGATCCTGGACCTGGCGGCGGTCGGGATCGGTGCGTCCGTGGCGTTCACGCGCCTGCTGTTCTCGCTCGGACGCGACCGGAGGGTGCCGGGCGTGTTCGCGAGGGTCTCGGGCCGGTTCGGGACGCCGACCGTCGCGATCATCACCGTCGTGGCGCTGGCGGTGATCGAGATCCTGTGGGTCCGCGCGGCGCACGGGATCCTGCCGCTGAACGGCCAGCCCGAGTACCTGGTCTCCTTCTTCTGGATGGCGCAGTACGGCTCGCTGTCGTTGGCGGTCATCTACGCGGCATTGGCGCTGGCGTCGATCCGCGGGCTCTACGGCCACGTCAACAACGGCGGGCTCGTGATCGCCGTGGTCCTCTCGCTGGCGATCACCGGCCTGGCCATCTTCAGCGCGATCTACAAGGTGCCCACGCCGTTCAACACGGTCACGGCGTGGTTCCTCGGGTGGGCGGCCATCGGCGTGATCATCCTGATCGTGCTCGTGTCCCAGCGGAAGTTCCGGCTGTCCGCACAGGCCGCGGGCGCGATCACCGAAGGCGAGCTCGCCGCCGGCCAGGTCGAGGCGGGCGTGGCCTCGCCCGGCGCCGAGGTCCGGCCGGAGTTCTAGGGAGGACGGGATGAACGTCCGCGGCGTGGAGCTCAACGTCCGCGAGCGCGGCCAGGGCCGGCCGGTCCTGTTCCTGCACGGCGTGATGTGCAGCGGCCGGTTCTTCGACCCCCAGCTCGAACGGGCCGAGGCCGCCGGCTACCGGGCGATCGTGCCCGACCTTCGCGGCCACGGCGACTCGGAGAAGGTGCTCGATGGCCACACGGTGCCGAACTACGCGCGCGACGTCCACGCGCTGCTCGAGGCGCGCGGCGCCGAGCGTCCCGTGCTCGTCGGGTGGTCGATGGGCGCCATGGTCGCGTACGAGTACCTGCGGGAGTTCGGACAGGAGTCGGTG
>DASXAQ010000070.1:0-45773 GCA_036406615.1 Actinomycetota bacterium | reverse complement strand
CTCGACGACGTCGCGCCCCACATCCTGGAGGCGGCGGGCGACGTCGGCGAGCGCGACGGGCTGGCCGTCCAGCACAACTCCACGATGGTCGTCTGCCATCTCGGCAAGGACGCCTACGACCTCGGCGTGCACTTCGAGAGCATCGACGCCGCCATCGAGGCGCATCCCGAGCTCGTCGAGGGCAAGCTGCACGAGGCCGTCACGCCCGGCCGAACGAAGTTCACCGCGCTGCACGCGGCGTACCGAACGGCCGGCTCGTTCATCCTGGTGCCGAAGAACGCGAAGGTCGAACGCCCCATCCAGACCCTCACCTACGTCGACCGCGACGGCCTGGCGGTCTTCCCCCACACGCTGATCATCCTGGAGGAGGGCGCCGAGCTGACGTTCGTCGACCGCTTCGTCTCGCCGGACCTCGAGCGCGTGCTGTCCAACGCCATTGTCGAGATCCACGCCGGCCCGGGGTCGAAGCTTCGCTACGTCTGCCTGCAGGAGTGGGGCGCGGGCGTCACGCACCTCGGCGTGCAGCGTGCGCTCATCGATCGCGACGCGGAGGTCCGAAGCCTGGCGGTCGCGTTCGGCGGAAGCCTGGCCCGCGCGGAGGCGGAGAGCATCATGGAGGGCGACGGCGGGTCCAGCGAGATGCTCGGGCTGTACTTCGGCGACGGCGACCAGCATTTCGACCACCGGTCCATCCAGGACCACGTGGGTTCGAACACCGCAAGCGACCTGCTCTACAAGGGGGCGCTCAAGGGGCACGCCCGCGCGATCTACTCCGGCACGGTCATCATCGAGGCGGGCGCGCACAAGTGCGACGCGTACCAGACGAACCGCAACGTGCTGCTGTCGGAGACGGCGAAGGCCGACTCCATCCCGAACCTCGAGATCCTGACGAACGATCCCGTCCGGTGCGGCCACGCCGCGAGCGTCGGGCCCGTGGACGAGGACACGATGTTCTACATCCAGAGCCGCGGCATCCCGGAGAAGGAGGCCGAACGGCTGGTGGTCGGCGGGTTCTTCCAGGAGGTGCTGGACAAGGTGGACCTCCCGGAGATCCGCTCCCATCTGGAGGGCTCGATCGCCCGCGAGCTGGAGAGCCTGTGAGCGCGCTGGTCGAGGTCGCGCGAACCACCGACGTTCCCGAGGGCGAGGCGCGCCAGTTCGACGTGAACGGCACGCCGGTCGCCGTCGCCAACCTGGGGGAGGGCGTCTTCCTGGCCCTGGGCGACGTGTGCTCGCACGCGCACGCGTTCCTGTCCGAGGGCGAGGTGGATGCCGACGACGAGACCATCGAGTGCCCGCGGCACGGCTCGACGTTCGACCTTCGAACGGGACGGCCGCGGACGCTGCCGGCGACGTCGCCGGTGCCGGCCTTCCCGGTGAAGGTCGAGGGCGATGCGATCCTGATCGAGGTGGAGGACCGATGACGATGCAGACGGTGCAGGACAGCACGACCGGCCTGGCCACGCTGGAGATCCACGATCTCCACGCGACGGTCGAGGGCAAGGAGATCCTGAAGGGGATCGACCTGACGGTGCGCCAGGGCGAGGTGCACGCGCTGATGGGGCCGAACGGCTCCGGCAAGTCGACGCTCGCCAACGTCCTGATGGGGCGGCCCAGCTACACGATCACGCGGGGCACGATCCGGTTCAAGGGCGAGGACGTCACGAAGCTCACCGCCGACAAGCGCGCGCAGCGCGGCCTGTTCCTGGCGTTCCAGTACCCGACCGAGATCCCCGGCGTGTCGGTCGTCAACTTCCTGCGTTCGGCGTACACGTCCGTCAAGGCCGAACAGATCTCGGCGCTGGCGTTCCGCAAGCTCCTGAAGGAGAAGATGGACCTGCTCGGCGTCGACGACGAGATGGTGCGGCGCTACGTGAACCAGGGGTTCTCCGGCGGCGAGAAGAAGAAGAACGAGGTGCTGCAGCTCGCGGTCCTGTCGCCGGACATCGCGGTGCTGGACGAGACCGACTCGGGGCTGGACATCGACTCACTCAAGTCGGTGGCCACGGGTGTGCAGCGGCTGATCGGGCCGGACCTGGGCGTGCTGCTGATCACCCACTACCAGCGCATCCTGAACTACATCACGCCCGACCACATCCACGTCATGATGAGCGGGCGCATCGTCCTGTCGGGGGGACCCGAGCTGGCCCCGCAGCTGGAGCAGAAGGGCTACGAGGGCCTTCGCAAGGAACTGGGAATCGAGGACGGCGGCGAGGAGTCCGCGCCGACGCCCTCCTGAGGAGTTGGTCGCCATGGCGAAGGTCGCGGAGCCCCAGCTGGACGTCGAACGGCTTCGCAAGGACTTCCCGATCCTGTCGCGCACGTTCGACGGGAAGCCACTCGTCTACCTGGACAGCTCGAACACCAGCCAGAAGCCCCGCGCAGTGATCGACGCGGTCACGGAGTACTACGAACAGCACAACGCGAACCTGTACCGGGGCGTCTACGCGCTGTCCGAGGAAGCCACCGCGATGTTCGAGGGCGCCCGCGAGCAGCTCGCCGGGTTCATCGGCGCTCCCGATCCTGGGTGCGTCATCTTCAACCGAGGCACGACGGAGTCGATCAACCTGGTGGCCAACGGGTTCCGGAAGTTCCTCGGCGAGGGCGACGAGATCCTGCTCTCCGAGATCGAACACCACTCCAACATCGTGCCGTGGCAGTTCGCGGCCCAGGCCACCGGCGCCTCGCTTCGCTACCTGCGCCTGGCCGAGGACGGCACGCTCGACCTGTCGACGCTGGAGTCCGACCTCACCGAACGCACGAAGGTCGTGGCGATCTCGGGCATGTCGAACGTCCTGGGGACGGTGCCGCCGGTCCGCCTGCTGGCGGACGCGGCCCACGCCGTGGGGGCGGTGCTGCTCGTGGACGGCGCCCAGCTCGTGCCCCATCACCAGGTGGACGTGACCGAGCTGGACGCGGACTTCCTGACGATCTCCGGGCACAAGATGCTCGGGCCGACCGCATCCGGCGGCCTGTACGGGCGCCGGGAGCTCCTCGAACGGATGGACCCGTTCATGGGCGGCGGCGAGATGATCAGCGAGGTCTACCCGGACCACTCGACGTTCAAGGACATCCCCTGGAAGTTCGAGGCCGGCACGATGAACGTCGCCGAGGAGATCGGCCTGGCCGCAGCCGTGGCGTACCTCCAGGACCTGGGGATGGACGCGGTGCGGGCGCACGAGCGGGAGATCACGACGTACGCGATCGAGCGGCTCTCCGAGGCCGGCGCGACGGTCTTCGGGCCGACCGATCCCGAGGCCCGCGGCGGCGCGGTGTCGTTCTGGTTCCGGGACATCCATCCGCACGACCTCGCGCAGGTCCTGGACACCGAAGGCGTGTGCATCAGGGCGGGGCACCACTGCGCCCAGCCGCTCATGCGGGTGCTCGGCGTGCCGGCGACCGCGCGGGCGTCCTTCTACGTGTACAACACCCACGCCGAGGTCGACGCGCTGATCGGCGCGCTCGAGAAGGCGCAGGGTATCTTTGGCTAGGCGAACGGGAGGCGCGCGTGGCGGTTGAAGACCTGTACAAAGAGGTCATCCTGGATCACTACAAGAGCCCCAGGAACAAGCGCGACCTCCCCGGCGCCGAGCTGTCCTGCTCCAAGAACAACCCCCTGTGCGGGGATGAGATCACCGTGCACGCCCACGTCGAGGACGGCACGCTGGCCCAGGTCACGTTCGAAGGCCAGGGCTGTTCGATCAGCCAGGCCAGTGCCTCGATGATGACCGAGGCGGTCGCAGGCCGGCCGGTTGGGGACGCGCTGAAGCTGGCCTCGGATTTCCGCGCGCTGATGGGCGGGACGGCCCAGGCCGACGAAGAGGAGTTCGGTGACCTGGTGGCGCTGAAGGGCGTCGTGAAGTACCCCGTGCGGATCAAGTGCGCGGTGCTGGCGTGGGACGTGTTGCAGGACGCCCTCGACGGCTCCAAGGAGGGGTCCGCGACGGGCTCCGGCGCGGCGCACTGAGCTGCGCCCGCGATCGGGCATACTTGGCGGGATGTTCCTCCGCGACAACGAGGTGGGCCGGCACGTCGCCCGCCACCTCTCGCCAGGTGAACGCGTCCTTGACTACGGCTCCGGTACGGGGCTGCTCAGTCGCTGGCTTGC
The DNA here is from genome assembly GCA_036406615.1 of Actinomycetota bacterium. Taxonomy (GTDB): domain Bacteria; phylum Actinomycetota; class UBA4738; order UBA4738; family UBA4738; genus DASXAQ01. Next base: position 41,665 of record DASXAQ010000070.1, on the reverse strand, counting down.
GGACACGGTTGGGGTCGACCCGACGCTGGCGGACCTCGTCGAGTACTCGAACCGGCGCCGGGAGTTTGCCTTCATCAAGATGGAGGACCCGTTCCACGTGCCGGCGGACGACCGCTCGTTCGATGCGGTCCTGCTGCTGTTCGCGCTGCACCACAACCCATACGAGGATCAGGACAAGGTCCTGGCGGAGGCGGCGCGGCTGGCCGGCCGGCGCCTCATCGTCATCGAGGACACCCCGTTCAATCGGATCGACCACGTCTGCAACGTCGTGTGGGACAAGGCGCTGAACCTTCGCCACGGCGTGCCCACGCCGTGCACGTTCCGAAGCGTTGAGGAATGGCTGGGAATCTTCTCGGAGCACGGGCTCGAGCCGGAGGCGGTCGAGTCCTATCGGCCGAAGTGGCCGACGCTCGGCATGTATCACCACACCCTGTTCGCGCTGCGACGCGAGTCCATGGCGGAATAGGCGCCGGGACGGCGCTGTTGTCACACGCGACCATGCGCGTCGAGCTCACGGACGACCCCACCGCGTTCATGGCGTGCGACTGGACCGACGCGACGCTGGCCGACCCGGGCGGCACGTTCTTCCACACGCCCGCGTACCTGAAGCTGTGGTGGGAGGAGTTCGGCACGGGCCGGCTGGCCATCGCGGTCGGCGAACAGCAGGGCGAGCGGGCGGGCGCGTGCTGCTTCCAGATCGAGGACGGGCTGCTCACGTTCCTCGGCGGATTCGACGTCACCGACTACATGGGACCGGTCGCCCGGCCGGGAACCGAGCGGGCGTTCGCCGACGGGCTGATGGAAGCCCTTGCGGCGCAGCCCGAATGGGAACGCGCGGACCTTCGTGGCCTGCCGGCGGACCAGCCGTGGCCGGAGCTCCTCCAATCGGCCGCGGCGTCTCGGGGGTTCGCGGTCGAGCCCGGCGACGACGGGGCCGCGCCGGTCCTGGCCCTGCCGGAAACGTATGAGGAGTACCTGTCGGCGCTGCCCTCGAAGCTGCGCCACGAGATCCGCCGAAAGGAGCGACGGCTGCGCGCCAACTTCGGCGACTACACCGTCGAGTTCGCCACGGAGGCGACGCTGCCCGAGTTCTACGACCGGTTCATCGACCTGCACAAGCAGAGCCCGGGACCGAAGGGCAAGTTCCTGCACGCGGGGATGGAGATCTTCTTTCGGCGGCTGGGCGAGGCGTTCATCGACCAGCACGTCTTCCACCTCGGGTTCATCGAAGTGGACGGCGTGCGCGCGGCCGGCTTCATCGGCTTCGGCTTCAAGGACACCTTCTCGTTGTACAACTCGGCCTTCGACCGGGAGCACGCTCAGTGGAGCCCGGGCATGGTGCTGATCGCGGACATGATCGAGATGGCGATCCGGGACCGGCGCAGCGTCTTCGACTTCCTGAAGGGCGACCTCGACTACAAGAACCGGTTCGGGCCGAAGCCGCGGCCGTTCGTGCGACTGGCCGTGAAACGCTGACTCAGCTGCTCACCGGCTCGGTCACGCGCTGCGAGGCCGTCCCGTGCGCGATGACGCCGCTGGGGCCGGTGAGCTGGACCGAGTTGAAGTCCGAGATGTCGGCGGAGGTGACCAGCCAGGACGAGCCGTCGCCGCGCTCGTCGAACATCATCGGGAACATCTTGATCGTGCGGCCGTCGGGCGTCGACAGGGCCACGTTCGCCTTGCCCGTCATCCCGGGCGCGCGGGCGAGCACCAGCACCCAGCTCTGCCCCTCGTCGGAGTCGTAGAAGACGGCCGTGCCGCTCACGAGGCTGTCGCCGCTGGCCTGCAGGGGCGCGACGCGGACGTCCCGGCCGCCGAGGGCGTCGAGGAACCGGCGATAGCTGTCGGCGTCGTGCTGGTAGCCCGTCAGCGCCGAGCGGGCGTCGTGCGCGCTCGAGGACTGGTTGGCTCCCCACGCGACCGCGCCGACGAGCGCCGCCGCCACCGCCGCGACCGCCAGCCAGGGCACGGCCCGCATCGGCTTGCGCGCGGGGCGCTCGGGGCGCTCGGCCCACTCCTCCTCCAGGACCGCCATGACGCGCTCCTTGAGCTCCGGCGGAGGTTCGACCTCGTGCGCGACGCTGGCGAACATGACCAGGCCCTGATCGAGCGTCTCGGCGTCGGCCCGGCACGCCGCGCACCCTCGAAGGTGGCGGCGAAGGGCGGCGGTCTCGGTTTCGGACAGCGTCCCGAGGGCGAAGTCGGGCAGCGCCTCGAGCGCCTGCTCACACGTCATCGGCGACCTCCAGGGCCTCGCGGAGCTTCAACAGCCCGGTTCGGATGCGCGTCTTCGCCGTTCCGACCGGGATGCCTTCCAGCTCGGCCACCTCGGCCGACGTCTTGCCGCCGAAGTAGGCGAGCTCGATGGCCGCCCGCTGCGACGGCGTCAAGGCGTCCAGCGCGCGGCGGGCGCGGTCGGCCAGGTCCCGCGTCTCGGCCCGCGCCTCCGGGCCGGGCTCGGAGGACGCCTCGGCCGGCTCCTCCTGCTGGGCCATGACCCGCGCCTCCAGCACGCGGCGCCGGATGGTGTCGATCGCCAGGCTCCTCGCGATCAACAGCACCCACGTGTCCAGCGAGCCTCGCGCCGGCTCGAACGAGCCGGACTTCCTCCAGATCTTGACGAACGTGTCCTGCACCAGGTCCTCCGCTTTCGCTCCATCGCCGAGCATCACCATCCCGAGCCCGAACACGCGCGGGGCGAACCGGCGGTACAGCTCGTCCGCCGCGACTCGCTCCCCACGGACGAACGCCGACATGAGGTCGGCGTCCGGCCGAACCTGGTCGTGCATGCGAGCAAGCCTACGCCTGGTGACCAAGGCACCGGTACTACGCGCGAGGGGGCCCGGCGGATGGTCACAGACCTGTGTTTTCGCAGGTTAGGCGGCGAAGGCCCGAAGGTGTCGAAGGACGGTCTCGGCCAGGCGCCGGTCGCCCCCGACCACGAATGCGCCCCGGGCCACCATCTCGTCCGCGTCGAACCGGCGACCGGCCACCATGGCGAGGTCGTAGCCGCGGGCCTCGACCGCCGCGTCGGGGCGCTTCGCCGGCGGCGGCGTCTCGTGCGGCGCCAGTCCGTAGTGCCAGTCGCCCTGGCCCGAGCCCTCGACGATGAAGCGCATGCTCTTGCCCGGGAAGGAGAGGCCGGCCAGCCCGAGGGCGTACGGGATCATTCGGATGGCCAGATCGATCGTGCAGTGGATCGGTTCGTGCTGGCGCCGCGGCGGCAGCTCGACCCCGGCGCGAAGGTCCTCGCCGTGCAGCCACCACTCCATGACCCTCGACTGCAGTAGGTACGGCACGCGCAGCTCTCCCGCCACCCAGGTCACCCGGCGCGACTCGTACTCCGCCGGCTCGAGTGCCGCAGCCCGCGACAGCAAAAGATCGGCCGCGGTGCCCCACTCGCCGATCACCTCGCGAAGCGGCGACTGCGCCCGGCGTGCAACCGAGGATGCGTTGAAGGCATCGACCGAGAACGAACCGCCGGCGGCCTTGCGGGCGGCCTCCAGCTCGGCGGGCTCCTGCCCGCCGAGCGACTCCGCCGCGGCCTGCTCGCCCGCGGCGAGGTGGGCGACGATGTCGCGGTTGCGCCAGCCCGGCAGGACGGAATCCATCTCCCAGAACCGCGGCTCGGTGTACTGAATGCTTCGGCCCATCGCCTCGCGCTCCGCGCGCGCGGTCGAAAGCAGCCACTCCCGGGGCAGGGTCACGCGGCGCATTCTACCGGCGGGTTAGGGTTCGACCGGTGAAGGTCGTCGTCGCGCCCGACAAGTTCAAGGGGACGCTCACGGCCGGGGACGCGGCCGAAGCGATCGCCGAGGGCTGGCGACAGGGCGACCCGTCGGCTCGTGTCGACGTGGCGCCGCTCGCCGACGGGGGAGAGGGCACGCTCGATGCGCTGGCCCCGGCCATGGGGGCGGCGGTGCGCCGGGAGAGGGTGACCGGACCGATGGGCGACCCGGTGGAGGCCGCGTTCGGCCTTGCCGGCGACGTCGGGATCGTGGAAGCCGCGCGCGCGTGTGGGCTTGGACTGGTGGCGGAGCGCGACCGCGACCCGTTGCGCGCCACCACGTTCGGGGTGGGCGAGTTAATTGCGGCCGCATGTCGGGCGGGGGCCGCCCGCGTGCTGGTGGGGCTCGGCGGCAGCGCCACCAACGACGGCGGCGCCGGCATGGCGCAGGCCGTGGGGTTCGGGCTGCTGGACGGCACGGGCGCGGACCTGCCCCGCGGCGGCGGCGCACTGGCCGGCCTCGATCGCATCGACGCGAGTCGCGTGGATCCGGCCGTTCGGGCGGCCGCATTCGTCGGCCTGACCGACGTGGACAGTCCGCTGACCGGCCCGAGAGGCGCGTCGAAGCGCTTCGCGCCGCAGAAGGGAGCGTCGAACGACGACGTGGTTGCCCTGGACGCCGCACTGGAACGCCTCGCGGATGTGGCCGAACACGACCTGGGGACGCCGATCCGCGACCTGCCGGGCGCCGGGGCCGCCGGGGGGCTGGGCGCAGGGCTGGCGGCGTTCCTCGGCGCCACGCTGGAGTCGGGCGTGCGGGCGGTGATGGCCGCCGTGGGGTTCGCGTCGCGGTTGGACGGCGCGGATCTGGTGGTCACCGGCGAGGGGGCGTTCGACGAGCAGTCGCTCGGGGGCAAGGTGCCGTGGGCCGTCGTCCGGGAAGCCCGGGCGCGCACGGTGCCGGCCGTGGTGCTGTGCGGCCGGGCCTCGGTCGGGCTCGCCGGGGCGACCGTGATCTCGCTGGTCGAGCGGTTCGGGGAGCGCCGCGCCATGGAGGACCCGGCGCAGTGTCTTCGACGGGCGGCCTTCGACCTCGCGTCGCAGTGGCCTGGGGGTCGCGCCGACGCGCCGATCTCGACGCCGGCGACGCGCGCGGCCCCGTCCGCCCCGCCCGGGAGGGCGACCTGATGGCCGGCGCCGTCGAGCGGTTCCTCGCGGCCGCGTCCGCCCTGGGGGTCGACGCGGACGTGCGACGGTTTCCGGAGGGCACGAAGACGGCGGCGGACGCCGCGCGCGCGGTGGGCTGCGAGCTCGGGCAGATCGTCAAGTCGCTGGTGTTCTGCGCGGACGGCCGGGCATTCCTGGCCCTCACGTCGGGACCGAACCTCGCGGATCCCGGCCGGCTCGCCGAGGCGATGGGTGCGGCGCAGGTTCGCCGTGCCACGCCCGACGAGGCGCGCTCGGCAACGGGGTTCGCGATCGGCGGCACGCCGCCGTTCGGCCATCCGGCGCCGCTGCGCGTGCTCGTCGACCGCGACCTGACCCGCTTCGACGCCTTGTGGGCCGCGGCCGGCGCGCCCGACGCCGTGTTCGCCATCGCGCCGGACGTGCTGATCCGCGCAAGCGGCGGGGAGGTGGCGGACTTCAAGCAGGAGGGGTCGCGGGGCCGATAACGCCGGAAAAGCCCACGTCGCCGCTATACTTGGACGAAACGGCAATCCCCGGGAGACCAGAGCATGATCGCGTTGACGCAGACCGCCGCCGAGAAGGTCAAAGAGCTGTTGGAGCAGGAGAGCCGCGACGACATCGCGCTTCGCGTCGCGGTCCAGCCTGGAGGCTGCTCCGGGCTCCGCTACGCCATGTTCCTTGACGACCAGGTCGCGGATGGCGACGTGTCCGAGGAGCAGTTCGGCGTGCGCATCGTCGTGGACCGCATGAGCATGCCCTACCTGTCCGAGGCCAAGGTCGACTTCGTCGACTCGCTCGAGGCCTCGGGCTTCACGATCGACAATCCGGCCGCCCAGGGCGGCTGTGCCTGCGGCCACTCCTTCCACTGAGCCCGGCCCGCGGGGCAGCAATGGTTACGGGTTCGTCGCGAAGCGCGCCCGGCCCGCCCGGTGACTGCCGCAAACGAGGAAGGGCGTACAGTAGCTGAAGGCCCCCGGAGCGAGGAATGGAATGTCGACACGCGTAGACAAGCCGGTTGAAGAAAAGGAAGGCGTTGTCATTCGCTTCGCCGGCGACTCCGGCGACGGCATGCAGCTGCTGGGCGACCGCTTCACGAACGCAACGGCCATCCTCGGCAACGACCTGGTCACGTTGCCCGACTTCCCCGCCGAGATCCGCGCTCCCGCGGGAACGCTGGCCGGCGTCTCCGCGTTCCAGATCCATTTCTCCGCCCGCGACATCGTCACGCCCGGCGACGCCCCGACGGTCCTGGTCGCGCTGAACCCGGCTGCGCTGAAGGCCAATCTCAAATCCCTCGTGAAGGGCGGGGTGCTGGTCGTGAACGACGATGCGTTCACCGAGCGAAACCTCGAGAAGGCCGGGTACACGTCGAACCCGCTCGACGACGGCTCGCTCGAGGGCTACCAGCTGTTCCGCGTGCCGATGACGTCGATGACCCTTCGCGCCACCGACGAGCTGCCCATCACGAAGAAGGAAGCCGAGCGCTCCAAGAACATGTTCGCCCTCGGGCTCCTGTCGTGGATGTTCAGCCGCCCGACCGACGTCACGATCAAGTGGATCGAGGGCCGGTTCTCCGGCAAGGAGCAGCTGCTCGAAGCGAACCTGGGCGCGTTCCGCGCCGGCTACAACTTCGGCGAGACCACCGAGATCTTTGCGACGCACTACGCGGTCAAGCCCGCGCCCGCCGAACCGGGCACCTACCGAAACATCACGGGCAACACGGCGCTGGCCTGGGGGCTGATCGCCGCCGGCGCGCGCAGCGGCCTGTCCATCTTCTACGCGAGCTACCCGATCACCCCGGCCTCCGAGCTGCTCCACGAGCTGTCCAAGCGGAAGAACTTCGGCGTTCGCACCCTGCAGGCCGAGGACGAGATCGCCGCCGTCGGCATGGCCCTCGGCGCCTCGTTCGGCGGGCACCTCGGCGTGACGGGCACGAGCGGCCCCGGGCTGGATCTCAAGCAGGAGACGATCGGCCTGGCCGTCGCGCTCGAGGTTCCGATGATCATCGTCGACGTGATGCGGGCCGGGCCGTCCACCGGTATGCCGACCAAGACCGAGCAGGGCGACCTCCTGGCGGCGATCTACGGACGCCACGGCGAGTCGCCGATCCCGGTCGTGGCGACGCACACGCCGTCGTCGTGCTTCGACGTTGCGCTGGAAGCAGCTCGCATCGCGGTCACGTTCCGCACGCCGGTCATCCTGCTGTCGGACACGTACCTGGGGAACTCGTCCGAGCCGTGGCTGCTGCCGTCCGCGGGATCGCTGCCGACCATCGAGCCACGCTTCGCCACCGCGCCGAACCACGACGACGGCTTCATGCCGTACCTGCGCGACGAGAACCTGGCCCGGCCGTGGGCGGTGCCCGGCACCCCCGGCCTCGAGCACCAGATCGGCGGGCTCGAGAAAGAGGACGTCACCGGCCACATCTCCTACGACCCGCAGAACCACGAGCGGATGACAGCCCTTCGGCAGGCCAAGATCGACCGGATCGCGGAGCAGATCCCCGAGCTCGAGGTGGACGACGAGACGGGCGACGCGGAGCTGCTGGTGCTCGGGTGGGGTTCGAGCTACGGAGCGATCAAGTCGGCGCAGAGCCGCGTCCGCGAGCAGGGACACCGGGTGGCGACGGCGCACCTGACGCACGTGAATCCGTTGCCGAAGAACACCGGCGACGTCCTGCGGCGCTACCGCAAGGTGCTGATCCCCGAGATGAACCTGGGGCAGCTGGCCCTGCTGATCCGAGGGCGGTTCCTGGTGGACGCGGACAGCTTCACGAAGGTCCAGGGGCAGCCGATCCTGACGCACGAGATCGAAGAAGAGATCCTGAGGAGGCTGTGAGCGGGATGGTCGAGGGCAACGGCGCGCGAGCGGACCGTGACGAGGGCGGCTCGGTCCTGACGAAGAAGGACTTCGCGACCGACCAGGAGGTGCGGTGGTGCCCCGGGTGCGGGGATTACGCGATCCTGGCCACCGTGCAGGGGTTCTTCCCCGAGCTCGGCATTCCGCCGAAGGACATCGTGTTCATGACCGGCATCGGGTGTGCCGGTCGCTTCGTCTACTACATGGACACGTACGGCGTGCACGGCATCCACGGCCGGGCCCCGGCGCTGGCGACCGGGCTGGCGTGCGCGCGGCCCGAGCTGTCGGTGTGGATCGTGACGGGAGACGGCGACGCGCTGTCGATCGGCGGGAACCATTTGATCCATGCCCTGCGGCGAAACGTCAACGTCAAGATCCTGCTGTTCAACAACCAGATCTACGGGCTGACGAAGGGCCAGTACTCGCCGACGAGCGAGGAGGGCAAGGTCACGAAGTCGACGCCGTTCGGCTCGCTGGATCACCCCTTCAACCCGGTGGCGCTCGCGATCGGCGCCGAGGCGACGTTCGTGGCCCGCACGATCGACTCCGATCGCCAGCACTTCACGTCGGTGCTGCGCGCCGCGGCCGAGCACCGAGGGGCCGCCTTCATCGAGATCTACCAGAACTGCGTGGTGTTCAACGACGAGGCGTTCGTCGCTTTGACCGGCAAGCAGGAGAAGGCGCAGAACCAGATCCGGCTCGAGCAGGACAAGCCGATCGTGTTCGGGCCGAACCAGGAGCACTGCGTGTACGTGAAGGACGACGGGATGCTCGGCCTCGGCGAGACGGCCGACGTGGCGCCCGAGCGGGTCTTCGTGCACGACGCGCACCGCGAGTCGTCGGGCCGCGTGTTCGCCCTGGCCCACCTGTCGGAGGGGCCGACCGGGCCGACGGCGCTGGGTGTCTTCCGCGACGTGCAGCGACCCGTTTACGGCGACCTGATGGACCAGCAGATCGACGCCGCGACGGACCGCCTGGGCGAGGGCGACCTGGACAAGCTCCTGCACAGCGGCGACACGTGGGACGTGGCCTGACCGCAGGCCCGGCCCGGCCACCCGCACGTCAGGCGTCGAACAGCTTCGAGATCTCGCCCCGCGTCGCGTCGTCCAGCTTGAGCGAACCCGTCTCGGCGTTCTCGCGAACGTGGCCGGCGTTGCGCGAGCCGGCGATGGCGGCCGTGACGCCGACCTGATCCACCGCCCACCGAAGTGCCAGGGGCGCCGGCGTCGTGCCCAGCCGATCGGCCACCGCACGGAGCCGCTCCACCCGCTCGAGGTGCGCGGGCAGCCGCCCGGGCGAGAAGAGCTCCTCCCAGTCCTCGTCCTGCTCGCCGGAGCCGCTTCGCCAGTCGTCGTCCGCGAATCGGTGATCGGGCCGCAGCCCGCCCGACAGGATGCCGAACCCCAGCGGCCCGTACGCCAGGTATCCGATGCCCCGATCGTCCAGCCACGGGAGCAGTTCCGCGAGGTCGCCGCGCCGCAGCAGCGAGAACTCGTTCTGCAGCGAGTCGACGTGCCGGACCGCCTCGCAGCGCTCGATCAGGTCGCGATCGAAGTTCGACACGCCGATGTGGCGGGCGAGGCCCTCGTCGACGAGCGAGGCCATGGCACCCCACGTCTCCTCGACGGGCACGCCGGTCTCGTCCGGCCAGTGCAGTTGATACAGGTCCACGTGGTCGGTGCCGAGCCGGCGAAGTGACTCGCGAGCGGCGTCGGCGACCTCGTCGGGCCGGAATCCGGTGCCCACGGGCGACGGCCCGACCTTGGTGAAGACCTGGAGCTCGTCGCGCCGTCCCTGGATCGCCTTGCCCACCAACTGCTCCGACGTGCCCTTGCCGTAGGTCTCGGCGGTGTCGATCCAGGTCATGCCCGCGTCAAGGGCCGCGCGCATGGCCGCGATGACGGTCGCCTCGGATTCGTTCGGTCCCCACTGCGTCCCGCCGGCCTCCCATGCGCCGAAGCCCACCACCGAGATGACCGGTCCTGCCGATCCGAGCTGTCGCATCTCCATGCGCGATCTCCTTGTCCGGTTTCCTTCGCGGTGACGCTCAGTCCTCGAACCGTGCGAACGCGGCGTCGGCCCGCACGGCCATGGCGCGGAGCCCTCCGACGATCGACGGCACCGCGTCGATCACGGTCGAGACGTCGTTCTCGGTGGTGTCCCGCGACACGCTCATCCGCACGACCGCGTCGCCGGGGCGAGCCAGCCCGGCGCGAACCAGCGCGGACGTCGAGGCGGTGCCCGCCACGATCCCACGGTCCTCGAGCGACATCAGCAGGGTCTCGGCGTCGATCCCCTCGACCGCCCAGCTGACGATGTGGGGGAGCCGTTGGGTCGGGTGCCCGAGCATGCGGAGGTCGGCGCTCGCGGCCGCCAGGCCGTCGCGGAGCCGGCCGGACAGCGTCCAGAGCCGGGCCGCCAGGTCCGGGATCTCGGGGGCGAGCGCCTGCAGCGCGGCGCCGAGCGCGGCGGCCCCGACGAGGTTCGCCTCCATCGGCGCCTGCCGGTGCGAGCCGCCGGCGTGCAGGAACGGGTCGGGGGACAGGCCGCGGCGCACGAACAGCGCGGCGATGCCCCGTCCCGCGCCCGCGGGCCCGCCGGCGATCGTCATGAGGTCGACGCCGAGAGCCCGGGCATCGACGGGAAGCACCGCGGCGGTCTGCGACGCGTCCGTGTGCAGACGGGCGCCGTGCGCGCGTGCAAGCGACGCGCACTCCGCGACCGGGTTGATCGTCCCGACGTCCTGGTTGGCGTGCTGGATGGCGGCCATGGCAGCGCCGGGCAGCAACGCCGCCGCGGCGTCGGTGTCGGCGCGCCCGTACTCGTCGCACGGGACCTGCACGACCTCGCGACCCGTCGACGCCGCGGCGGCCGTCACCGACGGGTGCTCGAGCATCGTCGTGACGATGCGCCCGCCGTTCGGCTCCGATGTCGAAGAGCGGCCGACGACCCCGGCGATCGCCAAGGCGTTGGCCTGCGGCGCGCCGCCCGTGAACACGATCTCGTCGGGCTCGGCCCCGATGGCGGCGGCGACCTGTTCGCGCGCGCGTTCGATGATCGCCCGCGCCTCGCGCCCCGGCGCGTGCGCGGACGAGGGATCTCCGAAGGCGGCGAGCGCCTTCGTCGCCGCCTCGCGCGCGGCGGGGTGCCACGGTGCCCCACCCGCCGAATCCAGGTAGATCGGCATGCGCCCAATCATATGGGCGGGCTACCCTTGACCTCGTGGAGCGATGGTGCGCGAGGTGCGAGTGGCTGGGGGAGTCGCCGGCGGGGCCGTGTCCGCGGTGCGGCGCCGCGCTGCTGACCATCGATCCACCCGAGGCGGGACCCGCCGTCGAGGTCGACCCCCCCGTCGCGTTCGAAGGCGGGCAGGCGACCGGCGCTGTTCCGGAGTCGGTCGACCCCGAGCCGTCGGCCGAAGATGAGCGGGCGGTCGAACCGGAGGTGGACGCGGCGCCCCTGCTGGTCGCGACGGGCCGCCCCGGCCGCGGCGCGTCCGCGCTGGCGATGGCCCGGCGGTTCCCCGTCCTCACGTGGCTGGTACTTCCCGCGGTCGTCGCGAGCGCGATCGGGCTGACGGCGATCCATCGGCACGACCGGGCGACGCCGGGATCCGGGGCGGCCCCGGCGCGTTCGGTGCCCCGGCTGCCGCCGGTCCTGCTGTTCGTGACCAACGGCATCCAGGGTGGCCCGGGGTCCGTCCTGTTCCGGGCGCGGGGCGACGGAGGGGAGGCGCAGCCCGTCGAGGACGCCCGGTTCGTGGGTGACTTCGCCGTGTCGCCCGACGGCAGCCAGACGGCGGTGGTCGACCTCGGCGGACACCTGAACATCGAGCCGGGGGACGTGACCTACCCGGGACGGGTCGAGGGCATGGCGTTCTCGCCCGACGGCCGGACGCTCGCGGTATGCACGGCGTCGCTGCCGCCGCAGATCGTCCTGCTCGCGAGCGGCGGCGGCGGGCGGTTCTCGCCTCTGTACGTCGGGCCGGGATGCGACCCGCGATGGTCGGTCACCGGGCGATGGCTCGCCTATCGCATCCCGGCCGGCGCGTCCGGCGCCTTCTTCGGGGGCCGCGTCGGCGTGTTCGACACGCAGTCGGACCATCGTCGGATCCTCGCGGGACAGTGGCCCCCGGCGTGGGCCCCGGCCGGATGGGACGGCGCGGGCTCGCTCACCGTGGCGATGTCGCGGGGCATCGAGGCGCTCGATCCCGTCTCGGGCGCCCGCAGCCTGCTGGTCCCCGTGCAACGCCTGTCGGCGTTCACGTCGGATCGCCACCCGGGTCCGATCACGATGTTGCAGTGGTCGCCCGACGGCCGATGGCTCGCGGTTGGACTCGGCCGCGGCGCCAATCAGGACGGCGCGGTGTTCGTGATCGATCCGCGAACGACACAGGCCTCATCGGTGCTGTTCTCGCACTCGCCGACGGCGGCGGGGGCGACGACCCCGACGTCGCTCGCCTGGTCCTCCACCGACCGGCTGCTGATCGGGTTCGACGGGGCCGGCGGCGGCGGGTTCAGCCAGGTCATGGACCCCTCCGGCGTGTCGGCGCGGCTGGCGCTGACCGCCGCGTCGTGGTCCCCGGACGGACGGTGGGTCCTGGGGCGCGCCCCGGCCGGCTGGCTCGCGGTCGATCCGGACGACGCGAGTGCCGATGTGGCGGTCGGGCCCCTGGCCACGTGGGTGCAGGCCCGGTGGTGCTGCCCGCCGACCTCAACGGTCCCCGCGGGCTGAGTCCGCACGGGTTCGAACCGAGCCCCGCTCGATCGCTGGCCTGAGGAAGGCCCGGAGCTCAGGCCTCCGTCGTCGGCTCGGGGCCCTGCTCCACGTCGACCACGTCGACCTCTTCGGTGAGCTCGAGTTCCTCGTCGTCCACCGCGGGGGGTCGAAGGAACGCCGCTTGGTAGATGACCGCAGCGATCACGCCACCGGCCAGCGGGCCGAAGACCCATACCCACCAGTCGTTCCAGCTTCCGGTCACGAGCGCGGGGCCGAACCAGCGCGCCGGGTTCATCGCCGCGCCGGTGAGCAGGCCGCCCATCAGGATGTCGAAGGTGAGCACCAGGCCGATCGCCAAGCCGGCAACCTGCTTCCACGCGCCCCGCTCGTCGATGGCCGTGGCGAACACGGTGAGCACCAGGAAGAACGTGAGGACGGCTTCGACCAGCAGCCCACGGCCGGCGTTGAAGCCGACCGACTTCAGCTGTGGCGAGATCGAGGGGGTGCCGAGCTCCGACGGGCCCCAGAGGATCTTCGGGAGCAGCCCGTAGAGCAATCCGGCCGCGGCCACGGCGGCGACCAGCTGCGTCAGCCAGTACACGCCGGCGCGAGCGGCGTCGATCTTGCCGGTGACCCACAGGCCGAGCGTGATCGCGGGATTGAAGTGCGCGCCCGAGATGTGGCCGAGGGCCGTGACCACGATCGCCAGCACCAGGCCGTGCGCCAGCGCCACGCCGATGATGCTGATGTCGGCGGGGATGAACCGCCCGAGCACGGCCACGGAGCCGGCGCCGATGAAGACCAGCGCGAACGTCCCGATGAACTCCGCGAGCATCTGCTGTCCGAGGTTCCTGTTCTCCAAGCCGCTCAACCCCTTTCGGCGATCGGGCCCGGACCCGCCGGGCCCCGGTAGCCTACCGGGAGCGCGCCGGGGTGCCAGCGCCCCCCGGGTAGAATCCACACATCGTGAAGGTCCTGCTGGTATCCGCCGACCCCGCGCTTCGGGCGCACATGGCCGTGGCCATGCGAGGGGCGCGGCGCGCCCTCGGCGGCAACGAGCCGTTCACGGCCCTGGAGGCGGCCGACGGGGCGGCCGGGATCGCCATCGCGTGGCGCGAACGGCCCGACATCGTGGTCGCCGACGAGATCACGTCACGGGCGGGGGCCTTCGCGCTGACGCGGGAGCTGAAGGGCGCGCGCGTGCCGTTCGCCGGCCGCATCGTCATCCTGTTGGATCGCCCGCAGGACGAATGGCTCGCGTCCTGGGCGGGAGCCGATGCCTGGTTCGTCAAGCCCGTCGACCCGTTCGCGCTCGGCGACACGGTGGCGTCCATGATGGCCGCCGACCGCGCCGGCACGTCGAAGGAGGCCGGTTGAAGATCAAGGTGTTCCACACCGAATGTGGCCGCGAGGCGCTCGTGCAGCAGATCCGGGACTCGAGCGGCCACTGCCCCTGGGACGGCAAGCCGTACAGCAAGGACTACACGGCGAACCTCGCCGAAGCGCTCACGTCCGCCGAGCAGGCCGGCTCGGCGCTCGAGCGCGCCCTTGACAAGATCGTCGGCACCAGCCCGCAGCTACGGATCGAAGCACCCTCCGTGCTGGACACGATCCAGTCGAAGCTCGCGGAGATCAACGACGACGTGGGGGCGGTGCCTGCGTGAGCCAGGGCCCGGAGTACGCGGTACACGTCGAGGAGACGAAGCGCGGGTGGGAGGTCAGCATCGTGGACCCGTCCGGGGAGACCTCGCTGCGGCGCCCCTGCGCGGACGAGGCGGAAGCGCGAACGTTCGCCTCCACCGTTCGCCAGCACATCTACTGGCTGTCGCCGTCGACGTTCCGTGAGTACTACCGGCTGGACGGTGAATGAACCGTGGGCTTCAACCCCATGCAGCCGGGGAAGATCAAGCGCGGGGACATCCTGCTGTTCCTGTTCGGCCTGGCGATGATCGCCGCGGTCCTCATCTGGGCCTTCCACTGATCCGCCGACGTCCGTGACCGACTTCTGGCCGCCGATCCTGGGGCGCCTCGTGGCCGGCGAGGACCTCAGCGCCGGCGAGGCGGCCGAGGCGATGGCGAGGGTGATGGGCGGGGACGCGACGCCCGCGCAGGTCGCGGCCTTCGTGGTGGCGCTTCGGGCCAAGGGCGAGACGCCGGGCGAGGTCGCGGGGCTGGCCTCGGTGATGCTGGAGCTCGCGCCGCACGTCGAGGCGCCGGGCCCGGTCGTGGACACGTGCGGGACCGGCGGCGACCGCGCCGGCACGATCAACGTGTCGACGATCGCCGCGATCGTGGCGGCCGGGGCCGGGGCGATCGTGGCCAAGCACGGCAACCGCGCTGCGTCGTCGCGGTGCGGCTCGGCCGACGTGCTCGACGAGCTCGGGGTGAAGACCGCGCTGGGACCCGACGACGTGGCGCGATGCCTGGGGGAGTGCGGCATCGGCTTCATGTTCGCCCCCGTGTTCCACCCGGCGATGGCGCACGCGGCCGTCCCCCGTCGCGAGATGGGTATCCCGACCGTCTTCAACTTCCTCGGTCCGCTGACGAACCCCGCCCGCCCCGCGGCCCAGGTCGTGGGCGTCGCCGACCCGCGGATGCTCCCGACCTTGGCCGGCGTGCTGTCGGAGCGGGGAACGCGGGCCTACGTCGTGCGCGGAAGCGACGGCCTTGACGAGATCACGACCACCGGGCCGTCGACCGTCCACGAGACGGGCGGCGCCGAGCCGCGCGTGTTCGAACTGGATCCGCGCGAGGTCGGCGTGCCGGTCGCGAACGGGTCGGACCTGCTGGGCGGCGACGCCGCGGCGAACGCCGCCGTCGCCCGCGACGTGCTGGCCGGCACCCGCGGGGCGGCGCGCGACATCGTGTCGCTGAACGCGGCGGCCGCGCTGACCGTGTCGGGCGCGGCGTCGAACCTGGCCGACGGATTGTCGATGGCCGCCGAGTCGATCGATTCGGGACGCGCCGCCGGCGTGCTCTCGTCGTGGATCGAGGTTTCGAACCGGGCCTGAAGGATTCGATAGGCTGGTCGCGTCCCCCCAACACCGATCGTGAGGAGCGTGCGCGCGTGAGCAGGTTCACCGCATTCGTCGCCGGCCGGCGGACGAAGTGGATCGTGCTGGTCTTCTGGGTGCTGGTCGCCGTCGGGATCGCGCCGTTCGCCAACAAGCTCGAATCCGTCGAGAAGAACGAGGCGTCGAGCTTCCTTCCCGGCAACGCGGAGTCGACGAAGGTGCTCGCGGTCACGACGAAGCTCCAGGGCGGCGATACGGCCTCCGCCATTGTCGTGTACCGGCGCGCGGGCGGCCTCACCAGCCAGGACCTGGCGAAGGCCACCGCCGACTACTGCGCGATCCAGGCGATGAACCTGGAGGCCGTCCCCGCACCGCCGGCCGGCGCCTGCCCGCAGACGGGCCAGGCCACCGCGTCGTCGCAGTGGCTCCCGCCGACGCCCTCGCGCGATGGAACGTCGGTGATCTACGGGGTGCCGATCCAGCCGAAGGGCGTCGGCGACACGCTGGTCAACGACGTCGACGCGATCCGCACACGGACCGGGTCCGGAACCGGCGGGCTCGTGGTGAAGGTGACCGGCGGCGCCGGCTTCTCGGCCGACGCGGTGAAGGTGTTCGGCAACATCGACACGACGCTGCTGTACTGGACGGCCGGCATCGTCGCGATCCTGTTGCTGCTGACGTACCGGAGCCCCTTCCTGTGGCTGGTGCCGCTGCTCACCGTCGCGTTCGCGGAACAGGTCGCGCGGGCGGTGGGCTACGGGCTGGCCAACGCCGGCGTCGTGATCAACGGCGAGACGGCCGGCGTGCTGACCGTGCTGGTGTTCGGCGCGGGAACGGACTACGCGCTGCTCATCGTCGCCCGGTACCGCGAGGAGCTTCGCCGGCACGAGGATCGCCACGAGGCGATGGCCTTCGCCCTGCGCCGCACCGCACCCACCATCCTGGCGTCGGGTAGCACCGTCGTGGCCGGGCTGCTGTGTCTGCTGGCCGCGCAGCTGAACAGCAACCGCGGGCTCGGCCCGATCAGCGCGGTCGGCATCCTGATCGCGGTCATCGCCATGCTCACGCTGCTTCCCGCGATCCTGGTGATCGTGGGGCGTGGGGTCTTCTGGCCGTTCGTGCCGCGATTCGGCTCCTCGTCGCACGAGACCTCGGGCGTGTGGGCGCGGATCGGCCAGCGGATCTCGCATCGCCCTCGCCCCGTCTGGATCGGGACGGCCCTGCTGCTTGGCGTGGCCGCGCTGGGGCTGCTTCGGCTGGACACGAACCTGAATCCCTTCAACGGGTTCCGTTCGTCGGTGGACTCGGTGGCCGGGCAGAAGATCATCGCCGAGAGCTATCCGGGGGGCGCCACGGCGCCCACGGACGTGATCGTGCGGCCGCCCTCGCGCGTTGCGGCGGCGGCGGCGGCCGTGCGCGGGACGCCGGGCGTGGCGATCGTGTCTCCTCCTCAAGTCGGCGACGGCGTCGCGGCCTTCCAGGTCGTGCTCCGCCCGGACCCGTACAGCACGGCGGCGTACAACGCGATCGACGCGATGCGCCAGCGGGTGAAGGCGGCCGCCGGGCCGGGCGCGCTGGTCGGCGGCCAGACCGCCGTGCAGCTGGATTCGAACCGCACCGCGTCGCGGGATTTCAAGGTCATCGCCCCGCTGATCCTGGTGGTGATCACCCTGATCCTGGGACTGTTGCTCCGAGCCGTCGTGGCGCCGCTGCTGCTGGTGCTGACCGTCATCCTGTCGTTCCTGGCCACGCTCGGGGTGAGCGTGCTCGTGTTCGAGTTTCTCTTCAACTTCGAGGGGATGGACCCGGGCGTGCCGCTGCTGTCGTTCGTCTTCCTGGTCGCCCTCGGTGTCGACTACAACATCTTCCTCATGGCGCGCGTGCGCGAGGAGTCCATCTCGCTCGGCACGCACGCGGGGACGCTGCGCGGGCTTGCCGTCACGGGCGGGGTCATCACCTCGGCGGGCATCGTGCTGGCGGGCACGTTCTCGGTGCTCGGTGTGCTGCCGCTGGTGATCCTGACGGAGATCGGCTTCATCGTCGCGTTCGGCGTGCTGCTGGACACGCTGCTCGTGCGCTCGATCCTGGTGCCGGCGCTCACGCTCGACGTGGACCGGCGGATGTGGCTGCCCGGCCGCCTTGCCGGCGACGCGAAGCCCGCCGAAAAGCCTCCGCCCCAGCCCGAATTGGTGTCCGACCCGACGTGAGTCTCAGTAGCCCGCGGTGACGCCGAAGTCGATCGGGATGCACGCGCCCGTGATCGGCGCCGCCGGCGGAGAAGCGAGGAAGGCGATCAGCTCCGCGACCTCTTCGGGCCGGATGAAGCGCGCGGTCTCGTCCTGCGGATAGTTCGCCAGCAGGCGGTCGAGGTAGCCCTTCGGGTCGCCGCCGCCGAAGTCGCGCGCCTGGCCGGCCAGCATCGGCGTGTCGACGTCGGCCGGGCACACGGCGTTCACGCGAATGCCCCGGGGAGCGAGTTCCAACGCCAGGGACCGCGTCAAAAGCGTGACCCCGCCCTTCGACGCGTTGTAGACCGCGTTGCCGGGGTTGCCAACGAGCCCCGCGTCCGAGGCGACGTTGACGATGCAGCCGCCGGTCGCCGCCAGGTGCGGGATCGCGAACCGGCATGCGAAGAACGTCCCCTTGAGATTCGCGCCGACCGTTCGGTCCCACTCGGGCTCCGTCGCCTCCTCGGTGGGGCCTTCCGTCCACACGCCGGCGGCGTTGACGAGGACGTCGATCGGCCCTTCGGAGGCCGCGGACTCGACCATGGCGCGGCACTCGTCGACGCTCGTCACATCGGTGCCCAGGGTGAGTACGCGGCCGGCACCGGACAACGCGGCTTCGGCGGTGGCTAGCCCGTCGGCGTCGATGTCGGCCAGCACCACCGTTGCGCCGTCGCGAAGGAAGCGCCCGGCGGTGGCGCGGCCGATGCCGCCGGCCCCGCCGGTGATCAGCACGAGCAAGCTACGCGTCCTCGAAGCCGACCGAGAACATCGCCTCCAGGTCGTGGCGCGAGTAGACCTGGAACGCGATCAGCGTCTCGGTCCGCACCACGCCCTCGACCTTGCCGATCCCGCCGGGAATGACGCGGGCCAGGTCGTCGTGCTCGCTCACGCGCACGATCGCCACCAGGTCCCACTCGCCGGCGACCGAATACACCTCGGAGATGCCCTGGATGTCGGCGATGGCCTGTGCGGCCTCGGCGATCTCGTCGATCTCGCAGGCGATCAGCACGACGGCGTTGACCACGGCGGTTCCTTTCGGTCGGGTGGCTACCGCTCCAGGACCATCGCCATTCCCTGGCCGCCCGAGATGCACAGCGTCGCGAGCCCCAGGTTGTACCCCCCGTCGCGCATCTCGTAGGCCAGCGAGAGCACGATGCGGGCGCCGCTCATCCCGATCGGGTGCCCGACGGCGATGGCGCCACCCCTGACGTTCAGCTTGTCGTGGTCGAACTTCAGCTCCCGGTCGCAGGCCAGGACCTGAGCGGCGAACGCCTCGTTGATCTCGACGACCTGGAAGTCGCGGATCGACAGGCCGGTCCTGTCGAGCAACTTCTTCGTGGCCGGGACCGGCGCGATCCCCATGATCGCCGGGTCCACCGCGGCCTGCGCGACGGCGACGATGCGCGCGAGCGGCTCGCGACCTTCGGCTTTCGCCCGCGACTCGGACATCAGCACCATCGAAGCGGCCCCGTCGGTGATCCCCGACGAGTTGCCGGCGGTCACCGTCCCATGCGCGGCGTCGAAGACCGGCGCGAGCTTCCCCAGGCCCTCGAGCGTGGTCTGCGGGCGGGGGTGTTCGTCCTCGGTCACGGTCACGGTGCCCTTTCGGGCCGCGACCTCGACGGGGAACATCTCCCCGGCGCGTCGCTCGCGGCCGGCTTCGGCCTTGCGCTGGCTCTCGAGCGCGAACTCGTCCTGCTCGCGCCTGGGGATGTCGTACCTGCGGGCCAGGTTCTCCGCGGTCTCGCCCATCAGCAAGCCGCAGAGCGGGTCGAGGAACCCGTCGCGGTACATCGCGTCGTACGCCGTGGCGTCGCCCATCCGGTAGCCCGTCCGCATGCGGTCGAGCAGGAACGGCGTCCGGCTCATGTTCTCCATGCCGCCGGCGACCGCCACCTCGGCGTCGCCGAGCGCGATGTGCTCGGCGGCGAGCTGGATGGATTTCATGCCGGAGCCGCACGCCATGTTCACGTTGTAGGCGTTCACGTCGATGGGGACCCCGGCCTTCACCGACACCTGTCGCCCGGTGTTGGGGCCGTTGCCCGCCTGGCGCGCGTGCCCGTAGATCAGCTCGTCCACCTGGTCGGCGTCGACGTTCGCGCGAGACAGGGCCTCGCGCGTCGCGGCCACGCCGAGCTCGACGGCGGGGGTGTCCGCAAACGAGCCGAGGAACTTGCCGATGGGCGTTCGAGCGCCCTCGAGGATGACGACCCGTTCCACGGGGTCAAGTATAAGGAGAGGTCGCTAAGCGACCTGACGGATCAGTCGCCGACGCTGCTGCTCGGTGGTCCCGCCCCACACGCCATAGCGCTCGCCGTTGTGCACCGCCCACGCGAGGCAGGTCTCGCGTACCGGGCACAGGCCGCAGTAGGACAGCGCCAGCCCCGCTTCCTCCTCCGTGGTTGGGAAGAAGATCTCGGGATCGAGGCCGTAGCAGGCTGAGCGGTCCTGCCAGCTGTCTGGCGGGCTCACCTGCTTGGGCAGCGCTCGAACGTCGATCTCGAGGTCTCGCACCGGACCCCCATCGTAGCGGCGGGAGCTACCGGCGACTAGAGGCAATTTTCGACTGGGCGCGGCCCGCCGATCCCGCGGTCCCGGCGGGTCCGGTGGTCAGCCCCCCGGCTGCGGGACCACGTCGGGCAGGTGGATCGTGTCGCCGTCCGACCCGTTCGACGCCTCGCGCGAACGAGCGGCCGACCCGTTCGATCCGTCCGCTCCGTTGGCAGAGGCTCCGTTCGCGACCACCGCGTGAGCCGGCAGCGACTGTTCGCCGGCGACCGTCGCCGCCAGGTCCGCCAGCCGGTAGCGCGTCGTGGAGAAGTACGCGATCGCGGCCCCGAAGCCGATGCCGACGGGGGCGCCGAATCCCTGCACCGCCATCCAGCGGCCCTTGCTCTGCCCGGCGGCGTTCCAGTAGCGGTCGGACCAGTGCGCGGCGTCGACCAGCCCCCACAGCGGCAGACCGACGATGGCCCCGACGAGCAACACGATGCCGAGCGTCTCGGTCGGCATGTTCAACAGCTTGAGGGCGGACGCGGTCAGCACGAACACGAGCGCCGG
This sequence comes from Actinomycetota bacterium, assembly GCA_036406615.1. Taxonomy (GTDB): domain Bacteria; phylum Actinomycetota; class UBA4738; order UBA4738; family UBA4738; genus DASXAQ01. The sequence continues at coordinate 20,870 of DASXAQ010000070.1, read as the reverse complement.
ACGCACGATGCCGTCGGGAGCGCGCGACGAGACCCTGGCGCCCAGGTACACGCCGGGCAGGCACCCGATCAACAGCGACGCGGTGAGGCCGAGCTGGAAGTCCCCGTACAGGACGTGACCCAGGGCGGCGGCGGCCACCAGGGGCACCGCCTGCACGAGATCCGTCCCCACGAGCTCCTTCCCCGACAGCGCCGGGTACAGCATCATCAGCACGACGATGATCAGCGAACCCGAGCCGACCGAGGTCATGCCGACCACCAGCCCGCCGATCGCGCCCGTGAGGATGGTCAGCGGGACGTTCACCTTGATCGGGCCGGTCGAGCGCACGACGTGGCCGGCCAGCTCCGCCCGGCGGCGCCGGGCCTGCAGGTAGCCCTTCAGCACGATCATCGAGGCGGCGAGCAGCAGGGCGTATCCCAGGAAGACCTTCACCGTGTTCTCGAGCTGATCCGCGTCCCCGAACGCCCGCAGGACGAACACGCCGGCGAACGCGAACGGGACGGAGCCGATGGCGAGCCAGCGAACCAGTTCCCAGTGCACCGTGCGCCGGCGAAGGTGCACGCTCGCCCCGATCGGTTTCATGACGACCGAAGCCACCAGGTCGCTGGACACGGCCGCGAGGGGTTGGACGTTGAAGACGAGCACCAGGATCGGGGTCATGAGGGCGCCGCCGCCCATCCCCGTCATCCCGACGACGAAGCCGACGATCAATCCAGCAAGCGCCACCGAGGGATCGAGGTGCACCTGGGCTCCTTTCGTGCTCAGCGTCCAGCGAACAGTAGATCAGGGTTTGTCGATCATCTCGACCGAATCAGTCGAGATGGTTCAGGATAGGGCTGGGCGGCCGGGACGTCAAGGGGGCAATTTGGCCGGAATGTTCGCCGGGCGGGAGCGGCCGTGGCCTGGCAGGATAGCGCGCGTGAGCGCCCCGGCCGCCGCCGCCGTCCCCCCGCGGACCCTGGTCGTGACCAACGACTTCCCGCCCCGGGTGGGCGGGGTTCAGCAGTACGTCTGGAACCTGGTCTCCCGGCTGCCGCCGGACCGCGTCGCGGTCCTGGCGCCCGCCTGGCCGGGCTGGCGAGAGCACGATCGCGCCCAGCCCTTCGCGGTGCACCGCTGGCCCTCCACCCTTCTGTTGCCGACAGGCGACCTCGGCCGCCGCGTTCGGTCCCTGGTTCGCGAGCATTCGGCCGAGGTGGTGCTGTTCGGGCACGGGTACCCGCTGCCGGCGCTCGCGCCGTCGCTTGGCCGGCGAGACGTGCCCTCGGTCGTGATGACGCACGGCGCGGAGGTCTGGATGGCCCGCACGCCGGCGCTATCGGCAGGGTTCCGCACGGCCCTGGCCGCGGCGGCCGAGGTCACCGCCGTCAGCGAATACACGGCCGGCGCGCTTCGCTCGTCGCTCCCGCCCGGCCGCGCCCCCACCGTGCTGTACCCGGGGGTGGACGAGTCCCGCTTCTCGCCGTCGGTGAGCGGCGACCAGGTCCGGGCGCGGTTCGGCGTGCAGGGCCGGCCGGTGGTTCTGTGTGTGTCGCGGCTGGTTCCGCGCAAGGGCCAGGACGTGCTGATCCGCGCGGTCGCCGACGTGCGGCGCCTCGCCCCCGGCGCGGTCGTGCTGGTGGTGGGGGAGGGGCCGTATCGCGAGCGGCTCGAGCGACTTGCCGTGGACGCGCCGGACGGCTCGGTGATCATGGCGGGCGAAGTGGCCGACGCGGATCTGCCCGCGCACTACGCGGCGGCGGATGTCTTCGCGATGCCATGCCGGTCCCGGTGGGCGGGCCAGGAGGTCGAAGGCTTCGGCATCGTCTTCCTCGAGGCATCGGCGACCGGCGTTCCCGTCGTCGCCGGCCGGTCGGGTGGCGCCGCGGAAGCCGTTGAGGACGAGCGAACGGGCCTTCTGGTCGAGGGACGCGAGCCCAAGGCCGTGGCGCTCGCGGTCGGCCGGCTCCTGCGCGAGCGCGGGGTCGGCGAGGCGATGGGCCGCGCGGGCCGCGAGCGGGTGGAGTCCTCGTTCACGTGGTCCGGGCAGGCGCGCCGGCTGGTGGACGTGCTGAGCCGTGCCGTCGCCGGCGTGGGCGCGGCCGCCGCCGCCGCGGGCGGTGCGTTCGCCGCCTCGCCGTTGCTGACCCCGACGCCGAGCGCCGGCCCGACGCCCGGCTCGGCCGGGGGCCGGCCGGTCGGGCTTCCGCTCGTGATCGGGATCGGCCTGCTGGTGCTGCTGGTGTACTCACTTCGGAGAAGGTTCGAACGCACCCGCCGGATCTTCGACGAGGGCCCGGAGGACGAGCCCCACTCCGACTCCTAGGTCCCACCCGCCGCGGGTGGACCGCCCCAACCGGCGAGCACGGCCGGGAGCTCGCGCAGGTGGTCGATCGCGGCGTCCGGCTGGATCCCGTCCGGCTCCTCGCGGCGGAACTGGCGCGTCTGGACCGCGCGCATCCCCACGCGCCGGGCTCCCCCGACGTCGTCCATCAGCCGGTCGCCGACGAACACGGTGGTCGCCGGCTCGGCGTCCAGCCGCCGCAGCGCCTCCTCGAAGATGCGCGCGTCGGGCTTTCGAACTCCCAGTTCGCTCGAGAACACCGATGCGCTCAGGTACCGGTCCAGGCCCAATGCCGCCAGGTCCTGCCGCATGAGGTCGGCCCGCAGCGTCACGTTCGACACCAGCCCCATCCGGTACCCGTCGTCCTGGAGCGCGGCCAGCGCCCCGGTCACCTCCCCGTCCACGGTGATCGAGTTGGAGTACGCGGAGTGGTCGAGGGCCACCACGTGGTCCAGCACGTCGCGGGGCAGGTCGAAGCCCACCCCGGACAGCTCGGTGCGAAACAGCTCGACGATGTCCAGCTCCTCGAGGCGGCCGTCGCGGTACGAGGCCTCGACCTGGCGGTCGACTCCGCCGGCCACCCGCTCGATCAGGTCGAGCAGCTCGGGGACCTCCATGTACGCGACGGCCTCGATGCGGGCACCGATCTGCTCGTAGGCGGCGTGGAGAGCCTCCTCGGTACGGCGGAAGTCGACCATGGTGTGGCCGTAGTCGAACAGGATCGCGCGCACCGGCTGCATGCCGGTCGAATGCTACCCTCGCGCGGGCATGGCGGAGCGAACCGAAGGTTCCATCGAGATCGCCGCGCCCCCGCGCGAGGTCATGCGCGTGATCGCGGACTTCGACGCCTACCCCTCGTGGGCCCAGGGCGTCCGCGAGGTCCAGGTGCTCGAGACGGGCCCCGACGGCCGGGCGGTGCGGGTTTCGATGCACGTGTCCTCCGGCATGATCGACACGCGCTACACGCTGGTCTACGAGTACGGGCCGGACGATGCGGGCCTGTCCTGGACGACGCAGGAGGCCTCCGGGGCGGTGCGGTCCCTGGAGGGGGAGTACGCGCTCGAGCCGAAGGACGACACGACGCTCGTCACGTACCGCCTCTCGACGGAGCCCGCGATCTCGCTGCCGGGGTTCCTGCGCCGAACGATCGAGCGCACGATCGTCGACACCGCGCTGGGCGGCCTCAAGAAGCGGGTGGAGTCGGGCCAGGGCTGAGCCCGGCGGCCGCGGTTCGATCTCACGCGATCCACTGTCGGGGACGGCAACCGCCGCAGGCGGGTACGCTGTCGGCGTGCGGATCCTCTTGTTCACCGGAAAGGGCGGGGTGGGCAAGACCACGGTGGCGGCCGCCACCGCGGTCCGCGCGGCCGGGTCGGGGATGCGCACGCTGGTCATGAGCACCGACCCCGCGCATTCGCTCGCGGACTCGTTCGACGTGCCGCTCGGCGCCAACCCCACAACGGTCGCGCCCAACCTGTGGGCCGAGCAGATCGACGCGCAGGAGCGGCTGGAGTCCAACTGGCGAGACATCCAGGAGTACGTCATCTCGTTCCTCAACTGGGCGGGCGTGGACGCGATCGAGGCGGAGGAGCTCTCGGTGATCCCGGGCCTGGACGAGATCTTCAGCCTCACCGACGTCAAGCGGCATGTGGACTCGGGCGACTACGACGCGCTCGTCGTGGACTGCGCGCCGACGGCGGAGACCCTTCGACTGCTCTCGCTGCCCGAGGCGATGAACTGGTACATCGAGCGGCTGTTCCCGGTGTCGCGTCGCGCCGTGAAGACCATCCGCCCGATCCTGTCGCGGGTGACGTCGATGCCGATCGCCGACGACCGGATCTTCGCCGCCGTCGAACGGCTGCACCGCAACCTGGACGGGGTGAGACAGCTCTTGATCAACGACCGCATGTCGTCGATCCGGCTGGTCGTCAACCCCGAGAAGATGGTGATCTCCGAGGCGCGTCGTACGTACACGTACCTGTCGCTGTTCGGCTACCGGGTCGACGCGGTCGTCGTGAACCGGATCATCCCGCCCGAGGTGGAAGACCCGTACTTCGGCCAGTGGAAGGGCATCCAGGCCGAACACCTGGCCTCGGTGCACGAGTCGTTCGCGCCGGTACCGATCCTGACGGCGCGGTTGTTCGACCGGGAGATGGTCGGGGTCGACCTGCTGCGCGAGATGGGGCAGGAGGTGTATGGCGAGCGCGCGGCGACAGACCTGCTGCACGTGGACGAGCCGATCCGTATCCGCCGCAGCGGGAACGCGTTCGTCCTGTCGATGCGCCTGCCGTTCGTCGACCGGACGAGCCTGGACGTCTTCCGCAAGGCGGAAGAGCTGTACATCCGCGTGGGCTCCTACAAGCGCAACCTGATCCTGCCGCAGATGCTGCAACGGCTGGACGTGCGGGAGGCGGCGTTCGTGGGTGACCGCCTGGAGGTTCGCTTCGCCCGGCCCGGCGAGCCACTCGACACCGGAGATGCTGCGGGCGGCGAGCGCGAGCGATCGACGAATGGAACCCAGGAGGGAGCCGGAGGTGGCTGAGCTGACGAAGGAGGACACGAGCGAGGATGCGGGCACGCACCATGGTCACGCCTCGCCCAACGGCAGCCGAACGGAAACGGCGCCGATCTGCACGGTGGCGCTGTGCCCGATCTGCGCCGCCGTCACGGCGCTGAGCGATGCGCGGCCGGACATCGTCGAGCACCTGCTCACCGCCGCGCGGGAGACGCTGCTGGCCGTGCAGGCGCTGATCGACGTGCGCCAGGAGAGCGTGGACAACGCTCGTTCCGAGCGGGTGGAGCGCATCTCGATCGACTGAGAACGGCTCGCCGGCCCACGAGACGGCTGGGGGGAAGCCGGGCCGGCAGAAGGGGGAATGCCGGGTGCCAGAGCTCCGGTCCGAGGTCCTGAAGGCCCTGGCCGCGTGGCGGCCGAACGGCCACCCCGTCTCCACGCTGTACCTGGACGTCGACGGGCGCCGGTACCCGCGCCACCAGGAGTTCGTGCTCCGCGCCCAGGAAGTCTGCCACCGGTTCCGCCACGAGGCGGCTGCCGCGGGCCTGGGCCGCGAGGCCACCCGGCTCGTGGAATGCGACGCCGGCCGCATGCGCACGTTCGTCGAAGAGGAATTCGAACGGGGCCGGACGCGGGGCATCGCCCTGTTCTGCTCGTCGGGCGCGGGGCTGTGGGAGGTGGTGGAGGCAACGCGGCCCGTTCGCGATCGTGCGGTCGTGTCGACCGAGCCCCACATCGGTCCCCTCGAGGCCCTCCTGGAGACGTTCCGGTCGTCCTGCACGGCGCTCGTGGACCGGTCGCGCGCGCGCATCTTCCTGACCGAGTTGGATCGAACGCGCGAGCGGACCGATGTGTTCGATGAGGTGCCGGGCCGGCACGAGCAGGGGGGTCGGGCGCAGGCGCGCTACCGGCGCCACGTCGAGGACCACGTCGCGCGGCACCTGCATCGTGTGGCGGAGGTCCTGCTGCGGCTGTTCCAGGACGGCGAGTTCGACCGGCTGATCGTCGGCGGGCCGGACGAGGCGGTCGCGGACTTCGAGCGGATCCTGCATCCGTACGTGGCCGGGCGCATCGCCGCCAAGGTGACCCTTCCGCTGTCTGCTTCGGTCGCTCAGGTGGGCGACGCCGCACGGGAGATCGAGGAACGCTTGGAGGCGGAGCGGGAGGCGGCGGTCGTCGAACGCTTGCGCGCCGGAGCCGCCGCGGGACGTCAGGCGCTGTTGGGGCTCGACGCGACGCTTCGCGCGCTCGGGGATGGACGCGTCGACACGCTGGTCGTGCCGGCGGGGGTGGAGGCGCCCGGGTCCCGGTGCGACACATGCGGACGGCTGTGGGTGTCGCGGTCGTCGTGCGCGTCGTGCGGATCGCCGCTGACCGCGGTGCTCGACGTCGTGGACACCGCGGTCGCGACGGCGCTTCGGCACGGGTGTCGCGTCGAGACGATCTCGATGCTCGATCCAGACGCCGTCCCGGACGTGGGGGCGCTGCTTCGCTATTGAACCCTGGTGATACGCTCCCGGGCCTCATGACGTCGTCCCTCGCCATCGGCCTGGACGCGGGCGGGACCAAGGTCGCCGGCCTCGTCGTCGACGCGCACGGCACGATCGTTGAGCGGCGGCTGGCCGAGACGCCGGCCGACGACGCCGAAGCCGCCGTGCGCACGCTCGTCGCTCTGGCCCGCGAGCTGATGGCCGATCACCCCGCGGCCGCCGCCGTCGGCGTCGGCGCGGCGGGGATGGTGTCGCTCGACGGGGCGATGCGGTTCGCCCCGAACATCGCGTGGGCGGAGTTCCCGTTGCGGGAGCGGCTGGCCAGGGGCATCGGCCTGCCGGTCCTGGTCGACAACGACGCGAACATGGCCGCCTGGGGCGAGTTCCGGTTCGGCGCGGGTCGCGGGTCCAGCGACATGCTGCTCGTCACGGTCGGCACCGGCCTGGGGGGTGGCATCGTCGCGGGGGGGCGGTTGTACCGAGGCGCGCACGGCTTCGCCGCGGAGATCGGCCACGTGATCGTTGACCCAAACGGCCCGCGATGCGGCTGCGGCAACCTCGGGTGCTGGGAGCAGGTGGCGTCCGGGAGAGCGCTCGGCAGGCTCGGCAAGGAGTCGGGCCGCGACCATCCCGAGTCGCTGATGGTGCAGCTGGCCGGCGGCGACCCCGAGCTGGTGACGGGGCCGATCGTCACCGACGCCGCGCAACGCGGGGACGTGATCGCCGTGCACGTGCTGGACGAGGTCGGCCGGCGGCTGGGGCAGGGCATCGCCGGGTTGGTGAACGTGCTGGACCCGGAGGTCGTGGTCGTGGGCGGCGGCGTCGTGCAGGCGGGCGATCTGCTGCTGGAGCCGGCGCGCACGGCGTTCGTCGGCGCCGTCGAGGGCGCCGAGCACCGTCCGGCCGTGCCGATCCGCGCGGCGCAGTTGGGCAACGATGCCGGCGCGGTGGGCGCGGCCGACCTGGCGCTGCTCGAGTTCGCGGGGGTCGCATGACCGAACGCCGCGTGAAGCTGGGGCTGATCCTGCCGCTGTTCTCGGGCGACACGGCGCGGTCGGTGGAGACGGCCCAAGCCGCGGAGGCCGACGGATTCGACGGCGTGTTCGGCTTCGACCACTTCTTCCCGCCCGAGGCGCCGTCGAACCGGCCGTCGGTGGAGGTCTACACGACGCTCGCCGCGGTGGCGGCGACGACCGAACGCGTGGCGCTCGGCACGCTGGTCACCCGCGCCGTGCTGCGCCCGGCGGGCATGATCGCGAAGCTCGCCGCGACGCTGGACGTGATCAGCGGCGGGCGGATGGTCCTGGGGATCGGCAGCGGCGACCCCATCGACGCGCCCGAGCACGTCGCATACGGCTTTCCCAACCTCGGCGTGCGCGATCGGCGCACGCACATGGGTGAGACGGTCGCCGCCGTGAAGGCCCTGTTCCGCGGCGAGCCGTATTCGGGCGGCACCCACGTTCCCGCCATCTCCGGACCGTTGCTGCCGCCGCCCGTGCGCGACGGCGGGCCGCCGGTGTGGCTCGGCGGCCAGGGCGACCAGGTCGTGCGCCTCGCCGGCGGCCTGGCCGACGGCTGGAACGGATGGGGGATGGCGCCCGAAGCGTTCCGGGGCAAGGTCGACACCCTGGAGGAGGAGGCCGGCGCGCTCGGCCGCGAGGTCGAGGCGACGTGGGCCGGGATCGTCGTCGTCGGTGAGGACGAGGCCGACGCCGAACGGATCTCCGCCGGGCGCAAGGACAAGGGCATCATGGGCGACGCGTTCTCGGGGTCCGCCGAGCACTTCGCCGAGTTCGTGCGGCAGCTGGCCGACGAACGGGCCACGTGGGTCATCGTCGTGCTGGCCGGCCCGGCCGACCGCCGGGAGCTGGTTGCCGAAAAGGTCCTGCCGGCGCTCGCGGCGGGCTGATTCTTCGGAGCCGGGTGCTGGCCCGCATCAGGTTCACGGGATCCGTGAACCCTTCAATTCAACGGGGCCGATCGATTCCCGACCGTCAGCCGCTGGTGGTGTCCAGCGCGAGCGTGCGCAGGCAGCACTGGTTCGGCAGCTCGCGCGCGCCGGTCGTCAGCAGGTAGCCGCCGCCCGGCGCCGTGACCGAGTTGAGCGAGCTGTTGATCAGCCGGCCGATCTGGCCGGGGCTCGGGCTCGGCACGATGGTCCAGGCGGTCCCGTCCCACTGCTCGGTGAGGGTCAGGATCGAGCCGTTCAACTCCTGCGTCTGCCCGACGGCCCAGACGTCGTCGCTCGACAGCGCCACCGTCGCGTTCAGCCGCGACCCCTCGCCGCCCTTGTTCGGCGCGAGCATCAGGGTCCACGAGCTTCCGTCCCAGTGCAGCAGGTACGGCTTCATGAAGTTGCGCTGGTCGACGTTGCCTTCGTACCCGGACACCCAGACGTCGTCGCCGGACAGGCCGGACACGCCCGTGAGGAAGTTCTGTGGCGCGATCCCATCGTTCAGGCCGGGCGTCTCGACGTCGCTCCACGCGTGGCCGTCCCAGTGTGCGGCGATCGTCTTGCCGCCGAACCCGCCCTGGTCGTTGCCGACCGCCCACGCGTCATCGGCGGCGAACTCGTGGATCGCGACGGCGAACTGTGCGCCGCCCGGAGGCGTCGGCGAGCGGGCCGCCGTCCAGCGCGTCCCGTCCCAGTGAACGAACAGCATCCCGATCGTGCTGCCCCCGCTGTCGAGCGTCCATCCGGAGGCCCAGAGGTCGTTCGGCCCGAGGCCGTCGATCGCCGTCAACACGTCTGCCGCGCCGGGGCCGAGCTCGGGATTCGGGCTCGGCACGATACTCCACGAGGTGCCGTCCCAGTGCTCGATCAGCGTTCGTTCGTCCTGGTTCGTGAACTGAGGATCGGAGCTGACGCCCACCGCCCACGCGTTCGTCGGGCTCAAGGCCTTGACGCCCTGGAACCACGACTGGCGTCCCGCCGGCTCCGGTACGCGCATGCCCTTCCACTGCTGGCCGTCCCAGTGCTCGACCAGCGGGTGTTGAAACGCGTTGCTCAACATCGCGATACCGACCGTCCAGGCATCGGTGGCGCTCGTGGCCGACACGCCGGTGAAGAAGGTGTTCGACACCGTGTGCGCTCGGGGGTTGAGCGGTTCGAGAACGCGCCAGATGCCCACTGCCGGTGACGCGGCCGCCGGCGAGGCCAGGATGGCCAGCGCCAGGGCCGGCGCGACGAACGCGACGGGAAGGCGGGCACACCATCGACGCGTCATTCGGATTCCCCTTCTCGAGTCCGGGCAAGCGGCGACGCGTTCGACGACGCGTGCGCCCGGAGGGGTACGAACGGGACGGTCGGTTGGCTTGCCGAGCCGAAGGATGGTCAGGGCGGCGTTCGCGCGAACGGGAGCCAGAACTCGATCGTCGTGCCCTGGGCGGGAGCGCTGGCGATCTCGCACCAGCCGCCGACGGCCTCGGCGCGCTCCCGCATGATCTGCAGTCCGAGGTGTCCGGGGCGGGACGCGAACAGCGCGGGCGTTGGCTCGAAGCCGATGCCATCGTCGACGACCCGGGCGAACAGCCCCATCTCGCGAGCCTCGAGCGTGACCTCCACGCTCGAGGCCCCCGAGTGCCGGCCGACGTTCGACAACGCTTCCTGCACGATGCGAAACGCCGTGGTGCGCAGCTCCATGGGCAGGTCGCGCTTCAGCCGGTCGTCCACGCAGATCGACCGGCGCGTCGCGTCGGTGGCGCGCTCCGCGTATTGGCGGATGGCGGCGGCCAGCCCCTCGCGCTCCAGGGCGGGCGGCCGAAGCTCGAAGACCATTCGCCGAAGCCGCGCGATGGCCTCCTGCAGGGACTTGGCGGCTTGGTGCAGAGCCTCGCGATGCTCGGGCTCGCCCGCCTGCCGACCCAACAGGTCCACCAGGAAGGCCGCCGCGGCCATGGCCTGGATGGGGTCGTCGTGGATCGCCCCGGCAAGCCGCCGGCGCTCCTCCTCCTGCGCCTCGACCAGCCGGGCGAGCAGGCGCCGGCGTTCCTCGCTCAGCTGCGCCTGCGCCCCAAGGCTTTCGCGAAGCGCATCCTGCGAGCGGCGCAGGTTGCTGATGTCGACCCACACGCCCTGCCAGAACGTCCGGCGCGCGCCGAGGTCCTCGGCCAGGGTCGCCTCGTCCAGGATCCACACCCATCGGCCGTCGCGCGAGCGCAGGCGGTATTCGTCGCTGAACGGCTCGCCCGTCTGGATCGAGTGCTGGCTCGCGCCCAGGCTGCGGTCCCGGTCCTGTGGGTGCAGCAGCGACGCCCAGAACTCCGGTCGCGACCACGACGCGGCGGGGTATCCGAGTAGGCCCTCCACCTGGGGGCTGATGTAGTAGTCCTCGGTGGAGAAGGGGACGGGGTAGCGGTAGGTGACCACCGGGATGCGCTCGACGAGCGCGCGGTATTTGAACTCGGCCTCGGCATCCGCTCCGTGGACGCCCTTGGCGTTCGCGCTGGCGATGGTCGTGCCTCCCCTCGCGGGACCCGAGCCGGGCCCGAGACGGGCATCAGTCTCTCACCGCGGACGGGCGGCCGGGCTCAACCCGCGGGCTCACGCGGGCGGCGCGCCGCTCGTCCCGGCGATCATCGCCCGCAGGGCCGTGAGCTCCGATCCGATCCGGTCCAGCTCGGCCCGAAGCTCGCCCGTCTCGGCGGGTGGCGTCTCGCCGGTCGCCTCGTCCGATGCAGCCGTTGGGACGAGCACGCTCGACAGGATGCTCGCCAGGGCACCGATGATGCCGACGCCGGTGAACATGACGAACACGCCGGTCAGGCGCCCGGCCGTCGTGACGGGGAACGTGTCGCCGTAGCCGACCGTGGTGATGGTCACGACGGCCCACCAGAGGGCGTCCCCGCCCGTCGTGATGTTCGCGTTGGCCGCGCCGCTTTCGAACTGCAGCACGAGCACGCTGGCCAGGCTGATCACGATGAACGCCGACAGCACGGTGACGAACGCCGCGTACTGCCCGCGGTTGCGGACGAGGTCAGCCACCAACTGGCGGCGGTCCATACGCCGCAGGATGCGAACGATCCGCAGCAGGCGGCTGATCCGGGCCAGGCGAAGCAGCGCGGCGTACTTGAAGAAGCCGAACGAGGGGATCGACCCGAGAAGGTCCAGCCAGCCGTGCTGGGCGAAGAAGTAGTCGCGCCGGGACGGCGCGCGCCACAGCGTGAAGAAGAAGTCGAACAGGAACACGACGCAGATGAGGTTGTCGTAGGCGATCAGCAGCTGGATGGTCGCGTCGGACAGCGGGAACAGCAGCGCCGCCATGATGGCCAGCGAGAACACCGTCAGCACCAGGATGAACAGGTTGTAGGCGTTGCTCCGCCGCTTGTCGGGCTTTCGTTCGTCTGGCATCGACGCCGCTCCTCTCGAGGTCCGATGGCCACGCCGGCGCGGCCCGCCGGCCGCGGGCGCAAGGCTACCCCGAGGGCCCTACCAGTAGGTGTACAGCAGCGCCTGCATCAGCAGGGTCTGGCCGAGGCCGGCGGCGACCACGCCTCGGACGTGGGCGCCCGGGCGTCCCTGCACCCGTCCCCTCGGCGGCGGGTCGTCGGCGACGCGCTCCAACGCGGCGCCGGCAACCACCGCGAGCGGCGGGATGAAGAACAGCCAGATGTGGTCGACCTCGCCCAGGAACACGCCGCTCAGCGTGGACAGCGCCAGTGTGGCCGCCAGCACGGTCTCGAATCCGAAGTCGCGCGCGCGCCATTGGAGCCGGCACCGGTGCGCGGCCAGGGCCGCCTGTGGGATTCCGGCCACGATGAGGAACGCCGGGATGTTCGCGAACACCCAGTACACGTACGGCCGCGCGCGCGACGGATCCTGGTAGTGGGCGTGCGACGCGGCGCGGAAGTCGGCGAGCAGGTTCATCCCGGCAAGCGCCCACAGCAGGATCGCGCCGACGACGATCCCGGCGCACACGAGCACGCCGCGCACGACGAGCCGCCCGGACGGCAATCCCGGCCGCGCTCCGAATCCCCGGACGGAGATGATGCCGATGCCCACCGCGAGCAGGCCGAGCGCGGCGGCGCCGAACGTGAAGCTCAGCGCCAGCGCCCACAGCGCGCCGCCCGCCACGGCCCACGCGCCGGATCGGGGGAACCGGACGAGCGCGATCAGCGCGCACGCGATCACCGTCATGAATACCGCGTCCATCGAGGTCGCCGAGTACAGAAGGACGCCGGGCGCGCACACGAACAACAGCGCCGCCAAACGCGCGGCGCGCTCGGACGCGAGCTCCCGAGCAATGGCATACGTCGCGGCCATGCCGGCCACCCCCACGAGCGTCACCAACAGCGAGACGCGAAGCACGTTCCCGCCCACGATCTTGGCCAGGACCCATAGCGACAGCACCGCGGCGGGCCCGTGGGTTCGGGCGTGCAGCGCGAGTCGCGCGGCGAGATGCGGGAACTGTTCGGCGAACGTCCGCGGGCCGAGCGATCGAACCAGCGGCACGCTCGCCCAGTAGTCCAGGGGGCTCCGGAAGGGCGTCGCAACGGCCGACAGCCCGTGGGCCTCGGATGCGAGGGCGACGGCGACGAGCCAGCCCAGCGCGATGCCGGTGCCGAGGAACGCCCACCTCGGCCACTCGAGCGCCCGTGGCAGGACGAGGTACGCGGCGGCGACCGCGATCAGGGCCAGCGGGAGCCACGGACCGACGGCCGGGTGCAACTGGGCCATCAGCGGCGGAACGTTGCCGGCGAACGAGACCGACGCCCACGGGATCGCCTGCGAGATGGCGATGGCGCCGAGCAGCACCAGCGCGGTCACCAGATAGGGGGGCGAGGCGTCCTTCGTCGTCGCGAGACCGGCCCCGCGGGCCGTTCGCGGATCGCTCACGCCGGTTCCGTCGGCGGTCGGCGGGCCGCGACGATGACGTAGCCCCCGCCCGAGAGCCGGCGCATCCGCGCGCGAACGAACCCCGCGTCCTGGACGAACGCCGCGAGCTCGGTCGAGCGATAGAGCCGGACGTGACCGGGCTCGAGGCGCCGGAGGAACACGTCGGCGACGCGCGCGGCCCGTAGGTCGGCCGACGCGTCGGCGAGCACGAACCGCCCGTCCGGGACGAGCACGCGGGCCATCTCGCGCACGGCTCGGCCGGGGTTCGGGTAGTGGTGGAAGGACGTCGAGCACAGGACCGCCGTGAACGCATCGTCTTCGAACGGCAGGAGCTCGGAGTCGGCCACTCGAAACTCGACGTTCGCGACGTCGCCGGCCGCCTTCCGGGCCCGTTGGATCATCTGCTCGGACAGGTCCACGCCGACGGCCCGCTCGACCAGCGGCGCGGCTTGGAGCACGGCGGCGCCGGGTCCGCACCCCACGTCCAGGAGCCGGTCGCCGGCGCGGAGTTCCAGCGCACCGAAGGCTTCACCCTGGACCATCGCCAGCCAGCCGGACCCGCGCCCCGTTCCGTACCTCGCGGCTCGGCGGTCGAACCAGCGGCGCGCCGCGACCTTCTTCGCGTCCTTCGCTTCGGTGCCCACGAGGGCCAATCTAAGCCTCCGTCGGCCCCCCGGCGTCGGCCTCGGGTGGCCTCCCCCGATGCCCGGTTTGCCCGGGCTTCTGTCCGAATCGGGGGGTGTGCTACGATCCGGCGGCTCGCCGCGGCGGGGATCCGGGGCGCGCGTCTTCGCAGCGAGACCGCGTGTTCAACGCGGGAGAGGGGGATCGGATGAGACGAGCGATGCTCGGCCTGATCGTCACTGCGGTCGCCGGCCTGGTGCTGTCCGTGGCACCGGCGGCGAGTGCCAGCCAGTCGGTCACCTGGCAGGGGAACGGCCTGGACTCGGTCAGCCTGTGCGTGAAGGGTCAGAACACCCCGTACCTTCATTGGGTTCTCACGCCCGGCGGCAAGCCGACGCCGGGAACCACGGCCGAACTGTTCATCAACGGCCACGACGTCGGCACGATGGCGCCGAACGGGAACCAGGGGGCGCTGCAGCTGACGATCTCGGTCCCGGTTCGGGTGTCGGTGGAGAAGCTCGAGGATGCCTCGGTCCACGCGGACATCACGGCGGGATCGGTCGGCGACAACTCCGTCCTGACGATCAGCGACGGATGTCTCTGTTCGTACTGACCACGCGTCGTACCCAGCTCTGCGAAGCCCCCGCCTGAGCCGGGCGGGGGCTTCGCGTTCTGAGGCGCGAACGGTCGTTTGACCGTCCCGCTGAGCGCGGTTCATCATGCCCCCTGCATCTGCGGCTTGCGAGCGATTGGGGGTAGGCCGGGTGTCGACGCAGAAGGGGGAGCGCGTGAAGGCGATTCGGCGTCCGATCGTGATCTGTCTGGTGGTCCTCGGGCTGTTGGCGGCCAGCACGCAGGCGTGGGCAGCGTCGTGGATCGTCCAGACGACGCCGAATCCGGGATCCGAGAACAGCCTTCTGGCGGTCACCACGACGTCGGCGTCGAACGCATGGGCGGTCGGCTGGTACCGGACCACGGGCAAGCAGCGAACCCTCATCGAGCACCTCAGCGGGAGCACCTGGTCGAAGGTGACCAGCCCCAACGTGTCGGGCCACGACAACCGTCTCTACGGGGTGCGCGCGACGTCGTCCAGCAACATCTGGGCGGTGGGCGTGAACGCGGGGCCCACGGCCGATCGGGGGCTCATCGAGCACTACGACGGGTCGAGCTGGACGATCCAGCCGAGCGCGGGCGGCAACAACGTGGACCTGTTCGGCGTCGGCGCGCTGTCGACGTCGAACGCGTGGGCAGTGGGCGATGGACCCAGCGGCGCGTTCGCGGAGCACTACGACGGGACGAGCTGGACGTCGGTCCCCGTGCCGGGGACGGCGCTCGGCATCCTGTTCGGCGTGACGCTGACCTCCACCGGGGCCTGGGCCGTGGGGACGACGGTGAGCTCCCCGCAGACGACGCTCATCGCGCAGTACGACGGGACTGCCTGGAGCGTGGTTTCGAGCCCGGATCCCAGCGGGACTCGGAACGTGCTTCTGGGCGTGAGCGCGAACTCGGCATCCGATGTGTGGGGCGTGGGGTACTTCGCGAACGGCACCGGCGAGCTGCGGACGCTGGTCGTGCACTACGACGGATCCACCTGGAAGCGGGTGATCTCGCCCGACCGCGGAACGAGGGATAACGTGTTCAACGCCGTAAAGGCCGTGTCGGCGACCGACGTATGGGCCGTCGGCTACGACCTGAACTCGTCCGGCTTGCAGCGCACGCTGATCGAGCACTACGACGGCTCGACGTGGACTGTGCAAACGAGCCCGAATCCCAGCTCCCTGAACGACGAGTTGTTCGGGGTCGGGTCGACGTCGTCGAGCAACACGTTCGCCGTTGGCTACCAGGGCAACGGAAGTGCGCCGATGACCCTCGCCATGCACTGCGCCTGCTGAGGAAGCCAGCATGGAGCAAAGAGTCAGCCTGGTGACGCTCGGCGTTCGAGATCTGGCACGGGCCCGGGCGTTCTACGAAGCGCTGGGCTGGAGCACGAATGCCGCCCCCGCGGACGACGTGGTCTTCTTCCAGACCGGCGGCTCCATCCTGGCGCTGTGGGGGCGTGAGCAGTTGGCCGAGGACAGCGGCGTCCCGGACGCGGGCGGGTGGGGCGGCGTCACGCTGGCCATGAACGTTCGATCCGCGGCCGAGGTCGACGACGTGCTGGCCCAGGCCGGCCGGGCCGGCGCGACGATCGCCCGCTGGGGAGCCGAGACGTTCTGGGGTGGCTATTCGGGCGTGTTCATCGACCCAGAAGGCCATCCCTGGGAGGTCGCCCACAACCCCGGGTGGACGTTGGAGGAGGACGGGTCCGTTTCGCTCTCGTGATCACGGCCGCGAACGGCCCGGCGCCTACGCCCAGAACGCGTCGGTGGCGTAGATGTCTCCCGGGTTCGCCCAGACCTCGGTGACCTTGCCGTCCTTGATGTGGAAGACCTGCGCCGTGTTGTCCTCGTAGGACTGCCCTTCGCGCTGGGCGCGGACCGTGGACAGCGACACCACGTGCTCGTCGTTGCCGATGACGTCGTGCAGCTCGATGGTGATCGTTCCGCCCGACAGCTCGAACGTCTTGCCCAGCCAGGCCAGCACGTCGTCGACGCCCTGGTAGTCGCCCGCCATCTGGCTCTTGCCCGGGAAGTGCCACCGGATGTCCTCGGCGAAGAACATGTCCTTGAGCGTCTGGATGTCGCCGCGTCCGAATGCCGCGTAACCGTCCCGGACGAAGTCCTCGTTCGGATGGCCCATGGGAGGCTCCTTTCATCGGCAATTGATCGAGCGGCCATCCTCACGGCCGCGCCGCGGCCCTGTCAAACTCCCGCTGGTGCGCGGGAGAATCTGGCTCGGAGGTGGTTCCGGAGGGGCCGGGGCCACGGCGTCGGGCACGGTGCCGGTAGAGTCGGCCGCGGGATCGTTCGGCGACGCGGAGAGGGGGAATCCATGGGATTCCGGTTGAGGAAGACGACGGCATCCGGCGAGACCGTGCCCTGGACGTGGAAGGAAGTCGTGCAGGGCAAGCCGTTCGACCGTCCCTCGCACCCGATGACCGTGCACTTCCCGATCGCCTTCTACATCGGGTCCCTGGCGCTCGACGTGCTGTCCCACCTCGGTCACTTCCCGTGGGCGCCGATGGCTGCCACGTGGCTGATCCTGTTCGCCTTCGCCGGGACGCTGGCGGCAGTGCTGACCGGCCTGGTGGACCGATCCACGATGCGCAAGGGCACGAAGATCCGCGGGATCGTGAACCTGCACATGTGGATCCAGTTCGCGGCCGCCGCCGTGTTCATCGTGAACCTGGCCCTGCGGTGGTCGGATCGGGACATCGCGCGTTCGCGTCCACTGTGGATCGCGCTCGACGTGGTGGGGGTCCTGCTGGTGACTGTGGGCGCGGACTACGGCGGGCGCATGGTGTACAAGATGGGATTCCGCGTCGAGTGACGCCGCGATGGAAGGGGAGAGAACGATGGAGACGGGCAAGCGGGTCGATGGCGCCCGCCACGTGGCCGGCGCGGTGACGGAAGGCGCGGCCGCGCTCGTCACGACCGTGGGTCAGGCGCTGGACAATGCGGCGAGCCGGAAGATGGCCACCGACGTGCTGGGCGCGTTCGGCCGAAGCGTCGGCGGCGTCATCGACGGCGTAGGCATCCTGGTTGGACGCGGCCTCACCTCTGTGGGCCGGGTCGTCGGTCCGTCGACCGCCTCGATTGCCGGGCGGGATTGAGCCCCGGCCCGAGGCGGGCCTAGGTCAGCGTGAAGACTCCGGTTGTCGTGTGGTGGGACGTCGCGCCCAGCGCGCGGATCGCGTGTGGTCCCAGGGAGCCGGCGCCGGACGGCGGCGGAATCGTTCCGCTGCAGGCCGCGACGCCGGCGCCGGACGCGAGGGTCGTGCAAATGGGCACGGTCGCCGGAGAGGCCAAGCCGGTGCGGTACTTGACCGTCACCGACTCGCCCGGCGCGAACCCGCTGGCGGAGACGGACACGGGCGTGGCAGAAGGGCCGGACGCGGGGCTGACGCTCAGGTCGACGGCAGAGATCGTGAACGTCCCCGTCCCGCTGAGCTCGTCGTCCCAGATCAGGGTCGTCCATCGGCCCGCGGATCCCAGCACGCACGTCAAGGGTCCGGGCGTGGCGCACCGGGAGACGCCCGCGGGGTCGAAGTCGTCGGTCTCAGGAGAGATCGTGCCGGACACCACCTGGGGATCGACGGTGACCGTGTCGCCGAGCGCGCCGGCGAAGGTGAAGCAGTCCACGGCCCCCACCGATGAGATGCGTTTCGTCAGCGGCGCCGCGCCGAAGACAAGCGTGGAGCAGCCGACGGGCGACGTCAGGCGTTGCACGATGACGTGGAACGATCCCGTCTGCGTCGCTTGGTTGTAGAGGAGCAGCCCCTGTGTGCCCGATCCCGTCAGCGTGCACGTGAAGAACGCCGTCAGGTTCACGCAGACCTGCGCTCCGGTCGGCCCGTTCAGTTCCATGACCGGCGTGACCGGGTCGGTGGTGATCTGTGCATGGCCGAAGATCACGTCGCCGGCACTGCCCGAAAACGTGAAGCATGCGGCGTCGCCGGGCACGGCCACCGTCCCGGCGATCGGCCTGGCGCCGAATGCGATCGGTCGGCACCCGACTGGGTCGTCCAGGCGCTGGACGTAGATGTCGAAGGTGCCGATGTTCGACCCGGAGTCGTCCGAGATCCGGATCGTCCACGTGCCGGCCGCGGTGACATCGCACTCGAGATCTCCGGGCGTCGCGCACTTCGAAGTGCCGCTGGGGTCGAACACGTCCGTGAGCGGCTGCAGGGCGCCCGACGTGGCCCGTACGTTGGCCCGGATGGCGTCGCCGACCACGCCGGAGAACTGGAAGCACGCCGTGTCGCCCGGGGCGGCGATGGTGGAAGCGGTCGCTCCGGCGCCAAAGGAGATGGGGCTCGTGGTCGTGCACGACGGAGTCGCGGCAGACGCCGGAGCCGGCCATGCCCACACCAATCCCAGCGCAAGCAGGGCCACCGCGGTGGCGGCGGCACGGGCGAGCCGGAGCGTCGGTTGCGTGCGTCCTCGCATGCTGGCGCGGCCTCTCTCGAGCGTCGGGCGGCGCATCCTATCATTCGGTATCTAGTAGACGTCCATTCGCTGAAGGACGGCTTATGTCCAGCGGGATGCGTAGCCTGAGCCCGAACCGGTTCGGGAGCGGCTCGACGGGGGAGGAGCGGACATGCTGAAGGGCTTCAGGGACTTCGTCATGCGGGGCAACGTGGTGGATTTGGCGGTGGCCGTCGTCATCGGCCTGGCCTTCGGTGCGGTCGTGACGGCGTTCGTGGATGACATCATCACGCCGATCATCGCGGCGATCTTCGGCAAGCCGGACTTCTCCCAGCTGTCGTTCACGATCCACCACAGCAAGTTCCTGTATGGCTCGTTCCTCAACGCGCTGCTGGCGTTCGTCTTCATCGCCGCGGCCGTCTACTTCTTCGTGATCGTGCCGCTGAACGCGATGGCGGCCCGTCGGCAAGGGCAAGCCGCGCCGACGACCCGGCCCTGCCCGTTCTGCACCACCGAGGTCGCGCTGACTGCGACGCGATGCCCAGCGTGCACGTCGCAGATCGGTGAGCCGGCGGCGTCGTGACGGAGGCTGTTGCGCCCGAAGTCCCGTCGCCGCTGAAGGAGCACGTGCTCGCGATGGCCGCCCACGGAAGCGGCGGGGCCGAACCTGAGCCGGTGCGATACGTGGTTGCGAAGCAGCGCGACGCGCTTCGCCTTGTCCTGGGCTACGTCCCGATTCCGGAGGGAACGCCGAGCCTTGACGAGGACGTCTTCCTCTTCATGCTGACCGGGCACTTCACGGCCCAGCGCGGTCCCGTGTCGCAACCTCGCGCGACCGGGTCGGTGATGCATGTGTTCGTCCCGGTTAACGCTCGCCCCCGGCGGCACCAGCATCGGGGACAAACGGGTTGACCTGAGCCAGCTCGGTCCCGTCGGCATACTGGACGGCTGAGCGACGACTTCGCCCGATCCGTAAGCGATTTCCCGGGGATGCGCGTTCATGGCTGAGATGACGACGCTTCGAGGCAACGTGGCCGCTCCGCCCGCGCCGCCGGCTGCCGTGGCGCAGCCCGGACCCGTGGAGTTCGAGGCGTTCTTCGCCGAACACCACGTGCGACTGTTCCGAGCCCTTTGGCTTCTGGCGCGGGATCGGGCCGAGGCCGAGGAGATCATGCAGGACGCGTTCGTTCGCCTGTGGGAACGATGGCCGCGCGTGTCGGCCCATCCGGACCCCGTGGGGTACCTGTACCGAACGGCCATGAACGTGTTCCGAAGCCGGCGGCGTCGCGCGGCCGTGGCCGTTCGGCGCGCGGTTCGGCCTTCTCTGCCACCGGACCCGCTCGAGGGTGTCGAGGAACGCGATGTCGCCGTGCGCGCGCTGGCGGTGCTGACCCCCAGGGAGCGCGCCGCCGTCGTCCTGGTGGACGTGCTCGGGATGAACGGAGCGGAGGCGGCTGAGGCGCTGGGCGTCCGACCGTCGACCGTGCGGGTGCTGGCCGGCCGCGGGCGAGACCGCTTGCGAAAGGAGTTGGGTGGAGATGACTGAGACGAACTACGCCGAACGCTTGCGCCGGGCCTCGGAAGGGATCGCTCCGCCCGGATCGGCGTTCGAGGGGCTACGGACGCGACGGGACCGGCGGCATCGCAGGGAGCGTGCGACATCGCTGGCCGTCGGGGCGGCTCTCACGATCGCCATCGTTGCCGGCGGCGTGTTCGCCGTGCACGCGACGCGCTCGACGTCCCTGGGACCTGAGACGGGAGCCCTCGGCGCGGCGGTCGCCCCGAGCTTGCAGCCGGGCAGGTACGTCTACCGGCAGCAGGTCATCGTCTTCCCCGTGTGCCGGGTCGTCATCACGACGTGGTGGGCAGGCAACGACTCGGGCCGGATCGCCGCGAGCATGACGAACCCACGCCGTTGTCCCTACGGGCTTCCGCATGACGGCGTGTTCGGCCCGGGGCGCTTCCCCTGGGACAGCAGCACGAAGGGCCTGTCCACCGACGTCGCGACCCTGTTCACGCAGATGGAGCACCGTACCTCCCCATCCGGCAGCTCGCC
>DASXAQ010000069.1:0-88153 GCA_036406615.1 Actinomycetota bacterium | reverse complement strand
GTAAGGCCAACTGGGCGCACCTGCTCGTACGGTTGGGAAGGCCAACTAGCTGTGCGGGTGGGGAGGCTCGGGAGGCCCCAAAGCCCAACGAAAGGGGCGATCATAAGGAAACCGAGACAGCCGTGAGAGGTTGCTCGGGGCACTAGGCCCGAGGGGTCGATGGTGGTCGCAGGCTTCGGCCGGCGGCGAGCCGGAGGTCCCTCGGGCCTTACCCTTTTCCGGATGGGCCGCGCCCGTTCGCCGATCGCCCGCTCCTATACTCGCGCCGAGATGAGGGACGCGATCCCGGCATGAGCGTGTTCCGCCGGCCGGTCATCTGGCTGACCGAGCTCGCTGCCGTTCGCGGCGCCATCGAACGCACCCGTCCGGGCCGCGCGGTCGCCGGACGATTCGTCGCCGGAGCCTCCCTGGAGGACGGCATCCGCGCGGCCGGGTCGCTTCGCGGGCGAGGCATCGCTTCGATCCTGGATCACCTTGGCGAGAACGTGGACTCGCCTGCGCAGGCATCCGAAGCCACCGACGCGTACATCCGCGCGCTGGAGCGGCTCCACGAGTCGCCCGGGCTGGACGGCTGCATCTCGGTGAAGCTGACCCAGCTGGGGCTCGACCAGGGCGTCGACCTGTGCCGCGACAACATGCTGCGCGTGCTGAAGGCCGCGTCGGCCGCCGAGCCGCGCACGCTGGTCATGATCGACATGGAGTCGCGAGGCTACGTGGACCGCACCCTCGATCTGTACCTGTCGCTGCGAGACGACCACCCCGACGTGGGCGTTGCGTTACAGGCGTGCCTGCTTCGAACCGACGACGACGTCGAACGGATCGGCGGCCCCGGCGCGATCGTTCGGATGACCAAGGGCGCGTACCTGGAACCGCCCGAGTTCGTGCACCGGACTCGCGCCGAGGTCTCGGCGAGCTTCGCCCGCGCCTCGCGGCGGCTGCTGGAGAGGGGCTCGACGGTGCACTTCGCCACCCACGACCCGCGTCTGGTCGACGGCGCCCGCGGCCACGTCCACCGCAAAGGCCTGCCGCCCGACCGGTACGAGTTCCAGATGCTGTTCGGCATCCGGCGCGATCTCCAGGGCGCCCTGGTCGCGGCCGGGGAGCCGGTGCGGGTCTACATCCCGTACGGGACCCGGTGGTACCCCTACCTGACGCGTCGGATGGCCGAGCGGCCTGCGAACATGTGGTTCTTCCTGTCGAACCTGATCCGGTGGCGGCGATAGAAAGGGAAGCGGTGGACGAACGATCGGTCGCGTTCCTCGGCGGCGGGCGCATGGGCGAGGCGCTGGCCTCGGGCCTGATCCGCTCGGGCGGGCGCACGCGCGACGAGCTGGTCGTCACCTGTCGGCGCGAAGAGCGGGCGGCCGAGCTCGCCGAGCGTCTGGGCCTGGCCACGACCCTGT
The DNA here is from genome assembly GCA_036406615.1 of Actinomycetota bacterium. Taxonomy (GTDB): domain Bacteria; phylum Actinomycetota; class UBA4738; order UBA4738; family UBA4738; genus DASXAQ01. The sequence goes on along the minus strand of DASXAQ010000069.1, from coordinate 86,750 downwards.
CGAACGCCGAGGCGGTGCGCGGCGCGGCGACGATCGTGCTCACGGTCAAGCCCCAGGACATGGAGGTTCTGCTGGAGCAGATCGCCGAGGCGGTCACGGCCGAGCATCTGGTGATCACGTTCGCGGCAGGCATCCGCACGTCGTTCATCGAGCGATACGTGCCGGCGGGCACCCCGGTGGTGCGCGTCATGTCCAACGTGCCGGTGCTGGTCGACGAGGCGATGTCGGTGATCAGCCCGGGGCGCCACGCGCAGGACAAGCACCTGGCGGTGGCCGAGGAGCTTCTGAGCGCCGTCGGCCGGGTCATCCGCCTGCCGGAGAAGCACCAGGACGCCGTCACGGCCACGAGCGGCTCGGGCCCCGCGTACTTCTTCCTGTTGGCCGAGGCGATGATCGAGGCGTGCATCCTGCTGGGGCTGTCGCGCGACGTCGCGACCGAGCTCATCATCCAGACGATGCTGGGGTCCGCGCGGATGCTGCGCGACACCGGCCGCCATCCCGTGGAGCTGCGCGAGATGGTGACCTCGCCCGGCGGCACGACCATCTCCGCCATCCGCCATCTCGAGGAGGCGGGCGTGCGGGCGGCGTTCCTCAACGCCATCGACGCCGCGTGCAAGCGAAGCGCCGAGCTGGCGCTCGGACACGATCCTGAGGAGGACTGAGTGGGACGCGGAGACCGAAACAAGGTGCGCTGGGCTCACGACCGTGAACGACGGAAGAAGGCGCGCGCGGCCAGGAAGAACCAGGAGAAGAAGGCCGCGAAGAAGGCCTAAACGCCCCCGGCGGCCTGAAGGCGAAGATCGCGGGCCGATCTCAGCGTCCGTTCAGAATCGCCGCCGACAGTTTCGTCGATGAGCCTGGTCCCAACCCGGGCGGCCGCGGGGCGGCCGGCGGGCACTCGAGCGTCGTCCGATCGCTGGTCGACATGGGTGTCGACGGCCGTACGCGTCCTGCTCGCCGCTGTGTGGATGTGGGCCGCCGTGACGAAGATGGCCGAGCCGCAGCGGGCCGAGATCGCGGTTCGCGCGTACCGGCTCCTCCCTGAGGCCCTGGTGAAGCCGGTGGCTTGGGGCCTTCCATTCCTGGAGATCTGCCTAGCGGTCCTGTTCCTGCTCGGGATTCGCACGTGGCTGGCGGCGGCGATCTCTGTCGGGCTGCTCGCCCTGTTCGTGGCCGGCGTGGGGTCGGCGTGGGCGCGGGGGCTGTCCATCGAGTGCGGGTGCTTCGGCGGCGGCGGAGCGGCTCCGGGCGTCGACGCCGCCTCCTACGCATGGGAGATCGGACGGGATGCGGCATTGATGGCGGCGTCGGCGTGGCTGCTGTGGCGGCCGCGAAGCCGGCTCGCGCTGGAGGTGGCGTAGATGCCGAAGGCGCGGACGCCATCGCCGACGCGCGCGAGGCCGAAGGCTGCGGGCCGCGCGGCCGGCGGACGTGGACCGTCCAGCCGGGCCGCGAGGCGTCGTGGCGTCCGAACGCCGTGGTGGCGCCGCTCCGGCGTGGTCGTTGCCGGGATCGTCCTCGCGATCTCGACTGGGATCGGGATCCAGGCGCTCCGCTCCGCGAGCGGCGGCGCGGTCGTGCGTCCGCCCTTCGCTGCCGCCGACGGAGCCGTCACGCGTGGCGCCTCGACCGCGAAGGTCTCCGTGGTCGAGTACGGGGACTTCCAGTGCCCGCACTGCGGCGAGTTCCAGAGGACGGTCGGCTCGACGATCGACCGGCTCGTTGCGGACGGGACCATCAGGTTCGGCTACGTGCCGATGGCATTCCTCGGCCCCGAGTCCGAGCTGGCGTCGAACGCCGCCTACTGCGCGGGCGCCCAGGGCAGATTCTGGCCGTATCACGACGAGCTGTTCGCGAACCAAGCGGCGGAGAACTCGGGCGCGCTGACGACGTCCTCGCTCACGGCGTTCGGGGCGACTGCCGGCGTGACGGGCGGCGCGTTCGACCGATGCGTCGAGTCGAAGACGTACGTTCCCTTCGTCGAGCGGATCACGACGCTGGCCTCGCAGCGAGGCATCACCTCGACGCCGACGGTGCTGATCGACGGCACGCCGGCGCCGGCGAGCGCCTATTCGTCCGCGGCGGGGTTCATCGCCGCGATCCGGGCCGCCGGCGCGAACGCGTGATCCGGTTGCGCAACACGCCGATCCCGTCGGCTTCGATCTCCACAACCTGACCCGGCGCGAGCCGCCGGCGTCGATCGTGCTGGTGGCCGGTCGCGAGCGTTCCCGAGCCGTACAGGTCGCCGGGGCGCAGCTGCTCGTGACGCGACGTGCGCGAGATCATCGTCGCGAACGAGCCGGCCGCGTCGTTCAGGCTGCCTTCGAACCACACCTCGCCGTCGACCCTGGCCACGATGCGGACCACCGCCGTCGCCAGCTCGTCGGGCGTGACGATGCACGGGCCGAGTGCGGTCGCCACGGTCGGGCCGGTCGTCGCGGCCTTTCCCTTGCCGTTGGGGGACACCGCCGTCCAGTCGTTCATCAGGGTGTAGCCGAAGACCGACGCCTGCGCCTGCCGAGGGGACAGGTTGCGGCCCGCCCTGCCCACGACGCAGGCCACTTCGAGTCCGCAGTCCAGACCCGCCGGCGGGGAGGGGTAGCCGACGCCGTCGTCCGGGCCGATGATCGAACGGCGAGCCGCAGGCGCGTCCGACGAAGCGCCGTTCGACGTGGCGTTCGCCGTTGGCCGAGATCCGCCGGCGCCGGCCTTGGACGCGTGCCTCGACGTCGACGTTCGCGCGTCCGCAGCCGGCGTCGCGCCGGGGTCGGGCGCCTGCCACAGGGCGGACGGGACGATCGGGGCCAGCAGGCGAGCTCCGGCGACCGCGCACTCGTCGACGATCTCGGGTCTCGAAAGGGCGTCGCGTGCCGCGTCCAGGGTGGTGCCGCCGTTGCGCGCGACCAGCGACTCCATCGAAGCGGGGAACGCGGGGTGGCCGACCGCGTCGGGCAGGTCGACGACGGTCCCCGCCACCCAGGCGCCGAGTCGCCGGACGCCCCCTCGGTCGTAGGTCACCAGGCGCATCGCAGGGAGCCGGATGGTACCCCCGCGCCGTGTCCCCTTCAAGGACATCCAGCCGTGCATGATCGGCACGCCGGACTCACGCGCGTTCGCCGACGTGGCCGCCGACCACCCGCCCGGCGTATGGGAAGGTAGGGACATGGCGAACGTCCCGCCGCCGGATCCTCCCGGCGTCCCGCCGCGGGTCCCACCTCCGCCCATGCCGCCGCCTCCGGGGCCCGGCCCGGACGTGCTGCCTGCCACGTGGACCCCGCTGGAGACCGTTCCTGTCTTCTTCATCGCGCTGGTGATCGCCGTGATCGCCGGCGCGCTCGGCCAGGCGTTCACCACCGCGTGCCAGCCCCAGTTCTTCTCGCTGTGGATCCCCCAGGAGGCCGCCTTCGCGGCCGTGCCGCTGTTCTGGGTCACGGTCGTGCACCGGACGCCCGCGGCGGCGCTCGGGCTGCCGCGCGACCCCGCGAAGGATTTGCGCGTCGGCCTCGCCGGCGGGGTAGCGATCGTAGCGGCCGCGTACGTGGTCGACGCGGTCGTCAGCGGCGTGACCTCGCTGATCCTCGGGCACAGCCCGGGGCAGCCGGACCAGGTCCCCACATGCCTGCACGGCGCGGGGTTCGCGTCGTTCGCCGTCTTGGCGGTCGTGCTGGCACCGCTCGGCGAGGAGACGCTGTTCCGCGGATTCCTGTTCAAGAGCCTTCGTGCGCGCTACTCGTTCTGGCCTTCGGCGGTCATCTCCGGCGCCGTGTTCGGCCTCGTCCACATCCAGGGCTCGCTCTTCCTGCTGATCGTGCCGTCGCTGATGCTCGTCGGGATCGGCCTGGCGTGGGTGTACGAGCGCCGGCAGAGCCTGCTGGCCTCGATGGTGGCGCACGGCACGTTCAACCTGGTCGGTATCGTCCTGGTGACCATCTCGCGGCGGTGAGCCCGTGACGAAGGCGTCGTGGATCCAGGCGTTCGTAGCGACACACATGCTCGGCGCGATCGCCGCGCTCGGTCCGACGCTCACACACGGCCTGTTGAGGCGACGGGTAGTCAGTCAGACGCCGTCGAGCGCCGGATGAGCGAAGAGCCCGAGGGGGCGCTCGTTCGGTTCTGGCGCGGCGAGCCTCCGAACCCGATGGCGGCGATGATCGGCGGGCTGCTGGAGGCCAACCTTCGCGCCCACCCGGAACGCGCGTCGCTGCTGGATCGCCCGGGGACCGTCGCCGTGCTGGCGACCGACGTCGAGGTCGGCGTGACCGTTCGGATGGGCGGCGGACGCGCGATCGTGCGAAACGGCGTGATCGGGCGGCCCGATGCCGTCGTGCGCGCGCCGTCGTCCGATCTCATGAGCCTGTCGAAGGTTCCTACTCGATTCGGGATCCCCGACGTTTCGAAGCCCGAAGCTCGCGAGCTGGTGCGCAAGATCGCCACGCGCAAGCTGCGCATCGCCGGCGTCGTGTTGGGCGGCGCGCAGCTCGCGCGGTTCTCCAAGCTGCTGGATGCGCCCTGAGGCCGGCCTCTCCCGCGACCCGAACGCGCCGCCCGAGTCCCAGGCCGGCGTGGACTTCGGCCGGACCGCCGAGGACTACGCGCGTTACCGGGCCGGCTTCCCGGCCGCCCTGTTCGAACGCCTGCTCGCCCTCGGGATCGGATCGCCGGGCCAGCGCGTGCTGGACCTGGGGACGGGGACCGGCTCGCTCGCGCGGGGCTTCGCCCTCGCCGGCTGCGACGTGATCGGCATGGACGTCGCCGAGCCGATGCTGCGCATGGCCCGGCGCCTGGACGCCGAGGCGAGCGTCCTCGTGCGCTACCTCATGGCCGGGGCGGAGGCCACGGCCCTGCGCGACGGCAGCGTCGACGTGGTCGCGTGCGGCCAGGCGTGGCACTGGTTCGACCGTCCGCGCGCCGCGGGCGAGGCACGGCGCGTGCTGACGCCGGGCGGCGCGCTGGCGCTGTGCCGCCTCGACTACGTGCCGCTGCCCGGCAACGTGGTGGAGGCGACCGAGGACCTGATCCGTCGGTGGGATCCCGAGTACGCGCCGATGCCGACGACCGGCATGAGCCCCGAGTGGGCGCTGGATGCCGGCGCCGCGGGCTTCGTCGACGTCGAGACGTTCAGCTTCGACGTCGCCATCGCCTACGCGCACGAGGCGTGGCGCGGCCGCATTCGCGCGCACGCCAGCGTCGGGGCGAAGCTGGGGGCCGGGCAGGTCCGAACGTTCGACGGCGAGCTCGCGTCGATGCTGGCGGGGCGGTTCCCCGGTGACCCGATGGACGTGCCGCATCGGGTGTGGTCGCTGGTCGCGCGGTCTCCGTCCGCCTGACGCGGCCCGCGGCGCGCCGGGCACCCGCTACGCTTGCCGGCGTGGATGTCGCGGCGTTGATCCAGGGGGTCCTGGCCGGGGACCGGCGCGCCGCGGCCCGGGCCATCTCCATGGTCGAGGACGGTGACGACGACTTGCCGTCCATCTCCGAGGCGGTATTCCCGAAGGCGGGACGCGCGTACACGGTTGGCCTGACCGGCTCGCCGGGCGTCGGGAAGTCCACGCTGGCCGCGGGCCTGGTCGCCGACGCGCGCGGCCGCGACGAGACGGTCGCGGTGCTGGCCATCGATCCGACGTCGCCGTTCTCCGGCGGCGCATTGCTGGGCGACCGGGTGCGCATGCAGTCGCACGCGACCGACCCCGGCGTGTTCATTCGATCCATGGCCACCAGGGGACACCTGGGCGGCATGTCGCTGGCCGCGCCGGAGGCGGTTCGGATCCTTGACGCGGCCGGGCACGACCTGGTGATCGTCGAGACCGTCGGCGTGGGACAGGCCGAGGTGGAGGTGGCGGGCGCGACCGACACCACGCTCGTCGTCGTCGCCCCGGGCTGGGGCGACGCGGTGCAGGTGGCCAAGGCCGGCATCCTGGAGGTCGCCGACGTCTTCGTGGTGAACAAGGCGGACCGAGAGGGCGTGGATGAGGCCGTCCGGGATCTCAACCTGATGATCCGCATGGGCCCGCACCGCGCGTGGACCCCGCCGGTCGTCCGCGCGTCGGCGAGCTCGGGCGACGGCGTCGCCGACGTTCGAGCCGCGATCGAGCGTCACCGCGAGTACCTGCAATCGTCGGGGGAGCTCGACGAGGGCCGCCGGCGTCGCGCGCTCGAAGAGGTGCAGAACCTGATCGGCGCCGAGCTGCGGCGATCGGCCTCGTCGCTGCTGGCCGACCGCGCGGGGGCGAAGGTCGCCGACGAGCTCGCGGCGCGCCGGCTCGACCCGTACCGGGCGGCGGCGGCGCTGCTCGAGCTCATCCGCTCCGGCTCGGGGACCTTCGCCGTTCATCCGGATGCCGCCGAGGATGCGTAAGGTGGAACCGTGAGCGAACCGTCGAGCCAACCGTCGGGCGAACCGGCAAGCGAACCGGCAAGCGGCAAGGAGCGCTGGCGCCGCCACTACCTCGAAGCCGGGGAACGCGACGCCGACTTCGAGACGCTGTCCGGCGAGCCGGTCAACGCGCTGTACACGTCCGAGGACGTCGCGGACCTGGACTACGAGCGGGACCTCGGGTACCCCGGTCACTTCCCGATGACGCGCGGCGTGTACCACACGATGTACCGCGGGCGGCTGTGGACGATGCGCCAGTTCGCGGGCTTCGGCACCCCCGAGGAGACGAACGCGCGGTACAAGTTCCTTCTGCGCCAGGGGCAGGGCGGCCTATCCGTGGCGTTCGACATGCCGACGCTCATGGGCCGCGACTCCGACGACCCTCGCTCCGAGGGCGAGGTGGGGCGCTGCGGCGTCGCGACGGACTCGCTCGCGGACTTCGAGACGCTGTTCGACGGCATCGACCTCGGCGGGATCTCGACGTCGATGACGATCAGCGGCCCGGCCACGATCCTGTTCGCGTTCTTCCTCGCCGCCGCGCAGCGCCAGGGCGTGGCGTGGGGGGCGCTGGAGGGCACGCTGCAGACCGACATCCTGAAGGAGTACATCGCCCAGAAGGAGTGGCTGTTCCCGCCGCGGCCGCACCTGCGCCTGATCGGGGACCTGATCGAGTTCTGCGCCGCCGAGGTGCCGAAGTTCCATCCCATCAGCGTGAGCGGCTACCACATCCGCGAGGCCGGGTCGACGGCCCAGCAGGAACTGGCGTTCACGCTGGCCGACGGGTTCGCCTACGTGGAGCTCGGCCGTCAGCGCGGGCTGGACGTCGACCGGTTCTCGCAGGGCCTTTCGTTCTTCTTCAACGCGCACATCGACTTCTTCGAGGAGATCGCCAAGCTGCGGGCGGCGCGGCGCATCTGGGCGCGATGGCTGCGCGACCGCTACGGCGCGAAGGACGAGGTGTCGTGGCGATTGCGCTTCCACACGCAGACCGCGGGCTGCTCGCTGACGGCGCAGCAGCCGGAGAACAACATCGTCCGCACGGCCATCGAGGCGCTGGCGGCGGTGCTCGGCGGGACGCAGTCGCTGCACACGAACGCGCTCGACGAGGTGCTGGCCCTGCCGACCGAGAAGGCGGCCGAGATCGCGCTTCGCACGCAGCAGGTGATCGCGTACGAGACCGGCGTCGCCAACGTCATCGATCCGCTCGGCGGCTCGTACTTCGTGGAGGCGTCGACCAACGCGATGGAGGAGGCCGCCGAACGGTACTTCGCCGCCATCCAGGAGATGGGCCGCGGATCCATCCTGGAGGGCGTGCTGGCCGGGATCGAGCGCGGCTACTTCCAGCGCGAGATCGCCGACGCCGCATACGCCGAGCAGACGCGCTACGAGAAGGGCCGCCTGGTGAAGGTAGGCGTGACCGACTTCGTGACCGACGACGAGGCGCTGATCGACACGCTGGTGATCCCGCCAGAGACCGAAGGCCGCCAGGTGGATCGCGTCCGGGCGATGAAGGCGTCGCGCGACGGGGCCGCGGCGGCCGGTGCGCTCGAGCGCCTGACGGCGGCGGCCGGCGGCGACGACAACCTGATCCCGTTCCTGGTGGACTGCGCCCGCGCGTACTGCACCGAGGGCGAGATCGTCGATGCGCTGCGCGGCGTCTTCGGCGGTTACCAGGAGGTGCCGCAATTCTGAACCGCCTCCTCCCCCGCCTGGCGAGGGGGTCGGCGGGACTCGGACTGCTGCTCGCCTCGTGCACCGCCGCTCCCGTCGCGGGGACGGCCCCTGGCGGCAGGCCGACGCTCGGTTCGAGCGAGCAGGCCGCGACGGTGCCGAGCCTGCCCGCCGGACCGGGCGCCGTCGCAGGTCTTCCCGACTTCTCCCGCGTGGTCGTGATCGTGATGGAGAACAAGGAGTACGGGTCGATCGTCGGGAGTTCCAGCGCCCCGTACGAAAACGCGTTGATCCGGCGGTACGGACTGGCCTCGTCCGCGTTCGCCGTCTCGCATCCGTCGCTCCCGAACTACCTCGCGCTGATCGCCGGGTCGACGTTCGGGATCCGATCGGACTGCACCGACTGCTCGATCCGCGCGACCAACCTGGTCGACCAGCTGGAGCGGGCCGGGATCTCCTGGAAGGCGTACCTGGGCGGGATGCCGTCCGCGTGCTTCCGCGGCGCGTCCGCCGGCGAGTACGCGAAGAAGCACGACCCGCTCCTGTATTTCCGCGACGTGGCCGGCGCTGCATCTCGATGCCGGCGCGTGGTTCCGCTGTCGCGACTGGGGACGGACCTGCGCGCGGATCGGCTGCCGCGGTTCGTCTGGATCACCCCGGATTTGTGCCAGGACACGCACGACTGCGGGGTCACCGCGGGCGACGAGTTCCTGCGTGCGGAGGTTCCGCCCCTGCTTCGCGCGCTCGGCCCGTTGGGCGTGCTGTTCGTGGCGTGGGACGAGGGCACGTCGAACGCCGGCTGCTGCCGGCTGGCCGCGGGTGGCCACGTCCCGCTCATCGTCGCGGGGCCGGCGGTGCGCCGCGGTGCCCGCCTACGCGCGGCTGTGGATCACTACTCGATCCTTCGCACGATCGAGCTCGCATGGGGCCTGACCCCGTTGCGCGGAGCCCGTTGCCCCTGCACACGGAGCCTCTCGGGGCTGCTCGCCTAACGTCGCTCGGGGTTCACTACACTGCTGGACATGGTCAGCGCGGCGAGACGATCGACGTCGGAGGTGGATGGCGCGGCCGCCGCGCGCCTGCGCGCGGTGGGGCAACGCATGACGACGAACCGGCTCGCGCTGCTGGACGTGCTCGCCTCCGCCCGCCGGCCGCTGTCCATGCCCGAGATCCTCGACCGGGGGACGGGCCTGGCGCAGAGCTCCGTCTACCGCAACCTGGTCGTGCTGGAGCAGGCCGGCGTCGTGCACCGTCTGCTCAGCGCCAACGACTTCGCCAGGTACGAGCTGGTCGAGGACTTGACCGAGCACCATCACCACCTGATCTGCGAGTCGTGCGGCTCGGTCGAGGACTTCGAGGTGCCGGCCCGGCTCGACCGCTCCGTGCGGTCGGCGCTGCACGACGAGGCGGCGCGACGCGGCTTCACGGTGCGAAGCCACCGCCTGGACGTCGTGGGGCTGTGCCGGCGCTGTTCGAATGCCTCTCGGCCTCGTCCGCGGTCCGTGGGTCGCTCCTAGCCTCCGCCGACTCCGTGGCTCCGCCTCGCCGAGGACCTTCGTGTCCAATCTTTGAGAGTGAGAACGATTCTCGTTATGTTCCGCGCGATCCTCGGCGAGCTTCCGCCGATGGCCGGCACCCTGGATGCGAGCGCTCCGTGCGGCGTCGTTCCGCAGACGCAACGATCGCGCCTGGACTATCCGGTGACGGCGCCGGATGTCGCCCTGATGGGGGCCCTGTCGCGGCTCGACTGGTGGCGGCGGCCCGGCCGAGCCGACCGGCGCGCGGCGATCAGGCGCTGGGCCAGGTCGGGTTGGCGGACCTGGCGGGCCGGTCGTTCGGCGAGCTGTTCGGCGGGCAGCAGCAACGCGTGCTGGTGGCGCGGGCGCTCGTTCAGGACGCCGTCCTGCTGCTGCTCGACGAGCCGTTCACCGGCGTCGAACAGGGCAGCGTGGATCGAATGCTCACGCTGCTCGAGCGCCCGGCCGGCGAAGGGCGTTCGATGCTCGTGGCGACGCACGAGGTCGAGCAGGTGCGGTACCCGGCCGTGCTGATCGGTCCGGCGGCCACGGCGAGGCTCTTCGCGCGCCGCGTCACTCCCATGATGGCGCTGGCGTGCGGCGTGGCCGTGGTCTGCGGGGTGGCGGGCCTGTACCTGTCGTACTACGCGAGCGTCGCCGGCGGGGCGTCGATCGTGGCCGTCGTGCTCGTCGTCTACCTCGGTGCGCGAATCGCACGAGGCAGCGCTCGCACCGCGGCCCGGGTCAGCCCACCACGCGAAACCGCACCGTCGAGATGACCCGCGGGTCGAAGGGCGCGTGATCGACGGCCACGTACTCGGCCTCGAGCACGTGCGTTCCGGGCAGGACGAACACCCGCGAGACCAGCCCGTAGCTCATGGCGACCAGTCGCCCGTCCACGAACAGGTGGACGTGGCCCTCGTTCGGCACCAGATGGCTGGACGTGAACGGGACGATGCGCCCCCCGGTGATGCGCAGTCGGATGGGGACGGAGGCAGGATCGCCGTGGAAGACCTGATCGTTCGTGGGCGTCAGGATCGTGACGTGCGCGGTGCTCGACGGCCGGGTCGACGCCGGCGTCGGGCGGATGATCGGCGGCAGTGTGACGGCCAGCACCACGCACGCGCAGGCCAGCGCCGCGGCGCCCCAGGCCGCGGGTCGTGGGAGGCGTCGAAAACCCTTGTCCCGCAGCCGCATGAACGCCGTGAACCCCAGGAACAGCGCGAGGATCAGCAGCATGCTGGTCACGCCCTGGTCCAGCGGCGAGCCGGTGCCGTCCGCCAGCGGAAGCCACCGGCTCATGCGCGGGCCCGGCGTGCGCGCACCAGCAGCACGAGTCCCACGATGGCGACCACCGCGATGCCGGCGATGACCAGCAGCACGACGGCGCGGTTGGACGACCCGGCGGGGAGGGCCGCGCTTGGCGGGGCCGCCACGACGAAGTAGCCGAGCGTTCGGGTCGAGATGGTCGCGGTGAGCGCGGCGTGCGTGTCGATGGTCTTGAACCGCGTCCAGGTCTTCCCGTCGCCCGAGACCAGGACGGTGTGCGCCGGCGGGAACAGCCCGGCCGACGGCATGGCCGGGTACACGAGCTTGGCCGTGAACGTGCGCTGGGCGTCGCGCAGGACCGCGCCTCCCGGCGCATAGCTGGCTCGGACCTCGTACGCGTTGCCGGTGATCACCAGTCCGGTCGGCGCCGGGCCGAGGGTCGCCGGGTCCAGCGGGCGGATGGTGACGACCACGCCCGTCTGGCCGGGGGAGCGTGGAAACGCGCTGATGCCGAGGATCAGCTCACACTGCGCGTCGGTCGTGCTGACGAACGCGGCGTTCGAGCCCTTCGGCGTCATGCGCAGCGTCGCGGAACCGGACGCGGGCTGCTTGTTGCTTGCCGCCTGGGCCGGCGGCGGGTTCACCCAGTTGTACGGGACCGTCGTGACGAACCCGTCCAGCATCGGCCGGCGGGCGGTGACCGACAGGTGGCCGCTGAGCGCGGCGGCCGCCAGGTAGGCGGCCACCACGGCCGCCGCGACGATCGCTGATCTGGCGCGGGCTCGCCTCACGTAGCCAGCGGCAGGACGCGGACGGGCGCGCGGGCGAAGATGGGCGGCCACACCACGACGCGCCGCCCGGGCGCCTGCCATTCCCAGATGACTCCAAGGGCGCGCACGTTCGCGCCCGCGTCGGGCGTCCCAGCCGCCGCGAACGCCAGCCCGCTGCCGTTGGGCAGGCTGCCCTGCGGGAGACGGGTCCGCAGGGCGGCGGCGCCGACCGATGCCGGGGTGAGCGCGCTCGCCGACGGCATCACGTCGTGGAACAGCGCCCAGGCCGCGGAGAAGCCGGCAAGGGCCGGCGCGTCCATATAGGTGTGGTACCGGTCCTCGTACCGTTCGTTGGCATCCCGCAGCAGCGCCGCGGCCGGCGCCGACAGGCCCTTCGGATTGAGCGACCACGCGTCGGGCTTGTCGGACGCGAACAACCCCACGGCGTCCGTGCCCAGCTCCCGCCCGAACTCGACCATGCAGTAACTGGACGACGAACCGATCGCAGCGACCAGGTGCAGGTGCTGCGCCACCATCTCGCGCCGAACGGCGACCCCGTCCTGTACGTACGCCGACACGAACAGCACGTCAGGCCGAAGCGCCCGGATGCGCCGCACCACCCGCGCCGGATCGACGTGGTTCGGGTCGTACGTGACGTCGCCCGCGTACGGGAGCCCGAGCCGGTGGATCGCGTCGATCGCGCCCCGCGCGACCTCGGTGCCGTAGGCGTCGCCGACGTTCACCACGGCGAAGCGCAGGCGCGTCGGATTCCGGTGCAGCCGCGGCGCGAGCTCCTGCGCGACGAAGTCGATGGCCGAGCCGCCGAGCACGGCGCCGGTCGGCGGGACGCGGAACACCAGCGTCCCCTGCCCCTGCGGCGGCATCATGCCGACCGCGCCGGTCTCCCAGTACAGCATCCCGTCGCGGTCGGCCTGCGCCGAAGCCGGCCACGAGATGGTGCTGCCGTAGCTGCCGACGACGTAGCGAACGCCCTGGCGGTGCAGCGCCTGGACGGCCGGCGCGGCGGCCGCGGCGGCCGGCACGTCCACCGGCTCGAGGCGGATCGCGCGCCCGCCGACGCCGCCCTGCGCGTTGACCATGTCGGCCGCGAGCTGGACGCCGCGGAACTCGTGCAGGCCGCCGGGGCCCTGCGATCCCGTGATCGGGTAGATCGCACCCACCACGATCGGGTCGGGTGCGCTCGTGCACGCGGTCGCCACGGCCGCCACGCAGACCAGCGCCAGCGCCGCGCGCCTCACGGCAGCACCGCCAGCAGGTTTGCCGCCACGTGCGTGGCGGCCGGAGCCGCCCACCCGCCCGACGCGAAGCGCTGCCAGGACAGCAGCAGCCCCGCGCCGAGGTCGACGGGCAGCGCCGCGATCCCGTAGGCGGGGACGTGCACCAGCGCGAACAGCAGCGCGGACCCCGCGACGGCCAGCGCGGTGCCGCGCCGCGCCAGCCAGGCGTAGGCGAACCGGCGGAAGAGCGCCTCCTCCGCCACGGCGGCCACGACGGACAGAGCCACCGCGACGGTCGTGGTGCGCGTGGGCGGAGCCGGCAGCGCGAAGAGCCGGGCCACCGACACCGCGGCCACGCCGACGGCCAAGGTGGCGCCGAAACGGATCGCGCTCGCGCGCGGTGCGCGGTCCAACGGCAGGGGCGCCAACACGGACACCGCCAGCAACGCCGCGTACACGACCAGCAGAGCAGCTTCGGGGCGGGGCGCGACCTGCACGAGCGCGGGACGGATCAGCAGCAACCCCAGCCCCGCGGTCACGATGCATGCTGCCCCGGCGGCGGACGCCGGGTCGGTCCCGGCCCTCGCCCGCGGCGCGTCCACCGACAGCGGGCGCTTCGCCGGCGTGCGGGCGCTCATGATGTCACCTCGAACACCACGGCCGCGAACACGCGCGGAACGAAGGGGAGGTGGTCCGAGGCCACGAACTCCACGCGCAGCGTGTGCTGGCCGGGCGCGACGTCGTGCAGCACGTCCGAGGTGCTGTAGTTCATCGACACGATCTTGTCATCCAGGAACAGGTGCAGGTGCCCCTGCGTGGGCGTGATGTGCGTGGTCGTGGCCGGCACGATCTTCGCGCCCACCAGCCGGATCCGCACGGACACGGTGCCCCCCCTGATCACCTGGCCGTCGCGCGGGGACAGGATCGTGAGCTTGGCGGGAGAGCTGGGCCTCGGGGAGACCGTCGCGGACGCGCTCGGTCCGACCGCTGCTGAACCGCCCCCGCACGCGGACAGGAGTAGTCCCGCACACGCGGCGGCCAGCAGCACCATCCGCACCGGTCGCGCGTTCATCGTTCGTCCTTTCCCCATCGCACCCGCCCTCGCCAAGCGACGTTATCCGATCGATTGCATGAAGTAGCCGGTCAGGATCGTCCCATCCGATGTCCGTCCCGTGATCCGAAACGTCCACCGGCCGACGTTCAGCGCCGCGTTCGCCGCGAAGTGCCCGGCCGAGAATCGGATGAGCTTCAGGGTCTCGTCGGCACCCGACGGGGCGATCGCGTATGCGCTGGCCGACGCCACGGGCTGCTCGTTCCCGTTCGTCTGGAAGAACGTGAAGTGGACTGTGTTGGTGCCCTCCTTCCCAGGGTCCACGTACGTCTGAAGCGACCGGCCGCCCGGCAGCGAGATCGTGTACAACGTGGGCTCGCCCGGCTGGGCCGACACCGTGATCTTCTCGGCCGGGAGCCGCGTGCGCACCGTCAGCGGGACGTCGACGCCGCCGGACGCCTCCTGCACGGTGACGTCGACGGACCAGGCGCCGTCGATCGACAGGTTCGTGCCCTGCCCGGTCCACACGCCGCCGCCGGCGTTCGACAACGACAGGAGGGACGAGCCGACGTTCGGCTGCGACGGCAGCGAGAACTGCAGCCGCACGCCCTGGGCCGGCACCGGCGCCCCCGTATCGTAGTTCGTCACGCGCGCCGAAAAGCGGTTGCTCCCAACCATTCCCGGCGTCACCGTCAGCTGGACGCGGACGGTAGTGGCGAAGTCGCTGCCCGTGACGACGACCGACGAGGGTGCCGCGTTCCGGTGCTGAGCGGCGGAGACGAACGACGCCGGCGCCAGGTCGCTCAGCAGCGCTGCCGCGGCAATGACGCCGACGGCCAGCACCACCTCGGCCCCCACGGTCCGCCGCAGGGTCCCGATCCTCTCCGAGCCGGCCTTCAACCCAGGCACGATGCGGAACCGGTTGGTGATCGCGAACACGGCAAGCACGGCGAAGATCCCGCTCTTGACCAGTAGCGTCACGCCCCACGACGTGTGGATCAGATTGCCGATGCTCCCGAGCTCCTGGATCGCCCTGGCGACCCCCGACAGGACGACGGCGATCACCGCGATCGTGGCCATGAAGGAGAATCGCGCAACCGCGCTCACGCGGTCGCCCGCCGCGCCGCGCAGACCGAACAGGAGCCAGACGAGCCCGCCGATCCACACGCCGACGGCGACCAGGTGGATCCACTCGGCTCCCAGGTTCAATACGCGGATGGACGACTGGGCGTCGGCGTGCCCGCCGAGCGCATGCGTGAGCATGGTCAGCGCGCCGGTGACGCCGAGCGCCCACAACGCTGCGCTGCCCGGGCGCAGGATCGCTGCGAGGCCCGCTGCCCCCGTGAGCAGCAGCGCCACCCCCTGGCGGACGTAGCCGCGCCCCACGCTGGAGGACAGGAACCCGCCGAGCGAGATGCCGATCTGCGCCCGCTCCACGAGCGACTCCACGACCAGGCCGGCGACGGCGAGCACGAACCCGCCGAGCAGCAGCCACCGCGCGCCGGCCGGGAGCGAGCCGCCGAAGACGAACAGCCCCGCCGCCGCCGCGCCGATGAGCAGCGCCACGCCCCAGACGAACGCCCATCGGCCGACCACGGCGAGCACCGGTGGGCCCGGCGCGCTTCCCGCAGCGGAGGTGGCCGTCGTCGCTGCGGCGCTCGGCGCCTCCCCGATGCCGAACGCGAACGCACCGCCGACGACATGCCCATCGACCAGCGAGACCGTTCGCCAGTTGACGGTGTATACGCCGTCGGGCAGCGGCCTCGACAGCGCGACGCGAAGCTCCTGCGGCTGCCCCGGCACCGCCTGCGCCTTCGACGCGCCGCTCACCACATGGCCGGTCGAGTCGAGGAGCGTTGCCAGTGACAGGTGCGGGTCGGGCGCCTCGGTGAACGTCATGAGAATCTGAGCTGGCGACTTCGCCAGCTGCGCTCCATTCGCGGGATCGGAGCTTTTCAACAGGGCGTGCGCCGAGGCACTGGGAGCGGCCCACACCACGGCCAGAGCCGCCCCCAGCGCCAGGATCGCCGCGGTAGTGACGCGGCGAGCGCCCATCGTCAGCCCCGCTTCCGCACCAGCGCCACTACGGCCACGATCAGGCCCGCAGCCCCCACCACGATCCCGATGATGCCGACCGTCTTCGCGCTGGAGGCGGCGTCGTTCGCGCTCTCGACCTGCGCACTGGTGGCCAGCCGCGGCAACGTGGCGTCGAGCTTGGCGTTCAGCTGCGTCGTGGTCGGCGCCTTCACCGGGAACTGCAGCTTCGCCGGGTCCTGGACCGAGTCGAAGGTGGTCGGCCCGGACGTGAAGCTCTGGTCGATGTTCGTCGAGCCGATCTTGCCGGTCAGGTGGAAGGTGTAGTTGCCGGGCGCCGACGGGAAGAACCACGCGCGGAAATCACCGGGTGTTCCGAGCCCGGTGTCGGGATCGAACGTGGGCTCGAACGGCAGCGTCATCTTGTTGGTACCGTAGATGACCTCCACGCTGATCTGGTCGCCGATGTCGGTGACGGCCCTGCCGGTGCTCGCGTTCTTCACGATGAATTGCACGCTGTTCTGCTGGCCCGCGTACGCGGGCTCCTGGCCCCAGCCGATCAGGAACGAATACGGCCCGGCCTTGCCGGCCACGTGGGCCGAAGCGGCGGTCGTCGTGCCGAGCAGCAGCGCGGCGGCCATCCCCGCGACCAGCACGACACCCGTCGTCGCGCGTCGTCTCATGGAAACCTCCTGTCGTTTTCCGGCGGTGGGCGCTCGCGCCCAGGTTGCGCGCGCAACGCCCGGATTCGAGGTGGCTAGGCGGCCGCGGGGGGCGCGCGAATGCCTCGAAGCCGGAACCAGACGGAGGCCGGCGCCGCCACCTGCATCGGCGGCCGGACGGCGCGTCGTGAGATCCGGGGAAGGGGGGGCCGGCGAAGGACGGCGCCGGCGTGCTCACCGGCCTTGCGCAGGGCGATCAGGACGACGGAGATCGCCAGGGCGACCAGGAACTGAAGGGGGATGCCGATCAGCAAGATGTGCCCGCGAACGAGCTCCGAAAGGGGAACGCCGGCGTCGAGCCGCTCCAGGATCTCCTGCAGCACGTAGATGGCGGACTGCAGTGCGAACAGGCGCAGGACGACCGCAGCGATGCCCGGCTCGGCGCCGGCAACGAGCGACGGGCCGCGCAGTCCTCGGCGGATGCCGCGGACGAACGCGGCCGATGCCGACAGCGCCGCGAATACCAGCGCGGCGGAGACCGCCGCAAACCAGTACGCGTGTCCGGTCGAGGCCAGCACGGCCTCGCGGGTCCCCGCCTGGGGGAACGCCAACAGGTAGGTGAGCGTGTGGCCGGCGACGGCGCCCGCAGCGGCGGCGCCGGCCAGCGCCAATGCCCGCGCCGGGTTCTTCGTTCTCATGCGCACAACAGGATAGGCCCGTAGGCGCGGTTTCGGCGCTGCCGGGTCGAGGCCGCCGTGCGGCCGATAGGATTGAGGCCTGCAACCGCCGGTTCGCCGGCGACCAACCTCGCGGAGACCCACGGTGGGCAAACGACAGAACCCGAAGCGCACGACGCCCGTCCCGGCCAAGGTGTCGGTGGCCCCGGCGAGCCCGGACGGTCCCAACCGCAAGGTCCGCAAGGAGGAGGCGCGTCGCCAGCGCGAGGCGCTGCAGCGCAAGATCGGGCGGCGCAAGTGGTACCGGATCGGCGCGGCGGTCCTGGTGGTGGTGATCGCCGCCGGCGCCGTCACGTTCGTGCTGCTGAACAACAACGGATCGTCGACGTCCACCGCCCAAGACCCGGCGACGCTGCCGGGGATCATGCGGACGGCCGCGCCATGGCAGCCGGAGTACCAGCAGTTGCAGGCCAGGCTGAACGTGCTCGGATTCCCGGCGCTCTCGCAGGAAGCGCTCGCGTTCCACATCCACCAGGATCTGCAGATCTTCATCCACGGCCACGCCGAGCAGGTGCCCGCGTGCATCGGCATCTTTGCCCCGGGCAACAGCGCGTGCCCCGACGAGGCCGGATCGTCTCAGGCCGCCCCGTTTCTCACCGTCATCCATACACACGACGCCAGCGGCATCATCCACGTCGAGTCGCCGGTGAAGAAGACGTACACGCTCGGAAACTTCTTCAACGTGTGGGGGCTCTACTTCACGAACCGGTGCGTCGGGGCCTACTGCAACGACGCCACGAACTCCGTGCGGGTCTTCCTGAACGGCAAGCCATACCAGGGGGACCCGGTCAGCCTGCCGCTCACGCAGCACGAGCTCATCGTCGTCACGTACGGGACGTCGAAGGAGCTGCCGAACCCGATCCCGAAGACGTACTCGGGTTCGCTGTCGCAGAGCTGCGCACCGACCTGTTGAGCAACCACGCCCATGTCAGCAAGTTGATCGGGTACACGGCGTAGCCGATCCGCGCGGCGGGCGCCAGAACCAGCGCGACCGCAAGCGTGACGCCGCACGCGCCGGCCGCCGCGGCGGCGCTCGCGGGTCGCAGCCGGATGAGCAACAGCACGGCGGTGGCCGCGACGATCGCCGCGAACGTCACCGTCAGCGGCCCGCGCAGCCCGGGCATCGCGTCGGTCAGCGCCGAGCCGAGGGTCGGCGTGCCGGCCGCGCTTCGACCCTGCCCGATCCCCAGGGGGAACCGGATCGCGTCCTCGACGAAGGCCGACGGGTTCCACGCCGCGAACGCCACGGTCAGCGGCAGCGCGATCGCCGCCCATGTGGCCAGGAACCGCACGCCCTCGCGCCGCCCGCCGCGCCGCCACGCCGCGACCGCGAGGAAGGGCACCGCCACCCATCCCGGCTGCTTCAGCGCCGAAGCCGCTCCCGCCACCGCGCCGGATCCGGCCGCCGACGCGCCGTCCGCGTCGAACAGGACGAACGAGAGCAACAGCAGCGCCAGCACGGGCAGGTCGTCTCCGCCGGTGGCCATCAGCAGCGCTCCCGTGGGCAACGCCAGCAGCACCTGACCCGCGCGCAGGCGCGCCGGCGGGGGCCCGCGCCAGGCGCGAAGCGCGATCCACGCGGCGAGCAGGGTGCCGAGCGCGAACCACACGCGCGCGTCGGAGAGCGGCGACGTGCCGTCCAGGGCTCTCGGCACGCCGAACACGAGCATCCCGGGCAGGTACGGGAAGTGCGTGGCGGTCGCGGCCGGCCGGGCCGCAAGCGGACCGCGGACGAAGCTGGCCGCGTACGGATCGCGGCCGCGGATCAACGCCCGGGCGGCCTGTTCGGTCACGATCGCCTCGGACTGGACGTGCAGGCCCGCGCCGGTGTTCGCGCGCCAGGTCGCCTCGGTCGCCAACGGCACGAGCGCGGCCAGGACGAACACCGCGACGGCAAGCCACGTCCGCACCCGGACGCCGGCGGTTCCGCGGACGGCGAGCAGCGCGGCGATGATGGCGGCGACCGCGTAGGCCGGCGCGGCCAGGCGTCCCCACTCCCGGTACAGGGGGATCGACGCGGCGAGCGCGGCGCCGAGCGCGAACAGCGCCGAACCTCCGTAGAGCCCAGCGTCCCACGCCGCCGCGCGCCGGCCGGTCACCGGTCGAGGATACGGTTCGGGCGCCGCGAGGGCGCCCGGGTGGTGCGTTCGTCGTTGGCCGCGCGATGCGCCGCGACGACCGTCAGTCGCGCCGGACCGAGACGGTCGAGCCGCCGTCGTGCAGGTGCCGCCCCCAGCGGTCCTCGATGTGCCGCGTCTTCCAGATGATCACCGACGCCGCCCACGTGACGACGAACATGCCCACGATGATGTAGCCGAGCGTCTGGAAGTTCAGGCTGTCCAGGAAATCGAAGAACGGCCCCGTCCAGTTCAGCTGCCCCGCGAGCACGCTGACCAGCTCGACGGTGCCGACGAGCAGCGCGATCGCCACCGACAGGCTCGTGACGCTGATGTTGTAGAAGATCTTGCGCAGCGGGCTGGAGAACGCCCAGCCGTACGCCTGGGTCATGAACGCGCCGTCGGCGGTGTCCATCAGGCACATCCCCGCGGCGAACAGGATCGGCAGGCACATGATCGCCAGGAACGGCACGCCCGCCTTGCCGGCGACGCCGGCTGTGATGGCCAGCAGCGCGATCTCGCTGGCGGTGTCGAACCCCAGGCCGAACAACACGCCAAGCGGATACATCTGCCACGAGTGGTTGATCATCCGGAAGAACCGCCCGAAGAACCGGCTCATGAACCCGCGGTTCATCAGCGTCTCCTCCAGCTGGTCCGCGTCGTAGCGCCCGGCCTTCATCTCGCGGTAGACCCGCAGGATGTCCATCAGCACGATCAGGTTGAGCAGTCCGATCAGCAACAGGAAGATGCCCGACACGCTCGCGCCGATGATGCCGCCGTAGTGCTGGAACGTCGGGATCTTCGACTGCACGGTGCGCGTCGCCACGGCGATGCCGATCGCCAGCGCGAACACGATGGTCGAGTGCCCGAGCGAGAAGAAGAACCCGGTTCCCATCGCGCGCTTGCCCTGCTGCAGGAACTTTCGCGTCGTGTTGTCGATCGCGGCGATGTGGTCGGCGTCGAACGCGTGCCGCAGCCCGAAGGTGTACGCGAGGGCCCCGAGCCCGCTCAGCGCCGGGTACCGGGGGAGGTAGTACGCGAACAGGCCCCACCCGATCACGTGCAGCAACAGGATGAACCCGCCCATGCCGGCCAGCCGCGCCGTCTCGCCGCCGCTGAACGACCACCGGCCGCTGCGCCGGACCTCGGGCTCCTTGGTCGCCACCGCCATGGCGTCGATCCTACCCCCTTCCTGCAACTTCTTGCAACTGGGGATCGACGCAACGGCATCGAGTGGTATTTCCGGAAACTCGGGCCACCGCAGGCGCGTTCGGGACCCGGCGGCGGCGCTCAGGAAGCAGCGGGACCGGCCGGGACAGAAACCGCCTCCGGCTGACAGCCCGCGCAGCGACCCGACACCGCGAAGTGGGTCAGGTCGGGATCGAACCCGTGGTGCTTGGCGATCAGTCGCTTCAGGCTGGCCGCCTCACGCAGGGAGAGCGCGTCCTGCGAGCCGCAGTTCGAACAGACGAGGTGCACGTGCTCGGCCTCAGAGCGACGGTGGTACTCGGCTCCGGTTTCCAGGTGGGAATGGGACAGGATCCCAAGCTCTTCCAGCAGGTCGAGGGTGCGGTAGACGGTCGAGGGGTTGACGCCCGGCATCCTCTCGCGGACCCGCCGGGCGACGTCGGTGGGGCTGATGTGGCCCTCGGTGGACATGATCTCGGCCACGATCGCCCGGCGTTGCGGCGTCATGCGCAGGCCCTGAGAACGAAGCGTCTCCAGCGCAGAATCCACGGAACCGGCCATCAGCGCAAGTGTACGCTCTTGCAGTTGCACCTGCAAGGCCTTGCGGTTGACCTTCGTCGAAAGAAGCCGAGGTCGTGGGCCCCTTCTGGACTTTCGCGAATGGCTGCGGCAAAATTCGGACATCTCGTGGGGGTCGGGGGTGCCGGTCGCCACCTCGACGGCTGGAACCGCCTCCGGTCGATGAGAGAGGGGGTTGGCGCATGGCCGCACAGGAGCCCGGCGTTCCGATCGGGGTTCAGGAACAGATGATCTCCGAGAGGATCGCGCCCGTCCTTGTTGCGCGCAGCCTCAAGCCCTTCGACCTGGTCGTGATCTTCGTCGCCGTCGTGTTGTTCATCAACAACTCGGCGGGCGTCCAGGCCGCGGGGCCTTCGATCTACATCTTCTGGTTCCTGGCGTTCACGACATTCCTGATCACGGGCGGGTTCATCACCGCCCAGCTGGGGCGCATGTTCCCGGAGGAAGGGTCGCTGTACGTGTGGACCCACAAGGTGCTTGGGCCCTTCTGGGGGTTCTTCGCCGGCTTCGTGGCCTGGTGGCCGGGGCCGATCTCGCTGGTGTTCATCGGGATCCTCGTGGCGAACTTCCTGCAGCAGTTCGCCGCGTTCGTGCGTCCGTCCTGCGCGTTCCCGTGCATCCTCACCCAGAACTGGCAGCTCGGCCTGGTCGTCCTGGCGGTGATCTGGTTCAGCGCCTCGATGTCCTACCTCAAGATGCGCGTCACGCAGAACTACGTGAACGTGCAGTTCTGGGCGTACGCCGCCGTGATCTTCCTGATCGGCCTCTCCGGCATCATCTGGCTGGCGAAGGGGCACGCGGTTTCCACCGACTTCAGCACGGGCTGGAACCCCTTCAGGACCGACAACGTCGGGAAGGCGGGCCTGGGCATTCCCGCGAACCTGACCTTCTTCTCGTTCGCGATCCTGGCGATGCTCGGCATCGAGACGCCGATGAACATGGGCGTGGAGGTCCAGGGTGGCGAGAAGGCGATCAGGACCTACCTGCTCTGGGGCTGCGCCATCGTCATGTTCGCCTACGTCTGGGCCACGTGGGGCAACATGGTGGTCATCAAGGCCGGGGGCGCCAACGGCACCACCGGCGGGGCGGAGACGGTGGGCCTGGCCATCGGCAGGTGGGCCGGGGCGGCCGTGTCGATCGTGTTGGCCTGGGTGATCCTGACCGTCGCGGTCGTGTACAACTACGCGTTCGGGCGCCTGCTGTTCGTGTCCGGGCTGGAGAAGCGGCTCCCGCACCAGATCGGACGCGTGAACCGGAACAAGGTGCCCGCCAACGCCATCACGCTGCAGTCGGTCGTCTCGACGATCCTCGCGGTCTTCATCTTCTTCATCATCGGACGGGGAAGCGCCGACCCGTACAAGGCCTTCTACGTGCTGTACGCCGGGGTCACGATCGTGTGGTGCATCTCGACCGCGCTGCTGTTCCTCGACATCTTCTTCGCCAAACGGGCCGAGCCCGAGCGGTTCGAGCGCGAACGACGGATCCCGCTCGGTTGGCTGTACGCCTGCGGCATCGTGGGATTCATCGCGAACATCCTTGCGGTCATGTTCATCTTCGTCGGCTCGTGGTACCCGACCGGATTCCCCAAGCTGAGCGTCTGGAACTACTGGATGATCGCGTTCACCGCGGTGTCGGTCATCGCCGGGATCGTCATCTACTCGGTGTCCCAGGCCGCCCGGCGCGGCAGGAGCGAGCACGAGATGGTCGCGGAGGTGGCCCAGGAGGTCGGGGCGACCGGCGTCACCGCCGGAGGATAGGGGCGAGGCGACGGCCCTTCGAGCTCGAACGAGCCCGACGGACGCGGGCCGGGGAGGCGTCGTCCAGTCGCTCGACCGTGCGCTCACGATCCTCGACGTGATCGGGCTCGCCGGCTCGGAGCTGTCGCTCGCCCAGATCGCCGCCCGCGTGGGGCTGCCGAAGTCGACGACCCACCGGCTGCTCCGCACGCTCGAGCTCCGTGGGTTCGTCGGACGCAACCCGCTGACCGGCTCTTACCGGGCGGGCGTGAAGGGGCGGCGCCGGCTCGGCCGCTGCCCCGAGGTGCACGCGGTGCTGCGGGGCCTGTGCGACGAATCGGGGGAGACGGCCAACCTGGGGGCGCTGGTCGGCACCCAGATCATGTACGTGGACCGCGCCGACCCGTCGCGCGGCCTGCCCTGGGCCCTCGGGGTGGGCTCGCGCGTCCCCGCGTACTGCTCGGGGATGGGCAAGGCGATCCTGGCGTTCGTCGAACCTGAGACCGTTGGATACCTGCTCCCAGCGCAGCTCGAGGCGCGGACCACCGCCACGATCACCGACCCGGGCGCGCTCCGTGCGGACCTGGCCCTCACGCGCTCGCGCGGCTATGCGGTCGACGACGAGGAGTACCTGGCCGGCGTGCGGTGCGTCGCCGTGCCGGTGGTGAGCGTGGCCGGCGAGGTTGCGGGCGCGGTCTCGGTGGCCGCGTCGGCCGCGAGGCTGACGCGGGACTCGGTGGCCGGCGTCGTGCCTGCCCTGCGGCGTGCGAGCTCCCGGCTGGCCGGCCTGCTGGAGTCGCCGGTGGCCGTCGGGGCGCGTGCCACGGCGACCCAGGCGCTCGACTGGAGCGGCGAGTGAGCGACCTGGGCCCCGGCGTCCCCGGCGAACCCGGGTACTTCTTCACGGACCCTGAGGCGCGGACCGATCCGCAGGACCCGCCCCGGTTCGTCTCCGTCGACGAGATCCTCGGCCTGCATCCGGCGGGGCCGGGACTCACGCTGCGGCCGGTGTTCGGCCGCAACCTGACGATGAGCTTCGTCTCCATGGAGCCCCACACGGAGGCGCCGGTGCATCAGCACGCCGAGGAGCAGATCGGGACGATCATCGAGGGCTCCTACGAGTTCGACCTGGACGGCGAGAAGCGCGTGGTGCGAAAGGGCGACGTCTACGTGGTCCCGCCCTGGGTGCCGCACGGCGCCGTCACGCACGACGAGCCGGTGCTGGCGCTCGACGTGTTCTCGCCGCCGCGCGCCGGGTTCCGGGAGCTCATGGAGCAGGCCCTCGAGGAGCGCGACGCGGCCGCGGATACGAAGGACGAGCGCGCTCAGCCGTCGTAGACGGGTGTGCGCCAGTCCGGGAACTCGTCGCTGAACCCGCGAACGATCGCCAGGTAGCGCTCCTGGATCTGCATCGTGACCGGGCCCGGCTTGCCCGAGCCGATCGTGCGGCCGTCGACGTTGGTGACCGGCGCCACCTGCACGCCGGTGCCGCACAGGAAGACCTCATCGGCGGCGAACAGCTCGCTGCGGTCGATCCGGCGCGCATCGACCGCCAGGCCGAGCCGCGGGACGATCTTGGTCACGGCGTCGCGTGTCACGCCGATCAGGATGTCGTCGGCGGGCTCGCTGGTGACGACGACCCCGTCCATCACGATGAACAGGTTCGCCGATGACGCCTCGGCCACGTGGCCGTCGGAGGTGAGCATGACGGCCTCGTCGTACCCGCGCAGCCGGGCTTCGTCCGAGGCCAGCGCCGCGTTGAGGTACGCGCCGGTCGGCTTGGCCCGCGAGGGCATGGCGTTGTCCTCGATCCGTCGCCAGGCGGAGACGGTCAGCGACAGGCCGCGGTCGATGTCCAGGTACGCGCCCATCGGGATCGCGTAGGCACAGAACTTCGTCTGGAAGCCGGACAGGGCAACCTTGATCGTCTCCTCCGCCTTGTACACGATCGGTCGCAGGTAGGCGTCTTCGCGAAACTCGTTGCGCCGCAGCAGCTCCAGCCCCAGGTCGATCAGGGTGCCGACCTCCATGTCGAAGTCGAGCTTCAGGATGCGGGCGGAGCGCACCAGGCGGTCCATGTGCTCGGCGATGCGAAGGGCGAACAGCTGCTCGCGGTCGGGGTTCCAGTACGCGCGGATGCCCTCGAAGCACCCGGTGCCGTAGTTGAAGGCGTGCGTGGTGATCGGCACGACCGCCTTCGAGACCGGGACGAAGTCCCCGTCGAAGTACGCCAGCTGCCCGGGCTTCACCTCTCCCACCGACCCCTCCTCACAGGTACCGGCCCATGCCTCCGGCCACGTCGATCGAGGCCCCGGTGATGTAGGAGGCCCTGGCGCCGGCCAGGAACGCCACGATCCCGGCCACCTCGTCGGGCCGTCCGAAGCGCCCCAGCGGCACCTCGCGCTCTGCCCACGTTCGGAAGAACTCCTCCTGGGACACCTCCGGCGCCCGAGCCCGGTGGATGCCCTCCCACTGGGGAGTGACGACGAACCCGATGTTCACTCCGTTCACGAGGATGTTATCGGCAGCGAGTTGAATGGCCAGCACCTTCGTGAGGGCCTGCCCCGCAGCGCGGTTGACGCTCGTGGCGAAGAACCCCGGATCGGGCGCGCGTCCGAACACGGCGCTGATGTTCACGATGCGGCCGCCGCCCCGCGCGCGCATGTGGGGCACGGCCTCGCGGGCGCAGCGCATGATCGAAAAGACCTTCACGTCCACGTCGCGCTGCATGTCCTCGTCCGAGATCGTCTCGAACGTGCCGGGGTGGGCCCGGCCGGCGTTGTTGACCAGGACGTCCAGTCCGCCAAGGGCCGCCGCGGCGTCGGCCACGTAGTCGCGGATCTGGCCGGAGTCGGTCACGTCGCACACCGCGGCGTGCACGCGCCCGCCGGCGTCGCGCAGGTCCGCCGCGGCCTCGTCGATCTCGTCGCGGTCGCGCGAGCAGATCGAGACGGCGGCGCCCTCGCGGACGAGCTCGGCGGCGATGGCGCGGCCGAGGCCCTTCGACGCGCCGGTCACGATGGCGGCCCGGCCGGAAAGCCCGAGGTCCACGCGGCGGCCTAGTCCCGGCTCGCGGCCGAGGCGATCGCGCCGGCCAGCCGGTCGACCCCTCCCGGGATCGTGTCGTCGTCGACGCGGCTGAACGCCAGGCGCAGGTGTCCGCGCCCGTCGCCGTCGGGGAAGAACGGGCCTCCGGGAACGACGGCGACGCCCGCGGCGATCGCGCTTCGTGCGAGGGCCGCGGAGTCGGTCCCGGCGGGAAGCGAGAGCCAGGTGAAGAAACCGCCTTCGGGGCGCGTCCAGGTGACGCCCTCGGGCATGCGCTCCGCGAGCGCGGACCCCAGGAGGGACCAGCGCCGCGCGTACAGCCTGCGGGCCGCGGCGATCGATGGGTCAAGCCGGTCCGCGCGCGCCCACTCCTCGAGGAGCCGCTGCCCGAGCGCGCCGGCGCACTGGTCCGTGTTCTGCTTGGCCAGGACCAGCCGGGCGATCACCTGGGGCGGGCCCGCCGCCCAGCCCAGCCGCACGCCCGGGAAGAACGTCTTGGAGAAGGTGCCGATCTGCGCGACGACGTCGGGCGCCGCCGACCACAGGCTCGGCCGCTTTCGCCCGTCGAAGCCGAGCTCGCGGTACGCGACGTCCTCCACGATGAGCAGGCCGTGCCGACGCGCGAGCTCCACCAGCGCGGCGCGGCGTTCGTCGCTCAGGCTCACGCCCGCCGGGTTCTGGTGGTCGGGGATGGTGTACAGCAGTTTGGGCGGGCGCGAACCGTTCAGCAGGTCTCGAAGCACGTCGACGTCCAGGCCGTCACCGTCCATCGGGACGCCCGCCACCTCGGCCTCGAACCCGCGCGCGGCCATGATGGCGCCGAGGTACGTCGGGCTCTCCACCGCGACCACGTCGCCCGCGTCCAGGAACGTCTTGCCGAGGAGCTCGAGCGCCTCGATCGCCCCGCTGGTGATGACCAGCTCGTCGTCCTGCGGTGCCCGCCCGTCGGCCGCCAGCCGGGCGGTGACCAGCGCCCGCATCCCGGGGAGCCCCGGCGTCGGCGCGTACTGGAACGCCGAGGCGTCGCCGGAGGCGATGATGGCGCCGAGAACCTCGGCGAGCTCCGGCCCGGGGAACGTGGCCGGATCCGGGAAGCCGCCAGCGAACGACACCAGGTCGGTGTCGCCGGACATGGCCAGGATGTCGGCGAGGCCCGCGCTCGCCTCGCCCCGCATGCGGGCCGCGAACCGCTCTGACCAGGACCGAACGACCTGCTCGACGGCCATGCCGGAGAGTGTAGACATCGCGCGCCGCGTGCGAGGTGTTCCGCCGGGTGCCGAGCGAGGCGTGAGTCGGCTAGCCTTCTGCTGCCCTGCGGGGCGATCGAAAGGGTGGGATCGGATGCGCATCTCGGCCAAGGCGGACTATGCGGTCCGCGCGGCGGTGGAGCTCGCGGCCGCTGACGACGCTGGGCCGATGAAGGCCGACCAGATCGCGACCGCCCAGGGCATCCCCCTCAACTTCCTGCTCAACATCCTGGCCGAGCTGCGCCACGCGCGCCTGGTCCAGAGCCATCGCGGGGCGGCCGGCGGATTCCGCCTGGCGCGCAGCCCGTCCGAGATCACGCTGGCCGACGTGATTCGTGCGGTCGAAGGACCGCTCGCCAACGTGCACGAAGTTCGTCCCGACGAGCTCGAATACCCGGGCCCGGCGTCGGCGCTTCGCGACGTGTGGATCGCCGTTCGCGCGAACCTGCGGGCGGTGCTGGAGACCGTCACGCTGCAGGACCTGGCGCGAGGATCGCTGCCTCGCTCCGTCCGGGCGCTGGTGAAGGACCCGGACGCCTGGGCCCCCCGGTAGCGCTCAGCCCTCGCGGCCGTCGGCGAGAGCTCGAACCACCTGTGGCAGCCGGCCGCCGGCCAGGTCCGCCAGGGTCACGGCCCGCAGCACCGATTCCAGGCTGGCCTGCACGGCCATCCAGACGTCGCGAAGCGGCTCGGCCGCGCCGACGTATTCGAGATCATGGGGGCGGCTCCCCTGCACCGTGGACAGCGTGCCCTCCACGGTGAGGATCACGTCGGCCACCGTGATCTCCTCGGGCGGGCGCGCCAGCCGGTACCCGCCTTCGGACCCACGCTGGCTGCGAACGATCGCCGCGTGTCGAAGCTCCGTCAGGATGTTCAGCAGGAACTTCAGGGGGATTGCCTGGGCGGCGGAGATGCGCTCGGCCTTGACGAGGCACCCCGGCGGCGACGCCGCGAGCTCGGCGGTCGCCCGGATCGCGTAGTCGGCCTTCGCCGAGACGCGGATCGGCAGCTCGTAGCGAAGCGGACGCAGGCCGTGTTCGCGGCCGGGACGACCGAGGGTGCGCACCCGAGGCGCGTCGACGGGCGAACTCGGATCGATCCGCACGGTCACACCCGCGCGAGCACGGGGCCATCGGCCGCCGCGTCGGGCGGCCCGCCGCCGTCCGTCCCGTCGACGCCGTCCACGCGGTCGGGCCCGTCGGTAGGGAAGACCTTCGCCTTGCGCAGATCCGCGACGACGCGGGCGCCGTCTCGCACCCAGTCGATCCGTTCGTTCGGAACCTGTGCGACCAGGGACTGCCCGTCCGGCAGGCGAAGCAGGACCTTCGACGTCCACCCCATGTCGGTCACGCGCTCGACCGCGGCGGAGAGCGCGCCGTCGCCGGCCGGGTCTTCGGCGGCGGCGCTGAGGTCGACGTCGTGCGGCCGGACGTACGCGCGGACCCGCCGCCCCTCGCCGATGCCCGCGGCCGCCAGCGCAGCCGCGTCGCCGATCCACATCCGCCCCTTCGACACGCGGCCGTGCAGAACGTTGGCGGAGCCGACGAACCCCGCGACGAACGGCGTCGCCGGCCGGTTGTAGATCTCGTCGGTCGTGCCGATCTGTTCGATCCGTCCGCGGTGCATCACGACCACCTCGTTCGCGAGCTCCAGGGCCTCCTCCTGGTCGTGGGTCACGAGCAGGCTGGTCACGCCCAGCTCCCGGTGCAGGCCGTCGAGCCAACGCCGAAGCTCCTGGCGCACCCTGGCGTCCAGCGCGCCGAACGGCTCATCGAGCAGCAGCAGGCGCGGCTGCGGCGCGAGCGCCCGGGCGAGCGCCACGCGCTGGCGCTGACCTCCCGACAGCTGGTCCGGGTACCGGCCGGCGAACGGCGCGAGTCCGACCAGCTCGAGCAGCTCGTCGACCCGGGCGCGCTGGGCGGGCTTCGGTTGCTTGCGCACGGCCAGCGCGAAGGCAACGTTCTGGCGCACGGTCATGTGGCGAAACAGCGCGTAGTGCTGGAAGACGAACCCGAACCGCCGCTCCTGGACGGTCTTGCCGGTCTGCTCCTCACCGCCCACCCAGATGCGTCCGCGGTCGGGACGCTCCAGGCCCGCGATCATCCGCAGCACCGTGCTCTTGCCCGAGCCGCTCGGACCGAGCAGCGCGGTGATCTTCCCGTCCTCGGCCTCGAAGCTCACGTCGCAGACGGCCTCGAACGAGCCGAACCGCTTCCACAGGCCTTCGACGACGATGCCCTCGCTCATGTCCCCAGCTCCTTCTCCTCGCGGCGCTTGAACACCTCGATGCCGGCCAGCAGCGCGATGGACACCAGGGCGAGCGTCAGCGCAACGATGTACATGGTCGCGTCGTGCCCCTCGTCGTACGCGCGCAGGATGTACAGCGTCGCGGTCTCCGTCTGACCCGCGATCGTTCCGCTCACGATCAGCACGGCGCCGACTTCGCCGAGCGCGCGTGCGGTGGTGAGCGCCATCCCGTAGAGCAGTCCCCAGCGGATGTTCGGCAGCGTGACCCGGAAGAACGTCTGCGGCCACGAGGCGCCGAGCGTGCGCGCCGCCTCCTCTTCCTGCGTGCCGAGCTCCTGCAGCAGCGGAGCGACCTCGCGGATGACGAACGGGATCGAGATGAAGATCGTCACCAGCAACATCGACGGCAGGGCGTAAAGGACCTGGACGCCCCGCGCGCTGAACCACGCCTCGAACCACCCGCCGGTGCCGAACAGCAACACGGCGGCCAGCCCCACAACGACCGGCGATACGGCCAGCGGCAGGTCGACGAACGCGCTGACGATCGCGCGGCCGTGGAACCGGTCACGGGCCAGCACCAGGGCGACGGCGACGCCGAGCACGGCCGTGACGACCACCGTCTCAAGCGTGATGATGCCCGTCAGCAGATAGGCGTGGCGCGCAAAGGGATCCGCGAACACGGCGCGCCACGCGCTCCAGCCCGGCTTCAGGGCGGCGATCGCGATGCCGACCAGCGGGGCCACCACCAGCAGCCCGACGTACGCCAGCGCGGTCGTGATCAGGCCCGCGTGGACCAGCCGCCGCCTCGCGCCGGCCGACAGACGCGGCGTGGATACCTCGCGGGCGCTCACGACGCGGGCACCGCAGGCTCGCGGTGCCCCACGAGCCGTTCGACGACCAGCACAAGCACGAACGCGAGCCCGAATAGGATCGTGCCGATGGCCGCCGCGGCCTCCGGCTTGAACCCGGTGATGAGCTGCGCGATCAACACGGGGGCGGTCAGCGTCTTGTTCAGGATGTTGCCCGACACGATCACGACCGCGCCGAACTCGCCGAGCGCCCGGGCGAACGCGAGCAGGCTCCCCGCCACGATCCCCGAGCGGAGGTGGGGGAGCATGACGCGTCGAAACGTCGTCCACCGCCCGGCGCCGAGCACGTGGGCGGCCTCCTCCTCGCCGAGGTCCAGCTCCTGCATGACCGGCTGCACGGTGCGCACGACCAGGGGCAGGGTCACGAACAGCAGCGCGACCAGGATGCCGAGCCTGGCGAAGATGACGTGCACGCCGTGACGGGCGAGGAAGCCGCCGATGGGGGAGTGGGGTCCGTACAGCGCGACGAGCATCACGCCCGTGACCAGCGTCGGGATGGCGAACGGGATGTCGACGACCGTCGCCAGGGCGCGACGCCCGGCGAACCGGTACCGCGTCAGCACGTACGCGGTGATCGTGCCGAAGACGGCGTTGATCACCGCCACCACCGCCGCCATCTCGATGGTCAGCACCAGGGCCTGGCGGGCCCCGAGCTCGGAGAACGCTTCGCGAAGCGACGCTGCCCCGCCGCCGAATCCCTTGGCGACGACGGCGGCCAGCGGCAGCGCCACCATGACGCCGAGGTACAGCAGCGCCACCGCCCGAAGGCCGAGCCGGCCCCACGGCGCACGCGACCGCGCGCGTGCGGGCAGCGCCGCGCCCGGGTCCACCGGGCGCGGCGCTCGCTCCGTCTCGAGCGTTGGGGCGCTCACGATTCGGCTCAGCCTTTCGCGGCCTTGAGCGCCTGCGTGAACGCGCCGTTGGCTCCGAACACCGAGGTGTTCAGCAGCTGGCTCCACCCGCCGATCTGGTCCGCCGTGAACAGGTCCTGCACCGGGGCCTGACCGACGGCCGTGCTGCCCTGCTGCGCCTTCGTCGGGTCGACCGGACGGAAGTAGCCGACCGTCTGGAAGATCGTCTGCGCGTCCGGGGTGTGCAGGTACTGGACGAACGCGTTGGCGATGTTCTCGACGCAGTGCTTCTGCGCGTTCTTGTCAACGACGACCGTCGGGTTCTGGACGAGGATCGTGGACGAAGGCAGCACCTCCTGATCCGGCTTGCCGGCGGCCTTGGCCATCAGGATCTGGTTCTCGTACGTGATGGCGACGTCGCCGTTGCCCGACTCGAAGTTCTTCAGCGAGTCGTTGGCGCTCTTGTCCATGACGGTGACGTTGCGGAAGATGCCCGTCAGCAGGCGCTGCGCGTCGGCCTGGCTGTTGGCGGCGTAGCCGGCCACCTTGCCGCGCATCGACGCGCCGTAGCCGGCCACGATGTTCCACTTCGCCCCGCCGCTCTGCGACGGGTCGGGCGTCAGGATCTGCAGGCCGGACTGGGTCAGGTCGTTCCAGTTGGCGATGTGCTTCGGGTTGCCGGGGCGGACGTCGAACGCCACCGGCGTCGTGGAGACGATGCTGCCGTCGGTGTCGTTCTGCCAGTCGTGGGTGATGAGCCCGGCCTTCTGGATGATCTGGACGTCGGGGTCCAGCGACAGCGCCACGATGTCGGCGGGGAACCCGTTGGCCACGTTCTGCGCCTGCGTCGTGCTGCCGCCGAACGAGGTCTGGAAGATGACCGACTGGTTGTGCTGGGACTTCCACTGGTCCTGGAAGGCGGAGATCAGCTTGCCGTACACGTCGTAGACCGTGCTGTAGGCCGCCAGCGTGACGACCGGGCTCTTTGCCGGTGTGCACGGGCCGCCGGCGGCCGACCCTGCGTTCGCATTGCACGCGGTCGCCGCCAGCAGCAGCGCTCCCACCGTCGCGATCGCCGCCCGCCGTCCCCACTGCCGTCGCGTCATCGAAGCTCCTTTCCGTCCCCTGTTTGTCTACTGAGTTGATTGACAACACTATGTTGATCGAGTTACCCGGCACCATAGGGACCGCCCGCGCCGGTGTCAATGGGCTGAGGTGAACGCGATGGGGAATTCGTGGGCTCCGGGGCCGCGCCTAGACTGCCTGCGCGTGGCGCGAGCATCCGTTCGCGGCCGCGTTGCGCGCGGCATCTCGACGAGGAGGGTTCCCATGGCCGAACGGGTCGTCAGGCTCGAGGTGGAGGACGGCGTCGGCACCATCCGGCTCGACCGTCCGCCGATGAACGCGATCAACGAGGACGTTCGTCGTGATCTCCGAACGGCCGCCACCGAGGCGGCGGAGCGCGAGGACATCGGAGCGGTGGTGCTCTACGGCGGGGAGGCCGTGTTCGCGGCCGGCGCGGACGTCAAGGCGATGGCGCCCCTGTCGCCGGACGACGTGCTCCCGACCATGGCGGAGCTGCTCGAGTCGTTCGACTCGGTCGCGCGCCTGCCCAAGGTGACGATCGCCGCGATCACCGGGTACGCGCTGGGCGGTGGGCTGGAGCTCGCGATGTGCGCGGACCTTCGCTTCGCCGCCGACGACGCCCGGCTCGGGCAGCCCGAGATCCTGCTCGGCGTCATCCCCGGGGCCGGTGGAACGCAGCGGCTGCCGCGGCTGGTCGGCCCGGCGCGCGCGAAGGACCTCGTGTTCTCGGGCCGGCACATCCCCGCCGCCGAGGCGGCGGCCATCGGCCTCGTCGACCGGGTGCTGCCGGCCGCCGACGTCTATCCGCACGCGGTCGAGGAGGCCCGGCGGTATGCCAAGGGCCCGCGGGAGGCGCTGCGCGCCGCGAAGGAGGCCATCGACCACGCAGGCGACCTGGCCCTGGCCGCCGGCATCGCCTACGAGGTGGAGCGGTTCGCGAAGCTGTTCGACACCCAGGATCAGAAAGAGGGCATGCGCGCGTTCATCGAGAAGCGCCCCCCCTCGTTCACCGGGCGATGAGCGCCGCGCCGGCGACGCCCGCCGTGCGACGAGCGACGGAATCGGACGTGGGCCGGGCCCTGGAGCTGTACCGCGAGCTCGAGGACCACCAGGGGGCCTGGCGGGTGTTCGCACCCCGGGAAGGGTCGGAACGCGAGACCGAAGCCCGGTACCGCCGGGCCCTTGAGGACCCGGACCTGGCGCTGGTGGTGTGCGAGAAGGATGGCGCGGTCGCGGCGATCGGGTACGGCGAGATCGGGCCGGGGTCGTCCATGTCCGACGAGCTCTCGCTGTCGATCTCCAACGTCGTGGTGGCGCGCGACCGACGCGGCCGCGGGCTGGGCAGGGCCGTGGTCATGGCGCTGGTTGCCTGGGGGCGGTCACGCGGGGTCGAGCGCGCCCACGTCCGCGTGTTCGCCGAGAACGCCGAGGCCATCCGGTTCTGGGAGCGCCTCGGGATGCGCCCCCGGTTGGTGCAGCTCACCGGCCGCCTGGCCGACCTGGGCGGCTGACCCGGGGGCCGTTCGGCTACGGGCTCCAACCGCCCGGGGACGGCGGGGGAATGATCTCCATCCATGTCCGGTTCGTACATCCCAGCAAGGGGCTTCCACGAGGAGGCGAGTGCCCGACATGAGAGAGGACTCCCTGACGATGCGGGGCGCGCCCGTGCGCCCGCTGCCGCGGCCCAGTCGCACCTGGGCGTCCGGCCGCGTCTGCGATGCGGAGGGGTGCACCACCAAGCTGTCCATCTACAACAAGTCGCCGTACTGCTGGCAGCACGAACCGATCAAGTACCACCTGGTTCGCGGCAAGCGCCGCAGTAAGAAAGAGGCGGCCTGACCGTCGGGCCCCACGGATCGGCCCGGCGAGGCGTCAGGCCTGCCGGCTGCTGATCGACGCGGCCTCCCACGCGAACCCGTCCGGATCGGTGAACGGCCCCGCGTCGCTTCCGACGACGATCCGGTGCGACCCGCTGCCCTCCGGCGGCACCCCAGCGTCCTTCGCCAGGGCGCGGCGCCCGTAGAGCGCGAGCTTCAGCCGGGATCCACCGGCGTCGAACTCGACGTACTTGCCACCGAAGCTCCGCTTCACCGCCAGGCCGCGGTCGGCGTAGAAGCGCTTGCTGGCCTTGACGTCGGCGACGCCGAGCAACAGGACGATGTCGTCGACGGCGCGGGTTGCCGGGCCCGTGTCCTTCTTCGACGACGTCGCGACCTTCCAGATCGTTCCGTCCGGAGCCTGCACGACGCCGCCGAACCCCCAGACGCTCTTCGTCACGGGCTTCAGCGGCGCGGCGCCGGCATCGAGCGCGGCGCCGACCAGGGCCCGGACCGTGCTCGGTTGGGACACGACGAGCGACATCGTGAACCAGCGAAAGCCGGTCGTCGGCGCATCGGAGGCGCGGACACCGACGGCGTCGCCCAGGCCGAATGCCCGGGCGTAGAAGGCCTCGGCGGGCGCGGGGTCGGGGACTTCGAGGGCGATCGATTCGATGGACGTCATGGCTCCTCCTTCGATACGGATCAGGTTGTGGCCATGCTAGGTCCGCGTCGGTGACCGTCGCTTCTCGATTCCTGACCGTGTGGCCGGCGCTAGCTCCCGGCCGCGCCGTCGGCCGGTGGCATCTTCGTGAGCACGTCGTCGGCGATCGCTCGCGCCTCGTCCAGTCGCGCTTCGTCGACGAACATCCGGATGCCGTACTCCCACAGGCGGCTGAGGAACCCCGGGTCCTTGTACCACCAGACGATGTCGGCCTGCTCGAGCCGTCCGGCGATCGCGTTGGCGTGGACGCGCGTGTACTGACCCAGGTAGACCGTCGTGATCCGGGGACGGGGCATCTCGCCAAGCGTACGCCGGGCCGCCGCGTGTAGCGTGTCGCGGATGAACGCGCCCATGGGATGGCCGTGAGCCGGCTCGCCGTGCCCGGGGTTGATGTCGATGACGCGATCGCGGCGCTCAGGCGCGCGGCGGTTCGCGCGCGATGGCACGTGCGCGGCGTCGCGGGGTCGCATCCGGCGGTCATGATGCCGCTGCTTCGCGCGCGCCGGCGCGACGGCCAGTTCCTGGCGCCCGTCGACGACGCCACCGAGATCGTCATCGAGGGATTTCCGCGATCCGGCAACACGTTCGCCGTGGCCGCCTTCCACGCCGCGCAGGCGCCGCGCGACGTCCGCATCGCCCACCACGCCCATGTGCCGGCGCAGCTGCTCGAGGGGGTCCGCCGCCGCCTGCCGTCGGTGCTGCTCGTGCGCGAGCCCGAGGAGGCGGTGTGCTCGTTCGTCGTACGCGAGCCCGACCTGACGCCCGCCGATGCGCTCCTCGGCTACCTGCGGTTCCACCAGCCGCTGCTCCCCGTTCGGGGCCGGCTGGTCGTGGCCACGTTCGCCCAGGCCACGGGGCAGCTCGGCGCCGTCGTGCGACGCGTCAATGCGCGTTTCGGCACGTCGTTTCGTGAGTTCTCCGGCGAGGCGAAGGACGTCGCCGACGTGATGGCGCGGATCGAACGCGGCGACCTGGCGACGTTCGGCAGCCACGACGTGGCCGAGCGGGCCGGAGGACGGCCCTCGGCGAGCCGCGGCGCGCTGAAGGACCAGGTTCGCGCGGAGTACCGGTCGCCTCGCCTCGAGGGCCTGCGCGCCCGGGCCGTCCGGGCCTACGAAACGCTGTCCGCCGCGGCCGGGCCCGGGCCCGGGGAGCCGTACGAGGAGTCCACCGCTTGAGCCGCGAAGACCTCGGTGCGGTACGGAAGCTCGAACGTGTCCCGGCCGGCCAGGTCCGGGTCGTCGCGCAGCAATCGGTCCACGGCCGCCATCACCTCTGTGCGGCGATCCGGCGGGAGGGCCGCGATGAAGCTGACGGACAGGACCCGGTCGCGCAGCCGCGCCGGCGTCATCGGCTGCTCGTAGCCGAACGTCGCATGGCGGGCGGGAGCGAACAGCGCCGACGCGTCCAGCGAGCCGCGCCACGCCCTCCCGCGGTTGCTCGGCGTCCCCGGCGGGCGGTGCGGCTCCATGATCTCCGTCAGCGCCCGCACCCACGGCGTTCGCTCGTCCCGGACGTTCCAGACGAGCCCCAGCTGGCCGCCGGGGCGAAGGACCCGGTGGACTTCGGCCAGCGCGGCCTCGGGATCGAACCAGTGGAACGCCTGGGCCACCAGCACGGCGTCCAGGGCGCCCGTGCGCAGCGGGATCCCCTCGGCGGTGCCCCCGGCGGCGGCCACCCCGGGCAGGGACGCGACCAGCGCGGCGCGCATCGCCTCGACCGGTTCGACCGCCACGACCCGCGCGCCCGTCCCAGCGAGCGCGGCGCTCAGCTTGCCGGTGCCGGCGGCCAGGTCGAGCACCGTGGCCCCGCGGCGCACTCCCGTCTCCTCGGCGAGCCACTGAATCGCATCGGCCGGGTAGCCTGGCCGACCGCGTTCGTACTCGGCGGCGGCGATCTGGAAGCCGGTCGCGGCGGCCTCGTGCACGGGGGCGCGCTCCGCGCTCATGCCGGGCCGCAGGTCGCGCCGAGGAAGACGCGAAGGGCCAGCAGGTTCGAACCGTCCATCAGCGTCTCCACGCAGACCGGCCCTCCCGTGCGCACGGAGGCCCGCGAATCGAGACGCTGCCACGCCCCCGCGGCGGCTTCGTAGAACGTCGTCGCGCCCTCCGCGAGCCGGGTCGTCGCGACCTCCGGGCCGGCCGTCTCGCGCACCCGGATCTCGTCCTGCGTCACGGCGGCGAGCGTACCGCCGATCCACACGACCGGCGCGGTGGCGCGCAGGCCGGGCGACGACGACGGAAGCGGGGGAGCGGATCCGCCCGGGGGCGGGGAACCGGCGATCGCCGGAGTCGTCGCGGACGGCGAGGCCTGGGGCGATCCGGAGCCGATCGAAGAGCATGCCGCGCAGGCCAATGTCGCCGCGAGCAGCGCGGCCGCCATCGTCGTTTGACGCTTCCCGCCGGCCGGTCGGACAATCGCTGCTCGTCCGGCATGGCGCCGGCGTTCCCTTCCCGGTGGAGGCTTCGTGAACATCGTCGTCTGCGTCAAGCGGGTCCCCGACACCGCGGCCGAGAAGAAGCTGGATCCACAAGACTTTACGCTCGACCGCGATTCGGTCGAGGCGATCATCAACCCCGTCGACGAGTACGCCGTCGAGGAAGCGCTCAAGCTGCGCGAGGCGCAGGGCGGCGAGGTCACCGTCCTCACGATGGGACCCGACGGCGCCGAGAAGGACGCCGTGCGAAAGGCGCTGGCGCTCGGCGCGGACCGCGGCGTGCTGGTGAAGGACGACCGCCTCCACGGCTCCGACGCCATCGCCACGGCCCGAACGCTCGCCGCGGCCCTCGCCAAGCTCGAGTTCGACCTGGTCATCATGGGCTCGGAGTCGACCGACGCCCGAACCTCGTTGGTGCCGCAGGCGCTGGCGCAGCTGCTCGGCCTGCCCGGCCTCACGAACGTCAAGCATCTGGAGGTCGCCGACGGGACGGCCACCGTGCAGCGGGAGGAGGAGGGCGGGTACGCGGTCGTGCAGTGCGCGCTTCCCGCGCTGGTGTCGGTGGTGAAGGGGATCAACGAGCCGCGCTACCCGTCGCTCAAGGGCATCATGTCGGCGAAGTCCAAGCCCGTGGACGTCCTGTCCGCGGACGACGCGGGCGTGGATGCGTCGCAGGTCGGGCTCGAGGGCTCCGGCACGCGGGTCCTGTCCGCGACGGCGCGCCCGCCGAAGGAGAAAGGCGTCATCGTCGTGGACGATGGCGACGCGGCAGCCAAGCTCGCCGATTTCCTGCAGCAGCACAAGTTCATCTGACCCGAAACGAGGCTGAGCCACGTGACCGAGCTGTGGACGATCCTGGACCACGAGGGCGGCGAGTTGCGCAAGGTGTCGCTGCAGATGCTCACGGCCGCCCGCGGGCTCGCCCCGGCGCTCGGGATGGAGCCGGCGGCCGTGTTCGCCGGCGCCGGCTTCGATCGGGCGAAGGACGCGCTGGCCGAGTACGGCGCGGGCAAGGTCTACGTTGCCGAGAGCGAGGACCTCGACCGCTACCTGCTCCAGCCGACGATCGAGCTGCTGGCCGGCCTCATCCAGGAGCGGCAGCCGGGCGTGGTCCTGTTCGCGAGCGTTCCGGCCGGCAAGGATCTGGCCTCGGGCGTCGCGGCGCGCCTGGGCGCGGGCGTGATGGCGGACGTGGTGGAGCTTGCGGCCGACGGCGACCGCGTCACGTGTTCGATGTCGGTGTTCGGCGGGGCGACGCAGACCACGTGCCAGGTCGCCGGATCGCCGCAGTTGATCTGCCTGAAGCCGAACGCGGTGGTGGCCGAGCCGTCGTCCGGCGAGCTGACCGAGGAGCGCGTCGACGTGACCGTGTCCGACGGCGCCAAGCGCGCGGCGATCACCGACCGCGTGCAGCAGGAAGCCGGCGGGCGCCCGGCAGTGGAGGAGGCCTCCATCATCGTGTCGGGCGGACGCGGACTCGCGGGCCCGGAGAACTTCCGCCTGGTCGAGGACCTGGCGGACGTGCTCGGCGCCGGCGTGGGCGCATCGCGCGCCGCCGTGGACGCCGGCTGGTATCCGCACCAGCACCAGGTCGGCCAGACCGGGAAGACGGTCTCGCCGCAGCTGTACGTGGCCGTCGGCATCTCGGGCGCCATCCAGCACCGCGCGGGGATGCAGACGTCGAAGACGATCGTCGTCATCAACAAGGACGCCGAGGCGCCGCTGCTGCAGATGGCCGACTTCGGCGTCGTGGGCGACCTGTTCACCGTCGTGCCGGCGCTGACCGAGGAGCTTCGCAAGCGCAAGGGCTCGTGACGCCGTACGCGGCCCACCGCTGGCCGCATGCTAGCCTCGGCCGATGACCCGACAGCCCTCCGTCCTGGTCGCCATGAGCGGCGGCGTGGATTCGTCCGTTGCGGCGAGCGTGCTGCACGAGCGCGGCTATCGCGTGCTGGGATCGCACCTGAATCTGGTCCACCTCGACGGCGTCGAGCACGGGTGCTGCGGTCCGCAGGCGCGCGCCGACGCGGAGGCGGTCGCCCGCGTGGGCGGGTTCGACTTCGAGGTCGTCGACATGAGCGAGACGTTCGAGCGCACCGTCGTGCGGGACTTCGTCGACGAGCACCGTGCGGGACGCACGCCGAACCCCTGCGTTCGGTGCAACGAGCGCATCAAGTTCGCGGCGTTCCTCGAGCGCGCCGATGCGCTCGGGTTCGACTTCGTCGCGACCGGGCACTACGCGCGGACGTGGCCGGACCGGCGCGGCCGCTGGCACCTGGGGCGCGGGCTCGATCGGAACAAGGACCAGTCCTACGTCCTGCACACGCTCGGGCAGCGCCAGCTCGCGCGCACGCTGTTCCCGGTCGGGGAGCAGGAGAAGAGCGAGACCCGCGCGCACGCGGCGCGGCTGGGGCTTCCGGTCGCCGGCAAGCCCGACTCGCAGGAGGTGTGCTTCGTCCCGGGCGCCGACCACGCGGGATTTCTCGAAACGCTGGCCCCCGACCTCGTGCGCGCCGGAGGGATCGTGGACGCCGCGACCGGCGCCGTCGTCGGCGAGCACCGCGGCGCGCACCGGTACACGATCGGGCAGCGGCGCGGGCTCGGCTCGCCGACGGGCGAGCGGCGCTACGTCGTCGACGTGGACGCCGCGACGAACCGCGTGATGGTCGGTCCGGCGGACCTGCTCGCGCGCCGCGGCCTGGTGGCCGACCGCATGCACTGGGTCGCGGGCCGGCCGCCGCGCCGGCGTTTTCGTGCCGACGTCCGCATCCGGTACCGGGGCGAGGACGCCGCGGCGATGGTCCGAGCGACGTCCGGCGGCCGGGCCGTCATCGAGTTCGCTTCGCCCCAGCGCGCGGTGGCACCCGGGCAGAGCGCCGTGCTGTACGCCGGCGACGAGGTCCTGGGCGGCGGCCGCATCGCCGAGGCCATCCGCTGACGGCCTCTCGGGCCGAACCTGATTCCTCCCGCGCGCCAAAGGCTCGGCCGAACCGGCCGTGGGATGCTGTGCCGGTGTCCGGCTCCGACCGTCCCGTCGTCGAATCCATCGCCGATCCAGAGGTCGTGCGGTTCCTGGAGGATCGGATCAACGCGTTCAACGAGGACGCGACCGGCATCCGCGACGGCCTGGACGTGCAGGCGGTGATCCGCGACGACGACGGCCGGATCGTGGCCGGGATCTACGGATGGACGTGGGGACGAACCTGCGAGGTCGATTCCCTGTGGGTGGCGGACGGCCATCGCGGTCGCGGCCTGGGCACGTCGCTGCTGACGGCGGTCGAGCGCGAGGCGGCCCGGCGCGGCTGCACGCAGATCGTGCTGGACACGCACAGCTTCCAGGCGCCCGAGTTCTACCGCCGGCTGGGGTACGAGACGGTGGGGGTCCTGCCCGGGTACCCACACGGGTACGACCACGTGACCCTGCGAAAGGACCTGCCGGGCAGCCGCTGAGCCGTCGGCGTCTGCGTGTAGCCTGGTGCGAACGCGTCGCCCCCGCGACGTCGCGACTTCGGAGGCAACGCATGCCGCTGCGGCCCAGGAAGCGGGGACAGTTCTTCGAGGTGCCGGTCCAGGACATGGTGCTGCGCGTGTCCGGGGCCCCCGACGACCTGTACGAGGTTGCCCGGGCGGCCGGCATGCACTTCTGGGAGCAGATCCAGTCCTACGCCATCCGCAACCCGGCGTTTCGAACCAGCAAGGGGCCGCTCGACGTGCCGCCCGACGTTCCCGAGATCATCGCCCGGATGGCGGCCGAGGCGGCCGCGGCCGGCGTCGGTCCGATGTTCACGTTCCAGGGCGCGCTGACCGAATACGTCGGGCGCACCATCGCGCGAGCGCGGGAAGAGGTGCTCGTCGCCAGCGGCGGCGACTACTACGTGGTGGCACGCCGCCGCTCGCGGCTGCACGTGTTTCCGCCGCTCGGCGGGGATGGAGAGCTCTCGGTCGTCGTCAAGCCCGAGCTGGGTCCCCAGGGCGTGTTCACGACCGCCGGGCGCGCCCTGCTCCCGGCCGAGACCGGCGACGGCGTCGTGGTGGTCGCGTCGTCCTGCATGCTCGCGGACGCGGCCGGCGCGGGCGCCCTGGCCATCCTGTCGCGGCCGAAGTCGTTTCGCACCGCCCTCGCGTACCTGCGCGGCCTGGCCGGGGTGCACGGCGGGATGATCGTGCGGGGCAAGCACATCGGCGTCGTCGGCGGGCTCGAGCTCGCCGCCTGATCGACCCGAGGGACGCCACACCGTGCCGAAGCGATCCAGCCCATCGGAGCCCGCCGGCCGGCGCCGCCCGGAGGAGCGCGCGCTGTCGGACGCCCGCAAGCGCGCGGAAGAGCTGCGCGAGCAGATCAACCACCACTCGTACCGGTACCACGTCCTGGACGATCCCGAGGTCTCGGACTTCGACTACGACCAGATGGTGCGCGAGCTCCAGACGCTGGAGGCGGAGCACCCCGAGCTGATCACGCCCGACAGCCCCACGCAGCGCGTCGGCGGCGCGCCCCAGGACCTGTTCGCGCCCGTCGCGCACCGCGCGCCGATGCTGTCGCTGGACAACGCGTTCAGCTGGGACGAGCTGGAGGCGTGGGGCCGCCGCGTCGAGAAGGCGATCGGCGCGACCGCCCGGTTCGTCTGCGAGCTGAAGATCGACGGGCTCGCGGTGGTGCTCAGCTACGAGGGCGGCTCGTTCGCCCGCGGTGCCACCCGCGGCGACGGCTTCACCGGCGAGGATGTGACCGCGAACCTGCGCACGATCCGCCAGGTGCCCGTTCGGCTGCGCGGCTCGGGGCACCCGCGCGTCCTGGACGTGCGCGGCGAGGTCTACATGCCGTTGCAGGCGTTCGAACAGCTGAACCGGGAGCTCACCGAGCGCGAGGAGCGCCCGTTCGCCAACCCGCGCAACTCCTCGGCGGGGTCGCTTCGGCAGAAGGACCCGAAGGTGACGGCGTCGCGGCCGCTTCGGCTGTGGTGCCACGGGGTGCTGCACGCCGAGAGCCGCCGGTACGCCAGCCACTCTGAGGCGCTCGCCGACCTGCGCGAGGCAGGACTGCCGGTGAATCCGGCGACGGAGGTCGTCGACACGCTGGACGAGGTGTTCGCCTACTGCGAACGCTGGCAGCGCGACCGGCACACGATCGACTACGAGATCGACGGCGTCGTCGTGAAGGTCGACGCGATCGCCCAGCAGGAGGAGCTCGGGGCGACGTCGAAGGCGCCCCGCTGGGCGATCGCCTACAAGTTCCCGCCCGAGGAACGCACGACCCTGCTTCGAGACATCCAGGTGCACACCGGCCGCTCGGGCATCGTGACGCCGTTCGCGGTCCTGGAGCCGGTGTTCGTGAGCGGCGTGACCGTGACGACGGCGACGCTGCACAACCAGGACGAGATCAAGCGCAAGGACGTGCGAAAGCGCGACACGGTGACCGTTCGCCGCGCCGGCGACGTGATCCCCGAGGTGGTCGGCCCGGTCCTGTCGCTTCGGCCGAAGGGTGCGCGGCCGTGGCGCTTCCCGGCGACGTGTCCGTCCTGCGGCACGGCGCTGGTGCGCGACGAGGGCGGCGCGTACTGGCGGTGTCCCAACAAGCGCGGCTGCCCGTCGCAGAACATCGAGTGGCTGTTCTCGTTCGCCTCGCGCGGCGCCATGGACATCGAGAGCCTCGGCTACAAGACCGGGATGCTGCTGCTGGACATGGGCTGGGTGACCGATCCCGGCGACATCTATTCCCTGCGCCGCGAGCAGCTCGAACAGCTGCCGGGGTTCAAGGAGAAGAAGGTCGCCAACCTGCTGTCGGCGATCGACGCGTCGAAGGACCGTCCGCTCTGGCGGCTGCTGGTCGCGCTGAACATCCCGCACGTCGGCTGGCACGTTGCCCAGGTGCTGACCCACGCGTTCCCCTCCGTCGACGAGCTGAGCGGCGCGAGCGAGGACGACCTGAACGCGGTGGAGGGCATCGGGCCCGAGATCGCGCGCAGCGTGTTCGCCTGGTTCCACGACCGGGAGAACGCGAAGCTGCTGGCGAAGCTGCGGGGCGCTGGCCTTCGGATGCGCGAGGAGCCGGCGCCGGCCGCGCCCGAGGGCCCGCTGTCTGGCGTCACGATCGTTCTGACCGGCGGACTGGCGTCGATGAGCCGCGACGAGGCGACCCGTGCGGCCGAGGCCGCCGGCGCGAAGGTGACCTCCAGCGTGTCGAAGAAGACGGGGTTCGTGGTGGCGGGCGAGAACCCGGGTTCGAAGTTCGACCGCGCGACGTCGCTCGGCGTCGAGGTGATCGACGAGGCGGAGTTCGTCAGGCGCCTGA
This sequence comes from Actinomycetota bacterium, assembly GCA_036406615.1. Classification (GTDB taxonomy): domain Bacteria; phylum Actinomycetota; class UBA4738; order UBA4738; family UBA4738; genus DASXAQ01. The sequence continues at coordinate 43,193 of DASXAQ010000069.1, read as the reverse complement.
AGGGCTGACGGCGGCCGCTTCCCGCTCGGCCGCCGCGACGTACAGGTCGCGGCAGCGCTCCGGGCTGAGCGTCGTGCGCGAGTAGGCGCGGGCGCGTTCCTCGACGCCGGCCCGGAACGCCGGGTCCTCAGCCAGTCGGACGAGGCGTTCGCCGACGCCTTCCGCCAGGTCCGCGTCGATCTCGATCTTCAGCGCCGCGCCTTCGGGGATCTCCGCGAACGAGCCGAGGTTCGTGACGACGGTGGCCCGGCCCTCGGCCAGCGCCCGGGCGGCGGTGCCGGACGACTCGCCGGCCGTCGGGTACCGGAGGTTCACGACCGCGTCCACGGCGCGCAGGTACAGGTAGAAGAGCGCCAGGTCCACGAACCCCGCCACGCGGACCCGGTCGGTCAGGCCGTGGCGGGCCACCAGCCGGGACAGCCCGCCGCCGGTGTTGTCGGCGCCGACCATGAGCAGCAGCGCGTCGGACCGCGTGTCGGCGAGCCGTCGGAACCCCCCGATCACCGCGGCCGGCTGCTTCGGCCGCGTGATGTACCCGAAGTGCCCCACCAGGAAGGCGTGCGTCGGGAGCCCCAGGAGCCGGCGGGCTTCGGCGCGCGTCACGCCGTCCACCTCGCGCGGCGGGCGGCCCGCGTTGTGGGGGATGACGGTGACGGGCACGCCCGGGGCGATGCCCTCCATGCGGTCGTGCGCGTCCTGGTTGTGCACCACGATCGCGTGGGCCGCCTGCGCCACCCGGCGGTTCAGCGGGAACAGGAACTTCTCGAAGTCCGTCGCCACCATCTTGCAGCGAAGCGACGACAGCCGCAGGCCCAGGTCGCCCTCCTCCTCCTCGGCGATGGTCCGGTACAGGCCGGCGTCGACGCGCCGATCGCCGAAGGCCATCCAGTCGATGAGGTGGTGCAGCACGAAGTCGTGGAACACCGCGATGCCGGGATGGCGAAGCGCTGCGCGGTACACGAACTCGTGGTGTGGGTTGTTCCCGAGGTGATGGAACACGGCGTCGTACGAGGGGGCGGCGCGGTCGAACGCCTGCGGGGTGACGAAGCCGACCCCGGCGGGCACGTTCGGGCGCTCGCCGCGATGCGCCGGCGCCACCGCGTCCACGGTGACCCGCTCGGCGATGGCCGGCAGCAGCTCGGCCGAGTAGTCGGCGATGCCCGACGTCGCCGGGGGAAGCGGGGAGAGCCAGGCGACGCGCACGGTCAGCGTCGCGCCCGGGCGCGCTCCAGCTGTTCGCGGAGCTCCTCCACCTGCTCGCGGAGGGCTCGGATGTCGCCGCCCTGGCGGGCGGCGACGGCCTCGATCTTGCGGTCGAGCTCCTGCAGCACCACCTCGGTGCGCTCCAGGATCTCCTTGGCGAGCCGCTCGTAGAAGCCCGGGTGCCCGGCGACCACGCGCTCGTCCAGGTGCTCCAGATCGAGCCGGGTGTTGCGCTCGTACAGCTCCTCGCCGAGCGAGCGGATGTACCGGCGGGCAGCGCGCCGTCGCCGGTACCAGTGCACGAACGAGTCGGGCATCACCTTCTTGACCAGGTCCACCGCGGCGTCGCGCATCGCCGGATCAGCCTAGCGCACGGCCCCCTCCATACCTTCTCCACGACCGAGGTCCGGACGCTGCGCCGGTCGTCCCGAGCCCCTTGCTACACTTCGAAAACGACGCGCTCACCTGCGCGTTTCGTGTTCGGAGCCGGGTCGGGGGAACCCCTTCATGTCGAGCGCCACCGCGGACATCCACATCCAGACCTCGGAGCCGCCGCGGCTGCGGGTCGCGCGCCGCGTGCGCGAGCTGATCGGCGCGCGGCCGATCCTGTGGAACCTGGTCCGCAAGGAAGTCAAGGTCAAGTACAAATCGTCGGTCCTCGGTGCCACGTGGGCCATGCTCAACCCGATCCTGTACCTGGCCGTGTTCACCCTGGTGTTCGGCGTGATCCTGCACAACGGGATCCCCGACTACCCGATCTACTTGCTGTCGGGGTTGCTTGCCTGGCAGACGTTCTCGACGGCCCAGTCGATGGCGGCCCGCTCCGTCGTCGACAACGCGAACCTGGTCACGAAGGTCTACTTCCCACGCGAGATCCTCCCGCTGGCCTCGATCGGCGCCGCGATGGTGGACTTCGGCTTCCAGGCCATCGTGCTGGTCCTGTTCATGGCAGGCTTTCGGGCGTTCCACTTCGGCACGAACCTGCTGCTGCTGCCGCTGGCCATGGTGGACCTGGTCGTGTTCATCGGGGTGCTGGCGATGCTGGTGGCGTCGCTCAACGTCCGCTACCGAGACACGCAGCACCTGCTGAACATCCTGCTGCTGCTGTGGTTCTGGGCGACGCCGATCGTGTACCCGAGCGCGACCGTCTACTCGAACACGAAGACCATCCTGGGGATCCGGCTCTGGTACTGGTTCCTCCTGAACCCGATGCACGACATCGCGCTCGGGTTCCAGCGGGCGCTGTACGCCGTCGTGTCGCCGATCGGTGCGAACGGGGCGCCGAAGCCGGTCCTGCCGCCGGTGTCGGTGGGCTGGCTGGCCGGCCTGCTTGGCGTCGTGCTCGCGGCCTCGCTCGTGCTGCTGTGGTTGACGTGGAGGACGTTCTTCTCGCTGTCGGGCGACTTCGCCGAGGAGCTGTGAGCGCGTGACGGTCGCGATCGATGTCCAGGAGGTCGGCAAGCGCTTTCGCCGGTACCGCGAGCGGCCGCACTCGATCAAGGAGCGGCTGATCCGGTTCCGCGTGACGGCCGAGGAGTTCTGGGCGCTGCGCGACGTCTCGTTCCACGTTGACGAGGGCGAGACGCTCGGGCTGCTGGGTCCGAACGGCTCGGGCAAGACGACGATGCTGAAGATCGTCGCGGGGATCCTGCGTCCGAACGAGGGCCGGGTCACCACGCGGGGACGCATCGCGTCGCTGCTGGCCCTGGGGGCCGGGTTCCATCCCGAGCTCACCGGGCGCGAGAACGTCTACCTGAACGCGGCGATCATGGGGCTGACCCGCCAGGAGACCGACCGGCTGTTCCCCGAGATCGTGGGGTTCGCCGAGCTCGAGGACTTCGTCGACACGCAGGTGAAGTTCTACTCGAGCGGCATGTACGTGCGGCTGGGCTTCGCGATCGCCGTCCACGTGGACCCCGCGATCCTGCTCATCGACGAGGTACTGGCCGTCGGCGACCTCGCGTTCCAACAGCGGTGCTTCGAGAAGGTGTCGGCGTTCCAACGCGACGGACGAACGATCGTCTTCGTCACGCACTGGCCGGACCAGGTGCTGCGCGTGTGCAACCGGGTGCTCGTGCTGGACCACGGCGCGATCTACGCGCAGGGCGAGGCGCGCGAGGTCGTGCGGGACTTCCGCCTGCTGATGAGCAAGCAGGACCTGGCGTACGGCTGGGACACGGGGACCAAGGAAGTGGAGATCGTGTCCGCCGAGATCTTCCGGGAAGGCGGCGGCGCGCACGAGATCTTCGCGCCCGGCGACGCGATGACGATCCAGATGGACCTGAAGGCGCACGCGCCCGTGCAGAACCCGGTGGTGTCGTTCGCCATCCACGACGACCAGAACCGCCTGGTGTACGGGACCAACAGCGATTGGCGCGGCGTGCGGTGGGACACGTTCGAGGGCAAGCACCGCGTGCAGTTCGTGCTCCGAAGCCTCCCGCTCGTGAACGGCCGCTACTACGTCACGCTCGGCGTGCACTCGCGCGACGCGCGGCGCGTGTACCACCTGCAGGAGCAGCACTACTCGTTCGACGTGGTGCGCGGCGAGGAGGACCCGGGCGCCGTCTACATCCCGGTCGAGTGCCGGACGGAGCGGCTGTGACCCGCCCGCACCGAGCCGGGGGCCGCCCGTGAACGTCCTGGTCGTGTCCTCGTATCCCCCGCGGCACTGCGGGATCGGCGCGTACGCCCGCGATCAGGTGCAGGAGCTCCGCGCCGCCGGCGACCGCGTGACGGTGCTGTCGCCGCCCGACGGCGACGGCGACGTGCGGGTGCCGTTCTTCGGTGGCCGGCCGTTCCTGGCGGCCGCGCGCATCGGCGGTCGCTTCGACCTGCTCCTGATCCACTTCCAGCCGGCCCTGTACTACCGTCCGCGCGCGCCGCTGTCGAAGATCGCCACGTCGCTCGCCCTGCTGTGGCTGGTGGTGCGACGGCGACGCACGCGCATCCTGGTGCACGAGGCGGACCGCCCCATGCGCCTGCGGCCCGATTACGTCCTGCTGGGCCTCGCGCTTCGCGCCGCGCCGTCGCTGCGGTTCCACACCGACGCGGAGCGCCGGGCGGTGGCGCGCGACTACGGGCTGCCGCTGCGCGGCGCGGTGATCGAGCACCGCGTCCGCACGCACGCCGGCGTGCCCCGCGACGAGGCCCGCCGCCGCCTGGGGGTCGACGGCCCGCCGCCGGTGTTCGTCTGCCCCGGCTTCCTGCAGCCGTCGAAGGGCGCGGACCGCGCCGTCGAGGCGTTCGCATCCGCGCGCGGCGGCAGCCTGTACGTGGTCGGATCGATCCGCGACGCCACCGCCGAGAACGAGGCGTTCGTCGACGCGCTTCGCCGTCGCTGTGCCGACGTGGACGGCGCGACGCTCCTGGAGCGGTTCGTCGACGATGAGGCGTTCGACCTGTGGATATCGGCGGCCGACGTCCTGGTGCTCGCGTACCGGTCGTCGTGGTCCTCGGGCGTGCTCGCCCGGGCCCACGCGTTCGGCGTGCCGGCGGTGGTCTGCGCCGCCGGCGGGCTGCCCGAGCAGGCCGGGCCGGCCGACGAGGTGGTGGGGGGCGACGCCGAGCTGGCGATCGCCCTTCGCCGCGTCGTCGAACGGTTCGAACCGACGCGTGGCTCGCCCGCCGATCCGACGGGTTCCCGCTACGCTGGTGGCCCCGTCTCGCCCACCATCGCCAAGGATCGAACGTGAAGACCGGCTCCGATGCTCCCGCGCGCGGCGGGACCACGAAAGGAAGGAAGACCACCTTGCTGCTCGCCCTGATCCTGACGTCCGTGTTCCTGGCCGCCGTTGCCCAGCTCACGCTCAAGCACGGGATGAACGTCGTCACCGCCGACGGCGCGAACCCGATCAGCCTGCGCGACCCGGCCGGCACGTTCACCCGCATCGCCTCCGACGTATGGGTGTGGCTGGGCCTGATCACGTTCGCCGTGTCCGCCGCCGTGTGGCTGCTGGTGCTCGGGCGCACGCAGCTGTCGTACGCGTACCCCTTCGCGTCGCTCACGTACGTGTTCATCCTGCTGTTCGACCGGTTCGCGCTGGACCAGACCGTCGCACCCTTGCGGTGGGCGGGGGTGGCGTGCATCATCGCGGGGATCGTGCTGGTCTCGCGAACGTGACCGTGACCGCCGGACCCGCCTCCGACGAACGCTCCGGCACGACGCCCACCGCCGATGTCTCGGTGGTGATCGTCAACTGGAACAGCGGTGAGGACCTGTCCCGCTGCGTCGCCTCGGTGCTGGAGTCCACCGGCGACGCGCGGGTCCAGGTGGTGGTGGTGGACAACCACTCGGGCGACGGCAGCGCCGACCGCGCGCGCGACGCGTTCCCGGTCGTTCGCGTCATCCACAACGTCGCCAACCGCGGGTTCGGCGCGGCGGCCAACCAGGGCATCCGAGCATCGGACGCGGACTGGGTCTTCCTGCTCAACCCGGATGCGCGCATCGCTGGAGGGACGCTCGGCGGTGTGCTGAAGGTCGCGTCGGGCCATCCACGGGCGGGCGCGATCGGCGTGCTGACCCGAACCGAAGACGGCGCCGTCTACCCGTCGGCGCGCAAGGTGCCTTCCTACGCCGAGGCGGCCGGGCACGCGATGCTGGCCCCGTTCGCGCCGAACAACCGGTGGAGCCGGGCGTACACGATGGCCGGGTGGGACCGCTCCACGGAGCGCCAGGTCGACTGGGTGTCGGGCTCGAGCATGCTGCTGCGCCGCGAGGCCCTCGACCGCGTCGGCGTGTTCGACGAGGACTACTTCCTGTACGTCGAAGATCTCGACCTGTGCACCCGCCTGCGCGAGGATGGGTGGGAGGTGTGGTTCACGCCGGAGCTCGACGTCGTGCACGCAGTCGGCAGCGTCACCCGTGGGAAGCGCCGCATGACGCAGGAGCACGCCCGGAGCATGTACCGCTACTTCGTGAAGCGCCGCTCGCCGGGCGCGCGGGCCGCCCTTCGGCCGGCGGCATGGCTGGTGCTCACGATGTGGGCCGAGGTGGTCTCGCGCCGCAGGGGGGAGCGCTAGCCATGCGGGCCGTCGTCCTGGTCGGGGGGGAGGGGACGCGGATGCGGCCCCTCACCGAGACCATCCCGAAGCCGCTGATCCCGCTGGTGGACCGCGCGTTCCTGCACCACGTGCTGGATCACCTTGCGGCCCACGGCGTCCACGAGGTGATCCTGTCGTCGTCGTACCTGGAGGCCGCGTTCGCCGCGTTCCTCGAGGAGCGCCACGGCGACCCGCGGGTCACCTGGATCACGGAGGAGACGCCGCTCGGCACCGCGGGCGCCATCGCGAACGCCGCGCGGCACCTGGACGACACGTTCTTCGTGCTGAACGGCGACATCCTGACCGACCTGGACCTGACCGCGCTGCTGGCGTTTCATCGCGCGAACGGCGCCATCGCGACGATCACGCTCGAGCCCGTGGACGACGCGCGGCCGTACGGCCTGGTGACGCTCGACGCCGACGCGCGCGTGCTGGAGTTCCGCGAGAAGCCCACGGACCGTATGCCCGGCCTGATCAACGCCGGCACGTACGTCCTGGAGCCGGTCGCGATCCGGGGCGTGGCGACGACGCGGCCGGTGTCGATCGAGACCGAGGTCTTCCCCGGCCTGATCTCCGCGCGCGTGCCGATGTACGGCTACGTCGCGGACGCGTACTGGATGGACCTCGGCACGCCCGAGAAGTACCTGCGGGCGACGTTCGACGCGTTGGCCGGTCGCGTGAAGGGCCTCTCGTATGCGTCGCCCTACCTCGCGGGGGACGCGGGCATCGACCGGGGCGCGCGCCTCGGCCAGTGGGTCGTGGCGGGTCCCAACACGGTGGTGGGTGACGACGCCGAGGTGCAGGACTCGGTGCTGCTGGCGGGCGCGGTCGTCGGGCAGGGCGCGAGGGTCCGCGGCTCGATCCTGGGCCCGCACTCGATCGTCGGGCGGGGCGCCGTGGTGGACGGGGCGGTGCTGGCCGAGGGCGCCGGCATCCCCGAGGGCGTGACGTGCGAGGGCGCGCGCGTCGGGGCCGGGCTGGTCCTGGAGGGGTGAACGGCGTCGTGCGACGGACGCGATCACCGGCCGCGGCCTTCGTCCTGCTCCTGACGGCGGCCGCGGGCCTGGTCGCTGCGCGGCCCGGCGCCGCCGGCGCCGCGTCGTCCTTCACGTTCTACGGCGCCGGCTGGGGCCACGGCGTCGGGATGGGCCAGTACGGCATCTACGGCCTGGCGCAGGAGGGGTGGAAGTACCGCGGCATGCTCGTCTACTACTACGAGGGCACGTCGACGGCCCTGGTCTCCTCGCCGGCGAACATCCGCGTCGGCCTCGTCCAGGACCAGGGCAGCACGAAGCTCGACGCGACGAACGGCTCGGTCGTGCTTCGGCTGAACGATCCGGACACCGGGACCCTGGTGGCCACCATCCCGAAGGGGCAGACGTGGACGATCGAGTTCCACGCCGACGGCAAGTTCTGGGTCAAGCGCCAGACCGGCACGTACGTCGGCGGCAAGGGCTGGGGCGGCACCACGAGCGACCTGTACGCGAACTACGCCGACCAGAACACGATCGTGTCGGTCCCGGACACCGGGCACGAGTACAAGCGCGGCTACTTCGAGTTCAACGTCTACACGTCGGGCGGCGTCTACCGCGGCCGGCTGATCGCGGTCGTGCCGACGAACGCGTACGTGTACGGGATCGCCGAGGTTCCCGCCAGCTGGCCGATGGAGGCGCTGAAGGCGCAGGCCACGGCCGCCCGCACGTACGCGGTCCACATGGCGCTGACGGCCGGGCAGAACCGTCCCGTGTGCAACTGCGCCGTCTACGCGTCGGGGCAGGACCAGACCTACATCGGGTACGACGAGGAGTCTGGCTTCGACGGCTCCCGGTGGGTGCAGGCGTCCGACGACTCGTCGTGGCGCGTCGTCGAGTACGGTGGCGCGGTGATCAGCGCGAACTACTCGTCGTCGACCGGCGGGTACACCGAGTCGAACTCGGCCGCCTTCGGCGGCACGCAGGTGCCGTACCTGACGGCCGAATGCGACCCGGGCGACTACACATCGATCAATCCCAACCGCACATGGCAGACGACGCTTACCGGCGCGCAGATCGGCGACGACATCGCGTCGTACACGGGCACCGACATCGGCGACGCCACGTCGTTCCTGAACACGTCACGCTCGTCGTCGGGGCGGATCGTGACGACCACGGTCGTCGGCACGACCCGCTCGATCACGTTGTCCGGCACCACGCTGCAGGCGGCGCTCGGCCTGAAGTCGACGCGGTTCTATTCGAACGTCAACATGAACGTGACCGGCGACATCCGGACCAAGTACGACGACCTGACGTGCTCTCCGGGGCTGGCGACGTCGCCGCAGACCGCGATCGGCTCGGGCCTCAAGCAGGAGTTCGCCGACGGCGCGATCTACTGGTCGTCGGCGACGGGCGCCTACGAGGTCCACGGGCTCATCCAGCAGGAATACGATGCGGTCGGCGAGGCGACCGGCGCGCTCGGGTTCCCGACCTCGGACGTCGTCTCGGCGAACGGCACCGACACCTCGACGTTCCAGAACGGCTCCATCGCCTGCCCGACGAGCGGCGGCACCGTGGAGGACTGCCAGGTGACGTACACCTAGCGCAGCGGGCAGCGGCCGGGCTCCCGGCCGCCCGGCGACTAGGAGCCGAACGGGAACCCGTGACTCGACGGGATCGGGTCGGGTACCTGCTCCGGGGAGCCGAACGTGACCACGATCTCTTCGTGCGCGAACAACGCCAGGTGTCTTGGGTCGCCACCGGTGGCCGGGTGCCCGTCCACCCAGACGCGCACCGCCCGGTCGCCCGAGGCGCACTCGTCGCCGAGGCACGTCGCGGTCAGCCGCACCCCCCACACGTCGAAGAACTCCCCGAGCGTGTACGTCCGAACCACCGGGGACTCCACGTGCACGATGCCCGAACCGTCGTGCGTGTGCAGCGGGGCCAGGAACCCCGCCTGGGGGTCGATGCCGATCTGCGCCGGCACGGGGACGCTCCGGCCCTCGACGAAGACGTCCAGGTGAGCGTGGATGTGCATGGCGCCGCCGTCGGTCGGGGGCAGGCCGATGGCGACCAGGCGCTGGCGCAGGTCCTGCGTGCCCGGGCCCCAGGGTGGCGCGCCGGTCTGCATGCCGGGCAGCGTCGAGGGGTCCACGGTGGATCCGTTCTTCACGTAGACGGGTCCGGTGGCCGGGGACTGCGTCTTGTAGCACTGGACGAACGTCAGCCCCGCCGCCACGATGACGGCCGGCACCAGCCAGCGGGCCCATCGCACCCGCCCGCGCGAGGAGCCCGCGGGGCGGCCGCCGGCGCGCACCGACTTCGATCGCACGGACGAGGATGTCGTCGCCCGGCGGCTCGCCGGCGCCGCGCGCGCGGCGGAGGCCGAACCGGCGGACCCGCTCGCGCGCGGTCGCGAACCCCTGCCCGTCCGACGCTTCGATTTCCGGTTGGCCACTCGCGATCCTCGGCTCGCTCGCGTTGCACCCCGACTCTATTGGTCCGTATGCTTCGGTGGCCTTCCCCTCTGGCCCGCCCGGGTCCGGCGCGGGGGCCGCGCCCGGGCTTCGTCTGGAAGGGAGCGGCGGTGGCGCGAACCGAAACCCCCCACGAGACGGCGCGGTCGCAGGGATGGGGAGCCCTGGCCGACCGCTACTTCCACATCAGCGAGCGCGGCTCGACGGTGCGCACCGAGATCGCCGCGGGGTTCGCCACGTTCCTGACGATGGCGTACATCCTGTTCGTCAACCCGGCGATCCTCGGCGCCGTGAAGGACCCGGCCGGGACGTCGCTGCCGTTCGACCAGGTGCTCACCGTGACGGCGCTGGTGGCCGGCGCGATGACGCTGCTGATGGGCTTCTACGCGAAGTACCCGTTCGCGCTGGCAGCCGGGCTCGGCCTGAACGCGTTCGTCGCGTTCACCCTCGTCGGTGCTGACAAGCTGTCGTGGCCGCAGGCGATGGGCGTGATCGTCGTCGAGGGCCTGGTCATCTCGGCGCTGGTGCTGACCGGCTTTCGCGAGGCGGTCCTCAACGCGATCCCCATGGACCTCAAACGGGCCATCGGGATCGGCATCGGTCTGTTCATCACCCTGATCGGGCTGGTCAACGCCGGCATCGTGATCCACAGCGACACCTCCGGCACCGTCGTCACGCTGGCGCCGGACCTGACGACGCTTCGCATCCTGACGTTCGCCATCGGACTGGCGATCACGGCCACCCTGGTGGCCCGAAGAGTGAAGGGGTCGCTGCTCATCGGCATCGTGAGCACAACCGTGGTGGCGGCCCTGATCAACGCGATCTGGGGCCACGGCAAGATCTGGGCCTCGGTGGGGCCGGCGGTGGCCAAGTGGCCCAGCACCTGGGCCTCGACCCCCAACTTCGCCCTGGTGGGGAACTTCTCGTTCTCCTTCTTCAAGGTCCTCGGCTGGGGGACGGCCCTGGCCATCGTGATCGCCGTCATGCTGTCTGACTTCTTCGACACGATGGGCACGGTGATCGGCATCAGCGGGGAGGCGAAGCTGCTCGACCACCGGGGACGGCTGCCCGGCATGAACCGCGTGCTGCTCGTCGACTCGCTGGCGGCGGCGGCCGGCGGCGCGGCCTCGTCGTCATCGAACACCACCTACATCGAGAGCGCCGCGGGCGTGAGCCAGGGCGGCCGCACGGGGCTGACGTCGGTCGTGGTCGGCGTGCTGTTCCTGCTCTGCCTGTTCCTGTCGCCGCTCGCCGGCGTGATCCCGCCCGAGGCGACGGCGCCCGTCCTGGTGATCGTCGGCTACTTCATGATGACGATCGTCAAGGACATCGAATGGACCGATCCGGGGATCGGGATCCCGGTGCTGCTGACGATGGTGATGATGCCGTTCACGTACAGCATTGCGAACGGCGTCGGCGCCGGGTTTCTTTCGTACACCGTCATCGCGGTCCTGCGCGGGCGCGCCCGCGACGTCCACCCGCTGATGTACGTGGTCGCCGCGATCTTCGCCTGGTATTTCGTCCACGGCGTGTTGGTGTAGCCTTACGGTCGTTCGCGGATCCAGGGGAAGGGAGCCGCGGGCACGGCGAGGGGCGTCCTACGGGGCGCCCCTCGCGCATCTTCCGGTCGGTGTGCTCGGCTCGGCCCCGCCCTCAGCCTCCGTCGCCGCGTGCGACGTTCCTATCGAACCGGAGGAACGCGGCGACGTCCAGGTCCGGTCGCGGCGGCGGCCCCGGCCCGGCGGGCGACCCGATCGCGATGGCGCCCAGCGGGATCCATTCGTCGTCCAGCCCCAGTGCCCCGCGCGTCTCCTGTTTGCAGAACAGCGTCGAGGACACCCAGCAGGAGGCGAGCCCCTGCGCGTGCAGGGCCAGCATCAGGTTCTGGATCGCGGCGCCGCCGGACAGCAGGAACATCTCGCGCTCGGCGTCGGCGCGCTCGGCGTCCGGGTACGTGTGGGCCCCCCGGAGCCGGACGCAGGGCACCGCCAGGACCGGCGCGGCGCCCAGTAGGTCGTCCGACTTCGCCTGCCGGCGCCGGATGACGTCCTCCCCGGTGCCGTCGCCCCGCAGGTCCCGCTCCCATGCGACGGACATCGCGGTGAGCAGCCGGGACCGTGCCGGCGCCGAATCCACGACCACGAACAGCCAGGGCTTCGTGTGGTGCGGAGCCGGCGCCGTGCAGGCCGCCCGCACCGCCTCGCGCAGGGCCGCCGGGTCGACGGGGTCCGGCCCGAAGCGCCGGATCGACCGGCGCGCGTGGATGGCCTGGAGCGGGGACTCCCGGAACAGGTCCTCATCGGGGGGTCGCACCAGCTCGGCGGCCGGCAGCGGCGGCGCGTCGGCGGAGACGCCGCGCACCAGCGCGACCGGCACGCCGTCGGCCTTGCCCATGACCAGCCCGCTCGCCGCCGCCACCTCGTCGGCCAGGGCGACGATCGTGGCCTCGAGCAGGCGGCCCCCGGCGTCCTTCGTCCCGCGCAGGTCGACCAGCGACGGGAGCCCGGCCGCGCCGATCGCGACGTTGACCAGCCCGCGCCGCCACGCGCGCCCGAACGTGTCGGTCACCACCACGGCCACGTCGGCCCCTGACCCGGCGCGCAGGCGTGTGCGGATCCGCTCAGCGCTCCCGTCGGGGTCCTCCGGCAGCAACGCCAGGAAACCCTCCGTCACATTCGACGCGTCCACGCCGGCGTTCGCGCAGACGAACCCGTGCGACGTCTCGGCGATCACCAGGTCGTCGCGCCGGGCGACGATCCGGCGTGTCTGGGCCGCCACGATCTCCGGTCGTCCGCCGGGCGGTTCGTGGACGATGCGGCCCTCGGCCTTCGACACGATCTTCTGGGTCACGACCACCACGTCCCCGTCGGCCGGCTGGATGCCGGCGGCGTGGAGCGCGGCCAGCGTCATCGACGCGACGTCGTCGCCCTCGCGCACCTCGGGCATGCCCGCGACGGGCAGGATCTCGACGCTCACGCACCACGCTCCCGCGGACGGTTCACGCGACGCCCAGCGCCAGGTCGAGGGCAGCGGCCGCGAGCGAGGCCGCGGCCGCGTCGTCGCGCATGATCGTGTCGGTCACCGCCACCCGCATGCCACGCGCCTCGACCCTCGCCGCGTGCGCGCGGTCGACCTCGTCGATCACCCACCCCGACAGGACGTCTTCGTAGAGGGCCGCGACGCCGGACGCCGACACCTCCACCCCGGCGGAGGGGAGCAGGCGGTCCGCCATCCCCCGGACGGGCGCGCCCCCGACGATCGGTGACACGCCTGCCGCGCGATCGCGTCGCGCGGCCACCGCGTCGCGCACGCCCGGCACCGACAGGATCGGCCCGATCGACACGACGGGGTTCGACGGACACAGCAGCACCGCATCGGCGTCACGGATCGCGTCGATCGCCCCGGGCGCCGGGCGGGCGAGTTCGATCCCGTCGAACCGGACCGCCTTGACCTCGTCGCGCGCGGCGCGCTGGACCCAGTACTCCTGGAAGTGCAGATCCAGGGCCCGGCCGTGCTCGTCGACCGCATCGATGCGGGTCTCTACGAGGTCGTCCGACATCGGGAGGAGGCGAGCGGCCACGCCGAACCGGGACGCGATCTGGGCGGTGGCCTCCGTCAGTGTGCGCCCCTGCGCCAGCAGCCTCGTGCGCACAAGGTGGGTCGCCAGGTCCAGGTCGCCCAGTCCGAACCACGCGTCGGGCGAGTCGAAGGACCGAAGCTCCTCGGTCGCGCGGAACGTCTCGCCGGCGCGGCCCCACCCGCGCTCGACGTCGGCGACGCCGCCGAGCCAGTACGCGACGGAGTCCAGGTCCGGGGAGACGGCCAGGCCGTGCACGCGCAGGTCGTCGCCCGTGTTCACGATCACCGTCAGGTCGCTCGGGTCGACGACGCGCACGAGGCCGCGCAGGAACTTCCCGGCGCCGACCCCTCCCGCCAGAGCCACGACGTCCATGGCGACTATCTTCCCGCGGAGGGCGCTTCCGCGTCCCCCCGGTGCGTGTTCACGATCTCGCCGCCGCGGGCCGCGGTTGTCCCATCGGGGCACCCGACGTAGATTCGAGCGCGGCATGGCGGACGCCGTCTCGTCGCATCGGCTCGGGCGCGCCCTGGCGCGCGCGCGCCAGGGCAAGGCGCTGACGGTTGACGAGGCCGAGGCGCTGCTGTCGGCGCGGGGCGACGCACTGGCCGAACTGCTCGCGATCGCATCGGGGCTGCGCGACCTCGGGCACGGCCGCACGATCACGTACTCGCGCAAGGTGTTCGTCCCCCTGACGATGCTGTGTCGCGACCACTGCCACTACTGCACATTCGCCAAGCCGCCCGCGAAGCTCGACGCGCCGTACCTCACGCCGGAGGAGGTCGTCGCGATCGCCGAGGCCGGTCGCGCCCGCGGGTGCCGCGAGGCGCTGTTCACCCTCGGCGACCGGCCGGAGGACCGGTACCCGCAGGCGCGGCGCTGGCTCGAGGACCGCGGGTACCACTCGACGCTCGACTACGTGCGCGCGGTGGCGATCCGCGTGATCGAAGAGACGGGCCTGCTGCCGCACCTGAACCCCGGGGTCATGAGCTGGGAGGACATGGCGCGGCTGAAGCACGTGAGCGCCTCGATGGGGCTGATGCTCGAGACGTCGTCGGCCCGACTGTCGGACAGGGGTGGCCCGCACTTCGGCTCGCCGGACAAGCTGCCGGCCGTTCGCCTCCGCACGATCGAGGACGCGGGCCGGCTGTCGATCCCGTTCACGACGGGAATCCTGGTCGGGATCGGCGAGACGCTTCACGAGCGAGCGGAGTCCCTGCTCGCGATCCGCGAGCTGCATCGCAAGTACGGCCACGTGCAGGAGGTGATCGTCCAGAACTTCCGGGCGAAGCCCGGCACCGCGATGCACCGGTCGCCCGAGCCCGGCGCCGGGGAGTACCTGGCGACGATCGCCGTCGCCCGCGTGCTGTTCGGCCCCCACGCCGGCGTGCAGGCGCCGCCCAACCTGTCCGACGACGACTACCCGGCGCTGCTGGACGCGGGCATCAACGACTGGGGCGGCGTCTCGCCGGTGACGCCCGACCACGTCAACCCGGAGAAGGCGTGGCCCCGCCTGGCCGACCTGGAGCGGCGAACCCACGAGAAGGGGTTCGAGCTCCGCCAACGCCTGACGATCTACCCGCGCTTCGCGCTTCGCCCAGACCCGTGGCTCGCCGGCAAGATGCAGGAGCCGGTCCGCCGGCTGATGGGGCCCGACGGGCTCGCGGGGGACCGGGTGCCCGAGCCGGTGCCGTGGCAGGACCCCCCCGTTCGATGGAAGCCGCGCGAGATCGCGCTCACGTTCACGAAGGGACCCGCGGCCGGCCTTCGCGAGGATGCGGCCGAGGTGTACGGCAGCTTCGAGGCCATCGAGGTCACCCGCGACTGGCAGCGGCGGGACCGCGCTCCCGAACGGCTGGCCGCTGACGTCCGGGCGGCCCTGGCCAAGGCGTCCGCCGGCCGGGGCGGCGAGCTCACCGACGCCGAGGCGCTGGCGCTGTTCGAGGCCGAAGGCGACGCCCTGGAGGCCCTGTGCGACACCGCGGACGAGCTTCGCCGCCGGGCGGTGGGGGACGACGTGACCTACGTGGTCAACCGGAACATCAACTTCACCAACGTCTGTTACACGGGGTGCCGCTTCTGCGCGTTCGCGCAGCGCGAGGTCGACCCCGAGTCCTACACCCTGTCGCTGGACGAGGTGGCCGACCGCGCGGAGGAGGCGTGGGGTTACGGCGCGACAGAGGTGTGCGTCCAGGGCGGACTGCACCCGAGCCTGCCCGGCGAGTTCTACTTCTCGATCCTCGACGCGATCCGCGAGCGCGTCCCCGGGATGCACATCCACGCCTTCAGCCCCATGGAGGTCCTGAACGGCTCCGCGAGGCTCGGGATCTCGTTTCGCGAGTTCCTCGAGGAATGCCGCCGCCGTGGCCAGGGCAGCATGCCGGGCACCGCGGCGGAGATCCTGGACGACGAGGTCCGGTGGGTGCTGACGCGAGGCAAGCTCCCGGCCGACACGTGGGAGGAGATCGTGCGCACCGCCCACGCGGTCGGCACGCCGTCGTCGTCCACGATCATGTACGGCCACGTCGACGCGCCACCGCACTGGGTGGCGCACATCCGGCGGCTTCGCCGCATCCAGGACGACACCGGCGGCTTCACGGAGTTCGTGCCGCTGCCGTTCGTCTATCAGAACGCGCCCATCTACCTCGCGGGCAAGGCGCGGCCCGGCCCCTCGCTCGATGACAACCGGCGCATGCACGCCGTGGCCCGGGTGATGCTGGATGGGCGGATCGCAAACGTGCAGGTCAGCTGGGTCAAAATGGGAATGGAGTACTGCAAGGCGATCCTGCGCGGCGGAGCCAACGACTTCGGCGGAACCCTGATGGAGGAGACCATCTCGCGCATGGCGGGGGCCGAGTGGGGGATCCGCAAGGAGCCGCAGGAGTTCGTCGACGCGATCCTCGACATCGGTCGCACGCCGGCGGAGCGAACCACGTTGTATGGACGCGTCGAGGATCGCGCGCGTGCGTCGCGGCCGGAGAATTCGTCGACAACCGCCGAGATCGTCACATCTCGTCAGTCTTCCTGACGAAACTCGTCAGGCTGCTTGACCGCAAAGTTTTCTGTCGAAAGTCCTTGCGCACGCGCCTTCGGCACGCCACGATTTGCGTGTGAACAGGCAAATCGGCGCTCTTGGGACCGCCGAAAAAAAAGTCCCCTCGGACTTGCCAAGCGCTGCGCGACTCCTTCAGAATTACAAGAATGTAATTCGGGGGAGGGACGGTGCACCACTTCATTCCATGGCAAGAACGCGCGAGATGTCGGGAACACGACCCGGAGGTCTTCTTCCCCGAGAAGGGCGGGTCCTCCCGCGAGGCGAAGCGCATCTGCGCGGATTGTCCCGTCCGGATCGAATGCCTCAACTACGCCTTGCGCCGCGACGAGCGGTACGGCGTGTGGGGCGGCATGAGCGAACGGGAGCGGCGACGCCTGAAGCGCATGGCGTCCTGACACGCGACGGAAGGAGGTGAACCAGATGCCAGCGAGAAAGACGGCCAAGAGGAAGACGGCGGCCAAGAAGAGCACGGCCAAGCGGACGACTCGTCGCCCGGCGGCCAAGAAGACCACCGCGAAGAGAAAGACCGCGGCCAGGAAGAGCACGGCCAAGCGGACGACTCGTCGCCCGGCGGCCAAGAAATCCACTGCCAAGAGGTCGACAGCTCGCAAGTCGACGGCACGCAAGTCGACGGCACGCAAGTCGACCGCCAGACGCAGGACCACCGCGAAGCGGAAGTAGCACCATCGCATCACGGAGTCCTTTGGAAGGGGGGCGAGGGCCCCCCTTCCTTGCGTTTTCGGGTGGATCACCCGCCCGATGCGTGCGGCTGATCCGACGAGCGGCCGTGCTATGCTCGGCGCCGCTTCCCCATCTGCCTTCCTTTTGTCGCGCATGACCCACGCCGAAGCTCGATCCCTCGACCAGCCTGTGTCCGGCGGTCGCTCCACCGCTCCCGCCGTCCTGGTGGTTCTCGTCTGCCGAAACGGCGAGCAATGGCTGAAGCAGTGCCTCATCTCGCTGTCGCGGCAGGACTACCCGCGCCTCGGGGTGCTGGCCGTGGACAACGCCTCCAGCGACGAGTCGGTGCGAATGCTCGAATCGACGCTCGGCCCCGAGCGCGTCGCGAAGCTCGCCGAGGACCGCGGGCTGTCGGGAGCGACCGCCGAGGCGCTGGGCCATTCGGCGAGCGAGCGCGCGGACTTCGTCCTGGTGCTGCACGACGACACGGTGCTGGCGCCCGACGCGGTGAGCAACCTGGTCGCCGCCGCGCGTCGCATGGAGGATGTCGGCGTCGTCGGACCGAAGGTGCTCGACCCCGAGCGTCCGCGAGAGCTGCTCGAGGTCGGGCTCTCCGTCGATCGGTTCGGGTATCGCTACTCGCCGCTGGAGGCCGGCGAGATCGACCAGGGGCAGTACGACGCCGTGCGCGACGTGCTCGCCGTCTCGTCATGCGCGATGCTGGTGTCGCGCCGGGTCCTGGACCACGTGGACCTCCTCGACGAACGGGTCATGCCTCGGTTCGCGGATCTCGACTTCGGCTGGCGTACGCGCATCGCCGGCATGCGCGTCCTCATGACGCCCGACGCCGTCGCGCTTCATCGGGAGGCCGGCCTGCGAGGGGAGCGTCCGGGCGAGCAGCCGCCGGGCCGGCTTCGCTACGAGCGCGAGCGCGCCGCGCTGAGCAGCGCGCTGAAGAACTACCGGCTGGTGTCGCTCGCGTGGACCCTGCCGGTATGGCTGGTGCAGTACGTCGTCCGCACCGTCTTTCTGTTGCTGACGCGCCGCTTCGAGGACGCGTACCAGATGGTGGCGGCGCTCGGCTGGAGCGTCCGGCACCTGCCGGGAACGCTGCGCCGCCGACGTCGGGTCCAGCGCGAACGGCGAACGCGCGATCACCGGGTGAACCAGTTGATGGCGCCGGCCGATGTCCGGCTGCGGCGCTGGGCGGTGGCCGCGGGGCCCTTCCTGCGGACCGAGGCCCCCGCCGATCCCGACGCGCCGCCGGTTGCCGCCCGCGTGCACGCCGCACGGTTCGCCGCCTCGCATCCGGTCCTGGTGGCGTGGGCCGCCTTCGCCATCCTCGCCGCGATCGCGTACCGCCACCTGGCCGGCGCGTCGCCGCTGTCGGGCGGCGCGCTCGCCGCGTTCCCCTCGTCCCCGGGCGGGTTCTTCGACGCGCTCGCCTCGGGCCTTCGCTCCACGGGCCTGGGCGGGACGCAGGCCGCGAGCCCGTCGCTCGGGCTGCTGGGGCTGGGCAGCGCCCTGGCGTTCGGCAGTCCGGCGCTGCTCCAGAAGATCCTGCTGCTGGTGCTGCCCGCCGCCGCCGGCGTGGGGTGCTACCGCGCCGTGCGGTCGTGGACGGAGGCGCCGGTCCCGTCGGTGGTGGCCGCGTCGTGCTATGCGCTGTCCTCCGTCGTCCTGTGGTCGCTGTCGCTCGGGCGCATCCCGGACCTGGTCGTGCTGGCGGGGCTGCCGTGGCTGACGACCCGGCTGTGGCGCAGCTACACGCCCGCCGACGTCCGGCGGTCGCGGCGGTGGTTCGTCGGCGCCGCGATCGGGTTCGCGGTGCTCGCCTCGTTCTCGCCGGGAGTGCTGCTGGCCGCCGGGGTCCTGGTCCTTGCGACCCTCGTTGTGCCCCCGCCCGCGGCGCGCCGCGGCCAGGGGACCGCGCGGATCGTGGCGATGGTCATCGGTGCCGGCCTGCTGCTGTTCCCACTGGCGCTCGAGCTCGCCACCGCGGGCGGCCGCGGCCTTGCCTCCGCCGCGGGGCCGGCGCCCTTCTTCTGGGTGCTTCGCCTTGCCCTGGGGTCGGCGCCGGGCGCGTGGCCGATGGCCCTGTACCTGCCGCTCGCCGCGGCGCTCTGTCTGGTCCTGCTCGCGGCGCCGGCGCGCCGGCTCGGGGCGCGCGCCGCCGTGGCCGCGGTGCTCTCCATCTATCTGGCGTGGGCGTCGGCGCAGGGCTGGCTCCCGCTCGGATTGACGAACGCGCCGGCCTTCCTCGCGGTGGCGGCGTTCTGCTACGCGCTGCTCGTCGGGCTCGGCATCGCCTCGCTCGCGCGCGGCGTCGCCACCGCCACCTTCGGCTACCGGCAGGTGAGCGCCGCCGTGCTGGCGCTGATCCTGGGCGTCGGTCTCGTCGCGCAGGCGGGGCAGGCGGCGGTCGGCGCATGGTCGATCGGCCAGGGCAACGTGCCGGCCGCCTACGCGCTGGTGCAGCAGGCGCCGGGGCCGCCTTCGCGTGTGCTGTTCGTCGGGCGCCGGTCCGGGGCGCCGCTCGTCGCGCCGGGCGGACCCGTGCAGGACGTGGCCCTGTCGGGTGCGAGCTCGATCCGGTACGCGATCTCCGCCGGTCCCGGCGGCGCATCCGCGTTGGACTACGGCCGGCCGGCCGCCGGGCCGGGGTACGACGCGCTGCGACACGCGCTTGAGGAGTTGCTGAGCGGATCGACGACCCACGGCGGCGCGCTGCTGGCGCCGTTCGGCGTCCGCTTCATCGTGGCCGGGCCCGGCGACCTTCCGGCGGCCGTCTCGGACACGCTGCATCGCCAGGTCGACCTGGTCGTGGTGCCGGCGGGCGGGCTGGACGTCTACCGAGACGACGCGACGGTGGGCACCGCGATCGTGGCGGGGCCGACGTGGGCGCGAGCGGCCCGCAGCGGCAGCGGTCTCGATCGCGCCATGGTGTCGCCGCAGGGAGCCGTCCCGCTCGAAGGCGGCGGTCGAACCTACCGGGGCCCGGCGGCGCCGAACGGTTCGCTGGTGACGCTGTCGCAGCAGTTCGATGGGTGGTGGCGGCTGAGGCCCGCGGCCGGCGGCCCGGCTCCATCTCCGACCGACGCGTTCGGCTGGACGGTCGGGTTCCTGCCGCAGCGCGGCGTGGGCCCGTTCGAGGTCGTGTTCACGGGACAGTGGATCCGAACGATCGAGATCGTGGCGCTCGCGCTGCTGTGGGCGTGGGCGCTGTGGATCACGAGAAGGCCGGTGCGCGATGTCTGACGCGATGCCGCCGCCGGCGGATGCGGGCGAGGGCCGTCGCGCACCGCGCGTGCGCGGACGCGCGGTGGCCGTCGTCCTGCTCGCGCTGGCCGTCATCGCCTCCGGCGTCGCCCTCGATCGCGTGGGGGCCCGGCCGGCGTCGTCGGCGCCGGCCGGCCCGTTCTCCGGCGCCTGGTTCTGCCCACATGGTGGCGGGCCCGGTTGGCACGGGTGGGTGTCGATCACCAACCCCGGCGGCGCTCCCGCGAGCGTCCGCGTGACCTCCTTCGGCTCGCAGGGCCCGGGAACGCCGAGAACGTTCACCGTGGCCCCCGGCGCGCAGCTGTACCGGCCCGTGGACGCCTCCGATCGCGGCTCGACGACGGAAGTGGAGTACTTCGGAGCGTGGGTGGGCGCGGGATCGGTCGTGGAGTCGCCCGGCTCCGCGGTGGCGGCCGCCCGCTGCGTCGACGCGCCGCATCCGACGTGGCTCATGCCCGACGAGTCCACCGGCAAGGGCGAGACGGCGTACCTGGTCGTCATGAATCCGTTCGGCGTGCCGGCGGAGTTCAGCGTGACGCTTCGAACCGAACGCCGAAGCATCCACCCGGGGTCGCTCACGCCGGAGGTGCTGGGCCCCGGTCGGTCCGAGGCCATCGAGATCGACCGCTACGTCCTCGAGGGGCCGGGGGAGCGCACGGTGACGGCACAGGTCGTGTCGCAGCTCGGGCGGGTCGTCGCGGGGAGCCTCGTCGTGTCGTCGGGAGCGGCGCGTGCCGCGGCCGGCCTCCCGGCGCCCGCGTCGCGCTGGTACATCCCCGCCGGCGGATACGGGTCGCCGGCCGGCCTCGTGGTCGTGAACCCCGGATCGCAGCCCGCCGTCCTGTCCGGCACCACGGTCGCGCAGGGGGACCTGGCGACGCTCGGCCCCTCCGCCGGCACGACGCTCACCGGCAACCGGGCGGTGACCATCCCGGCCGTCGGGACCCTCGGCGGCGGCATCATCCTGAAGGCTCGCGGCCACGCGACGGTCGGCGCGGCGTTCCAGGTGACGGGGCCCACCGGGGACGCGGCGGCGATCACCGGCGCCAGCGACACCGCGATGTCGTGGCTCGTCCCGCCGAGCGTGCCGGACTCGGGCGGCTCCTCGACGATCGTGCTGCTGAACCCGGGGTCGAAGGCGGCGCGCGTGCGCATCCGCCTGCTTGGCGAGTCCGGCGAGGTGCTGTCGTCGTTCGGCGTCATCGACGTGCCGGCCGGGCGCGAGGCGCTGGTGCCCGTGAGCGTGGCCGGCACCGTCCCGGTCGCGGCGGTGGCCACGGCCGCCGGAGGCGGCATCGTGGCCGGCGGCTTCGCGACCTCGGGCGCCGGCGCCGGATACGCCGCGACGGTCGGCCTCCCCATCCCGGCGCCTCGCCCGGCGCCCTGAGCGGGACCGGGCGGCCGAGGGCCGCGTGGCGGTCGCCGGGCGGCATTCGGACCCGGCCCGCCCCGAGCGGAGGGGTTCGAGCGATGTCCCCCCAACGGCCGATCGGGGGATGACCTTCGGGTTAGCCGAAAACCCCGCAGGTGGACTATCGGGGAACCCCGAGCGGGATGCCGAACCTACAGGCATGATGACGCGGCCTCGTAGCCATGCGCCGAAGTGCCCTGCCTGCGGTACGCAGGAACTGCTGACGGTCACCCTGACCGTCGACGACGCCCCGATGGAGTTCACCACGTGCCACACGTGTGAACGACGGTGGTGGTCTCGCGACGGCGAGCTCGTTCCGCTCGGCTCCCTGCTGGGACTCGTGGGCAAGCGCTGACGCGCACAGAGATGTAGCACCGGCCCCTCCGGGGCGGGCCTCGAGCCCCCCGGAGGGGCCTTCATGTTGGGTCGACTAGAATCCGCGCCATGGTCGACCTGGACGTCATCTTCAAGGCGTACGACGTCCGCGGCATCTATCCCGACGAGTTCGACGAGGACGCGGCGTACCGTATCGGGCGCGCCTTCGGGCCGTGGTCGGGCGCCGAGCGCGTCGTGCTCGGACGCGACTGCCGGCTCTCGTCGCCGGCGCTGGCGGAGGCGTTCACTCGCGGCCTCACCGACGAGGGCGTCGGCGTCGTCGACATCGATCTGGCGACCACCGACATGGTGTACTTCGCGTCGGGGCGGCTCTCGCTGCCGGGCGCGATGTTCACCGCCAGTCACAACCCGCCGTCGTACAACGGCCTGAAGCTGTGCCGCGCCGGCGCGGCGCCGGTCGGCCAGGACACGGGGCTGGCCGAGATCCGCGGCCTGGCCGCCGAGGCGAACGGCGCGCGCGCGGGCGGCTCCGGGGGCGTCGAGCACCGCGACATGCGCCCCGACTACCTGGACCACCTGCTGTCGTTCGTCGATCTGGAGACGTTCCGGCCGCTCACCGTCGCCGCCGACGCGGCCAACGGGATGGCCGGGCTGGTCGTGCCGTCCCTGTTCGACCGGCTGCCCGCGACGCTCGTGCCGCTGTACATGGACCTCGACGGCACGTTCCCGAACCATCCGGCCGACCCGATCCAGCCGGAGAACCAGGCCGACCTTCGCCGGACGGTGCTCGAGCATCATGCGGACGTCGGGCTGGCCTTCGACGGCGATGCCGACCGCGTGTTCCTGGTCGACGAGCAGGCGCAGGACGTGAGCGGCTCGATCGTCACGGCGCTCGTTGCGCAGGCGATGCTGGAACGGTTCCCGGGATCCCAGATCGTCTACAACCTGATCTGTTCGTGGACGGTGCCGGAGGTGATCCGGGAAAACGGGGGCATCCCCGTTCGCACGCGCGTCGGGCATTCGTTCATCAAGCAGGTGATGGCCGATACCGGCGCCGTGTTCGGCGGCGAGCACTCCGGTCACTACTACTTCCGCGACCACTATCGCGCGGACTCCGGTCTGGTCGCGTCGATGGTCGTGCTGGACCAGCTGTCGAAGGCCGACGTCCCGCTGTCGGAGCTGCTCGCGCCGTTTCGCCGCTACGCCGCGTCGGGCGAGATCAACTCGGAGGTGCACGACCAGCAGGGGACGATCGATACGCTCGCGGCCGCGTACGGCGACGGCCGACAGGATCGGCTGGACGGGCTGACGGTGGAGTACGAGGACTGGTGGTTCAACGTCCGCGCCTCGAACACCGAGCCGCTGCTGCGGCTGAACGTCGAGGCCCGAACCCCGGAGTTGCTGCAGGACAAGACGTCCGAGGTGCTGTCGCGCATCCGCGGCGGCGCGTAGGCTCGCACGAGCAGAGCGTCAACGAACTGGACGACGAGGAACCGAGGAGGCGAACGTGCCGGTCGACGAGGAGCTGATGCAGATCCTGGCGTGCCCGAGCTGCCGGGGGAACGTGGAGCTTCGCCAGGAGGGAGATCGCGAGCTGATCGTGTGCACGTCGTGCGGGCTTCGATACCCCGTGCGCGACGGCATCCCCGTGATGCTCGTGGACGAAGCCGAACGACCGTGAGGCGCCGTTCGGCACGGGGCGCCGAGAGGACGTCGGCGTTCGCGCCGGCCCCATGACCGACATCGACGATCTGACCGCGGTCTCCGTCGCCGACCCGGGACACATGCTCGATCACATCGCTTCGCTCGGCGCGCAGCTGCGCGCCGGGTACGCGGCGGGCGTGGGGGCGGCGGGGTTGCCCTCCGGGGACGGGATTCGATCCATCGTGGTGTGCGGCATGGGCGGCTCGGGCGTGGCGGGAGACGTGCTGCGCGTCCTGATGGCGCCGCGCCTGCCGCTTCCGGTGCTGGTGTGCAAGGGCTACGACGTGCCCGCGGCGTGTGGGCCCGACACGCTCGTGCTCGCCGTCTCCTTCTCCGGCGACACGGAGGAGACGGTGTCGGCGTACGCCAGCGCCGCCGAGCGCGGGTGCCGCATGGTGGCGATCAGCCGCGGCGGCCGGCTCGAAGCGCTCGCGCGCCGCGACGGCGCCGCGCGCGTGGGCGTCGACGTGGAGGCGCCGATGCCGCGGCAGGCGCTGGGGTTCCTCGGCGCCGCGCCGCTCGGCGTCCTGGAGGCGATTGGATTGCTCCCCTCCCCGTCCAGGGAGGTTGGCGAGGCCGCGGCGGCAGTCGATGCGCTGGCCGAGCGTCTGGGGCCCGGGCGTCGCCTGGCGGTGAACGAGGCCAAGGACCTGGCCCGGTGGCTGGGGGAACGCACCCCCGTCGTGTGGGGCTCGGAGGGCCCGGCCGAGACCGCGGCGGCGCGCTGGAAGACGCAGATGAACGAGAACGCGAAGATTCCGGCGTTCGCGTCGTGGCTCCCCGAGCTCGATCACAACGAGATCGAGGGCTGGTCTCGCGGGACCGGCGGCCCCTTCGCACTGGTAGTCCTTCGCCATGCCGGCGAACCGCCGCGCATCGGCGACCGCGTCGAGGCAACGCTCGCCGCGATCAAGGACGCGGGCCTGGAGTCGCGCCAGGTGTGGGCGGACGATGCCGTGGACTCGGACCTCGCGCGGCTGTTCACGTTGATCCTGCTCGGCGACTTCGTGAGCGCGTACGTCGCGATCCTTCGCGGCACCGACCCCAGCCCGATCCCGGTGCTGTCCGGGCTGAAGGATCTCCTTCGGACATGACCCCGACGCCCGAACCGGTTCGTCGCCCGAGCCCCCCCGACACCCTCGCCGAACAGGCGGAGGCCCTCGTGCGCGAGCGAACGTCGATCCGCCCTCGCGTCGCCGTCGTGCTCGGCTCGGGACTGGGCGACGCGCTGATGGGGGACGTGGAGCCGGAGACGGAGTTCGTGTTCACCTCGTTGCCCGGGTTCCCGGCGTCCACCGTGCCCGGGCACGCGGGCCGCCTGATCCTTGGGACGTTGTACGGCGTACCGGGCGCCGTGTTCGCCGGACGCGTCCACCTGTACGAGGGCCACGGCATCGGTTCGACCACGCTGATCCCCAGGCTGGCGGCGGCGCTCGGAGCCGGCGTGCTGGTGCTGACGAACGCGTCCGGCGGCCTGCGCGCGACGATGCGGGCCGGGGACCTGATGCTGATCACCGACCACCTCAACCAGATGGGGGCCAACCCACTGGCGGGATGGCGCTTCCCCGACGGTCAGCCGGCGTTCGTCGGCCTTGCACACGTGTACGATCACCTGCTGCTGGAGGCCGCGCGCTCGGCTGCGGGCCGCGCGGGCGTCCCGCTGTTGGATGGCGTCTACGCCGCCGTTTCGGGGCCGTCGTACGAGACCCCGGCGGAGACCGAGGCGCTGGCGCGCTTGGGGGCCGACGCCGTGGGGATGTCGACGGTGCCGGAGGCCGTGGCCGCGGTGGCGCTCGGCCTTCGCGTGCTGGGCATCTCGTGCATCACCGACGTCGCCGGGGCCGACGTGACGCACGAAGAGGTCCTGACGGCGGCGGCCGGTGCCGCGGAAGGCCTTCGTGCCATCCTGAAGAACGTGCTGACGGAGATCGGGCCGCTCGACGCGAAGTGAGCGGCCGAGGAAATCGAGGAGGAACCGTGGATTGCGACGTGAAGGACATCGCGCTTGCCGAACAGGGGCGCTCGCGCATCGAGTGGGCCGACCAGGAGATGCGCGTCCTGGGGTTGATCCGGGACCGGTTCGAGCGGGAACGCCCGCTGGACGGCCTTCGCATCGGGGCGTGCCTGCACGTCACGACCGAGACGGCGAACCTGGTCCGCACGCTGGTGGCGGGAGGCGCGGAGGTGGCGCTGTGCGCGTCGAACCCGCTGTCCACGCAGGACGACACCGCGGCGGCGCTGTGCGAGATGGACGGCGTCGATGTGTTCGCCATCAAGGGCGAGGACAACGAGTCGTACTACTCGCACCTGGGAGCGGTGCTGGACCGTCACCCGCAGCTGACGATGGATGACGGGTGCGACCTGGTCACGATGCTGCACAAGGAGCGCCCGGCGCAGCTGGCCGAGATCCGCGGCGGCACCGAGGAGACGACGACCGGCGTGATCCGCCTGCGGGCGATGGAGCGAAACGGCGTCCTCGCCTACCCGATCGTCGCCGTCAACGACGCGAACACGAAGCACCTGTTCGACAACCGCTTCGGGACCGGCCAGTCGACGATCGACGGCATCGTGCGTGCGACGAACCTGCTGCTGGCCGGGCGCACGGTCGTCGTGTGCGGCTACGGGATGTGCGGTCGAGGCGTCGCCTCGCGTGCGCGCGGCCTCGGGGCGCGCGTGATCGTGTGCGAGGTCGCCCCCCTTGCCGCGCTCGAGGCGGTCATGGAGGGCTTCGAGGTGATGCCCATGTTGGAGGCGGCGCGGCAGGGCGACGTGTTCGTCACGGTCACCGGCGACACGGGGGTGCTGCGAAGCGAGCACTTCGAGGCGATGAAGGACGGCGCCGTGCTGGCCAACTCCGGGCACTTCGACGTCGAGATCGACAAGGTGGCGCTGGCCTCGATGGCGTCCCAAGCCCGCCGGGTTCGCGAGTTCGTGGACGAGTACCGGATGCCGGACGGCCGGCGCATCAGCCTGCTTGCCGAGGGCCGGCTCGTGAACCTGGCGGCCGCCGAAGGACACCCCGCCTCCGTCATGGACATGTCGTTCGCGAACCAGGCGCTCTCGGTGGAGTGGGTCGTCGCGGCGGACGACCTGCAGCCCAAGGTCTACGGAGTGCCCGAGCACATCGACGCCGACGTGGCGCGGCTGAAGCTCGCCTCGATGGGCGTCGTCGTGGACGAGCTGACGGCGGAGCAGGAGCACTACCTGTCGTCGTGGGAGCAGGGGACCTGAGGAGGGCGGGCGTGGCCGCCGCGTCGGTGCAGCCCGTCGAGTGGCTCGGGGATCGGATCCGCGTCCTCGACCAGACCCGCCTGCCGGGAGCCGAGCGCTCGTTCGTGTGCCGAACGCCTGCGCAGGTCGCCGACGCGATCCGCTCGCTGGCTGTCCGGGGCGCGCCCCTGCTCGGCATCGTCGCGGGCTACGGCATGGCCATCGCCGCGACCGGCTCGAAGGCGCGGTCGGTGGCGCAGCTGCAGCGTGACCTCGACAAGGCCGGCGATCTCCTGATCCGTAGCCGCCCGACCGCGGTCAACGTCCGATGGGCCGTCGAGCGCGTGCTGGAGACGACGCGGACGGCCGCCGAGCGCAGGAGCCGGCCCGCGACCGTGGAGTCGGTGCGCCGCGCGGCCGTCGCCGAGGCGATGGCGATCGCCCGCGAGGACCGCGAGTCCTGCCGCGCGATCGGGCTGTTCGGCCGCGAGCTGGTGCCGCAGGGGGCGAACGTGCTCCATCACTGCAACACCGGCGCCCTGGCCACCGGCGGGGCGGGGACCGCCCAGTCGGTCATCACCGCAGCACACCGTGCCGGCAAGAAGATCCATGTGTGGGTGGACGAGACCCGGCCGGTCCTGCAGGGCGCCCGGCTCACCGCGTGGGAGCTCGGGAAGCTCGGCGTGCCGATGACGCTCGTCGCGGACTCGGCGGCGGGCTCGCTGATGTCCCGCGGCCTCGTGGACATGATCGTCGTCGGGGCCGACCGGATCGCCGCCAACGGCGACGTCGCGAACAAGATCGGCACGTACTCGCTCGCCGTGCTGGCGCGCCACCACGGCGTGCCGTTCTACGTGGCGGCGCCCCTGTCGACGGTGGACCCCGACACGCGCACCGGCAAGGACATCGTGATCGAGGAACGCAACGCGAAGGAGGTCGTTGCGCCGATGGGGATGGCGATCGCGCCGCGGGGCACCCGCGCGGCCAACCCCGCGTTCGACGTCACGCCGGCACGCCTGATCGCGGCGATCATCACCGATCGCGGCGTGGCCCGCGCGCCGTACCGCACGAGCCTGCGCCGCCTGGAGGCGCAGGGGTGACTCCGGGCGCCGGAGCGATGCCGTGACGGCGGAGGCCGACCCGGCGGCGCCGGTGGCGGTCCAGACCCGCTTCGACCGGTTCCCCGCGACCATCAAGGGGGCGCTGGTCCTGCGAGGAGCGGACTCGTACCCGCACCACGTCCGGCTTGCGTCGGCGGACATCGTGCGCCTGCCGGACGAGGCGGCCAAGCCCGTGCCGTTCGGCGACCTGATCGTGAACGTGGCGCCGGCGCGAGACCTGTTCCTGCCGTTCGAGGCACCGATCTCCGACCTGGAGCCTGGGTGGTACGTGGTGCGTTCGGAGATTCAGGTCGACGGCGGCAGGTCGTTCGTCAACCAGGGCCGCGCGTTCTCCATCCCCTGGCCACGCGTCGAGGTGCGCACGGGCACGGTGAAGGTCGATGCCGCATCGAACGTCGCGGGGCGCGAGTGCCAGGTGGACCGCATCGAGATGAAGGCCGACCGCACGATCGTCGTCTGGCACGAGCCGCACGCCGCCGCGCCCGCGCCGGGATCCGACGACGCGGACCAGCCCGCTCCGCCGCCGCGCACCGAGGCGACGCTGTCCGCCGACGGCCGGGCGCTGCCGCCGGTGCCGGCCGAGACCGGACGCGACGCGACGGGCGACGAGCGCCGGGCCACGTTCTACCCGGTTCCGAAGGCCGCGCAGAATCTCCGGCTCACGCTTCGCTCGCCGGGACAGGGCGAGGCCAAGCCGATCGACGTCGCGCTCACCTGAGCTCCCCGAGTTCGCGTCGCCGAGTGTCGCACCCGCCGGGTAGGGTGCGGCGGTCGTGCGGGCGGTGTGGGACCTGGTGTTCCCCCCGCGCTGCGTCGCGTGCTCCGCCGGCGGCTGGCCGGTGTGCGCCGCGTGCGCGGCCGCGACGGTCCACCTCGGCCTCGGCGGCCCCGGGTGCCGCCGGTGCGGGCGGCCGTGGGAGTGGGAGGTCGAACGCTGCGCGGACTGCCCGCCGGCCGCCCTGGATTGGTGCCGGGCGCCCTTCCTCTACGAAGGGCCGGTTCGGCGCGCGCTCATGCGGATGAAGTTCGCCGGCCTGCGAAGCGTGTCGGAGGCGTTCGCCCCGGCCATGGCCCGCGCCCTGGCCGCCTCGCCAGACGGGGACGCGCCCACCCTCGCGTGGGTGCCGCTGGGCCGCCGCCGACGACGCGCCCGGGGCTACGACCAGGCGCGAGAGCTGGCCCTGGGCGTCGGACGCCTCACAGGGCTGCCGGCGCGGAGGCTGCTGCGACGCGCCCGTGAGACCGCGCCCCAGGCGCGGCGATCCGGAGCGGAGCGCCGCCGCGCGCTGGCCGGCGCGTTCCGCGCGCATGGCGAGATCCCGTCCACGGTCGTGCTCGTCGACGACGTGCTCACGACCGGAGCGACCGCTGCCGAATGTGCGGCGGTCCTACGCGCGGCCGGCGCGCGCCGCGTCGGTCTGCTGGCCGCGGCGCGCTCGCTCGACGGGCCGCTTCCGGCCCGTTGCTATGATGCGGCGAGGGGAGGCGGCACGGCCTGGGGAGGCGGCACGTGGACGTCGTCGTGAAGGGTCGCGGAATCCGGCTGACCGAAGCCATGCGGCACGCCGTCACGACGAAGCTGGCGAAGCTCGAACGCCGCCCCCGCCCCGACGTGCTCCGCGTGGAGGTCGAGGTCCTCGGCGAACCCAATCCTCGCGTCGGGTCCAGGTACCGCGTTCAGGTCGCCGCCGTGACGGCGCGCCGGACGTTTCGCGCCGAAGGGGGTGGCCCCGACGTCGACTCGTCCCTGGATCAGGTGGTCGAGCGGATCCGCCGCCAGATCGCGACCTACCGGGGAAAGAAGGCCACTCGGCCCCCCGCGAAGCACGGTGGTCTACAATCCGGGGCTGGCTCGCACGGGCCGGCGCCGGAATAGCCCAGAGGCCGCCGTGCAGGAGGTCGCGTCGGTGACGCAGGACTGGCCGTCCGGGAGGCGGCAACAGAAGGAGGCGCTGCGCGTCCTCGTCGTCGACGATCACGCGCTGTTCCGCCGCGGCCTGCAACTCGTCCTCAACCAGGAGCCCGACATCGACGTCGTCGGCGAGGCCGCCGACGGCCACGAGGCCGTCGAGCGCGCGCAGGAGCTGATGCCCGACGTCGTGTTGATGGACGTGCGGATGCCGAGACGCTCCGGGATCGAGGCCACCGCGGAGCTCAAGGACCAGCTGCCGCACGTGAAGATCCTCATGCTCACGATCTCCGACGACGAAGCGGACCTGTTCGAGGCCATCAAGGCCGGGGCGTCCGGCTACCTGCTGAAGGAGGTCTCGATCGAAGAGGTCGCCGAGGCGGTCCGATCCGTGGCGGCCGGCCAGTCCCGCATCTCGCCGACCATGGCCTCGAAGCTGCTGAACGAGTTCGCCGCGATGTCGCGCCGCGGCGAGCACGAGCCCGACCGGGCCCCGCTGCCGGCGCCGCGGCTGACCGACCGGGAGATGCAGGTGCTCAAGCTCGTGGCGGAGGGCCTCGGCAACAAGGACATCGCCAAGCGGCTGTTCATCTCGGAGAACACGGTCAAGAACCACGTCCGCAACATCCTGGAGAAGCTGCACCTGCACTCGCGGATGGAGGCGGTCGTCTACGCCGTACGGGAGAAGCTGCTGGAGATCACCTGAGCCGGCGAGGCTCGGGGAGGCGGTCATCCCGGGGTCGTTCGAGCTAGCTCGTCACGTGCTCCGGTTCGATCTTGTAGATCACGCGGACGGCGTCAGGCGCCAACGGATAGTTGTCGTTGCCGTGGTACTTGTTGTTCAACCACCGGATGTGGTCCGCCGCCCCCTCGGTCGTGGTTTCGACGACGCGCCCGCGCACGTGCATCCGCTCGTACGGGTCGTCGCGGTCCCAGATCGTGAGCGCCACGCGCGGATCCCGGTCCATGTTCCGCGGCTTCGCACGCCCCTGCTGCGTGTTCACCCAGATCAGGCCGTCGCGGTAATCGACCCACAGGATCGTGACTTGCGGCGAGCCGTCGGGCATGACGGTCGCCAGCGCGCCGAAGTTCGGCTCCTGAACCAGCTTGACCTGCTCGGGGGTCAGTTCGATCCCAGCCACCTCAACCCCTCCCTTCCGATGGTCGACGCATAGACGGAATGGAACGGCCGTCCGCGGGCGTTGCCACTCCCGTCGGAGTGCCCTCCCTATAATCGAGGCTCCGGCGACCACTCACAATCGACGCGGAGACGTACCCGTGCTGGACAAGATCGGATCCTTCGGCGAGGGCCGCAAGGCACGCCGCCTTCAGGACTACGCCACCCTGGTCAACACGTTCGAGCCCGAGGTCGAGGAGCTTTCGGACGACGAGTTCCCCGTTCGAACCGGGGAGCTGAAGGCGCGCGTCCAGGAGGGCGGCGAGTCTCTCGACGACGTGCTGCCCGAGGCGTTCGCGCTGGTGCGAGAGGCCGCGAACCGCGCGATCGGCCAGCGCCACTACGACGTCCAGGTCATGGGCGCCGCCGTGCTGCACCAGGGCAACATCGCGGAGATGCGCACCGGCGAGGGCAAGACGCTGGTCTCGACCATGCCGGCGTACCTCAACGCCCTGACCGGCAAGGGCGTGCACGTGGTCACCGTCAACGACTACCTGGCGAAGCGCGACTCCGAGTGGATGGGCCCCATCTACCGCAAGCTCGGCATCTCGGTCGGGCTGATCCAGGCCAACATGAGCCCCGAGCAGCGGCGCCCCTCCTACGCCGCGGACATCACCTACGGCACCAACAACGAGCTCGGCTTCGACTACCTGCGCGACAACATGGCCATGCAGCTGTCCGACATGGTGCAGCGCGGGCACCACTACGCGATCGTGGACGAGGTCGACTCCATCCTGATCGACGAGGCGCGCACCCCGCTGATCATCAGCGGCATGGTGGCCGACTCGGCGAAGTGGTATCAGGTGTTCGCCCGCCTGGTGCCCCGGCTGCGCCGCGACGCCGACTACGAGATCGACGAGACGAAGCGCACCGTCTCGGTCCTGGAGGACGGCGTCGACAAGGTCGAGCGCGAGCTGGGCATCGAGAACCTGTACGAGGAGTTCAACACGCCGCTCGTGCACCACCTGCAGAACGCGATCCGTGCCAAGGAGCTGTACAAGCGCGACGTCGACTACATCGTGCGCCAGGGCGAGGTGCTGATCGTCGACGAGTTCACCGGCCGGATCCTGGAGGGCCGGCGGTACTCGGAGGGCCTGCACCAGGCCATCGAGGCCAAGGAGAACGTGCGCATCAAGGAGGAGAACCAGACCCTCGCGACGATCACCATCCAGAACTACTTCCGCATGTACGACAAGCTGGCCGGCATGACCGGAACGGCGCGCACCCAGGCGCGCGAGTTCGAGGAGGTCTACAAGCTCTCCGCCATCGAGATCCCGACCAACCGTCCGATGGTGCGCAGCGACGAGCAGGACGAGATCTACAAGAGCGAAGACGCGAAGTGGAACGCGGTCGTGGAAGACCTCGTCGGCCGACACGAGAAGGGCCAGCCGGTCCTGGTCGGCACCATCTCGATCGAGAAGTCGGAGAAGCTGTCCGGCTACCTCAATCGCCGCGGCGTCCCGCACCACGTGCTGAACGCGAAGAACCACGAGGGAGAGGCCCAGATCGTGGCCCAGGCCGGGCGGATCGGCACCGTCACGGTGGCGACGAACATGGCGGGCCGCGGCGTCGACATCATGCTCGGTGGCAACCCGGAGTACCTGGCTCGCCGCGACATGGCCGCCAACGACTGGGACAACGACCGGTACCTGCTGTTCGACATGGAGCCCGAGGAGCGCGAGGCGTACGAGGCCGAGTACCGACCGCTCTACGACAAGTACAGGACGCAGACCGACGCCGAGCACGACGAGGTCGTCGAGCTCGGCGGACTGTACGTGCTCGGCACCGAACGCCACGAGTCGCGCCGCATCGACAACCAGCTGCGCGGACGGTCGGGCCGCCAGGGCGACCCGGGCGAGTCCCGGTTCTACCTGTCGCTCGAGGACGACCTGATGCGGCTGTTCGCCGCCGACCGGATCGAGCGCATCATGCGGGCCTTGAAGTGGCCCGACGACGAGCCCATCGCCGCGAAGATGGTCTCGCGCGCGATCCAGACCGCGCAGAAGAACGTCGAGGAGCAGAACTTCGAGATCCGCAAGAACGTGCTCAAGTACGACGAGGTCATGAACACCCAGCGCAAGGTGATCTACGAGGAGCGGCGCAAGATCCTCGAGGGCCTCGACCTGAAGGACGAAGCCGTGGAGATGGTCACCGAGGTCGTGCTCGAGACGGCCGGACAGTACGTGAGCCGCGAGATCTATCCGGAGGAGTGGGACCTGGACGGGCTGTTCACGGCCCTCACGTCGGTCTTCCCGACCCGGCTGACGAAGGCGGACCTGGAGGGCAGGGACGACGCCGCCGAGGTGCAGGAGCTGATCGTGGCGGACGCCCTGGAGGTCTACGACGCGAAGGAACAGGAGCTCGGGGTCGACGAGTCCACCGGCCAGCCGCTGCTGCGCGAGCTCGAGCGGATGGTCCTGCTGCAGATCACCGACACGAACTGGCGCTCGCACCTGTACGAGATGGACTACCTGCAGGAGGGCATCGGCCTGCGGGCGTACGGGCAGAAGGATCCCCTGGTCGAGTACCAGCGCGACGCGTACGCGATGTTCGAGGAGATGAAGGAGACGATCCGCGACGAGTTCGTGCGCTACGTCTCGCACATCGAGGTCGTGCGCCACGACGAACCGCCGCGGCCGCGTCCGCAGCGCGTGCAGATCCACCATGGTGACGACAACGGGTCGCAGGGCGCCGCGGAGACGGTGGGCGACAAGATCCCCCGCAACGCGCCGTGCCCGTGCGGTTCCGGCCGCAAGTACAAGAAGTGCCACGGGATGGAGCCGTAGATGGGCGAGCACCGCGAACGCATCGACGAGCTCGCCGCCCGGGTGGCCAGCGCGAAGGAGTACCTTTGACGTCGACGGCCGCGAGCATCGCGCCGCGGAGTTGGAGGCGGAGCTCTCCCAGCCGGGGATCTGGGACGACCCCGCGCGCGGCCAGCGCCTGACCACCGAGCTCGCGCGCCTGCGCGACGTCGTCGATCGCCACGCCGGACTCGTCAAGCAGATCGACGACCTGCTGGTCATGGACGAGCTGCTCGCCGGCGAAGACGACCCGGAGCTCGCGGCCGAGCTGGCGTCGAAGGTCCGCGCGCTCGAGGCCGAGCTGGAGCACGTGGAGCTGGCCAACCTGCTCTCGGGCGAGTACGACGGCGGCGACGCGGTGGCGAGCCTGCACGCGGGGGCCGGCGGCGTCGACTCGCAGGACTGGACCGAGATGCTGCTTCGCATGTACCTGCGATGGGCCGAGCGCGAGGGCTACCAGGCCGAGCTGGACGAGGTGCTACCCGGCGAGGAAGCCGGCACCAAGAGCGCCACGTTCACGCTGAAGGGCACCAACGCGTACGGCATGATCTCCGCCGAGCGGGGCGTGCACCGGCTGGTCCGGCTGTCGCCGTTCGACTCCGCGCACCGGCGCCACACGTCGTTCGCCTCGCTCGACGTGATCCCGCTGATCGACGACGCGGGCGAGGACGACGTCGAGATCGACCCCAAGGACCTGCGCATCGACATCTTCCGCGCGACGGGGCCGGGCGGGCAGGGGGTCAACACGACCGACTCCGCGGTGCGGATCACACACCTGCCCACCGGCATCACGGCCGCGTGCCAGAACGAGCGCTCGCAGCTGCAGAACAAGGCGGTGGCCATGCGGATCCTCATATCGCGGCTGGCCGAGGTGGCGCGGCGCGAACGCGAGCAGAAGCTGGAGAGCATCCGCGGGGAGCGCCGCGACATCGAGTTCGGCTCCCAGATCCGCTCCTACGTCCTGCACCCCTACCGGATGGTAAAGGACCATCGCACCGGCGTGGAGGTCGGCAACGTCGACGCCGTGCTCGACGGCGACATCCAGCCGTTCATCGAGGCCGAGCTTCGCCGGCGGGCCTCGGACCGATAGCCCGGGCGTTTCGGCACGCGAGCACGGCCGCGCGCCGGGCGCTGTGTAGGATGCGCGGCATGCCGCCCCACGCCGACTGGCACACCGACGAGTTCCCCGAGCTCCGCGACGGGCCGCCGTGGGTGATGCAGGAGATGATCGAAGCGGAACCGTCGCTGGCGGCGCCGATCTTCGCGCAGACGGAATCGGCCGATGCCATCGCGGAGGCCGTTCGCGCGGCGACCGCCGATGGGGCACCGACCTCGGTCGTGGGGTGCGGCACCAGCGAGCACGGCGCGATGGCCATCGCGGAGCAGATCCGCTGGGCCGCGGGGCCGGCCCGCATCCCCCACGCTGCCGTCGAATCGCGCCAGGCGTTCGAAGCGATGCTGGATCAACGTCGCGGCGGCGCGGCCATCGGCGTCTCCCACGAAGGCGAGACCCGCGCGACGAAGGCTGCGCTGCAGGCACTTTCAGGGTGGGGTGCGACCACCGCGCTCGTGACCGCGGCGCCGAAGGCGTCCACGGCCGAGATCGTCGACGACGTGCTGGTGACGCCGCTTCGCGACCGATCCTGGTGCCACACCGTCGGCTACGTCTCGCCGATCCTTGCCGGCGGCGCGATCGCCGCGTCGCTCAGCGGCCAGCCGAACGACGCGGCGGCGGCCGAGTGGACGCTCAACCGCGCCCTGGGCGCGTGGGAGGAAGCGCGCGCGGTCGCCGGCGCGCTGCACGGCGTCGAGCACATCGTGACGGTCGGCAGCGGCGCCGACCGAATCGCCGCGCGCGAGCTGGCGCTCAAGATCGAGGAGGGGGTTCGGCTCCCGGCGACCGCGCGCGACCTGGAAACCTATCTGCACGGCCATCTGGTGTCGGCCGACGATCGCACGGCCGTCGTGGCGCTGGTGACCGACGTGCGCGGGGGCGCCGATCGTCGCGCCGCTCGGGCCGGGCAGGTCCTGGACGCCGCGCGCCGGGTGGGTTGCCGGACGGCGGCCATCGTGCATCCCGTCCTGGAGCCGCTGCTGCCGGCCGAACGCACCTCGGCGGGCCGGATCGTGGGCGCGGCCCCTCCCGACGGCCCGGCCCTCGCGGGCGAGCCCGGGCTCAGCGCGCTCCTCGGATCGTTCCTGCATTCGGCCGTCGCGCTGCAACTCCTCACGCTGGAGCTGGCGCACGCGGCCGGGACGAACCCGGACCTGATTCGGCGCCAGGAGGCGCCCTACCGCGAGGCGGCCGCGATCGCGGAGTCGTCGTTCCCGGCGCCCTGATCCATCCCGCCCGGGGCGGGGTCGGCCGGGGAGCCGCGACGGTCGCGCCGGCGCCACACCAGTCCGAGCACCAGCAGGACGAGGTACCCGCCGACCGAGATCCACACGCCGTAGGCGACCGCGGGATCGCGGTACGTCAGCTCCACCGTGTGCGTCCCCGCCGGCACGCCGACGCCCTGCATGACGAAGTCGGCCACCTGCAGGGGCACCGGCCTCCCGTCGACCGTCGCGTGCCAGTTCGTGTCCCACGGGTTGCGAACCACAAGCAGCGCAGGCGCTCTCGAGGTCACCCGGACCCGGACGTGCTCGGGTGAAAGCTCGGTATACGTGGCCGATCCGATCGGTTGCTGGTACGGCTGCGTGCCGGGTGGAAGGCCGAATATGGGGGGTTGCGGGGGCGCGATCGGCCGGCCGTTCACCGTCACCGGCCGCTCGATCACGGCGAACCTGGCCGGATCGAACCCGGGCCGTACCACCTCTTCAAGTGCCTGCTCCGGGGGCATCACCCGGCTCCATTGCCCGACCACCGACGCCCGAGACTCCCACGGCAGGTACTGGTACAGCGTCCAGCTGCCCTCCGTCGTCACGGCGGCCGCGTTGGGAGGCGCGGGGCTGGCGCTCGGCTGGACGATCCACTCGATGCCGAACAGCTTCAACACTTGCGGCGGGATGGCCTGCAACGTCGAGGAGTTGTAGTAGATCGGCGCCGCCGTGTCGACGCGGCGCACCAGCTCCCAGTACCGGAACAGCTGTACGGGAGAGTAGCCCTGGACGTCGTCGAGGCCGAGCAGCGTCGCGCGGTCGTTCGCATAGGCGGGGAGCACTCCCGGCGTCTGGTGCAAGAGGAACCCGCGGATGCTGCCGCGCGCGATCTTCGGCGAGTAGGAGACGAAGCGTCCGTGGTCGGACACGGACTCGAGCATCGTGCGCCCGATCGGCCCAGGCACCGTGAGCTCCGACGGCGGGATCCACGGATCGTGGAACGTCGGGAACGACACGCCCAGGCCGGGCGACGACGGCTGCTGCGGGTTGTCGGCGGACACGACGGGGATGGGCCCGGTCTGCCCGGCCAGCCCGGCAATCACCAGCTCCACGGCGACCGCGACGGGAATCGCGGTCGCGGCCCACCCGCGCCCGGATGCCGCGAGCACCAGCAGCGGGATCAGGAGCGCCGCCCCGATCGCGAACAGGACGTAGTGGCCGGCGCTCGCGCCCGCCATGAGCGGCGCCACGACGAACACCACGATGCCGGGAACGAACCACAGGGCGCGTCTCGCGAGCGCCCGGCGATCCATGGCCTTCGCCGTGTCCAACCAGGCCTGGAGCCCGTATCCCGCCAGGACGGCCAGCGACAGCACCAGCAGGTACCGGAAGCGGTACGGCGAGCGCAGCCACAGCTCTCCCAGCCCGTGCTGGATGGCGAACTCGCGGATCGGCCCCGAGCGGATCAGCCCGTCCAGGTTGGCCAGCCACCCGAGGAACCCGAGCAGCGCGAAGCCGATCGCCGGCAGCCGCCAGCGCCGGTGGAGAAACGCCATGGGCAGCAGCAGGATCGCCAGCGCGCCGATGTAGCCCCCCGGCCCTCGCGCGAACGCGGTGCCCCACCACGGACCGATGCCGTGCACGTTGAGCGGGTACAGGGCCGACGGCGGCACCGACCCCAGGTGCGACAGCTGCTGCGTCAGCGCCCCGAGCGCGACGTAGCCGTGGCCGATCGACGTTCGCGGCAGCAGGGCGAGCCGAGGCACCAGGACGGCCGCGCCCAGGACCGGCAGCGCGACGGCCATCCCCAGGGCTTCGGCTCCGGCCACCCGGAACGTTCGCCGCCCGGCCCGGATCTCGGTGGCCAGCCGTGCCACGACGTACAGCCCGACCGTGGCCGAGCCGAACAGCAGCCCGTTCGTCAGGTGAGCGGCCGCGATCTGCGACCAGGCGAAGCCGGTGAACGCGAGCCATCCGACGTGTCCGGCGCGCGTGCGCGCGTGCAGGAACCCCGAGGCGCCGGCCAGCGCGATCGCCGTCCACGTGAGCATGCCCGAGAACGGCATGGACAGCGCCACCTGCGAGCCCGCCATCGCCAGCCCCAGCGTCAGCCCGCCCGCGGTGGCGGCGACGCGGCCGGTCCCTTCGTTGCGGAAGAACGCGTAGAGCCCGAGCCCCGCCAGCGCCGGCTGCAGCGCGATGAGCCAGCCGAACGCGGTCGCGCACGGCATGGTGCCGAACAGCAGCATCACCGGCGCGTAGAGCCACCCCGACTGCGGGTCGGAGGCGAACGGCACGCCGCCGAACTGGTTCGGCAGCCACGTGGGGATGTGCCCCGCGGCGACCGTCTTGCCCATGGCGCACCAGCGGGGGAGCCAGAACGACAGCAGGTCGAGCTGCTGGTTCGTGAGACGGGGGAACAGCCAGAACCCGTGCATGACGACCAGCACGGACACCACGATCAGCGTGGGTCCCGCCAGCGCGATGGCGATGACACGGCGGCGGCGAGGGCGGCGCGTGCCGTTCTCGCGCACGCCGGAGGGGGCCGCCGCGGGCGCGGGCGCGTTCTGCCGGGTGTTCATCGGGAGAGCGGATTCTACCGAAGGCGCAGGTCAGGGGCGCCGCCCGCCGGGTGGCGCTTTGGTGGCGTTGGTTCCATGCCGATCAAGGCTTTGCTACCCTGTACCCGCCACGCGGCGCCAATCCACGATGGAAGGTTCCCCATGATCAAGCTCGACCACGTTCACAAGGTCTACAAGGACACGGTCACGGCCCTCGACGACGTCTCGATCGAGGTCACCAAGGGCGAGTTCGTGTTCGTCGTCGGACCGTCCGGCTCCGGCAAGTCCACGCTGATCAGCCTGTTGATCCGCGAGGAGCAGCCGAGCAGCGGCGAGATCTACGTCGCCGGCAAGAACATCGGCAACCTCCCCAACTGGAAGGTGCCCTATCTGCGCCGCAACATCGGCACGATCTTCCAGGACTTCAAGCTGCTGCCGGACAAGACCGTCTACGACAACGTGGCCTTCGCGCTGGAGGTGATCGGCCGTCCCCGGCACGTGATCGAGGCGCGCGTGCCCGAGATCCTGGAGCTGGTCGGGCTGGGGGACAAGCTGAGCAACTTCCCCAACGAGCTCTCCGGCGGCGAGCAGCAGCGCGTGTCGATCGCGCGCGCGTTCGTGAGCCGGCCGCTGATCCTGCTGGCCGACGAGCCGACGGGGAACCTCGACCCGTCCACCTCGGTCGACATCATGAAGCTGCTCGACCGCATCAACCGCACCGGCACCACGGTGCTGATGGCCACGCACGACAACGCGATCGTCGACGCGATGCGGCGCCGCGTGATCGAGCTCATGGACGGCAAGGTCGTCCGCGACCAGGCTCGGGGGGTGTACGGGTATGGCGCGTAGCCCCCGCTACTTCCTCCGGGAGACGTTCCAGGCCCTGCGGCGAAACGGGTTGGTGCTGTTCGCCGCCGTGTCCACGGCGTTCGTTGCACTGTTCCTGCTCGGCGGGTTCCTGCTGGTTCGCCAGGAGGTGAACCTGGTCGTGGCCTCGACCGAGGCGAACGTCGAGGTCTCGATCTACCTGCAGGACACGATCAGTCCTGCGCAGCAGCAGAATCTGCAGCAGATGATCCAGCGGATGCCGCAGGTCGCGACCGTGGGCTACGAGTCGAAGGCCGAGGCCTACGCGCGGTTCAAGGAGATCTTCGCGAACCAGCCGGCGCTGGTCGAAAACGTGTCTCCCGACGCCCTGCCGGCGTCGTTCCGAGTCAAGCTCAAAGACCCGCAACAGTTCGCCGTCGTCAGCCAGCAGCTGGTCGGCCAGCCCGGCATCGACAAGATTGTCGACAACCAGCAGCTGTACAACCGGCTGTTCGCGGTCACTCGGATCTTCCGCGTCGGGATGCTGGCCGTGGCGGTCATCATGCTCATCTCCGCCGCGGCGCTGATCGGCAACACGGTCCGCATGGCCGTGTTCGCCCGCCGTCGCGAGATCGGTGTGATGCGGCTCGTCGGCGCGACGAACTGGACGATCCGCGTCCCGTTCCTGCTCGAAGGGATCATCGAGGGCATGCTCGGCGCGGCCGCGGCGATCGCGGCGCTGTTCATCATGAAGGCGTGGTTCATCGACCCGCTGCACAACAACGTGGGGTTCCTGCCGCTGATCAGCACCCGGGACATCCTGTACACGGTGCCGTTCCTGCTGGTCGCGTCCGTGCTCGTCTCCGTGGCGGCGAGTCTGCTGGCCACGCGCAAGTTCCTCGAGGTCTAGGTGGACGGCGGGCGGCCGGCCCGCCCCGGCGACCGAACGGTGGCGACCAACCGTCGCGCGCGCCACGACTACGCCATCGAGGAGACGTTCGAGGCCGGCATGGTCCTGAGCGGCCCCGAGGTGAAGTCGCTGCGCGCCGGCCGGGCCTCGATCTCCGACGCCTTCGCGCGGGTCGACGACGCGGGCGAGGCCGTCTGGGTTGAGAACCTGCACATCCCCCCCTACGAGATGGCCGACCAGCGCCGCTACGACCCGAAGCGCCCGCGAAAGCTCCTGCTGCACCGCGAGGAGATCCGCCGGCTGATCGGCAAGACGGCCGAGCGCGGGCTGACCCTGGTGCCGCTGCGGATCTACTTCACGCGCGGACTGGCCAAGATGGAGATCGGCCTGGCCCGAGGCAAGCGCCAATTCGAGAAGCGTCAGTCCATCGCGCGGCGCGAGCACGACCGCGAGATCGAGCGCGCGCTCGGCGCCCGCCGCGAGCGCTCGCGCTGAGCCACGTCGTCGGCGGGGGTTACCTTCGGCGGCGGTGGCCCCAGCGGGCCCTCCTATACTTGGGAGGCTGACAACTGCATACGGGGGTGCACAGGCTTCGACTCGGGTGGGTTCCAGCCGGGAGAAGCGGGCCGAGGTCTCCGGATGCCTCGTTAAAAGCCGGAAACGAACAAGTGCCAACTCTGAACTGGCGCTCGCTGCCTAGTCAACCCTAGGTAGCCGTCCGCCGCGGGGCGCCTGCCTCCGCGGGCCGGGCGTCGTGAGCAGGCTCACGTCGGCGGTTTCGCCAGGTGGCCGCCGACGGACATCGAAGCCGGGCTGGCCGAGAGGTCCTCCGCCGTTGGGAGCCTCGAGGCGAGACTTCAACCGACGGCTACGCCCGTAGAAGACCCGGTTGGTCGCTCGAGGACGGGGGTTCGATTCCCCCCACCTCCACCAACAGGAAGGCCTCCGACCACCGCGGATCCGCTCAGGGCTCTCCGAGGTGCTCAGCGGCCACACGCTTCGGCACCACCATGCGCCAAGCATCGATGACGAGCTCTCGCATCTGCTCGTCGTCGATGGCAGCGAGGCGAACCACCGTCCAGTGCCATCGCATCTCCGAGGGCTTGGGGAGCATGAACGTGTCCGGCGCGGAGGCGACCAGCCCCTCGCGCTCCTCTTTGGGGAACGCGAATCCCATCAACGTCTCGTCGCGGGAGAACGCGAGGTAGACGATCCGGCCCACGCGGAACTTCACGCGGTCGCGGACCAGGACCTCGTACGACCGCGGGAGGCTCAGGGCGAGCTCGCGGACCGCCTCGATGGTGGTCATCGTCCCGCGAACGTATCGTGGGGCGCCGACATCGATCCTATGAGGGGGAATGCACCGATGCGAACCGTCCGCCGTGCCGCCATGGCGCTTCCGGCCGTCGCCATGCTGCTGCTGGCGATCTCGCCGGCAGCCGCCCGCGCCGCCACCTGGCCATCGCGACGAGTGGCGTCGGCCCCCACGTTCACCGCGATCGGTCCCCTCGACTCCAACGTCCTCAGCATGAGTGCCGACGGC
This sequence comes from Actinomycetota bacterium, assembly GCA_036406615.1. Lineage (GTDB taxonomy): Bacteria > Actinomycetota > UBA4738 > UBA4738 > UBA4738 > DASXAQ01. Next base: position 1,095 of record DASXAQ010000069.1, on the reverse strand, counting down.
TCCATCCTGGTCGGCGACGACATCTACGGACGAAACGCGTTCGAATGGACCCCGGCGCGCGGAACGCGGTTCCTGGGCGCCGCGGGGGGTCAGGTGTCGGTCTCGCGCGACGGCTCAACGATCGTCGGGGACGTCTTCTCGCACGGGCACGTGACGGCGGCGATCTACCGGTCGGGGACGTGGCGGAGCCTGGGTGGGTATCCGGGATCGGAGGGCTGCCCGGCGCTCAGCAACGCCTACGCGGTCGCCGACGGGGGGTCCAGCGTGGTCGGCCTCGGCTGGAATGATTGCGACGCAACTGCATTCGAGTGGACTCGGGCCTCCGGCATCCAGAGCCTCGGAAGCCTGGACGACCAGGCCAGCCGAGCGAACGACGTCGACGCCGACGGCTCGGTCATCGTCGGATGGGACGACGCGACGGACGGTGCCCGTCGTGGGGCCCGGTGGGTCGACGGGGCAGAGAGCCTGCTCTCGCCGACGGGCCCGTTCGTCGGCAGCGCCGAGGCGGTCACGGCGGACGGCTCCGTCGTGGTGGGCGGTGAGGCCGGTCCCGGCGCCGTGCACAACCAGGCCTATCGCTGGACGCAGGCACGCGGCCCCCAGCTGCTCGGGAAGCTCCCCGGCGGCGGAGTCCTCGCGATCGCTTCGGCCCTGAGCGTCACCGACGACGGGAAGATCGTCGTGGGGTTCAGCGGCGCGGCCCTCCGAAAGGCGTTCCTGTGGGCGGGCGCCACCGGGATGATCCCGCTCCAGAGCTACCTGCAGGGCCTGGGCGTCACCGGGCTCGACGGATGGCACCTGGACACCGCGATCTCGATCTCGGCCGATGGATCCACGATCGCCGGCTGGGGCTACAACCCGGACGGGCGCGTCCAGAGCTGGCTGGTCACCGGCCTGCCTGCCATCCAGGGTCGACCGACGGTCGAATGACCCGGTTGCCGGTCGGCATGCGAATGCGCCGGTCAAGGTGCCGGATTTGACAGCGTCCGCCCAAGACGGCAAGGTTTACCGGCTTGCGGAGAACTGCCCCGTTTCTTCGACTTGAGCGGGGAGGGGATCCTCCGCGGGAAGGAGGGGACGCGCCGGCCCGACCCG
>DASXAQ010000068.1:0-27887 GCA_036406615.1 Actinomycetota bacterium | reverse complement strand
AAGGACGCCATGGAGGCCTCGTTCACCGAGCGCAACCCCATCTACATGATGGCGTACTCGGGCGCCCGCGGGAACATCATGCAGATCCGCCAGATCGCCGGCATGCGCGGCCTGGTGGCCAACCCGAAGGGCGAGATCATCCCCCGGCCGATCAAGGCCAACTTCCGCGAGGGCATGTCGGTCCTCGAGTACTTCATCTCGACGCACGGTGCTCGAAAGGGGCTGGCGGACACAGCTTTGCGGACCGCGGACTCCGGCTACCTGACCCGCCGCCTGGTCGACGTGGCCCAGGAGGTCATCATCCGCGAGGACGATTGCGGCACGGACCGTGGCCTCCCGGTTCGCGTGAACAGCCAAACGCCGGACGGCCGGGTCGAGCCGATCAGCCGCGCGGTGCTGGACACGAAACTGTTCGGTCGGACGCTGGCCGAGGACCTCAAGGTCGATCGCAAGGTCGTCGTCTCGCGCGAGCAGCTGATCGCGGAGGCCGAGACCCGCGCGATCGTCGAGTCGGGCGTCGAGACCGTGCACGTGCGGTCGGTGCTCACCTGCGAGGCCATCGTCGGCGTGTGCCGCCTCTGCTACGGGCGCAACATGGCGACCGGCAGGCTCGTGGACATCGGTGAGTCCGTCGGGATCATCGCGGCGCAGTCCATCGGCGAGCCCGGCACGCAGCTGACCATGCGGACGTTCCACACCGGCGGCGTCGCCGGCGAGGACATCACGCACGGCCTGCCGCGCGTGCAGGAGCTGTTCGAGGCTCGCCGCCCCAAGGGCGAGGCGCAGATCACCGAGCTGTCCGGCCGGGTGGAGATCGAGGACGACGAGGACAAGAAGGTCCGTCGCGTCACGGTCACATCCGAGGACGGCGACCAGGTGCAGTACGCGGTGTCGCTGCGTGCCAGGCTGGCCGTCGCGGACGGCGACGCGGTCGAGGTGGGCCAGCAGCTCACCGAGGGATCGGTGAACCCCCACGAGAAGCTCCGCGTCGAGGGCGTGCAGTCCCTGCAGCTGCACCTGACCGAGCAGGTCCAGGAGGTGTATCGGTCGCAGGGCGTCACGATCCACGACAAGCACATCGAGCTGATCATCCGGCAGATGCTGCGCAAGGTGAACATCATCGAGCCCGGCGACACCGAGTTCCTGCCGGGCGAGCTGGTGGACCGCCGGCGGTTCGAGGAGAAGAACGGCGAGGTCGTGGAGTCGGGCGGCGAGCCCGCGTCGGCCCGCCCGATCCTCATGGGGATCACGAAGGCGTCGCTGGCCACCGACTCATGGCTCGCGGCCGCTTCCTTCCAGGAGACCACTCGGGTGCTGACGGAGGCCGCCATCAGCGCGCGGTCCGACCCGCTGCTCGGCCTGAAGGAGAACGTGATCATCGGCAAGCTGATCCCGGCCGGGACGGGCATGAGCCGCTACCGCAACGTCCAGGTGCGGATCAAGCCGGAGGCCATGCCGGAGTGGTGGGTCGCTCGCCAGCGGGAGCTGGCCGAGGCCCGCGAGCAGGAGGGCGAAGGCCCGCCGCTGCTCACGATGACCCGGGAGGAGGCCGAACAGGCGCTCGGTGGGGCGTTCGGCTCCGACGACGCCTGACCCGAAGGGTGGAAAGACGGACCGGCGGCCGCTTCCGGGCGACCGCCGGTCCGTTTCGTTTCCGAAGCGGTGCCCCTTCGCCTGCGGCTCTCCGAAAGGCCTATCGACAAGTGAACTCGACTTCTGGTAATAAAGGGGTCCGAATTGTCCGTGGGAAGTCTCTTCGAGGGGGAAACCGTGGGGTCTCAGGAGTACGACGCAGACGTGCTCATCATCGGCGGCGGGCCGGCCGGCTCGGCGCTGGGTACGTTCCTGGCCCGTGACGGCTACAAGGTACTGTTGCTGGAGCGCGACATCCATCCACGCGATCACGTCGGCGAGTCCCTGACGCCTTCCACCAACCTGGTGATGAACCGGCTGGGCGTGCTGGACAAGATGAACGACGCCGGGTTCATCCACAAGCCCGGGACGTGCTGGACCAGCCCCAGGGCCAAGCTCGGAACGTTCCTGCGCGTTGCGCTGTACGAGTTCCCGATCCCGGACGCCCCCCAGAAGTGGACGTACCACGTCGAGCGCGACACGTTCGACTCGATCCTGCTTCGCCACGCGGCGGAGAACGACGTGAAGGTCCTGGAGGGCGTGAAGGCGACGCGGATCCTGTTCGACGGCGACCGCGCGGTCGGCGTCCGGGCCGAGGTCACCGAGGGATGGGAGCGGGACATCCGCGCGAAGTTCGTCGTGGACGCGACCGGGCGGCGGGCGCTGTTCGCCAACCAGCTCAAGATGAAGCGCAAGGACCCCAAGTTCAACCAGTTCTGCATCTACTCCTGGTTCCGGGGCGTCGAGCCCGAGCCGGAGGGCTACGAGGGGTACGGCTTCTTCTACTTCGTGGGGCTCGACCGGGCGTGGGCCTGGCACTTCCCCTTCCGCAACGGCATGTACTCCATCGGCGTGGTGACCGACAAGGCCGACTTCAACAAGTCGGGCAAGACCCACGACGAGTTCTTCGCCTCGCTCGTGAACCGCAACCGGATGTTCCGCTACGTGATGCGCAACGCCGAGCGGGTGCGCCCGTGGTGGGTGGAGGGCGACTACTCGTACAAGGTCGACCGGTTCTTCGGCGACGGCTGGCTGCTGGTCGGCGATTCGCTGCGGTTCGTGGACCCGATCTTCTCCTCGGGCGTGGACGTGGCCCTGTTCTCCGCGGAGTTCGCGACCGATGCCATCAAGGGCATCCTCGAGGGCGGCGACGAGCGGGCGCTGCTGGAGGAGTACCAGCGCCGCGTGACCGTCGGGGTCGACATCTGGTACGACTTCATCGAGATGTTCTACACGCACCCGCACGTGGTCACGCGCTACGTGTCCAGCCGCAAGTGGCGGGAGAAGATGGTTCGGACCCTGCAGGGGAACCCGTACAGCAAGGAGAGTCAGGACCGGGCCCGCGAGATCCTCGAGCACATGGGCGCCACGCACGAGCGGGTGATGGCCGACCCGAACAACCTCATGCGCCCGGACGCCATCCAGAACACCCTGGCGGCCCCGCAGGACACCTCCCTGGAGGACGAGATCGCCGAGCCGGTCCGCATGGGCTACACCGGACCCGGCACCGTTGAGATCCGGGACTGGTGGGAGGCCGGCGATGACCTCAAGGAGGTCGCGGAGGCCTGATCGGCCGCCCCGACCTCGCACCACGTACCCCGCCCGCACGCGACACGAAGGAAAGAGGAGGAAGCGTGACCGACGCCAACGTCAACACCCGCCTGAAGCAGTTCATCGCGTCCGAGATCATGTTCGAGGACGACGCGTCGGCGCTGCAGGACGACACCCTGTTGCTCGGCAAGGTGATGGATTCGCTCGGCCTCATGCAGCTCGTCTCGTTCATCGAGGAAGAGTTCGACGTCACGATCGAGGACTCCGAGGTGACGGTCGAGAACTTCCGCACGATCGCCGACATCGAGAAGCTGGTGGACTCGAAAGTCAAGGCGGGGTGAGGACGGGCTCCCCCCTCGTCATCGAGTGGGTCACGCCCGAGCAGGCGGAGTACTACGAGACCGTTTGTCGCTTCGCCGCGTCGCTGCCGGCCGGCGTCGCGGAGCGGGATCGAACCGAGACCTTCTCCCGTGACGCCTGGGACCGCATCGGCGAGTTCGGGCTGCCCGGCCTGCCCGTCCCCGAGGAGCTCGGGGGCGGCGGCGGCGACGTCGTCACGACGATGCTCGCGCTCGAGGCGCTGGGGTACGGCTGCCCCGACAACGGCCTGGTCTTCTCGGTCAACGCCCACATGTGGACCAGCGTCATTCCGCTGTGGCACTTCGGCTCCCCCGACCAGCAGCAGCGCTGGTTGCGGGGGCTCTGCTCCGGCACGCTGATCGGCTGCCACACCATCACCGAGCCCGAGGCCGGCTCCGACGCGTTCGGGATGAAGAGCGCGGCCACCGAGGTCGAGGGCGGCTGGGTGATCAACGGGCGAAAGACGTTCATCACGAACGCGCCGACGGCCGACCTGATCATCGTGTTCGCGCGGACCGGCGAGGGCATCGGGCCGTTCGGCATCAGCGCGTTCCTGGTCGAGTCCGGCACGAAGGGCTGCACCGTGGGGCGCCAGATCGACAAGATGGGCCTGCGCACGTCACCGATGGCCGAGGTGGTCCTCGAGGACTGCTTCGTCCCGGCCGAGGCGATGCTCGGCACACCCGGGCACGGGGGCGAGATCTTCCAGCAGTCGATGCGCTGGGAGCGGGCGTGCATCATGGCGAGCCAGGTCGGCGTCATGCGCCGAACCATGGAGGCGTGCGTGAAGTACGCGCGCCAGCGCAAGCAGTTCAACCAGCCGATCGGCAAGTTCGAATCCGTCGCCGACAAGATCGCCAACATGAAGATCGCGGTCGACGCCTCCCGCGCGCTCGTACTGCGGGTCGGGTGGCTGATGGATCAGGGCCGCGACACGGCTGCCGACGCGGCCGTCGCCAAGACGTTCGTGAGCGAGGCGAACGTGCGGACCCACCAGGATGCCGTGCAGATCCACGGCGGCTATGGGTACATGACCGAGTTCGAGATCGAACGCGCGCTGCGCGACGCGATCGGCGGGACCATCTACTCGGGGACCTCGGAGATCCAGCGCCGGATCATCGCGCGCGGCCTCGGGCTGTGACCTACCTCCTGCACCAGCTGCTCACCCGCGCCGCCGAGCGCGAGCCCGACCGCGAGGCGGTGCGCTGCCGCGGCGAGTCGATGACGTACGCGCAGCTCGAGGCCGCCTCGAACGCGATCGCCCGGGCGCTGGTCGACGGCGGCGTGGGGCCCGGCGACCGGGTGGGGATCCACGCGCCGAAGGACGTGCGGACCATCGCCTGCGTCTACGGCGCGCTGAAGGCTGGCGCCGCGTACGTGCCGCTGGACCCGTTCGCGCCGGTGCCGCGGCTGGCGGCCATCGCCGCCGACTGCACCGTCGCGGCGCTGGCCGCGACGCCCGGCCGGGCGGCAGCGCTGATCGACGGGATGCGGGAGCATGGCCACCGGCCGGGTCTCACGGTCCTCATCGACGACGGGGGGGAGGCCGTCGACGTGCCCGGCCGGACCGTGGCCTACGCCGACGCCGTCGCCGCGGGGGGATCGGACCCCGCCGTGCCGACGATCGACATGGACGTCGCCTACATCCTGTACACGTCGGGGTCGACGGGCGTGCCGAAGGGCGTGATGCTCACGCACCGAAACGCCATCACGTACGTCGAGTGGCTCGCCGGCTCGATCGGCGTCTCGGCGGACGACCGGCTGTCCAGCCACGCACCGCTGCATTTCGACCTGTCGATCTTCGACCTGTACCTGGCCGCGTACGGCGCGGCGACCGTCGTGGCGATCCCGGAGGACGAGGCGTACCTGGGGGCGTCGCTGGCGAGCTTCGTCGAGCAGGAGCGGATCACGGTCTGGTACTCGGTCCCCTCGGCGCTGATGCTGCTCGTGCGCGCCGCCCCGGACCCGAAGCAGCTGTCCAGCCTTCGCACCGTGGTGTTCGCCGGCGAGGTCTACCCGACGCCGCAGCTTCGCGAGCTCGTGAAGCTGCTGCCGGACGTGGACCTGTGGAACCTGTACGGGCCGACGGAGACCAACGTGTGCACGTACTACCGAGTCGGCGAGCTGCCGCCGGACGATCGGACGATCCCGATCGGCCGCGCGTGCGGCAACACCGAGGTCTTCGCGGTCAAGCAGGACGGCACGCGCGCGGCCGAGGGCGAGGAGGGCGAGCTGTACGTCCGCGGGGCGACCGTGATGAAGGGCTATTGGAACCGGCCGGATCGGACGGCGGAGTCGCTCGTCGCCAACCCGCTGGCCCCGCACCTGCCCGACCCCGTGTATCGAACCGGCGACCTCGTGCGGCTGCGCCCGGACGGCGACTACGACTTCCTGGGGCGCCGGGACCACCAGATCAAGAGCCGCGGCTACCGGATCGAGCTCGGTGAGGTCGAGGCGGCGCTGGCCAGCCACCCGGGCCTGTCGGATTCCGTGGCGGTGGCGGTTCCGCACGACGAGTGGGGGACCGCGATCGTCGCGTGGGTCGTGCCGGAGCCGGAGCAGTCGATCACGCCGAACAGCGTGAAGAAGCACGTCGCGTCGCGGCTGCCCCGCTACATGGTGCCGGCACAGGTGGAGATCGTGGAGGCCCTGCCGAGGACGTCGACGGGCAAGGTCGACCGCCGGCGCGTGTCGGCAGACTCGGGCGGCGTCTTCACGCCGTAGCCGCGCTCGAACCCGCGCTCACCGCGTCTCCGCGGCCTCCGCCAGGACACGATGCGTGGCGGGCGAGCCGGCAAGGATGTTGCCGCCCAGGTAGCCCGGACCGCCGTCCCAGTCCGTGACGATGCCGCCGGCCTCCTCGACCAGCAGCGCGCCGGCCGCGACGTCCCAGACGGCGAGCCCCAGCTCGAAGAACCCGTCGAACACCCCGGCGGCCACCCACGCCAGGTCCAGCGATGCGGCGCCCGGGCGGCGCAGGTCCTCGACGCGCTCGAGCACGCTCGTCATGGCCCGCAGGTAGCGTGGGAGCCGCTGTTTGGCCCGAAACGGAAAGCCCGTGGCGACGACCGCGCGCGACGCCGGCCGCCCGCTGACCGCCAGGCGCCGCTCGCCGGACCAGGCGCCCTGTTCGCGGGCCGCCGTGAACGCCAGGCCGAGCAGCGGCGCGCGGACCGCGGCCGCCGCGGGCCGGCCGCCCGACACCAGCGCGATCGAGACCCCCACGACCGGGAACCCCAGCAGGAAGTTCGTGGTCCCGTCCAGCGGGTCGACGGCCCAGTACGTGTCGCCGCCCCCGCCGCCGCCCTCCTCGCCGAGGACGGGAATCCCGGGCGTGGCGCGCTCGAGGGCGGCGCGAACCGTCTCCTCGCTCTCGCGATCCACGGCGGTCACGTAGTCGCCGCGGCCCTTGGCCTCAGCCTCGGGGGCCGATTCGCCGGCCCGGCGGCGCACGACGTCGGCGCCGGCTTCGGCCGCCTCGGCCGCGACGGCCCGCAGGCGGGCCAGCTCCGGCGCCTCGATCATCGTCCCCTATAATGCGCACTCGTCCCGCGACCCGACGAGGCTTTCGTATGCCCGACGCCGACCACCGACCCGACGAGGAGCGCCGCGGACGCGCGTTTCGCCGCGCCGCCCGCTCACAGCGCCGGCGCCGCGCGATGGGCCTGGCGCTGCGGGTCGCGGCGCCGATCCTGCCCCGCCGGCCCCCTCCCAGGCAGCCCATCTTCATCCTGGGGAGCCCCCGTTCGGGCACGACCGTGCTGTTCGACGTCCTGAGCCGGCATCCGGACGTGCGGTCGCTGGAGGTCGAGGGCCACCTGCTCTGGGAGCTGTTCCACTCGCCGAAGGACCGTGGCTGGACGTCGCACGCGACGCGCCCGCAGGACATCACACGGTCGGAGCGCCGGGCCCTGTACTGGGCGATCGATCGCATCGCCGGGCCGCACCGGTACCTCGACAAGACGCCGCGGAACAGCCTTCGGGTGCCGTACCTGCAGGCCCTGTTCCCCGACGCGCGGTTCGTCTACCTGAAGCGCGACGGCCGCGCCGCCGTGAACTCGCTGCTGAACGCCTGGCGGTCCGACTCCGGCATGTTCCCGGGGCTGCGAGCCAGGACGCCGATCCACATCGAAGGCGCGCGCGACGATCGCTGGCGGCTGGTCGCCCCCCCCGGCTGGCAGGACTACGCGACCGGACACGACCTGCCCGAGGTGTGCGCGTTCCAGTGGACGGCCTGCAACGAATCGATCCTGCGCGCGCGCGAGGCGATCCCCGCCGCGCAGTGGGTGGAGGTGAGCTACGAGGACTTCGTGGCCCGGCCGGTCGAGCAGGCCGAGCGCCTGGTGACGGCGGCCGGGTTGTCCCCGAGCGACGCGGTCCTGTCGTACGCGGGGGAGCTGGATCGCCATGTCTCCAAGGCGGTGACGCCGCCGCGCCCCGACAAGTGGCGCGACGAGAACCCGCAGGACATCGCCAGGATCTTGCCCGTCATCGAGCCGACGATGCGCCGGCTGGGGTACGTCGCGAGCTGAGGGTCAGGAGCTGCGGCGTTCGTCCGTCGCCGAGGGCGCCGGCGCGGCCTGGGGAGGACGACCCGTCCACCGCGTCTCGGAGTCCGCGGCGGCCGCTCCGTCGTACCCGCCGCCGTACTGGAAGCCGTAGCGCTGCCGGTAGCCGTAGTAGCCGCCGTAGTTGTACGCGCGGGCCTTCGACGGGTCGAAGTCGTTCAGCACGGCGCCGAACAGCGGCGCGCCGACCTGGTCGAGCTGCTCGCGCGCGTTGACCACCGCGGAGCGGCTCGTGGACTCCGCGTCGGCCACGAGCAGCACGCCGTCCACCAGCGGCGACAGCGCTAGTGCGTCGGCCACGAGCAGGACGGGCGCCGTGTCCAGGATGACGAAGTCCGCCACCTCGCGCAGGTCGGCCACCAGCTCGCCCATCGCCTCGGAAGCGAGCAGCTCGGCCGGCATGTTGGGCACGGGGCCTGCCTCGAGCACGCGCAGGTTCTCCACGTTGGGCGTCTGCAGCGCGTCCCAGGGCTTGACCTCGCCGGCCAGCACGCTGGTCACGCCGACGTCGTTCGTGAGCTCGAGGAACTGGTTGATCCGCGGCTTGCGCAGGTCGGCCGAGACCAGGATCACGCGCTTGCCCGCGTCGGCGAGCACGACGGCCAGGTTCACGGCCGTGGTGGTCTTGCCGTCGCCGGCGCCGGGGGACACGACCATGATCGTGCGCAGCCCGCGCTGCACGGCGGCGAACAGCACGCTCGTGCGAAGCGTCCGGTAGGCCTCTGCCGCTGCGCTCTTCGGCTCCTGGAGCGTGACGAGCTTGGCCTCCTGCTTGCGCCGCCAGCCGGAGATCTTGGGGATCACGGCGAGCACGGGGGCGCCGACGCGCTCCTCCAGGTCGCCGCGGCCGCGCAGGCCGTCGTCGAGGCGTTCGCGGAGCAAAGCAAGCCCGATGCCGGCCGCCAGCCCGACCGCGAGCCCGATCAGTCCGTCAAGGACCTTGTTGGGGCTCGACGGGCTGAGCGGCAGCGGAGCCGGGGCCACGACCTGGGGTGGGGTGATCTTCGACGGGGAGATGTCGTTCAGGTTCGTGTTGATCTGTGCGATCTGCTGGTTCACGTCGTTCAGGCGCTGGGACGTGGCGCTGGCGCCCACCGTGTTGCCGGCGTTGATCTGGTCGTTGAGGGTCTTCAACAGCGACGCCGACTGCTTCTCGAGGCCGGTGCGCTGCGTGTACAGCGGCGCGGCGCGCTGCGCCAGCTCCTGCTCCGCCTGGCTCACGACGTAGAACTGGTACGCCAGGCCGAAGGCCTGCGCCGTCTGCTGGGCGACCACCCGCCGGGTGTCGGTGTCGGTGATGTGCAGGAGGGTCGAGCCCGTCGGCACGCCCACCGTGATGTTCTTGCCGAACCCCTGCGTCAGCAGCACCGGGGACGCGGTGGGCGACGGGGTCGCCGACGGTCCCGCCGAGGGGGACGCCGACGGCGACGCGGTGGCCGACGGCGACGCGACGCCCGCGGGGGCGCCGACCACGATCACGTTCGCCAGCGCGCTCTGGCTGCACGTCTGGGACAGGTCGGCGTTCAGGTGGTTCTGCTCGGGGTTCGAATAGACGAGGAACGCGCACTCGCGCACGGGCAGGGACGTGACGAGCGTGGGCTGCACGGTCATGTCCGGCCCGTTCGACTTTCCGCCGCTGCCGGCGGTGTCGATCACCGACAGGGGGTCCTTGGCGATGACCGTAATGGTGGACGAGTAGCGGGGGGTCTGCTGCTCCGCGTAGAACAGCGCCGCACCGACCGCCAGAAGGGTTACCACGATCACGGACCACTTCCGCACGCGGAGGATCCCCAGATATTCGCGGAGGCGAAACGTGTCCTCTGCTGGGAGGGAGTCGGAGGAGGCCATCAGCGGACGCGAAGTGTAGCAGAGGTTTCGGTACCACGCACCCTATTTGGGCAGGTAGACGTCCTTGACACATTTTCTCCCGACGGTTCCGATTCCAACCGGCCCGACCCTTTCGAAGGCCTTAGGCCGAACGACTGCCCGATTGGGTATCGGACGTTCGGCGCGGGCGCTTGAGTCCGCGCTGCGCCGGCTCGCGCGATGCCGGGAGCCACGGGCGGGGGATCGCACGGGCGCGGCGGCGGTTGGCCGAACGACACGGGTACACGCCGACACCGGGGCCCGGGCTCGACGCTGAGGCAGGAGACCTTCGGCCTAACGTGCGCCGGAGCCGGGGGAAGCCCTCGGGTCGTTTGATCCCGCTGCCAGCCTATTTCGCCCAAAGGTCCCTGTAGATGCTTCGGTGGATGGTCGATCGATGCGGACGTGATGGCACGCACTCTCCGGTCGTGGCGCCCACTACCGCTGTTGGTCGGTCTGTCGTTGGTCGTGGGGCTGGTGTCGTTCGGGTCCATCGCGTCGCGAGCCTCGACGACGCTGCCGCCGATGGGTTGGTCCCAGACCGGAGCGCTGCCCAGCAGCTTCACGACCAGATGGGACTTCTCCGACGCGTACATGCCGTCGAACCAGAGCGTCGTGTTGTTCGGCGGCTCGCCTCAGGTCACCGGCGACGACTGGTACAACGACACGTGGATCTACGCGAACAAGGCCTGGACGAAGGGTCCCGCCGCGCCCGCCGGGCTCACGCCGCGCGGCGGCGCCGCGATGGCGTACGACCCCGACATCGACAAGGTCGTGCTGTTCGGCGGCCAGGGCGACGGCTGGCCCCAGGAAGACGACACCTGGCTGTGGGACGGCACCTCGTGGTCTCCGGGCCCGGCGACGCCGGCCGGGATGGCGGGGCGAACGGGCGCGGAGATGGTCTACGACCCGGACATCGGCAAGATCGTGCTGTTCGGGGGCTCGGGGACCGCGCCGTACAACGACACGTGGCTGTTCAACGGGACGTCGTGGACGCAGGGTCCGGCGGCGCCCGCCGGCATGCTCGCGCGGGCCTTCTTCGGGATGACGTACGACCCCGCGCTCGGCGTGGTGGTCAACGGCGGCGACGGCACGACCGAGACGTGGCTGTTCGACGGCACGGCGTGGAGCCCGGGCCCGTCGCTGCCCGATGACGCCGGCCCGCTGGAGCGCGTGCGCCTGGCCTACGACCCGGATCTGTCCGCGACCATCCTGTTCGGCGGGATGGCGCTCGGCGGCGCCACGAGCGACGCGTGGATGCTGTCGGGCGGCGTGTGGGACAAGATCGGCCGCGCGAACTCGCCGGACTGGCCCGGGAACCGGCTCGACCCCGGGCTCGTCTGGAACGCCGACAGCGACGCGCTGATGGTCTTCAGCGGGGTCATGTCGACCAACAAGGGCCGTACCGGGTACCGCGACGCGTGGTTCTTCCGCGACTCGCCGCCGGCCGTCTCCTCCCTGACGCTGTCGCCCGACGCGCCGGACGCGGGCCAGACGATCACGGCCGACGTCGGCGGCGTGACGGGCGGGTTCGGCACGATGCACTACGACTACGACTGGTACAAGAACGGCGTCCTGCAGTCGCCGACGAAGGACGTCTGGTCCAAGCCCGACGACTCGATCGGCGACGTCATCAAGCTCATGGTTCAGGTCCACGACTCCCCGGGCGTGTACGGCCCGTGGGTCTCGGCCACCGTGATCGTCGGCGGGGGCTCGATCGACCCCAACGCGACGGTCAGCATGGACGACGGCACCCCCGGCAGCTCGGTGCACGTCTCGGGGACCGCGTTCGGCCCGACCGAAGAGGTGGACCTCTACCTCGGGTCGCCGGGCGGGACCAGCGTGGGGTCCGCGACGACCGACGGGTCCGGGAACTTCTCGGGCGCGACGGCGACGCTGCCCGACGTGATCCGCGGCGGCGAGCACGACGTGTACGCCGTCGGTCAGGACAGCGGCATCATCGCGCTCGGCAGCATGTCGGTGGTTCCCGAGGCCTCGGTGACGCCGACGACGGCGGCCGCCGGCGACACGCTGACGTACAGCGGGGACGGGTTCCTGGAGAACGGGACGGTCACGATCGCGTTCCCCGACGGCACGTCGTACCAGCGCACGGCGAACTCCTCGGGCGTGATCAGCACGAACGTCACGATGCCGGCGCTGCCCGCGCCGAGCGCGACGATCACCGGCACGGCGACGAACGGCACGACGACGTCAACCGTGGCCGTGTCCGCGAGCATGTCGCTGCCCGGCAGCGCCGGCGCCTCGGAGGCGGCGTCCGTGGAGATCAACGGGCTGCAGGCCGGCGAGACGGTGCAGTTCAGCTTCGACGCAGGCTCCAACCTCCAGACGTTCGCCGCCGACTCGACGGGGACGGTCGATGCCGACGTGGTCATGCCGGACGGCCTCGGATGGCACGTGATGCACGCGCACGCGATGGTCTCCGACGTCGACCTGTCGGGCAAGGTCCTCGTCACGCCGGGCGTGACCGTGTCCCCCGGCAGCGGGAAGCCGGGGACCGTCGTGACGATCACCTCCGGGCCCGGCTGGGTGCCCGGCGAGACGCTGACGCTCGTGTGGCGCGGCGTGGTGACCGAGGCGACGCTGACCGCCGACGCCGATGGCTCCATCTCGACGACGTTCACGATCCCGAGCCACGTCCCCGGCGCGGTCAGCATCGAGCTGAACGACGACGTGTTGTCCCAGACGTCGACGACCTACTTCACCGTGAAGAGCTGAGCGGAGCGACAGATGAGCGACCCGAACAAGGAACGGTTCGTCGGCGGCCCCGCGCGGATGCGCGACCGAGTTCGCCCGGGCGCCATGCTGTCACGCCGCCTGGCCAAGCCGCTGGTGGCCACGATGCTCGTGGCGGCCGTCGGGCTGATCCCCGTCGGCGGAGCCAACGGGGCCGCCATGTCGGCCGGTCACGCGTCGGCGCCGAAGGGCGGGCGGCACGCGCACCACCGGGTCATCCACGCGCCGGGCAGCGACAGCGCGGTGCAGATCACCGCCCACGACGGGAAGTTCTGGCAGGGTTCGACCCCGCTGATCATGCACGGGATCATGCACTCGGTCTCCACGCCGGCGATCGTCGAGCGCGACCTCGACACGATCTCGGGCTGGGGCATGAACGTCGTCCGCCTGACGTTCAGCTGGTGCCACGTGGAGACCGCGGAGCCTGTGCAGCACGGAAGCTCGTGGACCCACACGTGGTCGTCGAGCTACATCAGCTCCATCCAGCAGGACGTGGCCGAGGCGCAGGCGCACGGGATGTGGGCGGTCGTCGCCCTGTACCCGTGCGACGGCGACGACTCGTACTTCTTCGGCCCGTCGTGGCTCTACACGGCCCCGTACAACTCGAAGGGCAAGACGTACGCGGAGACGCCCGAGGGCCGGAGCGAATCGAACCAGGACTTCTGGACGGACAACCTGCGCCAGCAGTTCGTCGAGGACATGTGGACGTGGGTCGCCGGCCAGCTGGCGTCGACCCCGGGCATCCTCGGGTACGAGGTCCTGAACGAGCCCGACGTCGGCGACATGGCGTACACGGTGGACACGGCCCAGACGACCCTCGCGGTGCAGTTGAACATCGCGCAGAGCATCCGGGACGCGGACCCGCCGCGCGTCATCTTCTTCACGACGTTCGCCGGGTACGGCCCCGCCGTCGCGCTCGCGGACTTCGGCGACTGGAAGACGTTCGGCAACGTGGCGTTCGACGTCCACGACTACTTCGGCGCACGGTGGGGCACCGGCCTGTCGGGCAACCCCGACAACGACTCGACGGGCGTCGCGATGGAGACGCTGTTCGACATCGCGAACGACGGGAGCTACCCGTACATCGGCACGACCCTGAACCAGGTTCGCTACCTGCAGCTGGAGCGCGACAGCCTCAAGCCGTGGGGCATCCCGATCATCGTCGGCGAGATCGGCAACTTCGACGGCGACATCGGCTCGTACGACTTCTTCGGCACCACCACGGCGGCCGCCAACGACGTCGCCGTCTCGTGGTGCAGCGACTGGGGCAGCAACCACGGGATCGCCGACGGCCAGGGGAGCCTGGAGGACTTCGCCTGGGTCGTGCAGCAGGCCGCCGGGGACTACCCGCCGGCGTAGTTGCGCCGGGAGCGCGGCGAGTTCACGCCCGGGCCGGCACGCGCCCCCGGATCATCGCGGCGCAGTCCGGGAGCACCGCGCGCGCCAGGTCTCGGGTCGTGCCCGACGCGAGCACCGCGCGCAGCCCGTACCCCAGGCCGAGGATCGCCCCGAGGACTCGGCGCCGCCACCCCGGCACGTCGATGGCCAACGACTCGATCGACAGGCGCCCCGAGCGGATCCGTCGCTCCGACAGGCCCGACGCCACGTCGTGGCGCAGCCGGACCGATGGGCGGCACACGACCCGGTAGCCGGCGCGGCGGGCGCGGCGGGCCAGGTCGATGTCCTCGTGGTACATGAAGAACCGCTCGTCGAACCCGTGCAGCCGTTCGAACACGTCACGCCGGATCCCGAGCAGCGCGCCGGACAACCAGTCGACGTCCGTGTCGTCGGTCGGGAACGGAGGGGCGAGCCAGGGGCCGAACCCCCGGTGGAACCGCGCGGGCAGGATCGCCCAGACCAGGTAGCGGGGCAGCGTCGGCTCGTACCCGCCCGTCTCCGCGCGCGGCGCGCCCTCGGCGTCCACCTGCAGCGGGGCGACCTCCGCGACGTCGTCGGCAAGCCCCGACAGCAACGCGGTCGCCTGTCCGGGTTTCAGGTACACGTCGGGGTTGACCAACAGCAGCCACGCGCCCGTGGCGGCCCGCGCGCCGACGTTCACCCCGGCGGCGAATCCCGCGTTGCGTTCGTTGCGGATCAGGGTGACGCCCGGTCGCCCGTCGATCACGGCGGCCGAGCCGTCCGACGACGCGTTGTCCACGACGACGGCGTCGCGCACCTCCGCCAGCAGCACGTCGAGCAACGGGACGAGCCGGCTCCCGTCGTTGTGGATCAGGATGACCGCGGTCGCGTCCAGCGCCGAGCCGCCGGCCGCGCCGATCTCACGGGTCTCGCCGGCGTCGCGGGCCTTCCCGGCCTCGCGCGCTCCGCCGGACTCAGAGGTAGCCAAGATCCTCGAGGCGGCGCCGGACGGCCTCCTCTTCCTCGGCCGTGTAGCCGGTCGTCTCGTCGACGTCGCGCGCCGGCGCCCCGGATGGCGAGCCGGGAGTCGCCGCGCCCGCTTCGATCGCGACGCCGCGAAGCAGGTCCAGCGGCTTGCCGTCCAGGCCGGACGGCACCGGGACGCCGAGCAGCGCGAGGATCGTCGGCGTCACGTCGGTGAGGTCACCGGCCGCCGCGCCCGGCCGGACGTTGGGGCCGCTCGCGACCAGGATGCCCTCGGGGTGGTGTCCGCCGTCCTGGAACACCGGCGCGGCCGCGGCCTCTCGCATGCGATCCCGCGCCCGCGGCGAGGTCACCTCGAACCCTTGCATCGGCCCATCCAGGACCCAGCGGATCGTGAGGTCCGGGGCGCGGTCGACGTAGGGGCCGTGGTACACGTCGTCGCGGTGCACGACGGAGTCGACCACCGGGCGGCCGGTCCCCAGCTCGCGGATGCCGGCGATGCTCTCCTTCAACCCCGCCACCAGCGACGGGTACCCGTCTGCGCCGACGATGCCCTGCGGCTCTCGCCCCGACAGGTTGACGAAGATCTCGTCGCGCACGCCGTCGGAGTACGCGCGGGTCCGGGACCAGTCGATCCCCGACAGGCGCGCTTCGGCCTCGGCCTGCTGCCGCAGCCGGGGCAGCCGGCGCGCCAGCGCCTGCTTCTGGTCGCGCGAGAGCGTGCGGTCGGCCAGCCGGAACCCCGCCGCCAGGACCCGGCTGCGGGCCGAGCCCCTGGCTTGTGCCTGCAACCCCTGGTCCTCGAGCCAGATGCGCATGAACTCGTTGCCCCGCGTGTTGGCGGCGCCGCCGTGGTCGGCGAGCACCAGCACGTTGGTGTCGGGATCCTGGGTGCGCGCGAGCTCCACGAGTCGTGCCGTCGCTTCGTCCTGCAGCTCGTAGACGCGCTCGACGACGCCTCGGCCTTCGCCGGTCCAGAAGAAGTGCTGCGCGGTGTCGGTCGAGGTGAACACCACGAACGTCAGGTCCCACTCCTCGTCGCGCATCAGGCGCTCGGTGACGGCGACCCAGCCCTCGACGGAGGCGAGCAGCTTGTCGACCGCCTCCTGCCGGCGGCCGGCGCGCATCAGGCTCGGCGCGCCGGGTTCGATGATGTAGGACTCGAACAGCTCGGCGTGCCGCGCCGACAGGTCCCGGGGGTACGTGAACCCGGGCAGCGACTTCGACGGCGTGTCCAACCCCGAGATGAGAAATCCCTTCACCGGCTCGGCCGGGTAGGAGATCGGCACGTTGACGACGATGATGCGCTTGCCCGCGTCCGAAGCCATCCGCCACAGGCTCGGCGCCGCGCGACGCTCGGCGTTGACCACCCGCCGCTGGTAGGTGCCCGGGACGGGCTCGTCGAAGTAGAAGATGCCGTGGCGCCCGGGGTTCACGCCGGTCGCGATCGTGGACCAGGCGGGAGCGCTGTTCATGTTGGGCACGGTCTGCAGCACGCCGCTCGCGCCGGCTTCGCGAAGCGAGGACAGCGCGGGGAGCCGGCCCGAGGCGCACAGCGGATCGGCCACCGACCAGGTGGCTCCGTCCCAGCCGATGACCAGCGTCCGGCTCATGCGTGCAATGACGTCGGGCTCACGGTCGACCGAGAGTAGCAAAGGGGTTGCTCCGGCGAATCGGGCGAAGGTCGGGTGTCGGACGGCCCAGGGGTCGGCGCGATCCCTGCCGCTAGAATGCCGGTCCATGCCCCCCGACGTGCTGCTGTTGGTCTGCGACACGGCGCGGGCGGACGCCTTCCGCCCGTGGGGCGCGCCGCACGAGAGCCCGACGATGCAGGCGCTGTGCGAGCGGGGCACGATGTACCGCAACGCGTTCGCGCCGGCGCCGTGGACGGTGCCGACGCACGCGTCGCTGTTCACCGGCGCCCTGCCGACCGAACACGGGATCACCGGCGACTGCTTCCAGTGGCACGACGGGAAGCCGACGTCCCCGGCCGAGGCCGTGCGCGCGCATCCGGGTCCATGGCTGGCCGAGACCATGCGAGAGCGCGGGTACCGGACCTGGGGCACCAGCTCCAACACGTGGATCGGCGCGTGGGGCGGGTTCGATCGCGGGTTCGACAGCTTCCTGGACATCCGTCCGTGGGCCCGTCCGAAGGGGCTTCGCCAGGCCCTGGCGGTGCGGGCGCGGCGGATGCTCGGCGCGCTCGACCGGGGCGGCGCGGAGGCGGCGGAGCGGTTCGGCCGGGAGGTGGCCGGCGCGGGACCGCAGCCGCTGTTCGCGTTCGTGAACCTCATGGAGGTGCACGCGCCGTACAACCCGCCCCGCCCCTTCTACCCCTTCCCGCCGTGGCGCCGGCTGCGCACGACGCGCATCAGCGGCGGCCCGGACCAGGGCCTGTCCTACAACGCCGGCGTCGTGCCGCCGCCGCCCGGCTACGTCGACACGATCCGCGCGCTGTACCGCGGATCGGCCCGGTACGAGGACCTGATCCTGGGCCGGTTCGTCCGCGCGGTGCGCGAGCGCGACCGGCCGGCGATCGTGATGGTCGTGGCGGACCACGGCGAGAATCTCGGCGAGCGCGGCGAGTTCAACCACAACTCGTCGCTGTCGGACCACCTGCTGCACGTGCCGCTCGTCGTGTGGGGCCATCGCGTCGACGTGGCCGCCGGCGCGGTCGAGGAGCCGGTGTCGCTGCTCGGCATCGCCGCGTGGGCGCGCGCGGTGGCCGAGGACCGCGTGGACCTGCCCGCGCCCGACGGGGCGGTCGTGAGCGAGTACGAGTCGACGATCCGCCACAACGGCGTGCCCGAGGAGATCCGACGCATGACCGACGACCGCGGCGGGCGCCGTGCGCGGCCGCTCATCTACCACCCCGGGCTGGCCGTGCACCGCGGCCGACACAAGTACGTCGCGGTCGCCAACGGCGACGAATCGCTGTATGACCTCGGCGACGACCCCGGCGAGGAGCGCGACCTGGCGAGCGCGCGGCCCGACCTGCTGGACGACTTCCGTCCGTTTCGCGCCGCGTGGGAGGAGCGCAGAACCCGGCGCCCGGACTACGCCGCCGGCGACGTCGCCGAGGGCGAGATCGCCGAGCACCTGCGAGAGCTGGGCTACATCGAGTGACGCCGGCGTGCGGCGCCCGTTCCGGCTCGTTCGACTGACGTCACCCCGCGGAGCTCAGTCCACGTAGCCCAGGCCCCGCAGGCGGTCCAGGATCTCCTCCTCTTCCTCCGCGGAGAAGTCGGTGCCGGCCGCCGACGTCGACGTGGGGGCCGCGCCCGTGGACCGGAAGTCCGACGAGACGAACGCGAACGGCCCCGCGTCCAGCGTCGGCGCGGGGACGCCCATCACGGCGAGCACCGACGCGGCGACCTGGTGGATGTCGCTCTCCTCGGCGTGGCCTCGCCGCTGCACGCCGGCGCCTGCCGCCGCCACCAGGCCGACGGGCGTGTGCAGCCCGGACGGGGAGTAGCCGCCCAGGTCGCGCAGGTGCAGCACGTGGCCGGGTTTCACGCCGGTGTTGCGGCCCTTGACCTCGAGCCCCGGCACCGGGTCCACCACCAGGTCGGGTCCGCCCGGCGCATCGCCCTGATAGACCTGCGCGCCGCGGCTCGCCGAGTCGAACACCCGCCCCCCGTCGGGCCGGCGCAGCGCGTCCGCCCGCGCGGCGATCTCGTCCAGCGTCCGGTCGGCGTCGGCGTCGGCCACGACTCCCTGCGGCTCCCGTCCGGCGCGGTTCAGCAGCACCATCGGTTGGACCGTCGCGAACGCGCGGCTGGCGGTCCAGTCGACGTCGCCGTACAGCGCCATGCCCTTGACCCGCTCGATGGCGCCGCCGAGCAGCGGCCGCAGGCGCCGCTTGAGCGGCACGGAGATGCGGCTGAGCGTCTCCCCGTACGCGCGCCGGGCGACGGAGGCGCCCCGCCGGCGGCGCATGGACAGGAACCCTTCGGCCGCCAGCCAGTCGTTCATGAACACGATCCAGTCGTTGCTCGGCCCGCCGCCGTGGTCCGACACGACGAACACCGTGTCCGGCGCATACGCGTCGACGATCCGGCCGAGCTCGCGGTCGACCGCCTGGTAGACGCGGCCGATCGTGTCGCGCCACGCGGCCGACGCCTTCGGGTCGTGGCGCGGGTGCGCGGGATCGAAATGCTGCCAGAAGAAGTGCTGCGCCCCGTCCGTGGCTTCGAGGTTGACCATGATCAAGTCGAGGTCGCGCGGGCGCGCGAGCTCCGCGGTGAACGCGCCGCGGGCCTCGACGGCTTCGATCAGTTCGCGCTCGGCCCCGTCGAAGTCGCCGTCGGCCGCCCGGCGGTGGGCGTTCGAGATGATCCGGTAGTCGGGCTGCATCTGCCTGAGTTGCGCCACGAAGTCGGACGGGTGCACCGCCCGCTCATCGAGCATCGGCGCGTCCATGCCCGAGACCATCACGCCGTTGACGGCCTCGGCGGGAAACGTCATCGGGATGTTCACGACGCCGACACGCGCGCCGGCGTCGGACGCGTAGCTCCACAGCGCCGGGACGCGGCGGTCTTCGCGCGTGGCCACGCGCAGTCGGTACTCGCCCACGCGTGGCAGCACGAAGTCGAAGATGCCGTGGCGCCCGGGGTTCACCCCGGTGCACAGCGATGCCCACGCGACCGCGCTGTTGTACGGGAAGGTGGAGCGCAGGGTGCCGTACGAGCCGTCCGCGCAGATCGAAGCGAACGCCGGCATCCGGTCTTCGGACTGCCAGCGTTGGGCGAGCTCGAGGGTGGCGCCGTCGAAGCCGACGACCAGGACGCGGGGCACGGGGGCAGGATAGGGACGGCCTCAGCCGGCCGTCAACGATCGAAGCGCGGCTTCGCGCGGTGCCGCCCGCCGTCGGCACTTCCCTCCCCGGGTCCGCCGTTCGCACGCCCGAGGCCGCGCGCGCGCATCGCGTCGCGCAGCGCCCCGAGGTGCAGCGTGTGGCGGAAGCGAAGGATGAGCACGCCGTACAGCAGCGTGGCGATCGTCCCGGCGACGAGGAACACCGGGAGGTCCGTGCCGAACAACACCCTGGCCAGCAGGAGCAGGCCCCCGAAGCAGACGGTCGCCCCGGCGGTGACGACACCGAAGCCCGGGCCGACGGGCTCCAGGCGCAGCAGGAACCAGATCTCGGCGACGCCCATGAAGTTGTAGATCGAGAAGCTGATCGCCGACGCGAGCGCCGCGCCGTCGATGCCGTGCGAAGGGATCAGCCAGAAGCTGAGCCCGATGTTGAGCCCCAGGCCCACGATCGTGTTGAGCAGGTTCCACATGCTCAGGCCCGACATCAGGATCACCGCGGAGATCGGCCCCGTCGCCATCGACACGAGGACGCCGAAGCACCCGATCGTCAGAGCGGTGCTGGCGACGACGAACTTCTGGCCGAGGATGGCCAGGAACAGCGGCGAGAACACCGCGAGCGCAAGATACAGCGGCCACGTGAACATGACCGCCCAGACCGTGACGGTCTGGTACACGGCGCGGGCTCCGCGCCGGTCACCGGTCGTCAACAGCGCGCTGATCTGCGGCGCGATCGCGAGCATCAGCGCCTGCACGAACAGCCCGCCGATGATCAGGTACCGGCTCGCGCCCGCGTAGACGCCGGCCTCCTTCGTTCCCTGGAGCGCGCCGAGCATGAGCGTCGCCACCCACGCCACGATCGTCGCGAACACGCTCGCGAAAGCGCGCGGCGTCGCGAACTTCCAGAACTCCGACGCCATCGGGCCCGCCGGGCTGACCGGCGCGCGCCGGTCGTAGTCGTCGACGCGTTCGGCTCTGCGCGTCAGACGGGCCAGCCAGACGCCGCCGACGACTAGCCCGACGCCGATGGGGATGGACCACGCCAGGGCGATCGCCGTGGCGCCGAGCCCGGCCGCGATCACGGCGTACACGAGCAGCGGCCGCACGCCCGGCTTGCCGAAGTTGTCCACGGCCACGACCGGCCCGACGGTCCCGAAGCCGACCCCGGCCGAGACGATCACGGTGGACGCGGCGGACAGCGGCAGCCACGGCGCAAGCACGTGGATGTACGGGACCAGGTCGGCGGCATGGCGCCCATGGGTGAAGAAGCTGCCGAGCGGCTCCGCGAACACATACAGGAGGACGGCGAAGACGGTGCCGATCGCCGCCACCGGGATCAGGGCGATCTGCATGACCCGGCGCAGGTCCTGCGTGTGGCCAAGGGCCCGGTAGCGCGGGATGTACCGCATCAGCCCGTCGTCCGCGCCGAGCTCGGCGAAGTTGCTGACGATCGTGAACAGGGCCAGGCCGAGGAAGAAGGCCCCGGTGCCGGCCGGGCCGAGGCCGCGGCTCACGACGATGACCAGGACGAACCCGAAGATCCCGTTGGCGATCCCGCCGCCGAGCTTGATGATGCTTCGCCGAGCGACGCTGGCCAGGTTGGCCCGGGCGCCGGCCGGTCCGTTGGTCCCTCCCGTCCCCCAGCGGCCGCCGCCGGACCCCGCGCCCCCTTCGGCGCCGGTTGGACGCGGCGTCGCGCCGGTGGAGTCGGTGGATTGGGACATTCGGGGTCAAGAAGTGTATCGTCCGGCCCTCCCCGTCACTGGAAGCGCGGCCGCGCGACGCGAACATGGGTGAAGGCGGCGACGCCCCGTGCCGATGTTGTGCGCGGGACCCTGCGGGCGGAACCAGGCCGTACAATTCGTGCACTTCGTTCGACGCCCGGACCGCGAATCCACCCACCATGAGCCGCCCATGAGGAGATCGAACCCCGTCCCCCGAGCCAAGCCGCCGAACGGCGCGGTGCTGGTCCCGGCCGGGATCGGCGCGGTCGGGCTTGGAGTGGTGGCCGCGGAGGCGCCGCTGGTCGGCCTGGGACTCGTCGGGCTGGCCGTCCTCACGATGCTGCCGTGGGGCGTTCAGTGGGTGCTGCTCCTGTTCTCCTCGACGGTGAACCGGCTCGGCTTCGATGTGGCCGGCGCGACCATCCGCCCGTCGCAGGTGCTGCTGATCCCGCTGGCCATCCGCGTGTTCACGATGACGCGGGCGTCGCTTCGGCCGCGCTGGCGGTTGCCCGAGTACACGCTGATCGCCTTCGTCGGGCTGCAGTTCGCCACGAGCTACCTGAACGCGCAGAGCCGGAAGGAGAGCTTCTTCTCCGCCGGGCTGCTGATGCTGGGCGCGCTCGCCTACTTCACGACGTTCGAATCGGTCGTGACGCGCAAGCGCCTGATCTTCGCCGCCAGGATCGTCCTGCTCACCTCCGTGCTCAGCGCGGCGGCCGCCCTGCTCGCGCTGTTCGCCCACTCGCTGTTCGGCACCGTGTTCGGGGTGTCGGGCAAGTCCGTGCCGAGCGCCGCCGGCGCCTCCGCCGCGGTCGGCCTGTCGCAGGAGCACGACATCCTGGGATCCGCGTCCGGCGCGGCGGCGGTGATGTTCTTCCTGCTGCGGCGCGAATCCAACCCGATCCTGTCGCGGCGATGGGCCACGGCGGGATTCGTCGTGTGCTTCATCGCGATGGTGACCAGCCTGACCCGTGCGGCGTGGATCGGGTTCGCGATCGCGATGCTGGCGGCGGTCATCTTCCACCGGCCGCGCATCCGCGCCGGCGACCGCACGCTGGAGGCCGCCATGACGATGCTGGCCGTGGCCCTGGTGGGGGCGGGGCTGTTCTGGCTGGTCCGCGACCTCAACACGTCGAGCGCCACGACCGGGTACCTGGGCGCCATCCAGGGTCGAAGTTCGGACCTCCTGAACATCAGCAGCGGCAGCGGGGCGAACCGGGTGCTGGTGGCCCAGACGGCGCTGCAGGACTGGACGCGTTCGCCGATCATCGGCCTGGGCACCAACTCGTACGGTCAGCGCCACACGATCCTGATCGGGCGCGCCGGCGCCCCCGGCTACATCGGAGACCTGTATCTGCGCACGCTCTACGACTCGGGCATCGTGGGGCTCGCGCTCCTGCTGCTGTTCTACGGCGACCTGCTGTGGCCGCGGCGGTTCCTCAAGGTCTCGCCCGGCGATCTGGCGCCCGTCGCCCGCGCGTTCCTGTTCGGCATGATCGTGATGGCCATCGGGTTCGCCGCGACCGACGCGTCGTTCCAGATCTGGGCGTGGATCGTCCTCGGCATGGTCCGCGCCTCGTGGCGCATGGCCGAGGACCAGTACCTCGAGCTGACGAAGCCGGTCAGGGCGCCGCGCCGCGCGAACGGCGGCCGCGCGTTGCCGCTCGTTCCAGCACCCGCAGGACCTGCTCCGCGCATGCTCCCCAGCTGAACCGCGGCGCGCGCGCGCGGCCCCGTTCCGTCAGGCTCCGTCGAAGCCCCGCGTCCGTCGCCACCCGGTGCAGCGCGTCGGCCCACGCGTCGACATCCGTCGCTGCCACGCGCAGGGCCGCGTCGGCGGCCACCTCCCGCATCACGGCGATGTCCGACACGAGCGTCGGCGCGCCCATCGACATGGCCTCGATGACGGGCAGGCCGAACCCCTCATAGGTTGACGGGTACGCGAACGCCGTCGCGCCGGCCATCAGGCCGGCCAGGTCGTCGTCGCCGACGTAGCCGGTGAACGCGACGCGCCCCGATCGCACGAGCGGCTCGGTCTCCCGGTACAGGTCTTCGGCGCGGAACCACTCCTGGCCGACGATCACCAGACGCTCGGCCACGTCCGGGTGTCGTTCCAGCAGCCGCGCGTAGGCCCGCACGAGCGTCGCCAGGTTCTTGCGAGGCTGGAGGTTGCCGACCGCCAGGAAGAAGGGCGGCTCGACGGGGCTCGGATGCGCCGACGCGGCGGCGAACCGCGGATCGAGCCCGTCGTACGCGACGTCGACGAGCGACGGCGGGATCCCGTAGACGCGGGCGATCTCGTCGCGCGAGAACTCGGAGACGGTCACGATCCCGGCGGCGCGCCGCATGGTGGCCGGGATCGTGCGGCCCATCCACAGGCGCTCCCGCGGGGAGAAGAACTCCGGGTGCACGGCGAACGCCACGTCGTGCACGACGGTGACGACCGGGCAGGGACAGATGGGCGGTCCCGTGTACTGGACGAACAGCACGTCCAGGTGGTCGCGGGCGGCATGCCACGGCAGGACCGCCGGGATGCGGATCAGCGGATTGGCGGGCCGCAGGACCCGGACCGACGTGCCCGCAGACCGCGGCCAGGACCGTGCCGCCGGCTCGTGGGTGAAGTACAGCACCAGCTCGTGGTCGCAGCGCTCGCGAAGGGCGGGGATGACGTTCGCGATGAACCGCTCGTTGCCGGTCTTGTGCTCCCCGATGGCGTGCGCGTCGATGCCGATGCGCAGCCGCCGGGTCATCGCGGGCCTCCCATGGCGCGCCCATGGTACGGGTCAGGCCCCGGGACGCCCCTCGAGCAGCGGGTCGGGACCTTCGGCCGCCGTCGCGTGCCATTCGACCTATTGTTCCGAATCCCTCGACCCTCTAAGGTGATCACCCGGTCCGCGTCCGCCTGCCGGCGTTCGCGGCCCCCAAACCGGTCTCGCACACAAGGGAGTCGCCATGAACGGAAAGGTCCTGGTCGTCGGCGGTACCGGCTACGTCGGCTGCGTGCTCGTCGAGGAACTGCTCGCCAAGGGCTATTCGGTGAAGGTCCTGGATCGCATGTTCTTCGGCCACGCGCCCGCCGAGCACTTCCTGGACCGGGTGGAGCTGATCCGGGAGGACATGCGCGACCTCAACGAGTCGCACGTCGAAGGCTGCAGCGCGGTCATCAACATCGGCGGCCTCTCGAACGACCCGACGGCCGAGTTCAACCCGCGCGCGAACGAGGAGCTGAACACCCACGCGTCGATCCGCGTGGCGGAGATGGCCAAGCGCGCCGGGATCGCCCGGCTGGTGTTCGCCTCCACGTGCTCGATCTACGACCGGGGAGTCGGCGAGGAGGCCCGCGACGTCCTGCTGGACGAGGAGTCGGACATCGCGCCCCGCGCCGCGTACGCGACCTCGAAGCTCGCGGCCGAACGCGCCATCCTGGGGATGGCCGATGCGGACTATGCCGCCGTGTCGTTCCGCAAGGGCACGATCTTCGGGTTCTCCCCGCGGATGCGTTACGACCTCGTGGTGAACGCGTTCGTGAAGGGCGCGATGGAGAGCGGCCGGTTCACGCTCCATTACGGCGGCGAGATGTGGCGCCCGCTGATCGACGTCAAGGACGTCTGCCGCGCCTACGTGATGGCCCTCGAGTGCGACGCGGACCTCATCACCGGCCAGATCTTCAACCTGACCGCGGGCAACTTCCGCATCGCCGAACTGGGGCTGCGCGTCAAGGGGGCGCTGGCCGAGGTCGGCGTCCAGGCGGAGATGGACGTCGACTACTCGTACCGGCTGGTGCGCAGTTACCGGGTCTCGGGCGACAAGATCCTGAAGGTCCTCGGCTTCCAGCCGAAGATCACCATCGAGGAATCGGTCGTCAACATGGTGCAGGAGATCCGGCGGTGGGGGTACACGGACTTCTCCAACCCCCGCTACTACAACATCGACTGGATGAAGCTCCTCGAGGAGTCGGTCGACATCGTGCGCAGCCACGGCTACGTGCTGTCGAAGCCCGACTGGGACGTGGCGAACCTCGCCGGCGGCTCGCCGTCGGGGGAGCGCACGTCCAGCTAGCCCGCCGATGCGACTCCTGGTCTTCGGAGGCTGGGGCCAGCTCGGATCCGATCTGGCGATCGCCGCGGAGGGCCGCCACGCCCTGGTGCGGCCGCGCCACGGCGATGCCGACGTCACCGACGAGGCGGCCGTTCGCCGCGCCGTCGAGGCAGAGCGGCCGGACGCCGTCGTCGACGCGGCCGCGTTCCACAAGGTCGAGATCTGCGAACAGGATCCGGCGACGACGTTCGCGGTGAACGCGATCGGTGCCCTCACCGTCGCGCGGGCGGCGAACGACGCGGGCGCGCGGTGCGTGTTCGTCAGCTCCGACTACGTGTTCGACGGCGAGCAGTCCGCCGGCTACGCCGAGGACGACGCGGTCGCCCCGTTGTCGGTCTACGGCGTGTCGAAGGTCGCCGGCGAGCGCTGCGTGGCGAACGCGTGCCCGGACTCGCTCGTCGTTCGCGGCTCCGGCCTGTTCGGCCACGCGGGCAGCTCAGGGAAAGGCGGCAACTTCGTCGAGACGATGCTGTCGAAAGCCGCTGCGGGGGAGTCCATCTCGGTGGTGAACGACCAGACGTTCGCGCCGACGTCGACGCGCGACATGGCGGAGCGGATCATGTTGCTGCTCGAGCGTGCGGTTCCACCCGGCACGTACCACGTCGCCAACGCGGGGTCGTGCTCGTGGTACGACCTTGCGGCCGAGACGTTCCGTCTGTCCGGGCTCACGCCGGACCTGACGCCCCGGCCGGCCGGAGAGCAGGCCGTGCGGCGGCCGCGCTCGTCCATTCTGCTGGACACGAAGTCCGAGGCGCTTGGCCTGCCGCCGAACCGTTCGTGGCAGGAGGCGCTCGGCTGGTACCTGTCCGAACGGCCGGTGGCCGCCGACGGGGCGCGCCAGTCCGGCGCCGGCCCGACCGTGGGGGCGCGACCGTCGTGAACGGCCTTCGAATCTCCGTCATCGGCAGTCGCGGGATCCCGGCCGGCTACGGGGGCTTCGAGACGTTCGCGCAGGAGCTGTGCCCGCGGCTGGTCGACCTCGGCAACGACGTGACCGTGTACTGCCGCAAGGGGTACACGGGCGACGACCTGCTCGAGGAGTACAAGGGCGTGCGGCTCATCCACACGCCGTCCATGCGCCGCCGCGAGCTGGAGCAGCTGTCGCACGAGGCCAGCTCGATCCTGGACTCGCTTCGCCGCGGCGTCGACCTGTACTACTTCCTGGGCTACCGGGGCTCGCCGATGTACGTGCCGCTGCGCGCCTCCCGGCGCATCGTCGTCGTCAACACCGACGGGCTGGAGTGGCGGCGCAGCAAGTGGAGCGGGTTCGGCCGCAAGTATCTCCGGTTCGCGGAATGGACCGCGGCGCGGCTGGGCTCGGACCACCTGGTCTCGGATGCGAAGGCGATCCGTTCCTACTTCCAGCGCACGTACGGCGTGGATTCGCGCTACCTCACCAACGGCGCGTATCCGTTCAGCCGCGAGGACCTGCCGGAGGGAGCCCTCGACCAGTGGGAGCTGGCGCCCGACTCCTACTACCTGGTGGCGTGCCGGATCGAGCCCGAGAACAACATCCACCTGATCATCCGGGACTTCCTCGCGTCGGGCTCGACGCGCCAGCTGGTCATCGCCGGCGGGATGAACTACGAGACGCCCTACTGGCGCCACCTGCAGGATCTGGGGTCCCGCGGCAACGTCCGATTCCTCGGTCCGGTCTATGGCCAGATGCTGATCGAATACCTGCACCTCGGCTGCTTCGGCTACCTGCACGGCCACGAGGTCGGCGGCACCAACCCGGCGCTGCTCAAGGGCATGGGGTGCGGCAACCTGGTGCTGGCGCTGGAGACGGAGTTCAACACCGAGAACCTCGGCGAGACCGGGCGGTACTGGACCAAGGACGATGGCAGCCTCGCCGACCAGATCCGTTGGGCCGAATCCCATCCGGATGAGGGCAGGCAGCTGGGCGAGGCCGCCCGCCAGCGCGTTCGCGACCACTACGCCTGGGACCAGGTCGCCCGCGACCACGACGCGTTCTTCCGCGAGCTCGGACGGGGGCGCGGACTCGCCGTGTGAGGCCGCTCTCGGCGACCCATTTGCCCAGGTCGTCGCGTTGACATCGCCACGAGTCCGTCTGTAGGATTCTCGGTTGCGGTCCGAGCGGTGCGGGCCGCCCCAGCCCTGCCTGGATCCGTGGAGTTCGCACCCGCGTTTGGCGTGGGTTTCGAACGCCGACGGG
>DASXAQ010000067.1:0-1647 GCA_036406615.1 Actinomycetota bacterium | reverse complement strand
GATGACGCTCGGCGGCTGGAGCTTGCCCATCTCTACGTGACCGCACCGGTCCGGATGAACGCCGGCCGCCGTGGCCCTCCCGGGCAACCGCCGGCCCACGCGGCGATCGGCGGCGTGTCGTGCAACAGCAAGGGGTGGCTGTTCGCCTGGGTCGCGTACGTCGCGGACACCGCCGACGCGCCGACGCTCAGCATCTGGCCGACCGTCCAGCGGGGGGTTCCGTTCGACGCCGTCCTCCCCGCGACAGCCGAGGTCGAGGTGCTGGCCCGCGTCGACACGCCCGAGCGGGCGGTCGGCCGCCTCTCGCACCATCTCAACGACATCTCGATGGTCCGGATCGACCCCGACATGGACTACCTGCGCCGGGCCGTCGCCGCCTACCGGATGGAGCTGCGGCGCGAGCGCGACCGGGCCGCCCGCGGCCAGGCGTAGCCGCGCCATACCTGGCCCAGCTCGTGCCGGGGGTGGCACGGGGCACATCCCCGCCCGCGCGGCGGTGCGAGCATCCGGCCATGGCACTCGAAGTCCAGGGACTCGACGTCGATCTCCTGCGGTCGAAGATCCAGCGCACCTACGCCGCCGTCTCGAACGACCCGGGCCGCGAGTTCATGTTCCCGACGGGCCGGGCCTGGGCCGAGGATCTGGACTACCCGCCCGAGCTCCTGGCGCGCGTCCCCGAGACGTCGTGCGAGTCGTTCGCCGGCGTCGCGAACCCGTTCTCGCTCGGCGTTCTCGACCCCGGCGAGGATGTGCTGGACGTCGGCTGCGGCGCCGGGATGGACACGCTGGTCGCAGCCCAGATGGTGGGCGCGGACGGCTACGTCACCGGGATCGACATGACCCCCGATATGGCCGCGAAGGCCCGCCGCTCGGCGGCCGAGATGGGGCTCGCGAACGTGACGATCGTGGACGGGAGCGCCGAGGAACTGCCGTTCGCCGACGCCGGCTTCGACGTCGTCATCTCGAACGGCGTGATCGACCTCATCCCCGACAAGGAGGCGGTGTTCTCGGAGATCGCCCGCGTCCTTCGGCCCGGGGGAAGGATCCAGCTCGCCGACGTGACGATCCAGCGCCCGGTGTCCGAGGAGGGGCGCCGCAACATCGACCTGTGGACGGGGTGAATCGCCGGGGCTCTGCTGGAGGCAGAGTACGAGAGCCGGCTCATCCGGCACGGCTTCACCGAGATCACGACCGGCGACCTGGTCGACGTCTACTCCCGGTCGGCGTTCGAGGACACGCGCCGCAAGGCGGAGAAGTTCGGCGCGCGCGGAACGGTCGTGCGCGCTCGAAAGCCGACCGGCGCGAGCGCCTGACGGTTCAGCCGCCGGCCGCGAACTTGCGGACGGCGCCGTCCAGGGACACCGCGTAGAGCTCGCCGCTCGCGTCCACGCCGAACGACGACAGCTGCTGGACGGCCGGCACGCCGAGCGGCGCGGCGGGGCCGCCGGATGCGGGCAGCGACCAGATCGTGCCGCTGCAGAAGTCGCCGAACACGTAGCGGCCGCGCAGCTGGGGCAGGTCGTGGCCGCGGTAGACGAACCCGCCGGTGATCGAGCAGCCCTCGTCGTGGCTGTAGACCGCCACCGGCCCGGTGAGCCCCGAGGGCAGGCTGCCTTCCTCGTCGTAGCGGACGTTCCCCTCCATCAG
>DASXAQ010000066.1:0-53382 GCA_036406615.1 Actinomycetota bacterium | reverse complement strand
CGCGTCAGTCCGGCCCGACGATGCCGTCGATCTCCGCCTGGTCCTCACCCGTCAGGGTCCACGCGCGCGTCGCGGCGGCGTTGGCTCGAACCTGCTCCGCCGACGTCGCGCCGGCGATGGCCGTCGCCACCTGCGACCGCGAGGCCAGCCACGACAGCGACAGCTCCAGCAGCGTGTGGCCCTTCGATTCGGCGTACGCGGTCAGCCGCTCCGACGCGTCCAGCCCGGCGGCATCCACGACGTTCTCGGCCACGCGGCCGTCGCCGCCGCCAAGTCGGCCGGCGGGGGCCGGCTCGCCGCGACGGTACTTCCCGGACAGCAGGCCCGACGCCAGCGGGTAGTACGGCATGAGGCTCATCCCCAGGCGATCGCACGCTTCCAGCACGCCCGCCTCGGGCTCGCGGTGCAGTAGGCTGTATTCGTTCTGCACGACGACGAACGGACGCAGGCTCCGTTCGCTCGCGGCGGCGGCGGCCTCGTCGAGCTGCGCCGGCGAGAAGTTCGAGCACCCGATCTCGCGGACCTTCCCCTCGTCGACAAGTCCGCCCATGGCCTCGAGGGTGTCCCCGACCGGCGTCGCTTCGTCGGGCGTGTGCAGCAGGTAGACGTCGATGCGGTCGGTCCCCAGCCGGCGTAGGCTCCCGTCGCACGCGCGCGCCACCCACGAGGGATCGCCGCCGGTCATGCCGTCGGGCGGTCGGCGCATCCCGAATTTCGTCACCACGACCACGTCGTCGCGGCGCGCGCCGAGCGCCTTCCCGAGCAGCTGCTCGGACGCGCCGTCTCCGTACAGGTCGGCCGTGTCGAAGACCCCGACGCCGGCGTCCAGGGCCGCGTCGACCACCTCCCGCGTTCGCGCCTCGTCGATCCGCCGGCCGAAGTTGTTGCAGCCCAAGCCCGCGATCGTGACGTCCAGCGCGCCGATGCGACGCGGCGCCGCGCTCACGCCACCCCCACGAATCCCAGGATGCGCCGCCAGGCGTCGTCGCACGCGTCCTTGTGTTCCTCGAAGCGCCGGTCGAAGAACGAGTGCGGCGCATCCTCGTAGGACACGATCTCGTTGCGCACGCCGGCCGCGTCCAGCGCGGCGCGAAATGCATCGACGTCCTCGGTCGGAATGCCCTGGTCGGCCCCGCCGAACAGCCCGAGCACCGGGCATTTGAACTCGCCCACCCGTGACGCCGGCGCGTTGGTGTCCTGCTCGTCGCTCGGCGCGACGCGGCCGTAGAAGCCGATCACGCCGGCCAAGCCGTGCCCTCGAGCGGCCTGGTTGAAGGAGGCGCGGCCGCCGAAGCAGAACCCAACCGTGAACAGGGACGTCGCGCCGCCGCCGTCGGGCGAGCGGACGTGGGCCGCCGTCGCCGCGACGTCGGCCGCGATCGCGTCGGGCGTCGTCTGCTGGACGTGGGGCATGTACTCGAAGTCGTCGTCGCGCGGTCCGAGCCCCGCGGTGCGGCCGAAGTAGTCGAAGGCCGTCGCGTGGACGCCGGCCGAGGCGAACCGATCGGCCAGGTCCTCGTAGAACGGGTGCAGCCCCCGCACGTCGGGGAGGATGACCATGCC
The DNA here is from genome assembly GCA_036406615.1 of Actinomycetota bacterium. Lineage (GTDB taxonomy): Bacteria > Actinomycetota > UBA4738 > UBA4738 > UBA4738 > DASXAQ01. The sequence goes on along the minus strand of DASXAQ010000066.1, from coordinate 51,819 downwards.
CGGCGCATCGGCCTGCGCGGTTCTCGCGGAGTACGCGGAGAACTCCGTCCCGTCCGCGGATCGAAGCGTCAGGTCCGTGGTCCCCGCGATGCCCGCGCCGCCGGCGATCGGCGGCAGGGGCGGCCGTGCGTTCGTCTCGTAGCACATGCGCGCGCTCCTTTCCTCGGTTGGCACCCTATCGCGGCGCGAGCGAATGGCCGGCGCCGCGCCACCGCGACTGTGGGAAGCTGTCCTCGATGACGCTGTACCGCCTCCTGACGGACGAACCGCTGTCGGCTCCCGCCCTCATCGCCGCGCTCGACGGCTGGGTGGACGCCGGCGGGGTCGCCACGACCGCGGCCTCGTTCGTGGCCGAGGGCGGCAGCGTGGTGGCCGCGTTCGACGCGGACGCGCTGCTGGACTACCGGGCCCGGCGCCCCACGCTCGAGCTGAGCGAGGGCGTCATGACCGACATGACCTGGCCGGAGCTGACCGTGACGCGCGTCGAGGCCGACGGACGGGACCTGCTGGTCCTTACCGGACCCGAGCCCGACTACCGGTGGGTGGAGTTCCGCGCAGCGCTCGTCGAGCTGTCGCTTCGGCTCGGCGTCGTGCAGAGCGTCTGCATGGGCGCCGTCCCGGCCACGGTCCCCCACACGCGGCCGACGCCGGTGCTCGTGACCGGCCACGACCGGCGCCCGCTCGACTCTGACCCACCCCTGCCCGCGAGCTTCATGCGCGTGCCGGCTTCGGCCGTGAACCTGGTCGAGATGTCCCTGGCGGACACCGGGATCCCGAGCGCGGGGTTCTGGGCGCAGATCCCGCACTACGTGGCGGGCACGTACCACGCGGGCGTGCTCGCCCTGGTCGAACGCGTGGCCGCACACCTCGACGTGCACCTGCCGGTCGACGCGCTGGTGGAGCAGGCGAAGGACGAACGCATCCGGCTGGACGCGATCGTCGCCCAGCGGCCCGAGGCGCGCGCGTATCTCGATCAGCTGGAGGCGGCGGGACCGGCGCCGTCGGTGCCGCAGGGCGAGGACATCGCCGCGGAGATCGAACGGTTCCTGCGCGAATCGACGGGAGAGAGCCGCAACCCGTTCGACGGGCCGGCCGGCGACGAGTAGCCCGGGACACGGCGCCGGGACACATCGAAATCCTCCCCGGCCGTCGCCCGATCAGTTCTGCGTCGGATCCATCGGCATCATGGCGAGCACGTCGAACGCCGAACCCTTGCGCCGCACGACGTCTCGCCAGAGCCCCTCCGGGTCCGACGTGAAGACGTCGTCCGGACGGGCAGGCTCGACGATCCACGAGGACTCCTCCACCTCGTCCTCGAGCTGGCCGGGACCCCAGCCGGCGTGGCCGGCGAAGACGCGCGCCCGCCGGATGGGGCCGACGTCAAGCGACCCGGCATCTCCTGGCAGGAACCCAATGGAGCCAAGGGCGAGGATCTCGACGCGATCCGGATGCTCGAAGTCGGCCAGGACCACCGCCGCCTGCGGCGCGACCGGGCCGCCCAGGAATAGCCGGTCGCCATCGGGAACGAGCTCCGCCAGCGGCGGCGCCGCGTCGGCGACCGGCACGTCCGTCGCCCGGTTCAGCACGACGCCCACCGCACCTTCGTCGTCGTGGTGGCCGATCAGCACGATGGTTCGGCGGAAGTTCGGATCCCACAACGCCGGTCCGGCGATCAGCAACTGTCCCGCCAAGCTCTCCACCGCCCAATGATGGCCTAGGGTCGGGGGTTCGGTCCCGGCGCGCTCGGATCCTCCGGGAACCACGGGCTCTCCTCCCGCGGCTCGTCGACGTCGGCTTGCGCGTTTTCGACGGACGCGGCCGGCTCCAAAACCTCGCGCCGGGGCCGAACCACGGGTCGCGCGGTGAGGATCATCAGCAGCACTCCAGCGCCGGCCAACGTCGCCGGCCACACCCACTGGCCACCGATCTTCGACAGGTGCACGTGCGCCACCAGGAACACGAGTCCCATGAGCCCGAACAGCACGCCGAACACGAACGCGAGCGGATCCAACGGATGACGCTTCATGACTGCCTCCTCCTCAACCCGATTGCGAGCCGGAGCTCGGAACGGCCGGCGGCGTGGGTGTCGCCGACGCCGGCGGCACGATCGCTGCGGCGTCGATGCGACTCACCTGGATGGCGCCGAAGGACACTCGTAGGTCCAGCGTCACCGGGCCCGCCCACGGGGCCCCGGCGCCGAATCCACGGATGGGGACCTGCAGCCCGCTGACGACGTTCCCGAACACGTTCGCGGATCCCGCACCCACGCTGCCGGTCACCACCACCGGGACGCCGCGCGGCACCAGGACACGCAGCTGGCCGGCGACGACCGTCGCGCGCACGGTGGACGGGCCACGGGCGAAGTCGACGCGGGACAGGTCGATCGTGAGCTTCCCGGCGACCATGCGGTACTCGCCGGCGACCTGCGTCGCCGAGATCGGAGTCACGACGCGCCCGCCGAACCCGCCGCGCACGGGAACGTCGATGAGGCTGGTGGCCAGCACGAAGGGGACCAGCAGCAGGCAGGGGAAGATGAGCCACCGCGCCCGTCCGACCCACGCGCTGACGAACAGGCCGATGCCGAGCACGGCGAGCGCGAGCGCGAAGTACTGCCCGAACGTCAGCGAGATCGCGCCCGACTGGTTCAGCAGCGCCGCGACGCCGAGTGCCGCGAGCGCCGCTCCGACCACGAACCAGCCCATGCCCGACCGCTCCCTCGGCGCCCGCGGCGCGGCGACGACCGGGAGCGACGGCGCGACGGGAGCCGGCGAGATGGGGGCGAAGCCGACCGGCTCGGTGACCGCCGTCGCGGCCTGGTCACCCGTCCCGGGCGACGCCGGCGGCGGTGACGTCCACGGTTCCGAAGCCACCGGAGCGCCGGCCGTCGCCACTGCAGCGGCCGGATCCACCGGGGCGGCCGGGGCCGCCCGCTCCCCGTCTCGCGTGTACAGGATGATCCCGAGCGCGATCAGCGCCAGCCCCCACACGATCGACGGGGCCCAGAAGTTGCCGTGGGAGACCAGCACCAGGATGCCGATGACCACCAGCGCGGCGGCCAGCCATGCCGGCCCGTCGGCCACACGGCGAAACACGCGCTCGCCCGGCGACGACGGCAGGTCCTCGCGCGGGATCAGGAACCAGCCGAGCAGGTACAGGAGCAGGCCCGCACCCCCCGTGATCGCCAGCACGACGAACGCGATCCGGATGATCACGGGATCGATCGCGAAGTAGTCCGCCAGCCCGCCGGCCACGCCGGCGAACACGCGATGGTTCGCCCGGCGGGTCAGTCGTCGGGCCGGCGGCGGCCCGCTTGGCCCGCTCGGCGGGTTCTGATCCGTGCTCACCGTACTCATGCCAACAACCCCCTTCGCCGGCCCGCGTGCCCGGCCTCGCTTTCGCTCGCCACCCATGCTGGCCGAGGAAGGCGGCCGCGGCATCGGGGAAGTCCCTGAACGCCCCCGGAGGCCGCTTCGAAGGTACGGGGAGATCCCCGAGGTCCGCGCGTTCGCCGTGTGAGAGCATCGCCTTCATGCAGGCAAAACGGGCACGGCACGCGGCGCACGCCGGCCGATGGGCCCTGTTCGAACGAAGCCGTGCCGACCGCTGGGTCGCGGGGGTCGCCGGCGGCCTCGGCGAGCGGCTCGACATCGATCCGGTCGTCATCCGGCTGGCGTTCGTCGTGCTGGCCGGCGCCGGCGGGTTCGGCCTGTTCCTGTACGTCCTGCTCTGGCTGGTGTCCGCGGAGCCCCGCCCCGCGCCGACGCGGACCGAGGCGAACGTCCGCGTCACCGGGAGCGTCCAGAAGACCGTGGCCGCCGGGCTGGTCGTGCTCGGCATGCTGCTCCTGCTGCGCGCCGCCGGCCTGTGGTTCGGCGACGCGCTCGTGTGGCCGGTGGCGCTGGCCGCGTTCGGCTCGGCCGTCATGTGGACGCGCAGCGACGAGGCGGGCCGCGCCAGGTGGGGCCGGCTGTTCGCCGGCATCTCGCGTACGCGCGGCGACCGGGACGACGTCCAGCGCGTCTCGATCGGCCGGCTGCTCCTCGGAGGCGTCCTGATCGCCGCCGGCATGGCTGCGTTCTTCGCGACGAACCACGCGGCGTCGAGCAGCACGGCCCTCGGCGCGATCCGCAACGTCGCCGTGGCCGTGGTCGTGACCCTGTCGGGCCTCGCGCTGATCCTCGGCCCCTGGGTCGCCCGGCTGGCCCGTGAGGCGGCCGAGGAACGTCGGGAGCGGATCCGCATCCAGGAGCGCGAGGAGGTGGCCGCCCACCTGCACGATTCGGTGTTGCAGACGCTCGCCCTCATGCAGCGCACCAGCGACCCGGCGGAGATGTCCGCCCTGGCGCGCCGGCAGGAGCGCGAGCTGCGGACGTGGTTGTACCGGACGACCGACGCCGACCCGAGCGGGCTGCTGAGCACCGCGATCGATCGCGTCGCCGAACGCGTGGAGCTCGCACACCACATCCGGGTCGAAACCGTCGTGGTCGGCGACTGTCCGGTCGACCAGAACCTCCAGGCGGTCGTCGACGCGTGCGGCGAGGCGGCGACCAACGCCGCCAAGCACTCCGGCGCCGACGAGGTCTCGATCTACGTCGAGGTCGAGCCCGACGCCATCACCGCGTTCGTGCGCGACAAGGGCAAAGGGTTCGATCCCGAGACCGTGCCGCAGGACCGTCGCGGGATCGCCGACTCGATCCGCGGCCGGATGCAGCGGTACGGCGGAACGGCGACGATCGTCTCGGAGCCGGGCGCGGGAACCGAAGTGCAGCTTCGCGTTCCGCGCGAGGACGGCTGAGGTGGCCAAGCCCATCCGCGTGTTCATCGTGGACGACCACCGGCTGTTCCTGTCGGGCGTGCGGGCGGAGCTCGGCTCCACGTTCGAGATCGTCGGCGAGGCGTACGACGTGGACGAGGCCATCGCTCGGGTTCGCGCGACCGAGCCCGACGTGACGCTGATCGACGTGCACATGCCCGGCGGCGGCGGGGCCGCGGTCGTCGAGGCCGTGCGCCGAACGAACCCGGACCTGTGCTTCCTCGCACTGTCGATGTCCGACGCGGCGGAGGACGTGATCGCCGTGATCCGGGCCGGCGCCCGCGGCTACGTGACCAAGACGATCGCCGGGCGCGACCTCGCGGAGGCGATCCGCCGCGTGCACGGCGGCGACGCGGTCTTCTCGCCGCGCCTGGCCGGGTTCGTGCTGGACGCGTTCGCCGAATCGAAGCCGCAGATCCTCGACCCCGAGCTCGATCGCCTGACGACGCGGGAACGCGAGGTCCTGCGGCTGATCGCGCGCGGCTACGCGTACAAAGAGGTCGCGCGCGAGCTCCACCTGTCGGTCAAGACCGTGGAGACGCACGTCTCCGCGGTGCTGCGAAAGCTCCAGCTGTCGAACCGGTACGAGCTGACCCGCTGGGCCACGGAGCGGCGCATCGTCTGATCCCGGTCAGCCGGGAACGTCCGTCTCGATCTCCTCGCCGGCCCCCGAGCGCGCCGCCCGCACGACCACCGCGGCCACCGCGCCGATGACGACCAACCCGCCGACGATCTCCAGCGGAGCCAGCGTCTCGCCGAGCACCAGCAGCGCCGCGATCCCCGACACCACCGGCAAACCCAGCATCAGCAGCGACGAGACCTTCACCGGCACGCGCGGCTGCGCCCACGTCAGCAGCACGTGGCCGCTGGTCCCCCCGACGACGAACAGCCCCAGCCAGAACCAGTCGCTCGCATGCATGGATGCGAGCAGCGGGTCGCGCGAGAGCAATGCCACCGGCGTGGCCAGCAGGGCCGCGACGATCATGACCGCGGTCAGGTACTCGAGCGTCGGGATGCGGGCGCGTACGCGCTTGGTGACGACGAAATAGGCCGTCCAGGCCAACAGGGACACGGCCGCCAGCGCGTCGCCGCGAAGGCTCCACGCCGGAGTGCCGCTCGAGCCGATCGCCACCAGCGCGACGCCGCCCAGCGAGAGCGACGTCCACGCGATCTCCGCCCCGGTCACGACTTCGCCGAACATCGGCCCGGCGACCAGCAACGTGAGCGCCGGCTGCAGCGCCGCGATGATCGTCACGTCCGCGACGCTCGTCTGCTTCAAAGCCAGGAAGAAGAAGATCATCTCGACCCCGAGCAGCAGGCCGCCCGGCGCGGAGGCGACCAGCACGTCGCGCGTCAGGCGGCGCCGCGCGAGCGTGAGCACCACCATCATGGCGCCGGCGCCGAGCCAGAGCCGCCAGAACGTGAACGTCAGCCCGGGAACCGACGTGATCTTGACGATCACGTTGTTGAACCCCCAGCCGACGACGGCGACGCAGACCGCGAGCACGCCGGCGCGAAGGTGCCAGGCGGCGGAGCGCGGCCGGGGGCTCGGGAGCGGCCGCGGCCCCGGATCGGGTTCGCGGCGGGCGGGAACGGCCATCGCCTCATTGTCCCAGCCGGTCTGCGGGGTGAGAATGCGGCGACCGCTGAGGCAGGCCGCCGCTCAGGGCGGCCCGGACGAACGGAGGAACCACCCGTGGACCAGACACCGGTTCGGCCGGACGGTATGGCCATCCAACCGCGCGACGTGGGTCAGATCCTGACGGACGCCTTCGAGGTGTACCGGCGGAACTGGCAGACCCTCGTGAGCGTGGCGGCGGTGGTCATCCTGCCCCTGGCACTCATCTCCTACTTCGTGCAGCACGCGCTTCGCCACACCACGGTCGTGACCGGCGCCGGCAACACGGTCGTCATCTCGGCGCCGGCGTTCTGGCGAAGCGTCGGCGCCTCGCTCGTGTTCGCCTTCCTCACGTTCTTCGCCTGGTCCGTGCTGGCGGGCGCGATCACGCGCGCCGTCGCCTCCGAGGCGGCCGGACTCGAGACCGACGTGGCGGCGAGCTATCGGTTCGGCCTGGCTCGCATCTGGCCGATCCTGCTGGTCGGCCTGCTCGTCGGGCTGTCGATCGCCTGCGGCTTCGTCCTGTTCGTGATCCCCGGCATCTTCCTGCTGACGCGACTGGCCGTGGCGATCCCGGTGCTGGTCGTCGAGGACCGTCGCGGCACCGAGGCCATGAAGCGGTCGTGGAACCTGGTGACCGGGCGAAGCTGGCCGGTGCTCGGGACGCTGGTGCTCGCGTGGCTGCTCGTCGGCGTGGTCAACAGCCTGCTCACGCTGCCGTTCTCCGGCACGTGGTTCCTGCAGGGCATCATGTCCGCGATCGCTTCGGTGATCACGCTGCCGTTCAGCGTGCTCGTGAGCGTGATCCTGTACATGGACCTGCGCGCGCGCCGGGAAAACCTGACGACGGCGACCCTGCAACGGGACCTGCAGGCCTCGGCGGCCTGAGAACGCGTACGTTCGCGGAGGCGGGTCAGCTCCTAGGCGGTCGGTGTCGCCGACGTCGACGGCGACACCGTGGGCGACGGCAGCACCGGCATCGTCGCGCACCCGGCCGGGCCCCGGGCGGCGGCCACGGCGCGCCACTCGATCAGGTCGTCGAGGATGAGATCGCCGAATGCCTCGGCCCCAAGGGCATTGAGGTGGATCCCATCCGAGACGATCCCCTCGGGCGGCGCTACCGCGTTCCAGTCGGCGACCACGCCGTTGGGGAATTCGGCGACCACCTCGCGTAGGTCGTTGTTGAACTGCGCGTACAGGGGCGTGGACTCGTGCAGGTTGACCCACAACACCAGGTCCGCTCCGCTCAGCGCGATCATCAGGTCGCGGACCTGCGAGGCGAAGTCCGGGTCGACCAGGTCGTTCTCGCCGAGGTGCACGACCGCGACCTCGCGGACGTTCGGCGCCTGCGCCTGGGCGATCTCCAGGCCCGAGGCCATCGTCCGTCCGATCTCGGCGTCGAACGTGACGTTCCAGTCGGGCAGCCCCGCCTCCACGTTCGGCTGGGATGCGAGCAGCACGGAGTCGCCGAGGAAGTAGGCGTGCGGGCCCGACGCAGGTCCGGTCGGCGACGGCGACGGCGCGACGGCGACGGGCGACGCCGCCGGGGCCATCCGCGGCAGCCGCGGAACGCGCAGCCACCTGCGCGTCACGGGGCCCGTTCGGACGTACAGGGCGGCCGCGTCGGCGGGGTTCCAGTACACGCCTTCGCCGTGCGGCCCGATCCCCTGGAACCGCGTGGTCGACGGCAGCCCGGCGACGATCGCCGCGAACCGTCCGCCGACGTACCGATACCGATGACGTCCCGAACCGGCGGCCGAGATCTGGATCACCGGCGCCGTGTGCGCGCTGCATCGGTACTGGAGCAGGCGGGACCCGAGGATACACGCGCCGTTCACGCCGGCGCGGAACGATGCCATGGCTACGCCCGGCGGACCGTGGGGGGCCGGGCACGCCGCCGTCACCGCGGAGGCGACCGGCGAGGGCGTCGGCTGCAGGACCTCGCCCGCCTGCGGGGCGGGCGTGCCGCCCGCGCCACACGCGGCGAGCAGCACGGCCGTCGTCGCGGCCGCCATCGCCTTCCCCGTGCGGGCGCGCAGGGGCTTCGTCATGACGCTCGGAGGTACCACGGGCCGGGGAAGGTGGTGCCCGAAACCGCGAGGAGTGTACCGGACGTCCGCTCCTGTAGGCTCCGCCGGATGAGCACCCCGGGGGAGCCGGTACCGCCCATCGCGTCAGCACGACTCGACCTCGTGTCGCTGCCGGTCGCGTTCATGGAGGCCGTGCTGGCCGGCGAGACCGCGGCGGCCGAAGCCATCCTTGGCTCGAGGATCCCGGAGGGCTGGTCCGACACGGTCTCCGACCTGTTCCGCTACCGCCTGGGGCAGCTGAAGAGCGACCCGACGCAGCTCCAGTGGCTCGCGCGCGCGATGGTGCTGCGCGACCGCGACCGGACGGTCATCGGCCACATCGGCTTCCACGGCCCGCCCGACGAACGCGGGATGGTCGAGGTCGGCTACACGGTGATGCCGGACTACCGCCGCCAGGGGTACGCACGGGAGGCCGTGCTCGCGCTGTTCGACTGGGCGGGACGCGAGCACGGGATCACGCTGTTCCGCGCATCGGTCGGACCGTGGAACGAGCCGTCGCTGGGGCTGGTGCGCTCCCTCGGGTTCCAGCAGACCGGCGTGCAGTGGGACGACGTGGACGGCGAGGAGCTCGTGTTCGAGGTGGTCATCCCGCGGCCGGGAGCCGCCGCCGGATGAGCTTCGAGTTCGACGAGGCGGTCGCCCTCGACCCGACGGGCGATCACGAGTGGGCGGCCGTGGTCTCGCCGGACTGGAATGTCCGGTCCTCGCCGAACGGCGGCTACCTCCTGTGCCTCGGACTGTCGGCCCTGCATCAGATGCTGCCGCACCCCGACCCGTTCGCGATCTCGGCGCACTATCCGCTGCGCGCCGACGTCGGCCCGGCGTACGTCCGCACCGAACTTGTCCGCCAGGGGATCAGCCTTTCGACCGGCGTGGCGCGCATCCAACAGCTGCGGCGAACCCGCGTGCACGTGACCGCGACGTTCGGCGACCTCACGCAGATGCAGGGCCCGACGGCCGTGCAGGCCGAGCTGCCGGAGCTGCCGCCGCCCGACGAATGCGTGAAAGCCGACCCGGAGCTCGCCGGTGAGTTCATGCGCCGCTTCGATCTGCGGCTCACCCCCGACAGCTCCGCCTGGGCGCGGGGGCGGCCCACCGGCATCGCGGAGATCGCCGGGTGGATCCGCTTCGCCGACGGGAGGCCGCCCGACGTGCGCTCGCTGCCGCTGTTCGCCGACGCGTTTCCCCCGACGGCCTTCAACGTGGTCGACGGCATCGCGTGGGTGCCGACGCTGGAGCTGACCGTGCACGTCCGCGGCCGTCCCGCAGACGGGTGGCTCCGGTGCCGGTTCCGCACGCGGTTCCTGATCGACGGCTACCTCGAAGAGGACGGCGAGCTGTGGGATTCGACCGGGCGGCTGGTGGCCCTGTCGCGGCAGATGGCGCGGATCCAGCCTCGCTGAGCCCTCAGGCGGCCGGCGGCTCCACCGGGTCGCCGACGCGAACGTCGCCCGGCTCGAGTACCTCGCCGTAGACGCCGAACGGCACGTTGCGGTTGCGCACGACGCGATAGCGCGAGATCTCCTTCAGCGTCGCGAAGTCGCGCACCCCGGTGGAAGGATCCTGGGTGGTCACGACGCACCGCGGGATCGCGCCGGGGACCCGCAGCGTGGCGCCGCCGACGCGCACGTCCCGGCCGACCCACGTGTCCTCTTCGTGCGCGGAGCACCCGTCCATCTCGATCAGCATGCGGAACCGACGCGAGTCGAGCGGCTGTGGCTTGCCCGACCGGCGCGCGAGCTCCTCGGCCGAGGCGATCGACAGCAGCGACACCGGCCACACGTCGTTGGCGTCGCCCTCGCGATCGGGGCGAACCAACCGGACGGGGCGGCCGACGTACGCGGACAGCGCCTCGGCCCACGGCCCCTCCACGATGCGGCCGGGCACCGGCCGGCCGTAGAAGTCGGTCTCGACGGGCGCGCCGGTCGCTTCGGGCCTGCCTTCGACCAGGCACCCGTCCGGGAACCGGAGAGACAGATGACAATCCGTTGCGTCGTAGGCGGCCCCAACACGGACCAGCGGTCCGTGCTTCGACCCCGCGAACAACCGTCCATCGCCGTCGATCAGGTAGAACGCGCGGTTGCCGGGCACGCCCCACGGCTCCAGTCGGATCCGCTCGGGGTGCTGCAGCCCAAGCGACTTCACCGGAGCCACGGACAGCCGCGACACCGTCCTCATGCCGGCCCCGACCCGTCCGAGGCCGCCGCCAGTGCCTGCGGCGACAGGTCGCGCAGCGCGTCGATCACCTCGTCGATGTCCGACGGCCTGGACAGGTGGTTCATGACGCCGGCTCGCAGGTAGGTGCGGCCGCGCAGCGTGGTCGTGGAGAGCCACGCGCGCCCCGAGACCTCGAGCGCGCGCTGCAGCGCGTCCTGGTACCGGTCGGCGAGCGCCGCGTCGCCGGCGACCGCCGGGGGGAGGTGGCGGAAGCACACGACCGACAGCTCCGGCACGGCCGGCGTCGCCTCGAAGTCGTCCGCCTCGGCGCAGCGGCGAGCGAGGTACGCGGCCAGGTCGTCGTTCGCCTCGACGAGCCGACCGAACCCGCTGCTGCCCAGGTGTTTCCAGGACAGCCACAGCTTGAGGGCCCGGAACCGGCGGGTGCCCTCGAACGAGTACTGATACCAGTTGAGCGGCTCGTCCTGCGGGCGGCTGCTTCGGTAGTACTCCGGGTCCTTTCGAAACGTGCTCAGCAGGTCCTCGCGGCGCCGGACCAGCAGACCCCCGATGTCGTACGCCTGGAAGAACCACTTGTGCGGGTCGATGGTGACCGAGTCGGCGCGGTCCAGGTCGGGCACGCGGTCCGCGTCGCGCGACGACAGCCGCGCGCCACCTCCGTAGGCGGCGTCGACGTGCAGCCACAGTCCTTCTCGCGCGGCCACGTCGGCCAGCTCGCCGGTCAGGTCGACCGACCCCGTGTTCGTCGAGCCGGCGACGGCGGCGATCGCGAACGGCACCAGGCCCGCGGCGCGGTCGCCGGCCACGGCCTCGGCGACGGGGTCTCCATGCAGACGGAACCGCTCGTCGGACGGGAGGATGCGCAGCGTCTCGGATGGGAAGCCCAGGAAGGACAGCGCCCGCGCGATGGAGAAGTGCGCCTGATCGGACACGTAGACGCGGGCGCGCGCCAGGTCTGCGGCACGCGGCGGGTCGCTCAGCCCGAGGATGCGAGCCAAGTGAACGTCCCGCGCGACCGTCATGCCCATGACGTTGGCCATGACGCCGCCGGAGGTGAGCACGCCGAACCCTTCGTCCGGATAGCCGACGAGCTCGCGGAGCCACGCCACGACCTCCTCCTCCACGAGCGCGCCGATCGGCCCGGCGTGCCACACGTCCACGCCCTGGTTCATCCACTGCGCGAACAGCTCCCCCACCACCGACAGGCTGAGGGGCGCGGGCGTGAAGTAGCTGAACGAACGCGGGTGCGCCGCGTTGAACCCGTAGGGGGCGACCCGCTCCCGGAACTCCTGCAGCAGGGCGGCGGACGCGGTGGGATCCTTCGGCGCGGGGCCGGGCCCGGGGTCGGCCGAGCCGCCGGGGGTACCGAAGAAGCGCCGGCGGAGCTCGGGGTACGAGTCGGTCCCGACCGGCCGGGCCATGGCCTGCTCGTACAGGTAGTCCAGGGACGTCTCCCACGCGGCAGCGCCAAGTCGCTCCAGGGCCGGCCGCGCGGTCGGGTCGCGGTAGTCGACGAGGTCGGGCTCGGGATGCCAGGAGGCTTCGGACACGGCCGGAGGGTAGCAAACGCAGGTGGGCGACCTGCTCTCAGCCCCGGTTAAGGTTGGATTTCGAGGATCATCACATGCGAATCCTGGTCGTCGACGACGAGCGCGCGGTCCGAGAGGCGGTGGCGCGCGCCCTGACCCTGGAGGGGTACGACGTCGACTCGGCGGCCGACGGCACCAGCGCGCTCGACGCCATCCGCGAGCGACCGCCCGACGCCGTGGTCCTGGACGTGATGATGCCCGGCGCCGATGGCCTGGAGGTGTGCCGGCGGCTTCGTTCGTCCGGCGATCGCACGCCGGTGCTGATGCTGACCGCGCGCGACGCCGTGGATGACCGGGTGGCCGGCCTCGACGCCGGCGCGGATGACTACCTGGTGAAGCCCTTCGCGCTGGCCGAGCTGCTCGCCCGGCTGCGGGCCCTGCTGCGCCGAAGCATCGACGAGCCGGAGCACCGCGTGTTGCGCTACGCGGGCATGGTGCTGGACACCACCACGTACGAGGCGCGCCGCGACCAGCGCGCCCTGGAGCTCACGCGGACGGAGTTCCGCCTGCTGGAGCTGTTCCTGCTGCACCCGCGGCAAGTGCTCACGCGCGACGTCATCTTCGACCGGGTGTGGGGATACGACTTCGGCCCGTCGTCGAACTCGCTCGAGGTCTACGTCGGGTACCTGCGGCGCAAGACCGAAGCGAACGGCGAGCCGCGCCTGCTGCACACGGTGCGCGGCGTGGGCTACGTGCTGCGCGAGCCATGAGCCTTCGCGGCCGCCTGACGCTCACGTCGGCGGCGGCCGTCGCGGTGGCGATCGCCATCGCGTCGGTGGCCGCGTACCTCGTGGTGCGCACCCAGCTGATCAACCAGATCGACCTGTCGCTGGTGGAGAGCGCCCAGAACTTCCGTATCGATCAGCAGGCCTTCCCGGGCGGGCCGGTCGAGATCCACGCGCCCCCGTTCGGGACGCAGGTCTACGTCCAGGCGTGTAACGAACAGGGCAGGACGGCACGGCCGCCGGACGAAGCCATTCCCCTGCCGGTCACGCCGCGGGTGCAGGCGGTGGCGGCGGGAAACGCCGCGCCCTTCTTCGCGAACGCCACGGTGTCGCGCGTGCACCTTCGTATCTACACGACCGGCGTAGAGACCCTCGGCCAGCCGGGCCTGGCATTGCAGGTCGCCCGGCCGCTGAACGAGGTCGACGACGCGCTGGCGCGCCTCCGCCTGATCCTGCTGCTGCTCACGCTCGGCGGCGCCGCGGCGGCCGCCGGCGCCGGCATGGCGGTGGCGAAGGCCGGCCTGGTGCCCGTCCGGCGCCTCACCGAGACGGCCGAGCGCGTCACCCAGACCGGCGACCTGTCGCAGCGCATCGAGGAGACCGGCGATGACGAGGTCGGCCGCCTGGCAAACCGGTTCAACGCGATGCTCGACGCCCTGCAGTCCGCGCAGGCCGCGCAGCGCCAGCTGGTCGCCGACGCGTCCCACGAGCTGCGCACGCCGCTGACGAGCCTTCGCACGAACATCGAGGTTCTCGCGCGGGGCGACGAGCTGCCGCCCGGCGAACGCGAACGGCTGATGAGCGACGTGACGGAGGAGCTGGAGGAGTTCTCGGTCCTGGTCGGCGACCTGATGGACCTGGCGCGCGGGGCCGAGCCTGCCGGCGCGCAGGAGGACGTCCGCCTCGACGAGATCGTCGCGCACGCGACCGATCGGGCGCGACGCCGGGCGCCGCGGCTGTCGTTCGAGTCCGACCTGTTGCCCTCGATCGTGCACGGCGTCCCCGGCCGCATCGACCGGGCGGTCTCGAACCTGCTGGACAACGCCGCCAAGTGGAGCCCCGACGGCGGACCCGTCGAGGTCGGCGTGCGCGACGGCGTGGTCGTCGTCCGCGACCACGGGCCCGGCATCGCCGACGAGGACCTGCCGCACGTCTTCGACCGCTTCTACCGTTCCGCGGCCGGCCGCGGCATGCCCGGCTCGGGCCTCGGCCTGGCGATCGTGCGACAGGTGGCCGAGTCCCACGGCGGGTCGGTCTCGGCCGAGAACGCCGAGGGCGGCGGTGCCAGGCTCGTCCTTCGTTTCTCAGCGACCTCCTAACCCGGGCTCAGGCTTCTCTCAGTTGCCTCGAGTGCAATGGACGGGTTCAACAGGGAGGAGTGAGATGACTCGCAGGCGAATGACGATCGGGGCCGTCGCGATGACCGGGGCGCTGTTCCTGGCCGCGTGCACCGGGTACGAAGCGCGCAGCGGCTCGGCGACGACCGCGTCGGGCTCCGGATCCACCAGCACCCAGCAGGCCACGTCGACCAGCAGCACGAGCGCCACCACCACCACCACTGGCACCTACAACCCGAACACCGATCCGCTCGTGCAGATGGTGCGCCGCGTCGAGCCGGCGGTCGTCAACGTCACGTCCACCGTCGTCGAGAACAACCCCTTCGGGGGGCAGCAGAGCGGCCAGGCGGTCGGCACCGGGTTCATCGTGGAATCGAACGGCGTCATCCTGACCAACGACCACGTCGTCGAGGACGCCAGCAGCATCCGCGTGACCCTGCCCGACGGGCGCGCCTTCCCCGCCACGGTCGTCACGGCCGACTCGCCTCACGACCTCGCGGTCCTGAAGGTGAACGCCTCCGGCCTTCCCATCGTGTCGCTGGGCAACTCGTCCGCGCTGCAGCTCGGACAGCCCGTCGTGGCGATCGGCTACGCGCTCGCGCTGCCCGGCGGCCCGACGGTCACGAGCGGCATCATCAGCTCGCTCGCCCGAACGATCACCGCGCAGGACGAGAACGCGCCCGGCGGCCAGCGCACGTACGAGTCGGCGCTGCAGACCTCGGCCGCCATCAACCCCGGCAACTCGGGCGGCCCGCTGCTGGACCTGAACGGGAACGTGGTCGGCATCGACACGGCCGGCACCAGCTCCGCGCAGAACATCGGATTCGCGATCGCGGCGAACGCGGCCGAGTCGATCCTGGCCAAGGCGATGGGATCGCCGGCGGTCTCGCTGAGCGCCTGACCCGACCGCACAACGTGCTCTCGACCCCTCCGAGAGCCCAGGGGCCGCGGATGCCCCCTTCCGCGGCCCCTGTTCCTTTTCCGGAAACCGTCGAACCGGCGCGTCAGCGCCGTGACGCCAGCGCGCGTAGGCGCGAGGCCGCCGCGAGCGATCGTTCGACCTCGCCGGGATCCGGCGCCGACGCGGAGAACGTGGCTCGTTCGAACGTGCGCACCACCAGCGCCGCGTCCTCGCGTCCGGCGCGATCGAGCCAGGCGGCCGACTGGATGTGTCGCAGGTATTCGGCCGGCGTGCGGGCCGCCGAGCGCGGCATCCCACGGCGGCCGAACGTGCGGCACAGCGAGTCGAACGCGGCCGTGGGCCCCGCGCGCGGCGGTCCCCGGGTTCGGCGGCGCCGCCACGTCGCCGCGCCGAGCAGCGCCGAAAACGCCACCGCAACCGAAACCGGCCACCAGCGCCACGCGGCCTGCGCGGCGGCGGCGAGCGCGCGGCCCGATGCCGCGACCACGGCCTTCACGGGCCCCGGGACCACCCGGGCGACGAACCCGCCGATCGCGTGCAGCACCTGCGGAAGGATGAACAGCCCCGCGGCGCCGGGTGCGGCATCGGGCACGCCGAACGTCGGGTCGTACTCGACCCATCCCGACTCCGGGTAGTCGACCTCCACCCACGCATGCGCGTCCGACTCGCGGACCTCGTAGTAGCCGGTGAGCAGGTTGCGCTCCCCCGGCCCGAAGCCGACGGCGAATCGCGTGGGGATGCCGACGGCCCGGAGCAGGACCGCCATGGCGCTCGCGATCTGCTCGCAGAACCCGCGGCGGCGCACGAACAGGAACTCGTCGACGCCGTCGACGCCCGGCGGGTCGGGCGGGATCGACAGGTCGTACGCGGTGTTCGTTCGCAGCCATCGCTGCACGGCCATGACCTTGTCGTACGTCGCCGGGTACGGGTCGGTGATCGCGTGCGCCAGTGCCACGACGCGGCCGGGCAGATCGCGGGGCAGCTGCGTGTACTGGCGAAGGACGGACTCGGGCCACTGGGGCAGCTGGGACCGCAGCACCTCGGGCGTGGTGACCGGCACGTCCGACACCACGCTGTAGATCATGCCGCCCTCCAGCAGGATCGGCGACCGGATCGAGCCGTACGAGTCCACGCGAAGCAGCGGCGCCGGGAAGTACACCTGCCGCGGCTGCCACGCCGCGAACACGACGTTCGGCTGCTGCGACTGGACGAAGAACGTCTGCACGACCTGCCGCGTCTCTGCCGCGCGCGGGAGCCCGGGCACGGTCACGTTGGCCGCGCCGGGACCGCCGCTGTCGACCGGCGTCGTCTCCGTGTCCGACGCGGTCCAGCGTTCGCCGTCGAACCGGTCGTAGGCCTGCGCACGCCACAGCGCCGGCTGCGGCGAGCGAACCTTCATCACGATGCGGTTCGAGAGCCGGCCGCGCACGCCGATGTCCACCGACTGGCCGTAGCCCGGGTAGACGTCGGGCGAGAAGTGCAGGGCGCCGCCGCCCTGCTGGGCGACCAGTCCCGGGTTCACGACCGCCCCGGTGAAGCCCGGCACGGCCACGCGCTTGGCGAGGGCGAACGGCGGCGTGGCGATCATCACGCCGGGCAGCCGCGGCAGCGCCAGGAAGATCGCCGACGTGGCCGCCAGGACCAACGCCAGTGTGCCGGCCAGCGCGCGCATGGGGATGCCGGTCCCCGTCCCCGTGTTCGACCGCACGATCGTCGAGCGCGTCGCGACCTCCTGCGCCTGGGATCGGTGCGACAGGTACAGCCACCACACGGCCAGGAGCCCGTACGGAACCAGGAAGACCCCGAACGACGTCGTCAGGGACAGCGACCCGGCCTCGGCCATCAGGATCATGCTGGCGGCCACGGAGAACGCCAGGTCGCGTCGCCGCGGCACGTCGAAGCTGTGCAGGACCTGGACCCACAGGAACAGCGACGCCAGCGACGCTCGCGCCACGTCGACGGACGGGGCGCCGCGCACCTGCTGGAGGAACGCGCCCAGCGCGGCCAGCATCGCCACGGCCAGGATGATCTTCGCGGCGGTGTTTCGATGGTTGCGCCGGCGGTACGAGAAGATCGAACCGACCGGCACCAGGACGAGCGCCGCGATCGCCGTGAACGGGTCGACGCTTCCCTGGGCGATCACGGCGACGACCGCCACCATGACGACGGCGAGCACGACGCCGCGCACGAGGACCGAGTCCTCGGGGCCGGCGTGCCTCAGGCGGCGGCGGCGAAGAGCCGTTCCAGGCATACTTCCAGGTCCTCCGTGGCGCCGATCCGAACCGCGGCCGCTCCACGGCGACGGAGCGACCGCTCCAGCTCGTCAAGGTTGGTTTCGCCGAGCACCGCCGGCGATCGGCGCGTGCGACGAAAGCTCGACGCGTCCACCAGGGCGGCCATCGCCGGCGCGGGCAGCCACGCGATCGCGTCGCCGGACGGTCGGAACGCGCCCCACCCCCCGCCCGCGCCCGCCCACGACGGCATCGCCAGGACCAGGGCATCGCACGACGCGATCTCACGGCTAAGGACGTGCAACGCCTCCGCAAGGGGGGTCGGATCGGGCCGCACCCCCGCGAGCCACTCGAGCGCCTCGGCCCGGTCGGCCGGCACGAGGGACCTCGGTCCGCCCGACCCCTGCGTCGCCAGCATCACCGTCAGCCCGGCGTCCATCGCCGACACGGCCACCGACGCCGCGACCGCGCACGCCAGATCCAGCGGCGTGTCCTGCGTCCCATCGTCGGCCGACGCGTCGACCACGATTCCGAGCCGCGACCGGTGTTCGCGTTCGAACTCGCGAACCATCAGCGAGCCGGTCCGCGCCGACGACGGCCAGTGGACGTGGCGCATGCTGTCGCCCGCGCGGTACTCGCGCACGCCCAGGTAATCCTGGCCGTCGCCGCGGCGGGCGAGGGGGCGCGGGCCGGCCTCGGCCGCCGCCTGCAGCGCCAGCGGGATGCGAACGGGAACGACCCTGGGGTACACGATCGTGCGGCCCGGCGCCGCGACGCGGCGGCGCGCGATCGCCACGCCGAACGGCGCCGACGACGACACCAAGACCGTCCGCGTCTCGTTCGGACCCCGGCGCCCCGCGCGTCGCCGCGTGGTCACCCGGACGCGTTCGTGCCGGCGAAGCGATGGGACGAACAGGCGCGCGCGGCCAAGGTGGGGGTCCGCAACGGTGAGCGACAGCTTCGCGCCGCCCACGTTGGTGACGTCCAGATCGACCCGGACCTCGTCGCCCTGGAAGACGCGGTCGGGCGCCCGCCGTTGGATCTCGACTCGCCGGACCATGAACGGAGGCAGCAGGACGCCGGCCAGGACCGCTCCCGCCATGAGGGACGCCAGCACGATCAGCCACCCGGCCTGGACGTTCGTGCCGACGGCGAACAGCAGCAGCGCCCCGGCCAAAAGAGCGAACGCGCGGCGCCCCGGGCGGGCCACGGCGCTCAGGCGGTTGCCGCCAGCCCCAGCGGGACCGGCACCTCCGACAAGATCTGGTCGACGACGACGCGGCCGGCGGCGGGGTTGCCGGCGCGACGCTGCGCCGAGACGACCAGCCGGTGCGCGAGCGCGGCGGGCGCCAGCGCCTTCACGTCGTCGGGAAGCACGTACGTCCGCCCGCGCGCGGCCGCCAGCGCCTGCGCGCTGCGCGTGAGCGAGAGCACGGCTCGCTGGGACGCGCCGAGCGCGACGTCCGCATGCGCTCGCGTGGCCTCCACCAGGCGCACCGCGTATTCGATCACGAGCGCGTCGATGTGCACGCGGCGCACCGCCGCCTGGTGGGCGACGACCTCGTCGGCGCCCAACACCGGCTCGAGCGACTCGATGGGGTGCCCGAGCAGCTGGCGGTGCACGATCTCCTGGGCGTCCTTCAGGCTCGGCGGATACAGCGAGACCGTCATGGCGAAGCGGTCGAGCTCGCCTTCGGGCAGCGGGTACGTCCCGTGGTACTCGACCGGGTTCTGGGTGGCCACGAGCATGAACGGGTCCGGCAGCGCGTGGGGGACGCCCTCCACCGTCACCTGCCGCTCCTCCATCGGCTCCAGCAGCGCCGACTGGGTCCGCGGCGTCGTGCGGTTGATCTCGTCCACCAGCACGATGTTGGCGAAAATCGGGCCGGCGACGAAGCGGAACTCGCGCCGCTCCTGGTCGTAGACGGAGATCCCCGTCACGTCGGAGGGCAGCAGGTCGGGCGTCGCCTGGACGCGGCGGAAGGTGCCGCCGATGGAACGCGCCAACGAGCGCGCCAGCATCGTCTTGCCGACGCCGGGCACGCCCTCCAGCAGGAGGTTGCCGCCGGCGAACAGGCAGACGGCAGCCGCCTCCACCCCCGGGGCGTTCCCCGCGATCACGCGCTCGACGTTGCCGATCAGGCGGCGGATGGCGGCCGTGGTCTCGTCCAGGGTCGCTCCAGGCTGCATCCCTCGTAGTTGTCGGCCCAGCCGCGACGGCGCTTGAGACGCGGGTCAATGCGCCCCAACCACGGACCGATGAAATAGGTGGCATGGAACCCATCCCCGAACAGGGGCGATCCGACGCCGTCGTGCGCGCGGTCAGCTTCGCGGCCGAACGGTTCCTCACGGCCGAGTCGTGGCGGGACTGCATCGACGAGGTGCTCAAGCGCCTGGGCTGCGCGGCCGAGGTCGGGCGCGTCTACGTGTACGAGAACCACCGCGGCATCGACGGCCGGCTGCTGATGAGCATCCGCCACGAATGGCACGCGCCGGCGATTGCCCCCGCGTCGGCGCGTCCCGAGAACCAGTCTTTCCCCTACCGGCCGGGGTTCGAGCGCTGGGAGTCCGAGCTGCAGGCCGGATCCACCATCCAGGGACTGCTGCGCGAGTTCCCGGGGCCGGAGCGCGCGGCGATGGAGTCGATGGACATCGTCTCGCTGGTGCTGGTGCCGATCTTCACGGGGCAGGACTGGTGGGGCTTCATGGGGTTCGACGAGTGCAGCCGCGAACGCACGTGGCTGCCGGCGGAGGTGGACGCGCTGCGCGCCGCGGCCGGCACGCTCGGCGCGGCCATCCGGCGCGAGCACACCGACGAGCAGCTGCGCGAGGCCGAGGCGAAGTACCGCGCGATCGTCGAGCAGCTCCCGGTGGCCATCTACATCGACGCGGCCGACTCGGAGAGCACGAGCGTGTACGTCAGTCCGCAGATCGAGCAGATCGCCGGCACCCGCCCCGAGGAGCACTACGCGGACCCGAACCTGTGGATCGGCATGATCCATCCGGCCGACCGCGAGCGCTGGCGCGCCGAGTCCGCGCGCGTCATGGCCGACCGGGACTCGTTCGCGCTGGAGTACCGCATCGTCTCGCGCGACGGCCAGGTGAAGTGGCTGCACGACGAGGCACACCTCGAGCGCGACGAGATGAACCGCCCCCGGTACTGGCGCGGCGTGATCTCCGACGTCACCGAGCGCAAGCGCGTCGAGCAGGCGCTCGCCGACAGCGAGGAGCTGCACCGCGGCGTCGTGGAGATGTCGCCCGACGCGATCTTCGTCGGAGTCGAGGGGCGCTTCGAGTTCGTCAATGCCGCCATGGTGCGGCTGCTGGGCGCGTCCGATCCCAGCGAGCTGCTCGGACGCGCCGTCATGGACTTCGTCCACCCCGACTACCACGAGCTGGTGCGCGACAAGATGATCGCGGTGAAGCAGGGGGCGGAGGCGCCCATCGCGAGCGAGAAGTACGTGCGGCTGGACGGCACCGAGGTGGACGTCGAGGTGGCCGCCATCGCGCTCACGTACCGCGGCAAGCCGGCCGGGCTCGTGCTGGCACGCGACGTGACCGAACGTGGACGCACCGAGGAGCAGCTGCGCCAGGCCGAGGCGAAATACCGCGCGCTCGTGGAACAGCTGCCGGCCATCGTCTACATGGCGGAGTTCGAGGAGGCAGGCGACTGGCTGTACGTGAGCCCGCAGATCGAGTCGATCCTCGGCTTCACGCCCCAGGAGTGGACGGCCGACCCCACGCTGTTCGACCAGCGCATCCATCCGGACGACGAGGCGCAGTACCGCGCCGACGAGGCCAGAAGCCGAACGAGCGGCGGGCCCCTGTCGTCTGAGTACCGCATGGTCGCGCGCGACGGGCGCGAGGTCTGGATCCGCGACGAGGCGTTCGTCGTCCGCGACGACTCGGGCCGGCCGCTGCTGCACCAGGGGGTCATGTTCGACGTCACGCAGAACAAGCTGGCCGAGCAGGCACTGCGCGACGGCCTGGAGCGCGAGCACGAGGCCTCCGAGCGGCTGCGGTCCCTCGACGAGATGCGCAACGCGTTCCTGCACGCCGTCTCGCACGAGCTGCGGACGCCGCTGACCTCCGTCATGGGCTTTGCCCTGACGCTGTCGCGCAAGGACGTGACGATCTCCGACGCGGACCGCGCGGACATGCTGGACCGCCTGGCGGCCAACGCGCGCAAGCTCGAGCGGCTGCTGTCGGACCTGCTGGACGTGGACCGGCTCGCGCGCGGCATCCTGGAGCCGAAGCTGTACCCGACCGACGTGGCCGAGCTGGCCCGCCGCGTGGTTTCCGAGACCGAGGTGGGCCGGCGCGACGTGCGCATCGAGGGCACCGCCCGGGCCCACGTGGACGGGCCGAAGGTCGAGCGCATCCTGGAGAACCTCCTGGTGAACTCCGCCCGCCACACGCCGGAGGGCTCGACCGTCTGGGTGCGGCTGTCGCAGACCGACGACGGCGTGCAGATCGCGGTGGACGACGACGGGCCGGGCGTCCCCGACGCGCTCAAGCAGGACATCTTCGAACCGTTCCATCAGGGACAATCCTCGAACACGCACGCGCCGGGCACGGGCATCGGGCTGTCGCTGGTGGCCCGGTTCGCCGAGCTGCACGGCGGGCGCGCGTGGGTCGAGGACCGGCCCGGCGGGGGCGCGTCGTTCCGCGTGTCCATCCCATCGGGCGACCTCGGGACGGTCGAACCGCAGCCGTTGCGCCCCGCGCCCGAGGTCGACGAGGACGCCGTCCCGCGACGCGAGCGCGGGGTCGCCTAAGCGGACTCCAGCGAGAACATCGAGAGCATGGCGCCGAACATCTCCACGTCGCGCTCGAACGACATGCCGAGCTTGCGCGCGACCGCGATCGATCGCTCGTTGTCGGGGTAGATCAGGCAGATCAGCCGCGAACGCCGGAGCCGTCCGGCGGCGAAGTCGCGCACGGCGCTCGCCGCCTCGGTCGCGAGGCCGCGGCCCCACCGGTCGCGGGCCAGCAGGAACACGATCTCGGTCTCACGCCCCCCTTCGATGTCCCACTCCATCAGCCCGGCGCGCCCGATCATCGCGTCGCCCTCTCCGGTGGCCACCACGCTCCAGATTCCGTAGCCATCCGTTCGAAACGACGACGCCGAGCGCTCCAGCGCCGCCCGCGCCGCGGCGCGGTCCAGCGGTCCCCCGCCGCCGATGAAGCGCATGACCTCCGGATCGGCGTACATGGCCGCCAGGGGGTCGACGTCTTCGGGCTCGGGCTCTCGCAGCCGCAGCCGGGCGGTTCGGATCTCGACCGGCGACCGATCGCGCGGCTCGCTCACGGCGTGGGGTGGCGCGCGTCGTATCGATGGAACTGCGGCACCAGCCAGGCCAGCACGCCGACCCCGCCGATGCACGCCAGGCCGCCCGACACGATGGCGAACGTCAGGCTTCCCGTGAGCGACGCCACGACGCCGGCCTCCAGATCGCCCAGGGAGGGGCCGGTCGCCACGACCGCGAGCTCGATGCCCGAGATCCTGCCGCGGATCGCGTCCGGCGCGATCGCCTGGCCGATGCTCGTGCGGAAGATGCCGCTCCACATGTCGGCGGCGCCGGCGATCGCAAGGAACGCGAGCCCCAGCCACAACCCCTTCGACAGGCCGAACCCCACGATGGCCGCGCCCCACACCACGACCGCGACCTCCACGGCCAATCCCTGCCGGCGGACGCGTTCGGCCCGGCCCGATACGAGCGTCACGGCGGTCGCGCCCGCGTACGGCGCGGCGTACACCAACCCCAGGTAGCCGGGACCCAGTCCCAGCGACGCGACCCACGCCGGGAACAGCGAACGCGGCATCCCGAAGATCATCGCGTTCAGGTCCACCGTGAACGTCGACTGCAGGACGCGCTTGCCCTTCAGGAACCGAAGCCCCTCCTTGATGGACTCCCATCCGGCATCCGCGGCCTCGCGCACCTTCGGGATGGGCCGCATCATCGCCAGCGTGACGAGCGCGATCAGGAACGTCGCCGCGTCCACCAGGTACGTGTTCGTCAGGCCGATCGTCGCGATGAGCAGCCCCGCGAGCGCCGGCCCGCCGAGCGCGACGAACCCGTAGTAGCTGCTCGTGAGCGCCATGACCGAGGGCAGCCGCTCCTTCGGGAACAGCAGGGGCGGGATCGAGCGCGCCGCCGGCGAGTACAGGCCGTAGCCCGCGGCGCCGATCGTCGCGACGACGTAGAGCAGCCACAGGTGCGGCTGGGCGAGCCGCGCGTTCCACGCGAGCGACAGCGACAGCAGCGGGAGGATGCAGTACGTCACGCGCATCAGGCGACGGCGGTCGACCGCGTCGGCGATCGCGCCGCCGAACACCGGCAACACGAGCAGCGGGAGGAGCTCGCACAGCGACAGCAGGCCGACGGCCAGTGGCGAGCGCGTCATCTGATAGACCTGGAAGGGCACGGCCACGGCGGTCAGCTCGCTGCCGAGATCCGACACGGCCTCGCCGATGATCAGCAGGCGGAACTGCCGCGACTCGCGCAGCGGGCTCAGGTCGATCGCGAAGCTTCGAAGCTGCCCAAGCAGGCCGGGCGTCGCGATCTCAGGCGGCACCGGCGGCGGAGAGAGTTCCGCACCGGGCGGTGCCACCGGCGGCCGGGCGGGCACCGGTTCCCCACCCTCGCCGGCAGGCCGCGGTTCGGGCGGATCCTCCCTCACGGGGCCGCCGTTGCGTGTCGCATCCACACGTTCGGCTCGACGTAGCGGACTCGGTCGGCCGACCGGTCCACGCGGACGGGGACCAGGGCGCCGGGGACCGTGTACTCACCCGACTCGGGGAACGCCATCCCGGTCCATGACTCCCACTCGGCGACGGTTCCTTCGACGAGCATCGACGTCGACGCCTCGCGCTCCAGCGTCGCGCCGAGTCGAGCGTGCACGCGCAGCCATGGATCGAACGGCAGGCCGTCGTGGCGCGTCCAGCGCATGTAGCGATCCATGGGGATGAGCGGGTACTCGCTCTTGCGCGTCGGCCGAACCGGCGCCACCAGGTCGGCGAACCCTCGCGCCGCGGCGATCGACCGCATCGCGCGAACGATGACGCTGGACAGGCCACGACCGCGCTGATCCAGGCGGACGATCGCCTGAAGCGCGCACAGTGTCGTTGGCGCAATGCCGTCGCGCTGCTGCGCCATGGCCAGCTCCAGCACGCCGTCGACCCCGCCCGGCAGGTGCTCGGCGGCCCCGTCCCAAGCGAAGGGGATCGAGTTGCCCCATCCCACGACCTGCTTCGCGTCGTCATCCTGAACGAAGAACTGGCAGTCGGGGAACACTTCGTTGAGGAAGTGCCAGTTCTCGTTGCAGACCCGATCGTGGTACAGGAACTCGGGCCAGACGGTCGTGGCGACGTCCTCCCACAGACCCTCGACGTTCGCACGCTCCGCCCGGGTGACGACGCGCGTGCTCATGTCCGGTGTGGCTTCGAAGCCTTCAGCGAGAAGAACAGGGGCAGCCCGCCGCCGGCCGACTCGGGCAGCCACCAGCGCCCGTCGTCGTGACGCTCCAGGAACGGGTACTCCCATTCGGCGAACGGGAACTCGTGCAGGAACTCGATGTGGAGCCCCGCCCCTGCCAGGGCCGACACGACCTCGCCCAGGCCGTGGTTCCACCCGTACTCGACGTCGTGCTCGACGGGCGCGTCGCGATCCGCGTACGACCCCTGCACGGGAAAGACCATCGCCTCGTCCGCCGGCGACGCGTACGGATACCGCAGCCGAAGCTCGCTCGCTTCGTCGTCGAACACCTGGCACACGGGGTGGACCTCGGTGATGTAGAAGAAGCCGCCAGGCTTCACGAACCGCGCCGCGACGTGCGCCCAGCGCTCGACGTCCGGCAGCCACCCCAGGACGCCGCGCGACGTGTAGACGATGTCGAACTCCCCATCAAGGACGCTCGGCAGCTCGTACACGTCGCTTCGCACGAACGTCGCCGGCGTGCCGATCTCGTCGGCCAGACGGCGCGCGAGCTCGACGGCGCGGTCGCTGAAGTCCACGCCGGTCACGGTCGCGCCGAGGCGCGCCCAGGAGAGCGTGTCCATCCCGAAGTGGCACTGGAGGTGCAGGAGGGTCTTGCCGGTCACCTCTCCCACCTCGTCGCGCTCGTAGGCGCGCAGGCGCACGCCGCCGCGGCGGAAGCCCTCGAGGTCGTAGAACGTCGAGGTCTCGTGGATCCCCGTCCACTCGTTCCAGAGCTCGCGATTCGAAGACAGCCGCTCGTCCACGGCGCACGAGCATGGCACGTTTCGAATCGCCTCCCGCGGCGCTCCCGGCCCGGTGGGCTCGTCGTGCTATCCTCGAACACCTGTTCGATCGATCACACCGGGAGGGCGATCCGTGGAACCGGCCGCCGCGGGAGGCTGGCTCGAGGCATTGAACGCGGAGCAGCGGCGGGCCGTGACGCACGTGGGCGGTCCGCTGCTGATCGTGGCCGGCGCCGGGACGGGCAAGACGATGACGCTCGCCTGCCGGGTGGCGCACCTGGTCGAGACCGGCACGCGCCCCGAGCGCGTCCTGCTGCTGACGTTCTCGCGCCGGGCCGCGCGCGAGATGGTCTCTCGCGCCGAACGCCTGACCGGCGATCGCGGCGCGGGCAAGGTGTGGGGCGGCACGTTCCACGCCATCGCGAACCGCCTGCTCCGGCTGTTCGGCCGCCCCGTCGGCGTGCGCCCGGACTTCACCGTCCTGGACGAGAGCGACGCCGCCGACCTGATGAACTGGACGCGCGGCGAACTCGGCCTGGGCACCCGCACGCGACGGTTCCCGCGCAAGGAGACGCTGGCGGCCATCTACTCGCGCACGGTGAACGCCCAGACGCCGCTCGGCGAGGTCCTGGAGCACCGCTTCCCCTGGTGCGCCGAGGAGGCCGATGGCGTCCGCGCCGTGTTCGACGCGTACACCACGCGAAAGCGCGAGCAGAACCTCCTGGACTACGACGACCTGCTGCTGTATTGGCGCGCGCTGGCGGGCGCCCGGGAGGGTCGGCGAGCCGCGTCGCTGTTCGACCACGTGCTCGTCGACGAGTACCAGGACACGAACGCGATCCAGGCCGACATCCTGTTCGCGATGCACGCGACCGTTCCGGGCATCACGGTCGTGGGCGACGACGCGCAGTCGATCTACTCGTTCCGCTCCGCCACGGTGCGCAACATCCTGGAGTTCGCCGAACGCTTCCCCCACACCACCACCGTCACGCTGGAGCGCAACTACCGCTCGACACCCGAGATCCTCGGCGCGACGAACGCCGCCATCGAATTGTCGCCGCAGCGCCACGAGAAGACGCTGCGGGCCGCGCGCGAGGCCGGGCGCCGGCCGCTGCTGACGACGTGCCTGGACGAGGCCGAACAGAGCGACGAGGTGTGCCGGCGCATCCTGGAGCACCGCGAACAGGGCACGCCGCTGAGGCGCCAGGCCGTCCTGTTTCGCGCCGGGCACCACAGCGACCTGCTCGAGGTGGAGCTCGCCCGGCGCAACATCCCGTTCGTCAAGTACGGCGGCCTGAAGTTCCTGGAGGCCGCGCACGTGAAGGACGTCCTGGCCCTGCTCCGGGTGCTGGACAACCCGTGGGACCACGTGAGCTGGTTCCGCGTGTTGCAGCTCATGGACGGCGTTGGACCGGCGGGCGCGCGCCGGCTGATCGGCGAGCTCGGCGCGGATCGGCCGGCGGAGCCCGGCGACCCCGGGCATTCGCCCCTGCGACGGTTCCTGGATCGGCCACCCGCCGTGCCGGCCGCCGCCGTGGCGCATGCGGACCGGCTTCGGGCCGCGCTCAGCGATTGCGCCGGGGATCCCGAGCCGGCCCCCGCGACGCAGATCGAACGCCTCGGCGTCTTCTGCGAGCCGGTGTTCCGCCGCATCTACCCCTCCGCGGAGAGCCGGCTTCGCGACGTCGAACAGCTCGAGCTGCTCGCGTCCGGGTACCGAAGCCGTGCGACGTTCGTCGTGGAGCTCACGCTGGACCCGCCGACCGGCACCGGCGACCTGGCCGGCCCGCCGTTGCTGGACGAGGACTACGTGATCCTGTCGACGATCCATTCGGCCAAGGGCTGCGAGTGGGACGTCGTGCACCTGATCCACGCGTCCGACGGCATGATCCCGTCGGACCTGGCGACCGGCGACGCCGACGAGATCGAGGAGGAGCGCCGCCTGCTGTACGTGGCGCTCACCCGCGCGCGCGACGCGCTGTACGTGACGTTTCCCCTTCGCTACTACCGCCGGCCGCGAGGGCTGGAGGACCCACACCACTACGCGCAGCTCACGCGCTTCCTGCCCGACTCGGTCCGCGAGCGCTTCGATCAGCGGTCCACGGTGACCGAGACCTCGGATCCAGCCGGCGACGGCGGTCCGGTGGCCGTGCCGGCGGCCGTGGACGAGTTCCTGGCCGGTCTCTGGCGCGCATGAGCACGAAGGCATCCCGCGGACGTCGCGGGATCGCGTAGCCTGGATCGGCACCTCGACCCCGACGGGAGGGATCCGCCATGGAGGACCAGGAGGTCATCGACCGGATCAACGAGCTGGCCCGCGAGGAGCACGGCCTGTTCGAGCGCGAGGCCCGCGGCGAGGTCGACGAGACCGAGCGCGCCCGGCTGCGCGACCTGGAGGTCAAGCTGGATCAGCTCTGGGACCTCCTGCACCAGCGGCGGGCCCTGCGGGACGCGGGCATGAACCCGGAGGACGCGAAGGTCCGCGACGAGCACACGGTCGAGGGTTACGTGGGCTGAGGTTGCTGGCGGATCGGGGCCGGGGATCCTCGGCCCGGCGTACCGGCGCGATCAGGCAGGCGCGAGCGGAGGCGTCTCGCGCCCGTCCGGGTGATACCACCGGTTCCCCACCGGGAAGATCGCCAGGTACTCCACGCCTTCGGGTCCCGCCTCCAGGATGTTGTGGGTCGACATGGGCGGGATGATCAGCGTGTCGCCCTCTTCGGCCTTGATCTCCTCGTCCCCGAGTGACGTCATCAGCGATCCGCGGAGCACGACCAGGATCTCCTCGCGGTTGTGGCGGTGCGGGAACGGCGTGACCGGGCCCGGATCGCGGCTCACGCGCCACACGTTCGAAT
This sequence comes from Actinomycetota bacterium, assembly GCA_036406615.1. Lineage (GTDB taxonomy): Bacteria > Actinomycetota > UBA4738 > UBA4738 > UBA4738 > DASXAQ01. The sequence goes on along the minus strand of DASXAQ010000066.1, from coordinate 23,237 downwards.
CGGTCGCCCCCGTGTCGGGGCCCGCCAGGCGCACCACCTGCGCCGCCTCCTTGAGCCGAAAGCCGGGCGCTTCCCAGTCGTGGATCAACGTCATCTCGGTGCTTCCCCCGCGCGCCGGCGACGGCGCGACCGTTCGAATGCGGGCAGTGACTCTACCGCTCTATCGGCCGTCCGCCCGGCAGACCTGACCCGGGCACGCCGCGCGAACGAACGGAGCCGCGACGAGGCGGCGCTAGCTTCGAGGCCGGAGCTTCTGGGGGTCGTAGACGGGGAGCACGTCGACCGTTGCGCGGACCGTTGCGTCGCCGATCGCCACGTCCACCTGCTCACCGTCGCGGGCGACGTCGGAACGAAGGACGCCGATGCCGATGGGTCCGAACTCCGGGCTGTCCGTCGGGCTGGTCAGCGTGCCGACCTCCGCACCGTCGCGAGTCACCGCGGCTCCGTACTCGGGCAGCTCGGATCCCTCGAGCCGAAGCGTCTTGAAGCGGTTCGGCGGATTCGCCGCGACGGACTGCAGCGCAGCCTTTCCCAGATAGTCCGCGGCGGGGTTGCGCGTGATCAGCCGGTCGAACGAGAAGTCGTACGGGCTTCGCTGGTGCGCCTCGTAGTCGTAGTCGGTCACGATGAGACCGGCTTCGATGCGGAGCACCTCGATCGCGTTGGTCCCGAACGGTCGCGCCTTCGCCTGATCGGTCGCGACGGCCCAGATGTCGGCCGCGTGCTCGGGGCGAACGAACAGCTCGTAGCCGAGCTCGCCGCCGAAGCCGGTTCGCGACAGGTGGCACGGGACGCCGCCGACCGTCACGGGCTCGGGCACGAAGTGGAAATAGCGAAGCGACGACAGGTCGACGTCGGTCAGGGGCGCCAGCGCCTCGCGCGCCCGCGGACCCAGCAGCCCGATGTGCGGCATCTCCGCCGCCACGTAGGCGATGCCTACGTTCAGGCCCTTCGTCGCCCCGGCGAAGTGCTCCGCATGGTCCGAGCCGTTCGTCATCACCCACACGTGGTCGTCGGCCAGGCGATACACGGTGCCGTCGTCGATCATGAGCCCGTCCTCGTCGCAGAACGCGCCGTAGCGGACCTGCCCGATCTCGAGCCCCAGGACGTCGCCGGAATGCAGACGCTGGGCCGCCGCGAGGGCGTCGGACCCGCGGAAGTCCCACTTGTTCAGCGGCGAGACGTCCCACACGCCGAGGTCGTTGCGGACGGCGTCGTGCTCGCCGAGGGTGTCGCCGAAGCCCTCGGTCCAGAACCAGCCGCCCTCCTCGACAAAGGTCGCGCCGAGGTCGGCGTGCAGCGGGTAGAACGGCGAGCGGATGGCGTCGGAGGTCGTCTCGGTCATGGGCCGGACCATACCTGAACGGCCGTTCAACTTTCAACCTGGGAGGGCGAGGTTCCCGTCGCTTCCCCGGGCCGAGCGGTGGTGGTGTGATCGAGGCCCCCCGGCCCGGCTTACAACGCGGCGTACGTGTCGTAGTTCGCCTCGACGGCGGCCACGTTGCCGGTCACGTAGTGGCCCCCCGCGCATCCCCGGCACCAGGACGAGGCGTTGATCGCCTGCGCGGTCGCGGCCGGATCGGAGCACGCCTTGAGGTTCGAGACGATCGGGCCGTAGTGGTATGCCGGGGCGCCGTTCACGATCGTGAGCCGCGTCGCGTCCAGCCCCTGCTGCAGCGACGCATAGTTCTTCACCCCGGCCGAGTTGAACGGCGTCGCGCCCGGCATGTCGTAGGTCGTGGCCAGCGGGTTCCACGCCGCCTGCGTGCCCTCGGACACCTGCCACGCGACCACCACCACCAGGTTGCTGTGGCAGGTGGGCGCGCCCATGGTCTGCAGGAACATGCCGGCCCAATTGCCGTACGTGGCATGGCCGCCGCTGCCCTGGAACGTCACGCCGAACTGCGAGAGGGCCTGCGCCCGCAGCGTCGCCTGCAGGCTCGCGATGAGCGAGACGACGCGGTCGCGTGTGGCATTCAGCGCGTCCACCGCGGCCTGCTGCTGCTCCAGCACCGTGTTCAGCTGCTCCTGCTGTGACGCGATCTCCGTCAGCGCCTGGGACCGCGACGCGAGCAGGCCGTCGAGGTCCGCCTGCTGCTGCGAGAGGCTGGCCGCCAGGCCGGCCGCCTGGTGCGCGAGGGTGGCATCGTTCTGCGAGATGGCCTGCACGTACTCGACGCGGTCGTTGAGGTCCGACAGCGAGCTGGCGCCGAGGATCGCCTCGATCCCGCTTCCCGGCCCCTGCATGTACGCGTCCCGGGCCAGGGCGTCGAGCCGACCCTGAAGCGAGTCGTAGTCGGCCTGCGCCTGCTGCAGCTGGGCCTGGACCTGGGTCAGGGTGGCGGCCGTCGACTCCGCCCGCGCCCGGGCCGCGTCCACCTTGTTCTGCATGACGCCCATCTGGTTCTGCACGCGGGCCAGCGTCGCCACTTCGGACTTCGCCTGTGCCGACAGGGCGGCCAGCTGGGATCTCGCGCGCTCCAGACGTGAGTTCGTGTCCGCGGAGGCGGACGAGGCGATCCCGGCGAACACCGCGACGATCAGGGCGATGGCGGCCGCGCGCCCGCCAGCCGCGGTCGCCGGCCGTCGGCTTTGCATGCTGGAAGACCCCACGGGTAATGGTTCGGCGGCGAAACGTCCCTGCTTGACAGGGGTCGCGGCGGCCGCGCCTGCTAGGCTTGGCGGCCATGGCCGAGCACAAAGAGGTCGTTCACGAGCGCCTGTACGTGAAGGTGCCGGGCACCGAGACGCTGCGAAAGACCGCCGCCGGAAGGCTCAAGTACCTGATCGCCACCGGCTGGCGGGAGACCGACCGCTGGCACCAGCCCGACCACGTCACCGTTCGGATGGAGCGGACCGGCCATGCCCCGTTGATGACCAAGCTCCCCAAGCCACCTCCCCCGCCGGCTCGCATGCCGCGCGGCGGCGGCCGCGGTGGATTCGGCGGCCGCGGTGGCGGCTTCGGCGGCCGCGGTGGCGGTTATGGAGGGCGAGGCGGCCCCGGAGGCCAAGGTGGCCCGGGAGGTCAAGGTGGTCCCGGTGGCCCGGGTGGGCCCGGCCGGTCCGGCGGTGCTCCGCAAGGCTCCCAGGGCGCGACCCCGGCGCCCGAAGCTCCGGCCTCGTAGCCGACAGCCTTCACCTCGTGTCCCGCAGGCGTCACGCGATCCGCGTCACGCCCAGCGTTGCGGATACCGGCTTCGAAGGTCCGTCACGAGCACGGTGAGCTCCCCCATGATCGCGTCGGTGACCTCGCGAAGCGCCGTCGGGTCCTCCTGGTAGCCGACGCGATCCGAGAAGTCGATCGGCGCGCCGGCGCGCAGCCAGATCGGACGTCCGAACGTCAGGTTCTTCGGCTGCCCCTTCTGGAAGATGTGGTGCGATCCCCACACGGCGATCGGAAGGACCGGCACCTCGGCCGTGAGCGCCAGCCGCGCGATCCCGGTCTTGCCCTGCATCGGCAGCTGATCGGGGTTGCGGGTGGTCGTGGCCTCCGGATACACGACGACGCATTCGCCGTCCTTGAGCGCGCGCACCGCGCTGTCCAGCGGAGCGGCGGACCCGCTGCCGCGCTGCACGGGGATCTGGTGGCTGGCGTTCAGGACGAACCGCAGGAACCCGTTGTCCCACAGGTCGTTCTTCGCCAGATACCGTGGGTGCCGCCCGGCCCGCACCAGCATCAAGCCATCCGCGAGGGGATCGAACTGCGACACGTGATTGGCCGCGACCAGCAGTGGTCCCTGTGAGGGGATGTGCTCCTCGCCTTCGAACCGCCAGTTGAACCACGCGCCCAGCGCCGGGCGCAGAATCCATTCGATCGTCGTGAAGAACGGCTCGGGACGGCGCACGCGACCTCCCTCGGGGCGCGGCTATTCTAGCCGCGCATGCGGGTGCTGGCCGTTCCGGTGAAGCCGCTGGCGCTGGCGAAGAGCCGGCTCGCCGGCCTCCTGACGCCGCACGAGCGCGCCGAGCTCACGATCGCGATGGCCTCGGACGTCGTCGCGGCTTGTCTCGAGCAGCCGGGGTGGCAGACGTGGCTGGTCACGCGCGACCAACGGATGCGGGGGATGGCCGCAGGGTGGGGCGCGCGCCCGTTCCCCGAATCCGCGACGAGCTTGCTCGGCGCCGTTCGCCAGGTCGAGGCGGCCGTCGCAGACGGCGAACTGGCCATCGTGCTCGGCGACCTTCCGGCCGTGACCGGGTCGGCCGTCGCCGCGGCGCTTGCCGTGCCCGCCGACGTGGTCGCCGCACGGGCGGCGTCGGACGGGGGCACCAACCTGCTGGTTCGCCGGCCCGCGAGCGTCATCCGGGCCCGGTTCGGCACCGACTCGTTCGCCAAGCACGCGTGGGCGGCCCGGCGGGCTCGCGTGTCGTTCGAGGCCGTTGACGACCCCGCACTGGCGTTCGACCTCGACCGGCCGCGCGACGTCGCCAGGCTGTTCGAGCCCCATGCTCGGCACGGACTCGCCAGAGCGGCCGCGGAGCGGATGGGCCTGGCGGAGCGGCTGCGCGCCTACGCGTGAGGCGGCGGCACGCGTTCCCCACGACGACGAAAGGACGATCGATGGCACAGGGAACCGTCAAGGACTTCGACCCCGAGCAGCGACAGGGCGTCCTGCTGCTCGACGACGCGACCGAGGTCGCGATCGACGCGGCCTCGGTGCAGGGCTCGGAGATCCGCGATCTGCGGCTGGGTCAGCGGGTGGCGTTCGACCTGGCCGACGAGGACGGCCGCAAGGTGGCCCGCGGGCTGCACATCGTCACGTTCTCCTGAGCCACGCGGCCGCACGACGCGGCGTCTCAGCGGGCGAACTCAGCGCGAACGCGATCCGCGTCGCTTCGCCTTCGGGGCCGCGGGACGGCGCCGGCGGGTGACCGCCTCGAAGAACGGCTTGCCGGGCTTGAACGACGGGATGTCCCGGGCGCGGACCTTGACCGATTGTCCGGTCCAGATGTTGCGCGCCGTGCGGGCGGCCCGCGGCTGGCGCTGGAAGGTGCCGAAGCCCGACAGGACGACCTTGTCGCCCTTGACCACCGCGTCGGTGACGTTGTCGATGACCGCGTCCACGACCTCCGCGACCGTCGAGGCCGGGACGTCGAGCTGTACCGAGATGTCCTCCACCAGATCCTTCTTGTTCACGCGTCCTCCTTCGCCGGTTGCGGCCCCACAGTCTATGGGAAACGGCGCGGTAGGGAATCGCGCAAAATCCTTCCGGCGCTTCGCCATTCGCCGCGCACACCACTTCGCGGCGGCCGGTGCTACCCTGGCCGGGCACTGGCCCGTGGGGTAACGGTAGCCCGACTGACTCTGGATCAGTTAGTCCTGGTTCGAATCCAGGCGGGCCAGCAATCAGACGAATGGGGAGGGACGCAGTGGGCGGCAACGAAGCGGCACCGGTGGTCGGCATCGTGATGGGCTCGAAGTCGGACTGGGAGCCGACCATGCGCCACGCCGCCGACATGCTGGACGAGCTCGGCATTCCCAACGAGGTCAGGGTGCTCTCGGCCCACCGCACGCCGGACCAGCTCTTCGAGTACGTCGAAGCCGCCGAGGGACGCGGGCTGCGCGTGCTGATCGCGGGCGCGGGGGGCGCGGCTCACCTTCCCGGCGTCATCGCGGCCAAGACGCTGCTGCCGGTGGTCGGCGTGCCGGTCGAATCCGCGTCGCTCAAGGGCTTGGACTCGCTGCTGTCGATCGTGCAGATGCCCGGCGGGGTCCCGGTCGCGACCATGGCGATCGGCAAGCCGGGGGCGATCAACGCCGCGCTGTTCGCCGCCCGCGTCCTGGCGGGCGAGGACACCGAGGTTCGAAAGGCGCTGGAGTCCCATCGCGAGCGGCAGGCGGCGGCGATCCTGGCGAGCCCCGACCCGCGCGCCGAGTCCTAGCCGCCCGACGTCGACGGCGCGCGATCGCGCACCCCGGCGCCGGGGTTCGTTCCGAACAAGCGATCGCCGAAGTCGCCCAGTCCGGGCAGGATGTAGCCCCGATCGTTGAGCTGCCGGTCGACGCCCGCGGTGAAGACCGGGACGCCCGGGTGCTCGGCCTCCATCCGGGCCAGGCCCTCCGGCGCCGCGACCACGCACACGAACAGGATCTTCGCGGGGCCGCCGGCCTGGATCGACGCGCACGCCCGCGCCGCCGACCCGCCCGTCGCGAGCATCGGGTCAAGCAGCAGCACGTGGCGCCCCGCCACCGGCGGGAGCTTCTCGTAGTACGACGTCGGGGCCAGGGTCTCATCGTCGCGTTCGAGCCCGACGTAGCCGACGGTGACCTCGGGGAACAGGTCGGTGACCGCCTCGAGCATGCCGAGCCCGGCCCGCAGGATCGGCACGGCCACCAGGTCGGGCCGAATCTGCAGCCCGGGCGCGCGCTCCAGCGGCGTGTCCACCTCCACCGCCTCGGTCGGCAGCGTGCGAACGGCCTCCATGATCAGGGCGACCGTGAGGCGCTTGGCGAGGGTTCGAAACACCGTCGGCGGCGTGTCGCGGTCCCGCAGGCGCGTGAGCAGGTGCTGCGCGAGGGGGTGGTCGACGACGGTCGGCGGCATGGCCGCACTATGGTATGTGACTGCCGTGCCGCCCTCCGAATCCGCCGCCGACGCTGCCCGGGAGGTCGTGGCGCGCACGCGCGACGGAAAGGCGGTCCCCGACGAGGACCTGCGCGCGTTCGTGCTGGCGTACGCGCGCGGCGACGTCCCCGACTACCTCGCCTCGGCGTTCCTGATGGCCGCGTACCTGAACGAACTTTCGCCGGCCGAGACCGCGGCGATGACCCGCGCGATGGTCGACTCGGGCGAGACGCTCGCGCTCTCGAGCGTCGCCCGGCCCAAGGTCGACAAGCACTCGACCGGCGGCGTGGCCGATGGCGTGACGCTGGTCTTCGCTCCGCTGGCGGCGTCGCTCGGACTGGCCGTGGCCAAGCTGTCGGGCCGCGGGCTCGGCCATACGGGCGGGACGCTCGACAAGCTGGAGTCGATCCCCGGATTTCGAACGGAGCTGTCACCGGACGAGCTCGAGGCGCAGGTCCGCGACGTCGGCTGCGCCGTGGCCGGTCAGACCGCCGACCTGGTGCCGGCCGACGGCAAGCTCTACGCGCTGCGCGACGCGACGGCCACGGTCGCCAGCGTGCCGCTGATCGCCGCCAGCGTGATGTCGAAGAAGCTCGCCGTCGGCACCGACCTGATCCTGCTCGACGTCAAGGCCGGCAGCGGCGCGTTCATGAAGACGCCCGAGGCCGCGACGTCGCTTGCGCGGGCGTGCGTCGACATCGCGGCCGAGTGGGGGCGGCCCTGCCGCGCGGCCGTGACCGACATGTCCCAGCCCCTCGGGTCCGCGATCGGCAACGCGCTGGACGTCGCCGAGTGCGTCGAGGTGCTGCGCGGCGAGCGAACCGGCCGCCTGCGGGAGCTTGCGGTCCGGTTCGCCGCCGAGGCGCTGTCGGTGCTGGAGGGCGCCGAGATCGCCGAGGCGACCACGCGGGCCGGGGACGCCCTGGATTCGGGCGCGGCCGCCGAAGCCTTCGGCCGCATGGTTCGCGCGCAGGGCGGCGACCCCGCGGTCGTGCAGGACCCGTGGCGCGTCCTTCCGAAGGCGCCGGTGCGAACCGACATCGCTTCCCCCGCAGCCGGGTACGTCGCCGAGATCGACGCCGAAGCGCTCGGCCGCGCCGCGTCGGCCCTCGGCGCCGGCCGGGCCCGCAAGGGCGACCCCGTCGATCACGCCGTGGGCCTGGAGTTCCTCTGCGGGATCGGGGACCGCGTGGACGCGGGCCAGCCGATCGCTCGCGCGCACGCCCGTTCGGCCGAGGCGGCCGTAACCGCCACCGCGGCGGTCCAAGGGGCGGTCACGGTCGGCGCGGACCCCGTCGAGCCGCCGCCGCTGATCCACGGCTGGCTCTCGACGCCGGCCACGAGCGCAGCCGGCGCTACTCCTTGACGTAGGGCTTCCCGTCGGCGGCCGGCGGACGCGCGCGGCCGACCACGCCGGCCACCACCAGGATCGTGACGACGTACGGCGTCATCAGCAGGAACTGCGAGGGGATCGGGACGTTCAGGATCGCCAGGATGTTCTGCAGGGCGTCGGCGAAGCCGAACACCAGGGCGGCGGCGAACGCGCCCCACGGGTTCCACCGCCCGACGATCATCGCGGCGAGCGCGATGAAGCCACGCCCCGCCGTCATGTTCTTGTCGAAGGATCCAACCGAGCCCAGCGTGAAGTACGCGCCGCCGATGCCGGCGACCAGACCGCCCAGGATCACGTTGCGGTAGCGGACCCGCAGCACATTGATCCCGACGGTGTCGGCCGCCTCGGGGTTCTCCCCGACCGCGCGCACGCGCAGCCCATAGCGCGTCCGGAACAGCGCCAGGTGCAGCACGATCACCAGCAGGATCATCAGATAGACGAAGACGTTCTGGTCGAACAGCACCGGGCCGACGATCGGAATCTTCGACAGCAGCGGGATCGCCACCGGGGCGAAGATCGTCGGGCTGTTCAGGGTGTCCTGGTACGGCACCAGCAGCCGGTCGAACAGGAACCCCGTGATGCCGAGCGCGAAGACGTTCAGCACGACGCCGGTGATGATCTGGTCGACCTGGTACCGGATCGTGAGCACCGCCAGGATCGCCCCGATCAGCCCACCGGCCAGCATCCCGGCCAGCAGGCCGATCCACGAATTCTGCGCGGCGCTCCCGACCAGCGCCCCGGCGAACGCGGCGATCAGGAACTGGCCCTCGATCGCCACGTCGATGACCCCCGAGCGCTCGCAGAGCACGCCGCACAGCGCGCCGAGCGTCAGCGGCACCGCGCGCAGCAGCGTGCTCTGGAAGATGCCGACCAGGTTGACCGACGAGCCGCGCGCGGCCCAGGTGAGGAACGCGAACACGAAGATCGCGGTGACGATCCCGAGGACCACGTTCGTCCGCCGTCCGAACCCACGCGCGAGCTGCGCGGCGCCGAGGCCGACGCACGCCGCGGCGAGCACCAGCACCGCCGGGCGCACCGCGACCACCAGGTCGGGCACGTGCACGGCCGACCCCACCGATTCGAGATTCAGCTGGAAGCGCGAGTCGCCCGAGGCGCCGCCGAACGCGAACGCGATGAACAGCCCCACGCCGACGTACAGGAAGCCGAGCACGCGCGCCCGGGTGACCGACTTCGCGGCGGCCGCCGGCCGCGCCGCGCTCGCCGTCGACGTCGCCATCAGCCGCCCCACCCGCCGGAGACCGGCTGGGTCCCCGACACGTCCTTCACCTTGATCCGGTAGATCGCCCGCACCAGCGCCGGCGCCGCGACGAACACGATGATCAGCGCCTGGATCACGACCACCATGTCCACGGGCGTGCCCGTGGCGGCCTGCATCTGCACGGCCCCGGCCCGCAGCATGCCGAACAGCAGCGCCGCCGCGAAGACGCCCCACGGGTTCGCGCGCCCGAGCAGGGCCAGCGTGATCGCGTCGAAGCCGAGGTTCGCGGAGAAGCCGGGGGCCAGCGTGTACTGCACGCCCAGCACCTGGTTCGCTCCGCCCAGGCCGGCCAGTGCGCCGGCCAGCATCATCGCCAGGATGTAGGTGCGCCCGATGTTCATGCCCGCGGTTCGCGCCGCGTCCGGATTCAGTCCGACGGCTCGAAGCTCGAACCCGATCGTGCTGCGCTTGAGCAGCCAGGCCACGGCCCACGTCACCAGGACGGCGAGGATGATGCCCGAGTGCAGTCTCAGATTGGCGCCGGCCAGATGGGGCAGACGGGCGTTCGTGTCGACGATCTTGCTGATCGGGTCCGTGCGGCCCGGGCGGCGGTACAGCGACGACGACAGCAGGTAGAAGCTGAGGCTGATCGCGATGTAGTTCATCATGATCGTGGTGATGACCTCGTGGGCTCCCGTCCGGGCTTTGAGGAAGCCCGGAACGAACCCCCATAACGCGCCGCCGGCCAGCCCCGCCAGGAGCGCCACCACCAGGTGGATGCCCGGGGGCAGGTGCCACGCGAACCCCACCAGCCCCGCGAGCAGGCCGCCGACGAACAGCTGGCCCTCGGCGCCGATGTTGAACATGCCGGCGCGAAACGCGAGCGCGACGGCCAGGCCCGTGAAGATCAGCGGCGTGGCCGCAACGATCGTCTCCGACAACGGGTAGAAGCTCTGCTGGATGCGCGCGGCGTCGCCCGACGCCAGCGCGTGCGCGATCTGCGACGGGCTGCCGAGCGAGCCCGAGAACAGGGCGCCGTACGTCGCGGTGATCTCGTTCCACGAGGCCGAAAGCGCATCGGACGGCCTGGCGAAGAAGTAGCCGTACTTCGATAGCACGTCCGGGTCGGAGAACACGATGACCAGCGCGCCGATGGCCAGCGCCGTCACGAACGCCAGGACCGTGACCAGGATCGCGCTGCCGGCGCTCTCGGTCGGCGCGAACCGCCCGAGGGCGGCCCACCGGCCGGGACGCGGCTGCTCGGGCTCTGGGCCCGGCCCCGGCGCGGGCGCCGCGGCGGTGGGCGCAGCCGGCTCGCTCACGTGGCGCTCCCCTCGGCGTCGCCGGCCGACGGACCCGCGTCCCCGACGCCGGCCATCAGCAACCCGAGCCGCTCGCGCGACATCTCGGCCGCGTCGAACGGCCCCGCGATGCCGCCGCGGAACATCACCGCGATCCGGTCGGCGAGCGCGGTCACCTCGTCGAGCTCGGAGGAGACGATCAGTACCGCCACGCCCTCGTCGCGCTGCTGGACGATGCGTTCGTGGATGTACTGCACCGATCCGACGTCCAGCCCGCGGGTCGGCTGGGACGCGATCAGCAGCGAGATCGGGCGCGAGAACTCGCGGGCGACGATCACCTTCTGCTGGTTGCCGCCCGACAGCGTTGCGGCCGGCGTCACCACCGACGGCGCCCGGATGTCGAACTCCCGCATCCGCTCGACCGCACTTCGGTGCACCTGCTCCCGGTCGATCGACCAGCCGCGCGCGTACGGATCCCGGTCGTAGGTGTCCAGCACCAGGTTGTCCTGGATGGGAAACGTCGGAATCATCCCGTCCTTCTGCCGGTCCTCCGGCACGTGCGCGACGCCGGCGCGCAGCACGTCGCGCGGCGACGCGCCGGTCAGGTCACGGCCGGCCACCGTGACGGCGCCGGACACGGGGCGGCGCAGGCCGGTCAGCGCTTCGACCAGCTCGGTCTGGCCGTTGCCCTGAACCCCGGCGACCATCAGGATCTCGCCGGCGCGGACCTCGAACGACACGCCGTCCACGGCAACCTGGTCGCGGTCGTCGGCCACCGTCAGGCTTTCGACGCGCAGCACCGGCTCGCCGGGATGCGCCGGGCCCTTCGACACGCGCAGCTGCACCTCGCGGCCGACCATCATCGACGCCAACTGCTGCTCGGTCGTCGCCGATGGCTCCGTGGAGCCCACGACGCGGCCATGGCGCATGACCGTGACGCGATCGGCGATCTCCAGGACCTCTTTCAGCTTGTGCGTGATGAAGATGATCGAGGTCCCGGAGTCGTCGCGCAGCGTGCGGATCACGCGGAAGAACTCCTCGATCTCCTGCGGCGTGAGCACCGCGGTCGGCTCGTCCAGGATCAGGATCCGAACCTGGCGCACGAGCGCCTTGAGGATCTCGACTCGCTGCTGCACCCCGACGGGCAGGTCCTCCACCTGCGCGTCGGGGGTCACCGACAGGCCGTAGCGCTCGGACAGCTCGCGCACGTCGCGGCGTGCCCGGGCGCGGTCCAGCACGCCGAGCGGTCCGGCGCGTTCGATGCCGAGCATCACGTTCTCGGCGACCGTGAAGACCGGCACCAGCATGAAGTGCTGATGCACCATCCCGATGCCCGCGGCGATGGCGTCCTTCGGGCTGGCGAAGCGGACCTCCTTGCCGTCCAACAGGATCCGGCCGCCGTCCGAGTGGTACAGGCCGTACACCACGTTCATCAGCGTGGTCTTGCCCGCGCCGTTCTCGCCGAGCAGCGCGTGGATCTCGCCGTCGCCGACGACCAGGTCGACGCCGTCGTTGGCGACCACGCCGGGAAACCGCTTGCTGATGCCGTCGAGTTCGAGCTTCAGCGGGTCCTCCCTCGCCGCCGGCGCGCGGCGAGCCGGCGGAGCGGGCGTGACTCGGTCGCGCCCGCCCCGCCGTGCCGGCTCAGGACTGGTAGTCCTTCGGGTTCACGGAGATCGTGCCGTTCTCGATCCCCTGCTTGATCGTGTTCAGCTCCGACTTCATCTGCGAGGAGACCTGGCTGTCGAAGTCGTGGAACGGCGCGATCCCGACGCCGCCGTTCTGCAGCGTGCCGTTGTACACGCCGCCCTGGAACGTGTTGTCGAGGGCCTGCTTGACCGAGGCCTCGACCGCCACGTCCATGTTCTTCTCGATGCTGGTGATGAACAGGCTGCAGTACTGCGGCGCGCTCACGCACCCGTCCACGTCGACCCAGACCATCAGGTCGTGCGCGCCGCTCTGGTTCGCCTGCTGCACGGCCGCTGCGGCGCCGAGGCCGACCGGGCCGGCCACCGGCAGGATGATGTCGGCGCCCTGCTGCAACAGCGTCTCGGTCACGCGCCGGCCGTTGTCCTGGTTCTCGAAGTCGCCCGTGAACAGCCCGTTCTGCTTCGCCGCGTTCCACCCGAGCAGCTGGACGTTGGTCCCCTTCTGCTGGTTGTAGTAGTCGATCCCCGCGGCGAACCCGTTCTCGTAGATGGTGACCGGCGGGATGTTCTGGCCGCCGAAGGTCCCGATCTTGCCGGTCTTGGTCATCCCGGCAGCGACGTAGCCGCCCAGGAAGGCCGCCTGGTCGGTGGAGAACGTCAGGCCCAGGACGTTGGGGATCGTGGGGTCGTACGCGAAGTCGACGATGGCGAACTTCTGGTTCGGGTTCGCGGTCGCCGCGGCCTTGGTCGCATCGCCCAGGAGGAAGCCGACCGTCACGATGATGCCGCAGTTCTGCTGCAGGAACGCGTTGATGTTCGGCGCGTAGTCGTTCTGCGTCGTGGACTCCAGGTACTTGCCCTGCACGCCAAGGGTCTTCTCGGCGTCGAGGACGCCCTTCCACGCCGTCGCATTGAACGAGCGGTCGTCGATGCCGCCGGTGTCGGTCACCTGGCAGGCCAGGAAGTTCACCGTTGGCTTGGCGCTGGGACTGCCGGCGGACGTCGTCGGCGCCTTGCTGCAGGCGGCGGCCAGCAGTGCGGCGGCGCACAGGACCGCCACGGCGCGCCCCAGGCGGTGTGGATGGCTCATGTCGTCTCCCCCTTTGTTCTGCGGACGTTCGGCGGCGGCATTCTAGAACGGCGCGTGCTCGGAGGGGTACGCGCGGACGGCCGTCCACGCGCCGAGCGGCCGCCTACGCGTCCGGCGTGGGCGCCTCGTCGGGAAGCGTCACGATCGCCACGGAGGAGCTCGTGCCCAGCCGCGTTGCGCCCGCCGCAACCATGGCCATCGCCGCCTCCCGCGTGCGGATGCCGCCCGACGCCTTGACGCCGGTGTCGGGGCCGACCGAGCGCCGAAGCAGTGCGACGTCCTCCACGGTGGCGCCGCCCGGGCCGAACCCGGTCGAGGTCTTGACGAACGCCGCCCCCGCGGATTCGGCCAGCTGGCAGGCGTGGACCTTCTCGGCGTCGTTCAGCAGCGCGCACTCGAGGATCACCTTGACGATCGAGCGGCCCTGGACGGCCTGGACCACCTGGAACAGGTCGGCCTCGACCTCGGGGGAACGCCCGGACCGCAGGGCGCCCACGTTCATGACGACGTCGACCTCCGCCGCGCCGTTGGCGGCGGAATCCTCCGCCTCGCAGACCTTCGCGGCGGTCGAGGCGGCTCCGAGGGGGAAGCCGGCGACGCAGGCGACCTTCACGGGGCTGCCCGATACGGCGCTCACGGCCAGGGGGACCCAGGTGCCGCTCACGCACACGGCCGCGAACCCGTACTCCACCGCCTCGCCGCACAGGGCCTCGATCTGCGGCTGCGTGGCTTCGGGTTTCAGCAGCGTGTGGTCGATGAGCCCGGCCAGGTCGCGATCGATCATCGGGCGAAGGCTACATCCTTCGGACTAGGCGCTGGTGGGCCGCCGCTGAGCCAACTATGCCCGGGAAGCCGATGCGGGGGGGTGTAGCGATGACCAGACTGGCACCCACGACGACGGACGACGTTTCGACCGAACGGGATGGGGACTGTGAGCGAGAAGACGCTGGTACGGCACCTGGGAGAAGGCGCATCGGTGCGGGCGCGGCTGGCCGCGTTCGTCGTCGGCGCCATGCTCCTGGCGCTGCTCCCCTCCTTGACCGGCCGGGGCGTCGCGAACGCCGCGAAGGCCGACCCGGCCCTGCTGCGCGCCGCCGCTGCCGCCCCGAGCTCCCTCCTGCACCTGATCGTGCGCGAGGCGAGCCCCGGATCGACCGCCGCCGAGCGCGTCGTGCGGGACCTGGGCGGCGCCGTCACGCACGAGCTCCCGATCATCGGGGGCTTCTCGGCCACCCTGCCCGCCCACGAGCTGGGACGGATGCTGGGCACGGCCTCGGTCTCCTCGGTCTACGGCGACCCGAGCGTGAAGATGGCCGGCACCTCGGCGAAGGCGCTGAACAGCCTGGCCCCGAACACGGTGTGGCAGAACGTGATCGGGCTTCCCAACGTGAGCGCCGACGGCTCCGGGGTCGGCGTCGCCCTGCTCGACACCGGCGTCGCCGACGTTGCCGACCTGCACGGCCGCGTGGTCAACGGCCTGGACCTGACCACGGACCACGACGGCGTCGACCACTTCGGCCACGGGACGCACATGGCCGGCATCATCGCGGGCAACGGCGCGTCCTCGAAAGGCCTGTGGCAGGGCGTGGCCCCCGGCGCCACGATCATCTCCGTCAAGGTGGCGAACTGGAACGGCTCCACCGACGTCTCGGAGGTCATCTACGGGCTGCAGTGGGTCTACTTCAACGCGAGCCAGTACAACATCCGCGTCCTGAACCTGTCATTCGGCACGGACGCAACCCAGAGCTACTCGATCGACCCGCTGGACTACGCGGTCGAGAAGGTGTGGAAGTCGGGCGTGCTGGTGGTCGTGGCCGCGGGCAACCGCGGGGCCAACGGCGCCTCGACGATCAACGACCCGGGCAACGACCCCTACGTGCTGACCGTCGGCGCGGCGAACCTCAACAACACGCTGACCGCGCTCGACGACGCCGTGGCGCCGTTCTCCAGCCGCGGCCCGACGGTCGACGGCTTCAACAAGCCCGACCTGGTCGCCCCCGGCGTCACCATCGTGTCGGACCGGGCGCCGGGCAGCACGATCGACCAGGCATACCCCTCCGCGCGCGTTGGCACCGCCTACTTCAAGGGCACGGGCACGTCGCAGTCCGCCGCGATCGTCTCCGGCGTGGCCGCGCTCATGTACCAGGTCAACCCCTCGCTGACGCCCGACCAGGCGAAGGCCGTGCTGATGGGCACCGCCCTGGCCACCTTCCCCGGGCCGGGCGACGGCGCCGGGCTGGTGCGCGCGGCGCGGGCCGTCAACTGGGCCCAGTGCTGCGTGGCCCGCGTGCCGCCGGTGAACCAGGGCCTGACCCCCTCCACCGGCACGGGCTCCATCGAGGCCAGCCGTGGCTCCTTCCACGTGTACGCGGACCTGAACGGCGACGGGACCCCCGACCTGGTGCAGGGAGAGATCGACGCGCTGGGCAACGCGTGGGACGACCAGAACTGGGCCGCGAACATGTGGGACGCCAACACGTGGGACGCGAACATGTGGGACGCGGACGCGTGGGACGGCACCTCGTGGGACGCGACGTCCTGGGACGCCACTTCATGGGATGCCACCTCGTGGGACGCGGACGCATGGGACGCGAACACGTGGGACTCGGCGGACTGGAGCTGACATGAGCTCGAGCCGAGCCCTCCCCCTCAAGGCGCGCGCCTTCATCGCCACCGTCGCCGCCTCCGGCGCCGTGATCGCGCTGGTGGCCGCCGTGGGCGCCACGCAGTGGACCGTCTCGGACGCGACGGCGTGCGCCGCGCTGATCGTGCTGATCACCGTCATGGAGCTGTTCCCGATCCCGGTGCGCTACCGCACCGAGACGCTGAACATGTCGATGACGGACTCCATCTGGGCCGCGGCGCTGCTGCTGGTGCGCCCGAGCGTGCTGACGCTGGCCGTCGCCGGCGGCGCGATCCTGGGCCACGCGATCCGGCGCCGTCCCGCCTACAAGGCCGCGTTCAACGTCGGCCAGTACCTGGTCGGCATCGCCGCCGCCGAGCTCGTGTACACGGCGTGCGGGTCGCCGGGCATGGGGACCGGCGCCGCGTTCCTGGCGGCCGGAGCCGCGATGGCCGCGTTCTTCGTGGTCAACGCCACGTCGGTGGCCATGGTCATCAGCCTGGTCGAGGGCGAATCGCTCCTGGCCATCCTGCGCGCCCCGCTCGTGCCGAACCTGCTGCACTGGGCGTGCAACACGTCGACGGGCCTGCTGGCCGCCATCGTGTGGAGCCACGACCGACAGGCGCTCGCCCTGCTGGTGGCGCCGCTGGTGCTGTCCTACTTCGCCTACCGCGCCTGGGTCGCCGGCGTGCGCGAGCGGGACCAGATGCGCAACCTGTACGAGGCCGGCCGGTCGTTGTTCGCGCCGATCGAGGCGGCGGCCGACTACCAGCCGTTCCTCGGGCTCGTCCAGCGGATGCTCGGCGCGAACTCGGTCGAGCTGATCGTGACGGAGGACGACCACCTGGCGATCCATCAGTCCGGTGGCGCCGTCTCCCGCACGCCGGTCGTCGACGGCGGCGAGATGAAGACCTCGCTCGAGTCCTACCTGGGCACGAAGCGCGACGTCCCGCTGCAAGTCAAGGTCATCGGCGGCGCCGAGGACGTCCGAGGCGTCCTGGTGGTGTACCGCGCCGAGTCGCTGACGGCCAAGGAGCAGTCGCTGCTGGATGCGCTTGCCTCGCAGATCTACGTGATGCTGGAGAACCACCGGCTGTTCTTCGAGACGCTGGAGCAGGCGCAGCTGGTGGACGTCATCGCCGACACCTCCGACGGCATCTTCGTGGTCTCCCCCGACCACCGCGTGCTGTCGTGGAACCCGGCCATGGAGCGCATCACCGGGCTGCACGCCGACGAGGCCGTGGGCCGCAGCACCGAGCAGCTCCTGGAGATCCAGGCCAACGGGGAGGACACCGAAGCCGAGGGTCCGCTCGGGGACGCCGGCGAGGCGATGGTCCTCGGCAAGGACGCCGAGCGCAAGTGGATCCGCTACACGCGCAACGTCATCCGCGACCGCGACGGCGGGCTGAAGGCCTTCGTCGTCGTCGCCCACGACGTCACGGCCGAGCTGGAGGCCGAGCAGATGAAGCGCGACTTCGTGGCCACCGTCTCGCACGAGCTGCGAACGCCGCTGACCCCGCTCAAGGGGTTCCTGACGACGCTGCTTCGCGGCACCGGCGACGACTCGCCGGAGGAGCGCCAGGAGTACTACCGGATCATGCTGAACCAGGCCAACCGGCTCGAGCGGCTGATCACGGACCTGCTGGAGGTCTCCCGCATCGAGTCCGGCAAGCCGATGGTGGACGGCCGCACGTTCGAGCTCGCGTCCGTCGTGGCCGAGCAGGTCGGCGACTTCACGCGGCAGCACCCCGACCGTGAGATCCGCCTGCGCGTCCCGGAGGCGCCCGTGCTGGTGCAGGCCGACCCCTTCCGCGTCGGCCAGGTCGTGGCGAACCTGGTCTCGAACGCGCTGAAGTACTCGCCCGCCGAAGCGCCCGTGGAGCTCGCCATCACCTGGGGCGGCGACCACGCGGTCGTCTCGGTCCGCGACCACGGCGACGGCATCCCGTCCGGCGAGCAGCACCGCGTCTTCGAGCGCTTCCACCGGCTGGAGAACGGGCTGACCCGGCGCACCGGCGGCACGGGTCTGGGGCTGTACATCGCCAAGCGACTGGTGGAGGCGATGGACGGGCGCATCTGGCTGTACTCGAAGCCGGGCGTCGGCTCGACGTTCTCGTTCAGCCTGCCGATGGTGTCGGCCGAGGAGTCGTGGCTCGGGTCGCGGGTCGTGCGCCTGGACCTGGACGAGGAGCCTTCGGCGGCCGAGCGCCGTCCCGCCTGACCCGCAGCATTCCCGCTCGAGCCGCGACAGTCCCGCTCAACCGTTGCGCCGTGCGGCGCACGCGCTCCCCTCTGGATCGGCCGTCTCCGGGCCTAGACTCCTCACCGTGGCGACCTGCGAGCGGTGCGGCGAACACAACCCCGAGGGCGCGCGCTTCTGCGTCGGCTGCGGCGCAGCGCTCGGCCTGGTGTGCGCGGCGTGCGGCACCGACCTTCCCGGACCGGTTCGCTTCTGCCCGTCGTGTGGCGCGCCCGTCGTGCCCGAGTCGCCCACGCAGGAGCAGCGCCGGGTCGTTTCGGTGCTGTTCGCCGACCTGGTCGACTTCACCGCCCGCTCCCAGGACGCGGACCCCGAGGACGTGCGCGACACCCTTCGCCGCTACCACGGCGGCGTGAAGGAGACGATCGAACGGTTCGGCGGCGTGGTGGAGAAGTTCATCGGGGACGCCGTCATGGCCGTCTTCGGGGCGCCGGTGAGCCGCGGCGACGACGCCGAGCGCGCGGTGCGAGCCGCGCTGGAGATCCCGAACACCATCGAGGAGCTGAACCGCGCCATCCCCGAGCTGAACCTGGCCGTGCGCGTGGCCGTCAACACCGGCGAGACCGTCGTCACCCTGGGGGCGCGCCCGGCCGAGGGCGAGGCGATGGTGTCGGGCGACGTGGTCAACACGGCGGCGCGCCTGCAGTCGGGCGCGACGGCCGGGGGCATCCTGGTCGGCGAGGGCACGTACCTGGCGACGCGACGGACGATCCGGTACGAACCGGCGCCGCCCGTCGTCGCCAAAGGCAAGCGAGAGCCCGTTCCCGCGTGGATCCCGCTCGGACCGGTCGAAGGGGAGATCGAGCGCACCGACACGCCGATGCTCGGCCGCGCCCGCGAGGTGGAGCTGTTGCGGGGCGTGTGGGACCGGGCGGTGAGCGAGCGGCGCACCCACATCGTCACGGTCCTCGGCGAGCCGGGCATCGGCAAGAGCCGGCTGGCCTTCGAGTTCGCCGCGACGCTTCCCGACGCCGGTGGCCGCGCGCTGGTGGTGCGCGAGCTGCCGTACGAGCTGAGCGCGGGATACGGGGGCTTCGGCCAGCTCGTGAAGTCGGTCGCCGACATCTACGAGACCGACACGGGCGAGAGCTCCCGGGCGAAGCTGGCGGCGGGGCTCGAGCGGCTCGGTCTGACGGGCGGTTCGACGTTCGAGCTGCTGTCGGTGTTCACCGGCGCCGGACAAGAGGCGGCCCAGGACCGCCGGGCGCTGTTCGACGCCGCGCGGCAGTTCGTGGAGGCGATCGGGCGCGAGCGTCCCACGCTGATCGTGTACGAAGACATCCACAGCGCGCATCCCAGCTCCCTCGACCTCATCCAGTTCCTGGCGGCGCGGACGAAGGACGCGCCGCTGGTCTTCCTCGCGATGGCGCGCCCCGAGCTGCTGGACCTTCGGCCGGACTGGGGCGGCGGCATGCCCTCGTCGACGAGCATCCGGCTGGAGCCCTTGAGCGAGGACGACGCCCACAAGCTGGCGACGAGCATCCTCAGCACCGCGCGGCCCGACGTCGGCGCGCGGATCGAGGCCATCGCCGAAGGCAATCCCCTGTTCCTCGAGGAGCTGTCGACCTGGGTCGCCGAGGGTGGCGTGTCGGACCAGGGGCTCCCGACCACCGTCCGGGCGATGATCGCGGCCAGGCTGGACGCGCTGCCCCCGCCAGAGCGCGACGTGCTGTACGACGCTTCGGTCGTCGGGAAGGTGTTCTGGCGAGGCGCGCTGGAGCGGCTTCGCCCCGAACGAGAGAGCCTGGCGGAGACCCTGGATTCGCTCGAGGCGCGCGACCTGATCCGATCCGACGCGTCGTCGCGGCTCGAGGGCGACGCGCAGTTCGAGTTCCGGCACATCCTGATTCGCGACGTCGCGTACGCCACGCTGCCGAAGGTGGCGCGCCGCACGCGGCACGAAGCGGTGGCGCGATTCATCGAGGAGGAGGTGCACAACCCCGAGGGCGCGGCCGCGATCGCGGCGCACCACTGGCGCGAGGCGGGCGAGCCGGCGCGGGCGGTCGACTGGCTGCTGGTGGCCGCCTCGATGGCGGAGAAGAGCTGGGCGACGAACGAGGCGGTGCAGCTGTACGACACCGCCGTGGCGCTGGTTCCTCCGGAGGACGAAGCGCGGCGGCGCGCGGTGGGGACGAAGCGGGCCGTGGCGGCGCTACGGTTCCAGCACTACGTCAACGACATGGGGGGGTGGCTCGGAGAGGATGCGGGCGATCAGAAGGCGGTGAAGTCCGACGGCGAGACATCGCCGCCGATCTCGTAGATCTTCTCGATCGTGTGCCCGCCGAGGCGCTCCGAGTGCTTGAAGACGCGCTCCTCATCCGGGGCCAGGTAGACGCAGAACGTCTTGAACGTTCCCGCATCGTCGACCACGACGTGGCTGTGCTCCCACGTGACGTCCGGGAACTCGTCGCGCACGAGGTTGGCGCTGCGCTCGCCGTATCCCTTCATCACGTCGTCGTTGATGGTCCCGAAGTTGCGTTCGATCAGATATCTGGGCATCGCTCCTCCGCTCCTCGGCAAGCATAACCCCGTGCAGAAGCGTGGACATGTCCCCCGTCGGCCCAGGTCAGGCGCGTGGTCTGCGGGGCGCGACTATCATCGTGGCGGCCGGCACCCGCGCTCGTGCGGGCCGTCCCGGAAAGGGGAAACCACCCATGACGAACGAGGCGGTCGCGGAGTCCTCATCGGCCGACGTCCTGCACATCACGGACGGCCGGACCGGCAAGACCTACGAGATCCCCATCGAGGACGGCGCCATCCGGGCCCCGGACCTGCGCCAGATCAAGGCGTCGGCCGAGGACTTCGGCCTGGTCACCTACGACCCGGGCTTCATGAACACGGCGAGCTGCCGCAGCGCCATCACGTACATCGACGGGGACGCCGGCATCCTGCGCTACCGCGGGTACCCGATCGAGGAGCTCGCCGAACGCAGCACGTTCCTCGAGGTCTCCTACCTCCTGCTGTGGGGTGAGCTGCCGAACGCCGACCAGTTGGCGGTCTGGACCGACCAGATCACGCACCACACGTTCGTCCACGAGAACGTGAAGAAGTTCATCGACGGCTTCCACCACGACGCGCACCCTATGGGAACGCTGCTGTCGACCGTCGGCGCGCTGTCCACGTTCTACCCCGAGGCGAAGGACATCCAGGACGAGGAGACGCGGCGGAAGGAGATCGTGCGGCTGATCGCCAAGATGCCGACGATGGCCGCGTTCGCCTACCGCCACGGGGTCGGCCTTCCGTACGCGTACCCGGACAACGAGCTGAGCTACGCGGGCAACTTCCTCAACATGATGTGGAAGACGACCGAGCTGAAGTACGAACCCGAGCCGGCGCTCGAGCGGGCGCTCGACGTGCTGTTCATCCTGCACGCCGACCACGAGCAGAACTGCTCGGCGCTCACGATGCGCGCGGTCGGCAGCTCGCATTCGGACCCGTACACGTCGACGGCCGCCGCGATCGCCGCGCTGTACGGCCCGCTGCACGGCGGCGCGAACGAGATGGTGCTGCGGATGCTGTGGGAGATCGACCGCGTCGAGAACATCCCCACGTACATCGAACGCGTGAAGAAGGGCGAGTTCCGGCTGATGGGGTTCGGACACCGCATCTACAAGAACTTCGATCCCCGCGCGGAGATCATCAAGAAGGTCGCGAACGAGGTGTTCGAGGTGACCGGCCCGAGCCGGCTGCTGGACATCGCGCTGGAGTTGGAGCGCATCGCCCTGGAGGACGAGTACTTCGTCAGCCACAAGCTGTACCCGAACGTGGACTTCTACTCGGGCATCATCTACCTGGCGATGGGGTTCCCGGTCCAGGCGTTCCCGGTCCTGTTCGCGATCGGGCGCACGCCCGGCTGGCTCGCGCAGTGGGAGGAGGGGCTGCTGGACGCGGAGCAGAAGATCTCCCGGCCCCGCCAGCTCTACATCGGGCCGCAGGAGCGCCACTTCGTCGCGATCGACGACCGGGGCTGAGTCCGGCCCGGGGTTCGGGTGCGGGGCGTTCCTTCATCGCGCGAGGTTCATCCGCCCGTCATCCGCAGGCCGTTCGCTCGACACCTGCGCCCGGTACAACTGGAGGCGCTCGCTCAGGTCCCAACGACGGAGGCAACCCCCCGCTCCCCCAGCCTCCGGTCGAGAGCGGCGTCGCGTCGGGGGTTCGGCACGCCCCCGCTCCAGTGCCGAGCCCCCCGGCGCGCGACGTGACGCTTCCGGTCCGCGGAGGTGGTGCGCGGTGAAGGGGAGTTCTAGGACGGGAGCAGCGCCCCGACCGCGCGCTCCAGCACGAACGCCGTTGATCCGGGTTCGGGACGAAGCTCCAGGATCGCGCCGGGCGGGAGCAGCACGTCCCAGATCGCCGCGCCGAGTTCCAGGCAGCGCCCGATGATCAGGCGCATGGGGATCTCGTGGGTGACGGCCGCCGACGGCGCGTCGGGGTGCGAGGCGACGACGTCGCGCAGGGCGGCCAGGACGCGATCGGCGACGGCTCGCATGGCCTCCCCGCCGGGGAGCTGGGCGTCTTCCGGGTGATCACGGAACGTGGCGAAGGCCTCCGGATCGGCGGCTTCGGCCTCGGCGGGCGTTCGGGCTTCCCAGGTTCCGTAGTCCAGGTCGATGAGCTCGGGCGCCTCCTTGGGCACCAGCGAGTGCCGGCCCCCGATCGCCTCTGCCGTCTGGCGGGCGCGTGCCAGCGGGCTCGTGTAGACGGCTTCGAGCGGCTGACCCGCCAGCACGCCGGCCGCCCAGTGCGCGTCGACCCATCCCTGTTCGTCGAGCGGCGGATCCTGCCGCCCGCGGTAGCGGCCCTGCGCATTGAGCGCGGTCCGCCCGTGGCGAACCACGAAGATGCGGCAGGCCTGCGGGTCGGTCACGGGTGAGCCTTTCGTCCGGAGCGGTGGGACGCGCGGGGTGCGACCCGCCCACCTTACCCGGCGCCGGCGATAAGGGGCCGCGCGCAGCGGGTCAGGCCGGCGCCCGCGCCCGCCGAAGAACCAGCCATGGAGGATGAGCGCCTGCGCGGGGCGCCGCTGCGCGTCGGCACCACGATGACGGCTATGCACCTGAGCGGCTTCATCTCGGATCTGTCTGAGGCGGTGGCCGCCGGTATCGGTGCCGGCGGGGTCGTCTGGGTGCCGATGCC
>DASXAQ010000065.1:0-5170 GCA_036406615.1 Actinomycetota bacterium | reverse complement strand
GTCGCCGCCTGCGAGCTGGCGATGCCCATGAGACCGGCGAACTTGTAGGTGACGTTGGCCGAAGACGTCCCGGCGAACGCGGTCGTGGCCGCGAGCGCTACCGCGCCGGCGACCAGCACCCCTGTTGCCCCGGCAATGACTCGGCGACGCGAGGTCGCGAAGAACTTCGTGGACATGGCCCCCTCCTTGGCCGGGATCGCCCCGCCGATCCGCGGGCACGCAGAAGGGTCGGAGGGGGGATCGGTATCGTCGGTCTCGGCACCCCCGAGATCCGGCGCGACCCTAACCGGGCTCGCGACGCACGGTCAAGGCGCGGGGTCACGCCGGCCCGCGAGCCCTGGACCTGAGGGAGTCCGTGGGCGCACAATCGAGGGCGCGGGGAAAGGGGGAAATCCACATCGGGCGGGTCGTATTCGTCGTCCGTGCGATCGCGTGCAGCGGGCTCGTGGCCATCAGCGTCGCCTTGGGGCCGGCGGCAACCGCCGGCTCCGTCGCTCGAGTCGGTGCAGCTGATTCGGCGGCGCCGGCCGCGTGTGATGGCGTCTGGCGCCCGAGCGCGCTGCCGAGCCTGGCCAACAACGACAGCCTGTCCGGCATCGACGCGGTCTCGGGGGCCGACGTCTGGGCCGTCGGATATGACGGTGGCGCTCCGCTCGCCCTGCACTTCGACGGCGCGTCGTGGACGCAGACCTCGCTGCCCGTGGCCAGCGGGATCCTCGTTGGGGTCCTCGGGTTCGCGGCCGACGACGTCTGGGCTGCCGGGTCGGCCGACGGGCGGCCGCTGATCCTGCACTTCGACGGCGCGGCCTGGGAGGTGAGCCTGCAGGGATCCTCACCCGGCAGCCTGTCGGCGCTGGGCGGCGTCGCTCCCGACGACGTGTGGGCCGTCGGGACCACGATCGTTCACTGGAACGGATCGAGTTGGAGCGACGTGCCGCATCCCGATCCCGGCGTGGACGACAACCTCACCTCCGTGACCGCGGTCGCTTCGGACGACGTCTGGGCCGTCGGGCGCTTCAACCCGCCGAACGTGTCGAAGACGCTTGCGCAGCACTGGGATGGATCCGACTGGTCGACGGTTCCAACGCCCAACCCGGATCCCGGCGAACCGAACCACGCCAGCCTGGCAGCGGTGGTCGACGACGGCCACAGCGTGTGGGCGCTCGGGATGCGAGCTTCGGGGCACACGGGTACCACCGACACGCGTCCTCTGGTTGAGCGGTGGAACGGAAGCAGGTGGGCAATCTTCAACATTGCGTTCGGGCACCCTGGTGAGCTTCTCGGCGCGTTCTCGCAAGGTCCCTCGGCCACCTGGGCCGTGGGTTCGTATCGGCGAGACGCTGGCTCGGGGCAGCGGCGACTCATCCTGCGATGGAACGGGGTCGCGTGGGTCGACGAGCCGGTGACCGGGGTGAGCGGCGGTGCCGAGCTCCGCGCCGTGACGGGGGCCGGCACCGACCGATGGGCGGCGGGCGGCCTCCTCTCCTTCGCCGCAGACTCGGTCATCGTCCACGCCTGTGGATGAGGGAGTGAGAGCGCACCCGTAGCCTCGGTGGGAGGGCGGTGGAGATGAACGCACCGAGTGGACATCTGCTCGGCGGGTTCGCGCTGACGCTCGCCGTGATCCTTGGCACCGGGGCAACGCCGGGCGCACGGCCGGCAGGGATGCCCGCGCCCCCGAGGAGCTACGCGGTCGACTTCGTGTCCACGGCCGCCGACGGCATCGACATGAACCAGGCCGGTCACGTGGTGGGCAGCTCGCGCCTGGATACGGGGTGCGGTTCGACATGCCTGCCGCCGCTCGACACGGTGGTGTGGCGGAACGGGCAGCGGGTGGTCCTGCCGGCGGTGCCGTTCTCTCCGACGATCTTCCCGGTCGACATCAACGCGAACGGGTGGATCGCCGGGTTCGCCGGCGTCCCAGGGAGCACCACCCACGCCGTGGTCTGGAGGCCGAACGGAACCGCGTACCAGGCGATCGACCTCGGGAACCTCCCGGGCAAGCAGATGTCCTTCGCGGCCGGGATCGACGACCGCAACCGCGTGGTCGGGTGGTCCACCACCACGAACTTCCCGCCGATGGGGCTGCCCTTCGTGTGGACGGCGGCCGGCGGGATGGTCGACCTCACCTCGCTCGGCTTCCCAGCCGACCAGCCATTGGCCATCAGCCCCGGAGGAACCGTCGGCACGCAGCTCGCCTACTACCGCCTCGACGACCCCGGCACCGCCGTCGCCCTTCCGGCACCGCCGTCCGGCCTGGAGATCGGGACGGATCAGTTCGAGATCAACGACGCCGGTGACGAGGGCCGGTTCCTGATCGATCCGACGCCGGAGCGGCTCGTCTATCTCTTCCGGTTCCATCACGACGATGGAGCGTGGCAGCGGCTCACCAGCACCCCAACCGGCCACTTGACCACGTACGGCGTGGGTTCGATCACCCCGAGCGGGGACGTGACCGCCACCGTCGCCGGCACGGGCATGGTGGCCTTCGGCCCCGACGGACCGGCGCAGCCGCTCGCGCCGGTCGTGTCACCCGCCTACGGCGGCGGCGACGTCACGTTCGCGGGGCCGGAGAACGCAAGCGGCGCGATCCTGTCGAAGCTGATCCTGGGCCAGAGCGCGCGTCTGGTTCGGCTGGTGCCGACAGAGCCGTGCCTGACGAACTGCACGCGAGTGGCGACGTTGCAGGTAAGGGCGACGGGCCCGGGGTTCTGCAACCAGGGGGAGGCGCGGGCAAAGGCCTCGCTCGTCCTGCAGAGTGAGACCGGGGCCGTGCTTCCAGGCGTGCGCGTGACGGGTCACTTCCTGGACGACTACTGGCTCGATCAGGTGGTGGTTGGCGAGACGAACGCCCAGGGCCAGGTGCAGTTCACGCACCGCGGCCCGCCGTGCGTGGGCGCGTTCGCGTTCCTCGTCACGAATGCGGAGACCCGGGACGGCCGGACGTTCGATCGCACGGCGGGCGTGCTCGCGGACTTCGCCATCCCGCAAGGCTGAGTGCCGCAGCGGTCCGGGCCATAGGTCCCATGACCACGTGCCCTTTGCCTCGTTGGCGCAGGTCGACGCCCGTCGATACTCGTGTGGGAAGAACGACACGCAGGCTGATGCCCGCTCACCCGCGAGCGATGGAGGTGAGGGAGTGAGGAATCATCGGATCAGCGTCGACCGGACGCTTCGAGCCGCGGGTTGGGTTGCCCTGCTGTTCTCCGCGATCCTGCTCATGGAGGGGACGCGCCTCCTTGCCCCCGCGGTGGTCTTCGTCGCGGCCGTCTACGGCGGTATCGGAGCTCTCGTCGAGGCTGCCAGCTCGCTGGTGTTCGGCTCGAGGCTCCGCTAGGGGCGCCACCGAAGAATCCGCTTCGGTCCTCGCGTGGGCAGTCCTCGCGTGGGCCGTGAAGGGATCGAACCTTCGACACGAGGGTTAAAAGCCCCCTGCTCTGCCACTGAGCTAACGGCCCTGCGCGCGATTGTATCGACGGCTCGCAGGCGGTTCGGCTCTGGCGTCAGATCAGCCGCGCCGCGAGGGTCCTCGCGTTCAGGTGCGCGGCCGCCTCGATCGAGATCATCGGGTTGACGCCGGGCGCGGTCGGGAACACCGACCCGTCGGCGACGAACAGGCCGCGCGCCTCCCACGCCTCGCCGTGCGGGTCGCAGGCGGACCCCGCGGGCGAGTCGCCCATCCTGGCCGTGCCCATGATGTGGAACGAGTAGAACACGCACCGGCCCGCGCCCCACCCCCAGGCGTCGGCGTCGCGCAGCAGCTGTTCGGGGCTGCCGGTGCCTAGGCAGAACTCAACCGGCCGCGAGTGCGCCGTCACGATCCGGCGCGCGCCGGCCGCCTCCAGGATCCGCGCCGCGCCTTCGACTCCGGTTCGGACGTGACCGAGATCGAATGCCGACAACGCATAGGCGGCGACCGGGTGACCGTCGCGGCCGACGCGGACCTCGCCCCCGTCGCGGTCGCGAAGCAGCGCCCCGATTCCCACCACGTGCGGCAGCGCGGCCATCAGCTCCGCGTGCTCTCGCGCGCCGCGCCACGGCAGGAACCCGGCGGCCAGTCCCGGATGCACCGGCGCCGTCTCGTACTTCACCCCGTAGCCGTCGTGCAGGTCGCGGTGCTGATCGGAGTACAGCGCCTGCATGGTCCCCTCCCAGGGCCGGACCTCCTCGTCGAACACGCCGAATACCGCGGTGACGGGGTGCAGGCGAAGGTGCCGCCCGATGTTCGGGTTCGTCAGGCCGGAGCGGCGCAGCAGCGCCGGCGTGTGCAGCGCGCCTGCGGCCGCAACGACGGCGCGCGCGCGGACGGTGACGCGGTGTCCGTCGCGGGTTCGGGCCTCGACCCCCCGCGCGCCGGCGTGGCGCACCACCACGCGCTCCACTCGGGTGCGAACGAAGATTCGGGCCCCGGCGGCCTCCGCGTCGGCGAGCCAGGTCTTCACCGCCGACTGCTTGGCGCCGATCCGGCAGCCCAGCCCGCAGGAGCCGCACACGCGGCCCTGCTCGCATCCGATGACGTTGCGCGGCATGGCATCAACGTGCCAGCCGAGCGCGTCCAGGCCACGGCGCATGATGCGCTCGCGTGACGACGCCCGGTTGTGGTCGAGGTTCACGCCGAGCCGCTCGCACACGGCGTCCAGGCTCGCGTCGAACTCGGCAGACGCGAACTCGTGCGCGCCCATGCCTGTCCACTCCCGGCGCACCTCGTCCGGCGTGCGGAACGACGTGGAGTAGTTGACGACCGTCCCCCCGCCCAGGCACGTCCCGGCGAGCAGGCCCACGCTGTGGTCGACGGTGGCCAGGGCCGCGGACCCCTCGTACATGCGCGCGTAGGCTCCGGCCTCCGCGCCGTCGAAGTCGGCGTCCTCCAGGTGGTCGCCGGCCTCCAGGATCACCACGTCCAGCCCGGCGTCTGCGAGCACCGCCGCGGCCGTCGCGCCGCCGGCTCCCGAGCCGACCACGCACACGTCGCAGTCCAACGTCGTGTCGGCATCCACGGTCATTGGCGTCAGGGCGCGCGGGGGTAGGGGGTCGGGCGGACCGACGGGCCCGGGATAGCCGATGGCCGCCCAGCGTGGGTTCGGGCCGCCCGGTCCGGGAGAGATGTATGAGAGCGACACGATGGCGGTTCGAAGCGCTTGGAACGCAGCGCGTTTGGGACCCAGGCGGC
>DASXAQ010000064.1:0-2826 GCA_036406615.1 Actinomycetota bacterium | reverse complement strand
GCCGCGGCCCGGTCGGCCGCGGGTTCGAACTCCCGGTCCGCGTGCCAGCGCGCCGCGACCTCCTCCATCGACGACCACACGCCCTCGGCCAGCCCAGCCAGGCACGCCGCGCCCATCGCGGTCGTTTCCTGCACGGCCGATCGGTGCACCGGCGCGCCGAGCTGATCGGCCTGGACCTGGAGCAGCAGGTCCATCGCGCTCGCGCCCCCGTCGGCTTTCAGGAACGGAAGGTCCAGGCCGGCATCTGATCGCATCAGGTCGACGACCGCGCGCGTCTGGTACGCGATGGCCTCCACGGTGGCGCGCGCCAGATGGGCCTTCGTTGTGCCGCGCGTGATGCCGACGATCGTGCCCCGTGCCCGCGGGTCCCACCACGGCGCGCCCAAGCCTGACAGCGCCGGGACGAAGCAGACCCCGCCGCTGTCGGGGACGGATTCGGCCAGCGGGCCGAGCTCCGGCGCGGCGTCGATGATGCCGAGCCCGTCGCGCAGCCACTGGATGGCGGAGCCGGTGACGAAGATCGCGCCCTCCAGCGCGTACCCGGGCGCGTCGCCCGGCGCCGCGGCGATGGTCGTGAGCAGGCCGGCGTTCGATGCGACCGGTCGGTCGCCCGTGTGCATCAGCACGAACGACCCGGTGCCGTACGTGTTCTTCGCCGAGCCGGGTTCGAAGCACGCCTGGCCGAACAGCGACGCCTGCTGGTCGCCGGCGATGCCGGAGACCGGGACGGCGGCGCCGTCGAACGCGTCGAGGTCGGTCACGCCGAACCGTCCGCACGACGGCAGGACGTCGGGCAGCACGGCGGCCGGTACGCCCAGCCGTTCCAGGAGTTCGTCGTCCCACGCCAGGCGCCGGATGTCGAACACCATCGTGCGCGAGGCATTCGTTCGATCGGTGGTGTGCACGCGCCCGCCGGTCAGTCGCGCCAGCAGGTACGCGTCGACCGTGCCGAACGCGAGGCGGCCGGCCGTCGCGGCCTCGGGAGCGCCGTCGACGTGGTCGAGCAGCCACGCGAGCTTCGTGCCGGAGAAGTACGGGTCGACGACCAGACCGGTGCGCTCGCGGATGCGGTCGGTCCAGCCTTCGGCCGTGAGCTCGTCGCACAGGTCGGCCGTGCGACGGTCCTGCCACACGATCGCATTGTGGATCGGCTTCAGCGTCTCGCGGTCCCACAGCACCGTGGTCTCGCGCTGGTTCGTGATGCCGATCGCGGCGACGTCGCGGGCTTCGATCCCGGCCGCTGCGAGCGCCTCGGGCAGCACTGCTTGCAGCGCCGACCACCAGTCCTCGGGGTCGTGTTCGACCCAGCCGGGCCGCGGGAAGTGCTGGGGGAACTCGCGGTAGGCGCGCGCCGCGACGCGGCCGTCCTGATCGACGACCATCGCCCGCATCCCGGTGGTCCCGGCGTCGATCGCCAGCACGTGCGCCATGGGCCGTGAGCGTACAGGTACGGCGGGGCGCGATGATGCGGCCGTGAACCGATCGCGGCGCCGCGCGCGACAGAGGGGTGTGGGGAGCGAGCCGGCCGAGCCGGGCACCGACCGGGCGCTGCTGGAGGCGTTGGC
Source organism: Actinomycetota bacterium (assembly GCA_036406615.1). Taxonomy (GTDB): domain Bacteria; phylum Actinomycetota; class UBA4738; order UBA4738; family UBA4738; genus DASXAQ01. The sequence continues at coordinate 1,261 of DASXAQ010000064.1, read as the reverse complement.
CGAAGGGGACCCGGCGGCCCTTCGCGCCCTGTACGACCGCCACGCGCCGTGGCTGGTGCTGCGGCTGGAGCGGCGGTGTTCGGACCGAAGCATCGTGGAGGACGTGGTGCAGGACACGTTCATCGCCATCTGGCGCAAGCCGAGCGGCTACCGGGGTTCCGGCGATGTGGCCGCGTGGATCTGGGGGATCGGGATCCGCCGGCTCATCGATCGCCTTCGGCGCCAGCGCCTTCGCGCGGGTGTCGCGGTGGAGGCCGGACCGGACGAGCCCTCGGCCGAGGATCGGATGCTGCTGGGGATCGAACACGGCGACCTGGCGAGCGCGCTGAACCGGCTGTCGCCGGAGCTTCGCGCCGTGCTGCAGGCCACCGCGCTGGACGGGCTGACCACGCGGGAGGCCGCGGCGCTGCTCGGGATCCCGCAGGGAACGGTGAAGACGCGTCTGATGCGGGCGCGGGCGGAGCTTCGAAAGGGACTGGCATGAGCTGGCACGCGTCGCGGGAAACGCTGGCCGAATACGCGGCGGGCGACGTCGACGAGGCCGGCGCGTACTCCGTCGAGGCGCACGTGACGTCGTGCGAGCAGTGCCGCGAGGCGCTCGGGTCGTTCGTGCCCGCGTCTCGCCTCGACGCGATGTGGCGGGGGATCGCCGAGCGCGTCACGCCGGACCGGAGGCCGTTGGGCGAACGGGTGTTGCGGTGGCTCGGCGTTCCGGAACACGTGGCGGTGCTGCTGGCCGCCACGCCGTCGCTCACCCTGTCGTGGGTTGCCGCGGTGGCCGTGGCGCTCGGGTTTGCGGCCGCGGCGGCGTACGCGGGGGAGCCCGGCCGGCTGGTGTTCCTGGTCGTGGCCCCGCTGGTGCCGCTGGCCGGCGTCGGGGTCGCGTACGGCCCCGGGATCGACCCCGCGTACGAGGTCGGCGTGGCCGCGCCGACGCGCGGATACCGGTTGGTGTTCGTTCGCTCCGTCGCGGTGGTGTCGGTGTCGATCGCGCTGGCCGCGATCGCGGCACTCGCGCTGCCGGGCCTTCAGTGGACGGCCGCCGCGTGGCTGCTGCCGGCGTTGGCTCTGTCGGCCGCCGGCCTGGCGCTGGCGAGCATCTGGCCGGCGGCCTGGGCGTTCGGTGGGATCGCCGCCGTGTGGGTCGCGGTCGTCATGGCATCCGAGGTCGCCTCGCCGGTCGCGTTCCCCGCGTTCCGCCCGCCGGCGCAGGTGGCCTTCGCCGTCGTCCTGGCGGCGTCGGTCGCGGTCCTGGCCCGTC
>DASXAQ010000063.1:0-6132 GCA_036406615.1 Actinomycetota bacterium | reverse complement strand
GTGATGGCCGTGACGCCTCCGGCCAAGTTCGGGAAGGAAGCGCTCGGGCTCGGTTGATCCGCGACATAGACCTGCCGGTTCGCGGGATCGTAGGTCGCCACCCAGGGCTGGAGTGGGCCGACCAGGATGGGAGGCTGCGCGACGATGGGCGACAACGGAGGCCTGGCGCTCGTCGAGGAGGTCGCGGAAGATCGGGCAGCCCCAACGGGCGAAGCCACCAGGAACGAGACGACGGTGACGGCAGCGACGATGACCGCCCAACGGATCCGAGCCCGCATTGAGACCTCCTTGTCGTGAGGACGGCGTTTCTGTGCCCCGGACGTTGCACTCCAAACCACAGGGTCCCATGTCATCCAAAATGGCCCCTGGCGGGGTTGTAGGGACGATGGAATCCTCCGGCTCGACCAACGACGAACGCAACGGGGGGAGAGGCGAACCCGAGGGCTTCGACCGGTTCTTTCGCTCCCTGTTCCCAAAGGCGGTGGCCGTCGCCCGCCGCGTGACGAACGACCCGGGAACCGCCGAGGATGCCGCCCTCGAGGCGTTTGTGAGAGCTCACCTCAGATGGGCGAAGATCGGCGGCGAACCCTGGCGAGAGGCCTGGATCCTTCGCGTGACGGTCAATGAGGCGATACGGCGTCTGCAACGACGCGGCCTGGAACCGCCCACGACGCCAACGGCGGACCTCGCCGACGAAGTGGTCCTGCGCGAGACCCTGCGCGCCGCGTTGCGGTCGCTGCCTCGTCGGCAGGCGGAGGTGATCGCGCTTCGGTATCTCGTCGGCCTCTCCGAGGCCGAGATCGCGGCCGCCCTGGACATCAGTCGCGGAACCGTGAAGACACATCTGCGTCGCGGACTGTCGGGCCTGCGCGGGAGCGTGGGCCACAACCTGGAGGAGGCACACGTTGCGAGGCCAACTTGACTCCAAACTCCCGGAGTTCGACGACGAGCGACTCGAGGAGCTGCTCGGGGTCGTCAAGCGGCGAAGCCGCCGGCTGCGGTCTCGTCGGCGCCTGACCAGCCTGGTGGCCGCCGGCGTCGCCGTGGCCCTGGTGGCAGCATTTGCCGGCGGCCTTGGGGTGACGCACGCCACGCGCTCGCCGGGGCGCGTGATGGAAGGGAGTGCGCAGCGAGCGACTGCGCCGCATTGGCGGCTCGTGGGCGACGTGGGCGTCGGCTGGCACGCGATCACGACACCCGCCAACGAGAAGGGGTTCTTCCTCACGTGCCCGGTTGTCGGCACGTGCTATGCGGAGGGTGCGACGCCGGCCGGTTCGTCGCAGGGATCGACCGTGGTCGACGTCACGACCGACGGTGGAAGCACCTGGACTCAGGGTGCGCTTCCGGCCGACGTCGAGTCGGGCTCTCCGATCACCTGTGTCGATGGAAGCACCTGCGCGTTCCTCGGCATGGATTCCTCGGGAAACGCCGTGTTCCTCGAGACCTCCGATGGCGGCAACAACTGGACGTCCGTGGCGGGTCCCGAGCAACTGACGGACGCATCTGAGATCGCCGGTGCATCCTGCACGAGCGCCGCATCATGCCTCGCCCTGGCGAGCGTCTCGGCCGACGGATCTTCATATGCCTTCCAGACGGCCGACGGCGGAGCGACCTGGTCGGACTCTGAGCTCCCCGCGGGATTCGTTCCGATCGGACTCGAGTGCATCGGGACGGCGAGCTGCACCTCCACGGGCTTCGAGGAACCGCCGGCGGGCAGTGACGCCGGCCCGGTGGGTGCCGCGATCTACAGCACGGATGGCGGAGCAAGTTGGCACGCCGCCGCCTTGCCTGACGGCACCGGTCCCGTAAACGCCATGGCGTGCGATCCGTCCTCGGATTGCGTCGCCACGTACGTGTCCGGGGACTCGTCTTCACAGAGCGCCGTCCTTACCTCGACCGACGCCGGCCGAAGCTGGACGGACGCGGGCGCCACTGGTCTTCCAAGCTCATTCGTGAGCGACGTCGCATGCCCTTCCAGCTCCGAGTGCGTCGTCGCGGGCCTGATGACCGTCACGACCGGCAACGCAACCGCGGTTGCGGACGCGCAGGGCCTGATCGCCACGACGTCAGACGAAGGGCAATCCTGGCACTCGCAGCCGTTGCCCGACGGCGTCGGCCCGGTCGAGCGCATCTCCTGCGCCGACTCCGCCGATTGCTACGCGCTCGCATTCCAGCCGAGCGCATCGGGCAGGGGAAGCTTCGTTCTGCTCTCCGACGGGCCTTAGCCGCTAGGAGGACCGTACGACGCATCGAAACCCGATCTGAGTCGCGGTGAGGAGCTACAGCACTTCCATCGTGACGATCAGGATTTCGTCGTCGCCCGTGTTGTGCAGGGCGTGGGTCTCGGGGAGGTCGGAGTCGATCCAGAAGGTGGTTCCGGGGGTCAGGGTGTCGTGGTCGATGACGTTGCCGTCGGGGTCCACGACGTCGCCCTTCGTCCCCGCCACGACCACGGACAGGTAGGGCCGGCGGTGGATGTGCATCGGACCGGTCTCGCCCGCGGGCACTCGGTGCTCGAAGATGCGGACTCGGTCGTTCTCGCTGATCATCTCGGTGCCCAGGTCCTCTGACACGTCCATCGAAGCCTCCCGCCGTCGTGGGGTGCGCGTCCGGATCGTGGCCACATGCTCACGGCCACCAAACGCGGATTGGGACCGAGGATAGGATGCGGCCGGAGGGGGAGGCCAGCACAGGGAGTTTCATGAGATGGCGCGATACCTGATCTCGTTCGATAGCGGCGCGATGGACCACATTCCCGACGAGGAGATGCCCGCCGTGGGCAAGGCCGCGCACGCCGTGCTCCAGGAAGCCGTGATCGCCGGCGTGTGGGTGCTCGGCGGCGGATTGGAAAGCCCCAGGGTGAGCATCGTGGCCACCGACGGGACGGTCACCGACGGCCCGTACCCGGAGAGCAAGGAGGTCATCGGCGGATTCTCGATCATCGAGGTGCCCTCACGCGAGGAGGCGCTGGAGTGGGCTGCCAAGATCGCCGTCGCGTGCCGCTGCGCGCAAGAGGTACGGGAGCTCATGCCCGACCCCGAACAGGACGCGATGCTCCGCCAGGCGGATGGCCGACGGTGAGTGTCGCTTCCCGTCGGAAGCGCCAGCCGTCGGTCGGGCCCTGCTTGGGTTTTCTCAGGCCTCGTCCCGACGCCGCTCGTAACGCACACCGCGCCACGAGTCTCCGCCTATGTGCCCGATTCGTTCGATGAGACGCAGCCCAGCCTTCTCGGCGACCCGGATCGAGGCTGTGTTGTCGGCGCTGGCGAACGCCCGGACGACGTTCGCGTCCAGTACGTCGAAGGCGTAGGCCACGAGAGCCTGGACCGCCTCGGTCGCATAACCTTTGCCCTGGAACTCGGGTGCGATCGTGTAGCCGACCTTGACCACGCCGGGCTCTCCGTCCGCGACCGCCATCCCCACATCACCGACCAGGCTCCCGGTGTCGCGCCGCTCGACCGTGAACTGGACCCACCCGCCGGGCGTTCCGGGCGTGCGGCCGGCCATCTCCTCGATGTCCGCGCGGACGCCGTCCACATCGGTCCGGTCCCATCCCTGGTAGCGGTGGACCTCCGGATCGCTGCGGTATGCGGCGATGGTCTCGGCATCCTCGGGCCGCGAACGGCGAAGCAGCAGCCGCTCGGTCACGAGCGGTTCGAAGTCGGTGTCCGCGCGCATCCGGGCCAGCGTAGCCGTCCGAGGGCGATGTCCCCCTTTGGCGGCCGGTGCCTACTTCCCGGACGGAACGGCCACCCGAGACGTTGCCGAGCGCCCGAGCAGCACGAACCCAAGAACGAGCGCGCACGCCACGTCGATCAGACCGCCGACGACGAACACGGGTCGCCAGCCGGTCGCCTGCACCAGGAAGCCGGCGAACGTGAAGCCCACCGCCGTGGCGAGCGTCATGACGCCTCCCACCGCAGCGAACACTCGGCCCCGGATCGCGTCCGGCGAGTCGCGCTGGTAGATCCCGTTGAACCCCACGAAGGCGAACGAGTCGGCGAACGCCAGGACGAACAGAAATGCCGGGATCAGTCCGAACCAGGGCGCGACACCGACCGCGCCGACGAACGCTCCGAAGACCAGCGTCCCGTAGACCGCGGCGGCGGGCTCCTTGGCCTTCGTGACGACCCGGGCGGCGACCAGGCCACCGAGCAGACCGCCCGCGCCCCACACCATGTTCATCACGCCGTACCCGACCCCACCCACGCCGAAGTGGTGAATCAGCGGCAGGTCGGCGACCCACGTGACCTCGGTCGCGATATACGTGATCGCGCCGATGGCGGTCAGGGTCAGCAGCGTCGGATGGTGCCAGATGAACCGCACGCCCTCCCAGATGGCGCCCCGTGGACGTTCCTCTTTCGTGTCGCGCTCGGCCGCGAAGCGCCCGCGCATCGTGGCGATCAGCAACGCGGAGGCGACGAACGAGACGGCGTTCGCCCAGAACACGGATCCGGCGCCCGTCAGCGCGAACAGGGCGCCGCCAACGGCGGGGCCGATCAGGTTGCCGACGTTGCCGGCGGCCGCGAGCGTCCCGTTGGCCCAGGAGAGGTCGTCTTCCTCGACCAGATTCGGCACGGCGGCACGAGACGCCGGACCGAACGGCATGTGCAACAGGGCCGCGACCGAGCCCAGGGCGATCAGAGCCGCCGGCGATGTGACCAGCGCCATGCCCACGTAGCAGGCCGCGCCCGCCAGGTCGCACACGATCATCACCCGCTGCCGATTCAGGCGGTCCGCGATCAGGCCGCCGAGCGGAGCCGCCAGGGCGCTCGGGAGCTGGGTGAACAGGAAGCTCGCGGACAGCCAGACGGTGGAGTCCGTCTTGGCGAAGATCGCGAGCGCGAGCGCGACCGAGGCAGCCCAATTCCCGATGTTGGAAACCGCGGAGGCGGCCGCCAGTCGACGGATGGAACCTCGAGCCCGCTGAACCACGTGGAACCCCCCGGAAGAGGAGCTCGATCATATGTCGAGCCTCATCGGCGCCGAGAGCGTGCGCGGGGGGGGCGAGGATCGGCGCGGGCAGAAGTCCGTGGCGGAGGACCAGCGAGTCGAAGACCACCCCGGCCACAAAGGCGACCCCCACGCACCCTTGCGGCGGACCGGGGATCGGGTGAGACTCGCACGCATGATCCGGCGACGGGAGCTGGCCGTCGACATTCCAGCCCTTGGCATCCGTGTCGCGGCTGCGAGCTGACGTTGGACGCCGAGACCCGCTACGCGAAAGCGGACGACGGCGCGCGGATCGCCTACCAGGTGTTCGGCGAAGGCTCCGTCCACCTCCTCTACATGCCCTACTTCCTCTTCAACCTGGACCTGTTCTGGGACTTCGCCCCGATCGCAGCGTGGCTGGAAGGCCTCGGGCAGTTCGCGCGCGTGGTGATCCACGACCCGAGGGGAACGGGGTTGTCCGATCGCGACGTCGAGCCGGGCAGCCTGGAACGGCGAGTGGCCGACGTGGTGGCCGTGCTGGACGACGCCGGGATCGACCGCGTCGCCGTGTTCGGATCGCGCTCGGCCGGGGCGGTCGGGGCACTGATGGGAGCGACCCGCTCCGAGCGCATCTCGTCACTCACCTGGTGGCACGCGTGCGCGTCCGAGGAATGGGCGCCCGACTATCCATGGGGTGCGCCACCCGAACAGCTCGAAGCCGACATCGAGGCCTCCGAGGAACGCTGGGGGTCACGCCAGGACGGCAGCACCCACGCCGCGAATCAGGGCCCGATGGGATTGGTGGACAGCGACTTCCAACGATGGATGGGGAAGATGTATCGGAACTCGGTCACCCCGGCTCGCGCGGCAGCGCTGCTTCGAACCTGGCGCGCCATCGACGTGCGGGGACTCCTGCCCACGATGGCTCTGCCCACGCTGGTGCTCGCCAGGGAGTCGACCAGGGGGGAGTCGGCGGCCGTCGCGGGCATGATCCCCGGCAGCGAGCTCGTCGTCCTACCCGGCGAGGACCACATGCCGTGGTTCGGCGACACGGCGTCGGTCCTCGGCGCGGTGCGAACGTTCCTCGGCGTCGAACCGGGGCGCCTGCCTCGGCGCTTCCTGGCGACCGTCCTGTTCACGGACATCGTCGCGTCGACGCAGCGAGCGGCCGCGGCCGGAGACGAACGCTGGCGAGGGCTC
>DASXAQ010000062.1:0-7933 GCA_036406615.1 Actinomycetota bacterium | reverse complement strand
TCACCTCGGCGGGCAGCGGTTCGGGGATGTGCGGAAGCCGTTCCAGCGCACGGTGAACCATCTCGCGGATCGTCCGGGCGCTGATTCCTTCGGCCGCGCGGTGGACCGGGATGATGCGCCCGGTGTGCACCTGCTCGGCCTCCTCGCTGCGAAGGACCTCGACCAACTGGTTCGCGAGCTGCAGGTGGCCTCGATAGGTGGCGCCGACGCCCGAGACGGCAAGCTCCACCCCTTCGCGATACGTGTTCGCCACCCACGGCTGGTTGAAGAACGTGAGGTCCAGGTACCCGGAGCCGTCGAAGAGGGTCACCGTCACCATCGGGCGCCCCTGCCGGGTGCGGCGCGTGAGCACGCGCTTCACGCGGCCGATGACCGTCGCCTCCTGCCCGATCCGAAGCTGGCGGATCGCCACGGTCTTCGACCGGTCGATGTAGCGCCGCGGGTAGTGGCGCAGCAGCTGGCCCACCGTCTCGATGCCGAGCGCGTCGTCCAGCACCTCGTACGCGGGCGGCCCCTTCGTTCGCGCGCCCATGCGCCGGTTGGCCAGGCGCGGATCGATCGTGCGGACGGGATCGTCGAGCTTCACCGCTTCACTCCAGCCCGACCACGTACGCCGAGTGCGCCTGGCCGCCCTCGATGAGCTCGACCTTCAACTGCGGGAACGTTCCCCGCAGCCGGACCGCCGCAGCGGCTGCCTCATCCCCGGGAGCCTCGCTCCCCGCGATCAGCGTGAGGATCTCCGCGTCGGGAGCGCCGGCGGCGAGCGCGTCCGCGAGCGCACGCAATGCCTCGCCCGGGTCTTCGGCGATCGCCACCGCGTCGCCGTCCACGAGCGCGAGCCACTGCCCCCCGCGGGCCAGTCCCGCTGCGGTGTGCGCGTTCCCCGCCGCCCGCGTTACCGACCCCGACGCACACCCGGCCGCCGCGGCCTCGGCGTCGCGAACGTTGCGGTCCAGATCCGCCGACGGGTTCACGGCCGCGGCCGCCGAAAGCCCCTCGGCGATCGAGGTCGTGGCCACGACCCGGGCCTGCCGGCCCGATCGCTCCCCCGCCTCGACTGCGGCCACCTCCGCCGCGGCCACCACCTTGCGATCGTTGGGCAGCACGACCACGGCAGGCGCCGGCGCGGCGAGGATCGCCGACACCAGGTCCCCGACGGGCGGGTTGGCTCCCGGGCCGCCGCGCACGACGACCGCCCCCAGTGATCGAAACGCCGTGACCAGGCCGTCGCCGTCGGCCACGGCCACCATGCCGGTCGAGGCCTCCGCGGCCTGAACCTGCCTGGCGCCGCCGCCGAGGCAGCCGGCGACGGCCTCCTGGAGCGACACGACCTTCACGTCCGAGGGCCGGCCCGCCGCCGTCGCCAGCCGGATCGCCGCGTCGGGGTCGTTGGTGTGGACGTGCACGTTGAAGAGCCCGTCTCCGCCGACGATGGCGATCGATCCGCCCACCGGAACCAGGTCCCGCCGGAGCGACGCGACGGCCTCGTCGCCGGCCGCCAGCAACAACTGGACCTCGAACGCGAACTCGAGCTCGCCGGGCGGAACGGCCTGGGAGGTCCCGACGGGGCCCGCCGGGCCGATCGGCTCGGTCGTCTCGCCGCCGCGGATGGCCGCGCGCAGCGCGTCGAACAGCAGCACCGCCCCCTTGCCGCCGGCATCGACGACGCCGGCGTGGCGAAGCGCGGGAAGCTCGTCGCGGGTTCGCTCCAACGCGTCGCGCCCGGCCGACAGCGCGGCGTCCGCGACCTCCGCCGGATCCTCCGCGCCCGACGCTTCGGCCGCGCCGGCGGCCGCGCGAACGACCGTCAACACGGTTCCCTCCTGCGGGCGCGCCACCGCACGGTACGCCTGATCACTGGCGTGTCGAAGCGCGCGGGAAACAGAGTGCTCGCCGTCCGGCCCGTTCGACGTGAACGACTCACACAGCCCGCGCAGCACCTGCGACAGGATCACGCCCGAGTTCCCGCGCGCTCCCATCAGCGAGGCCCGCGACACGCGATCGCAGACCTCGGCGAGCGATGCGCCGGGCGGCAGCGACGTCAGTTCGGACTGCACGGACCGCATCGTGAGCGCCAGGTTGGTGCCGGTGTCGCCGTCGGGCACCGGGTACACGTTGAGCGAGTTCAGCTCGTCGCGGTGCGCGTCCAGCGCCTCGGCGAACAGCGACAGTGCCCGGCGGAAGGTGGCGGCGTCCAGCGAGCCGCCCACGCTAAAACCGCAGGTCAATGGGCATTTTCGCGATTATAGCAGCGCCCTCCGCCGCCGCTCGGGAGCCCGCCAAACGCGGGACCTGCCGCTACCATTGGGTCCCGTGCACCGAACCCCTCCTCCGCATCGCCGCCCCCGTCCGCTGGCTGCCCTCGCCTCCTGCGCGATCGCGGTGGCGGTCGGCGCCGCGGCCTGCACGAGCTCGTCGGGCCTGCCGGGGCCGGGCGGCACTCCGAGCGGCGGCACGGTCGCGCTGCCCGCGACCGCGACGGCGCTGCCGGTGTTCACGTACGACCAGTTCACGACGCTGCTGTCGTCGCTGCGCGGCAAGCCGGTCGTCGTGAACTTCTGGGCCTCGTGGTGCGGGCCGTGCCGCTCCGAGGCGCCCGGCCTGTCGCAGCTCGCGAAGCAGTACCAGGGGAAGGTGCAGTTCGTCGGCGTCGACGTGGCCGACCAGGCCACGCCGGCCCGGGCGTTCATCCATCAGTACGGCTGGACGTACCCGAGCGTGGCCGACCCCAACAACGCGATCAAGCGCGGCTTCGGGTTCATCGGCCAGCCCGACACGATCGTCTACGCGAGCGACGGGACGCGGTCCTGGATCGGCAGCGGCCCGACGTCCAGGCAGACGCTGCAGGCCCAGCTCGCCAAGGTGGTGCCCGCGTAGCCGTGCGGCGCCGCACGGCCGCCGCCGTGGCCGCGGCCCTCGGGACGGTCCTGGTCGCGCTGGGCCCGATGCCGGCCCGCGCCGTCGAGGCGCCGTCTTCCACCGCCGTCCGGCGACTCCCCCGGGTGACGTTCGTCGCCGCGCCCGGTTCGAGCCTGCTGGTCCACGGCACGTACCCGCGACGGCGATCGCCCTGCGTACACCCCGTGCGGCCGGTGTTGCACGCGCGGTATCCGGGGACGATCGAGGTCGGCAAGGACGGCACCGGGCACCTGTTCGTGATCGGCGTCATGCCGTTCGAGCAGTACGTGGACGGGCTCGGCGAGGTCCCGCCGACGTGGCCGATGCCGGCGCTCGAGGCGCAGGCGATCGCGGCGCGGTCGTACGCGCTGGCGAACCTTGCCTATCCCGACCCGACCGGACGCGCGCTCGGCTACCAGCTGTGCGCGACGGACGCGTGCCAGGTCTACACGGGGCTCGGCGTGAGCGCGGGCCCGAACGGGGCGCGATGGGTCCAGGCGGTCTCGGCGACGTCGCACCAGGCGCTGCTGTGGAACGGGCGGCCGGCCGACACCGTGTACTTCTCGACCTCGAACGGCCACACGTACTCGAACGCCGCGGTCTTCGGCAGCGCGCCGCTGCCCTACCTGAAGCCGGTCCGCGAGGCAGACGACGGCGCGTCGCCGTTGTCGCACTGGCGCACGTCGGTCACGCTCGACGACGTCGCACGGTTCCTGCGGGCGGCCGGCGCATGGTCGGCCGCGCGCGTCTCCTCGGTCAGCGGCGGTGGCGCCCGCGTGGTCGTGCGCGGCCGCGGCACCAGCGCCGTGTTCGACACGGCCTCGTTCGCGGCCGACCTCAACGCGTGGGCGTCCTGCCTCGCGCCCGACCGGTACCCGACCGCCAACGCGTGGCCCGGCCGGCACACGCTCGGCACCGCGCTCCCCCAGACCGTTCCGTCGAAGTGGTTCTCGGCCGTCACCAAGGGACGCAGGGCGGTCCTGACCGGGCGCGGCTGGGGGCACGGCGTCGGCATGGTGCAGTGGGGAGCCGAGGGCAAGGCCGCTCGCGGGATGACGACCGCGCAGATCCTGTCCTTCTATTACGGCGGCCTGAAGCCCGCCACGGTGCGCGAGCCGCCGACGATCCGCATCGGCATCGCCACCGGCCTGTCCTCGGTCCGGATCCAGGGCCTCGGCACCGTGTCGGTGCACGGGGCCGATCCGGGAGCCGGCCCGTGGCTGGTGACCGGCGGCCGGTTCCTCCGGGTGCGGCATGGGGCAGCGCCCGCCCCCTTGCTGGATCCGGGCACGGTCGACGCGCCGGCCTCGGCCCCGACGGGTGGCCGCATCTCCGTGACGGTCCACGCGCCGCAGGCCGAGATCGTTCAGCTGCGGTGGCGCCCGGCGGGGTCGGCCTCGGGCGCCGAGGTGGCGCTCGGGCCGGCGCGCACGCTGACCGCCGGCACCCACGCCGTCGCCGTGGCGCTCCCGGCGGCCGCCGCCGGCACGGGTTCGATCCAGGCCGTCGTCACCGACGGCGTCGACACCGTTCGGACGTCGTCCCACCCGCTTCGCGTCGAAGGGGTGTCGGCGGCCTCGCCCGCGCCGTCCGGGTCGGGGTCGGGGACCATGGCCGCCGCAGCCGCGATCGTGGTCGGCGGGTCCGTGGTCGCGGTCATCGCCGTGGCGGCGTTCGTCACGTTCGCGCGGCGGCGACGGCGGCGCGGCGACTAGCGCCTGCTAGCATCCTTGGGTCATGGCCGCCGTCTGCGACATCTGCGGGAAGACGCCGTTCTTCGGCATGCAGGTCTCCCACTCGCACCGCCGCTCGCCCCGGCGCTGGGATCCGAACATCCAGCGCGTGCGCGCGGTCGTCGACGGCACCCCCAAGCGCCTGAACGTGTGCACGAAGTGCCTGAAGGCCGGCCGCGTCGTCCGCGCGGGCTGACCGCCGCGGCGCACCCGTCCTTCCCTAGTCCCACCCCGTGATCGCCGGCCACGCCGGATCGACCGGCCCGATCCCTTCGCCGACCGTACGGGCGTGGCGGATCGCCTGGGACACGAACGCCTTGGCCGCCGCGACGGCATCCGGCAGCGCCTGACCAAGGGCCAGGAACGCGGCCACCGCCGCGGACAGGACGCACCCGGTGCCGTGCGTGTTCGGCGTGTCGATCCGTTCCGCCTCGAGCCACTGCTCGCGGTCGCGGTCGACCAGCAGGTCGTCCGCGGCCGGTCCGTCGAGGTGGCCGCCCTTCACGAGCACTGCCTGCGCGCCCATCGACAGGAGGGCCTCGGCCGCCTTGCGCATGTCGTCGCGAGTTCGAACGTCGAACCCGGCCAGTCCGGCGGCCTCCGGCAGGTTCGGCGTGATCAGCGCCGCCAGCGGGAGGATCCGGGATCGCAGCGCCTCCACGGCGTCCTCGCGCAGCAAGGGGTGCCCGTGCTTCGAGACGAACACCGGGTCGACCACCAGGTTCGGGATGCCCGTCTGCTCGACCGCGTCGGCCACCGCCTCCACGATGGCGGCCGAGGAGAGCATGCCCGTCTTGGCCGCGTCCACCCCGATGTCGCCGGCCACCGCCCGGATCTGCGCGCCCACGACCTCGGGCGGCACGTCCGAGGCGCCGGTCACCCCCAGCGTGTTCTGGACGGTGACGGAGGTGACCGCGCTCATCCCCCACACACCCAGCACGGCGAAGGTCTTGAGGTCGGCCTGGATGCCGGCGCCGCCCCCCGAGTCCGAGCCGGCGATCGTCAGCGCGCGCGCCGGCTCCTCACGATCCAAAGTGGTCCCACCCCTTCGGCTCGAGTGGACGCTCCGAGCCGGCGCTTCCGACGGCCACCAGCCCCGACCCCTCGCGGAATTCGCCGATGTCGGTCAGCGGCGTGCCGAAGCGCTCATGCAGGTCCTTGGTCGCGCCCTCGACCGCGTCGGGCGGCAGCGCGGCCAGCAGCTCGAAGTCCTCGCCGCCTTCCAGCGCCAGCGCCAGCGGCTCGACCGGCATCACCTCGCCGAGCAGCCGCACGGTGTCGGCCACCGGCACGACGCCGAGCGTGATCGCGGCGCCCACGCCGCCGGCGCGGCACAGCCTGGCCAGGTCCAACGTCAGCCCGTCGGAGACGTCGATCATCGCCCTGGCACCGTGGCGCGCGAGCGTCCGGCCTTCGCCGAGCCGCGCCGCCGGCCGGGACTGCGCAGCGACCAGCTCCCGCGCCCACGGTGTCCCGATGACGTGCGCGACGGACTGGGCCGGCGCTCGAAGCAGCCGAAGTCCGCCCGCGGCCGCGCCGAGCGCGCCGGTCACCACGATGCGATCGCCGGGCCGGGCGCCGGTCCGCATGACCGCGCCGCCGTCCGGGACCTCGCCCGTCACCGTGACCGACAGGACGACGCGGTCGGCGCGCGACAGGTCGCCGCCGACGACCGCCATCGCATATTCGTCCGCGGCCTCGCGCATCCCCGCGAACAGCTCGATGATCCACCCGGTCTCGGTGGTCTCCGGGAATCCCGCGGCCGACAGGGCGAACCGCGGGCTGCCGCCCATCGCGGCGACGTCGCTCACGTTGACGGCGATCGCCTTGTAGCCCACGTCGCGCGGCGTCGCGGTCGCGCGTTCGAAGTCGACGCCCTCGACCAGCATGTCGACCGTCAGCACCGTCAGGTGCCGGCTCGGATCGACGAGGGCGGCATCGTCGCCCGGCCCCAGCCGCACGCCGGGATGGTCGCCGCCGAGGATCTTGCGCAGGGTCTCGGCCAGCTCGTCCTCGGTGAAGCTCACGTCCCCCATGTTCCCGCATAATGGGCCCATGCCGGTCATCAACACCATCGATCTGGAGGGCATCTCCCCGCACTCGTGGGGGGACGCGGCCCGCGAGGCGCTGGGCGAGGCGGCCAAGACCATCCGGGGCATCCACCGCATGGAGGTGCTGGAGACCAGCACGCGGGTGCAGGAGGGCCGGATCGCCGAGTACCGCACGCGGATCCGCCTGTACTTCACCGTCGAGCCGTCGCGCTAGCGTACGGGGAGCGCGCGGGCTCCGGCGCGCCGGATGGGACGGGGCACGCCGTGCCCAGCCCCTAGAATGGTGTTTCCCTCTGACCCGATTCGACCTCTGGGAGACGACTGCATGAACGCGAAGGCCATCCACGACAATCCGTCCGCCGAGCAGTTGCGGGCAATGACCGAACGCATGCCAACGTGCCGGATCACCGAGTACGACAACGTGAACGTCCAGACGAAGGTGACCTCGCGCAGCAGCGGCTCCACGTTCGTCGTCACCGACGACCCGAGCATCACGGACTCCAAGACGATCACGCGCGAGGAGTACGCGCGCATCGCCAAGCTTCAGGACGACTACATCGCGCAGCAGGAGATGGTCGTCATCGACGGCTACATCGGCAACGTGCCCGACTTCCGCACGCGGGCGCGCCTGACGATCGAAGCCGCCAACGCGAACGTCGCCGGCATGCAGCAGAAGCTGTACTACGAGTCGGGCGCCAACGCGTCCGACCCCGAGGTGCAGATGATCTACACGCCGAACCTGTTCCTCGCCGGCTACCCCGACGACCGCTGCATCGCGGTGGACCTGGACAACAACGTCAGCCGCGTCCTGGGCTCCGATTACTTCGGCGAGTCGAAGAAGGGCGGCCTTCGGATGTGGAACCGGCGCGTGTACGAGCGCGGCGGCCTGCCGCTGCACGCAGGCTGCAAGGTCATCCCGACCGGGCGTGGCGAGCGCGTCGTCCTGATCGTCGGCCTCTCGGGGACGGGCAAGACGACCACCACCTTCACGCGCCAGAACGGCTCGCTGCCGGTGCAGGACGACTTCGTCTCCTGGAACGCCGACGGCACGATCGACGCCACCGAGGCCGGCTGCTTCGCCAAGACCTTCGGCCTGAACCCCGAGGACGAGCCGACCATCCACGGCGCCGTGACGCGGCCCGAGGCCTACCTCGAGAACGTCTCCCAGGACGACGACGGCAACGTCGACTTCTTCGACACCTCGTACACGCAGAACGGGCGCGCCACGTTCGCGTTCTCGGCGATCGAGGC
>DASXAQ010000061.1:0-31863 GCA_036406615.1 Actinomycetota bacterium | reverse complement strand
GCGGTCGACGTAGGTGAGGGTCTGCATGGGGCGTTCGACCTTCGCGTTCTTCGGCACCAGGATGAAGGAGCCGGCCGTTCGGTACGCCGCGTGCATGGCGGAGAACTTCGTCCGGCCGGGCGTGACGGCCTCGTGCAGCTTGCCCTCCACGAGCTCAGGATGCGCCTCGATCGCCGCGTCGATGCTCTCGAAGTGCACGCCGAGGTCGTAGGCGTCCCTGCCGAGGTGGCAGACGACCATCGTGGAGTTGTGCTGGACGGCCAGCCCGTCGCGCTCTCCGACGTCGCCCGCCGCCTCCAGGATGTGGGGCGCGACGTCGTCGAGGCTTTCGACTTTCGGTTCCTCGGCCAGGGGCTCGAACGCGCCCAGGTCGAAGTCCGTGAGGTCGGTGTAGCGCCATTCCTCCGTGTCCGGGGACGGCATGTCCATCAGGTCGAACTGCTGGAAGGCGAGCCGACGGTCGCGGGCGGAGAACGTGTCGCCGTCGCGACGCGCAAGCTCCTGCATCGCGTCCGCGGTGAACCTGGTGGTCGTTGCCGTTTCGCTCACGATGTGGTCGGTTCCTTTCGGGTGGATCCGGCGCGGGATGCGTCGCCTCGGGACCGGGTTCCCCCTTGGCGGCGGCGCCGCTGAAATCCTATCAGCAAGGTCGGATTCGGCCCACGACGAGGGACTTTGCGCTGGCAGAGTGGGTGTGAGATGGAGTTGCTGACGGCCGGCTATGAGGGCAGGACGCTTGCGCAATTCGTTCGGCTCATGTCGAGCCATGAGGTGGACCGCGTGGTCGACGTTCGAGCGCGGCCACAGTCGCACAAGCCCGGCTTCTCGGCTCGGGGATTGTTCGACGCGCTCCTTCGGGCCGGGATCAGCTACGACTCGGATCGGGCGTTGGGATCACCGGACGACGTCCGCGCGCGGTGGCGGTCCGGGGACGTGGCGGGAGCGAAGGCTCGGTTCCGGCGCCTGGTTCGGGGCGAGCGAGGGACGCGCCTCGAGTTGCTCGTGGCCATATGTCGGTTCGAACGCGTGTGCATCCTCTGTTTCGAGGCGGCCCCCGAGGATTGCCATCGTTCGGTGATCGCCGACGAAGCGGCGCGCATCGAGCCGCGACTGTCGATCGTCCATCTGTAGCGCTTGAACGTCGACCGGCGCTCTGATTGTCGTACCCAACGGCTACGATTCGAACATATGTTCGAAGGCGGATCATGAGCGAGTTGCGGTCGACCCTCGAGGAGTTGCGGGCGGAGGACCTCACTGACCAACCGGACGCGCGCGTCGAAGAGGACTTCGCCGAGTTGCAACGTGCGGCCGAACTGCTGGAGGTCGAACGGCTTCGTCGTCTTGCGGAACTGGATCGCCGCGGGACGTACGCGCGCGACGGGCACCTCTCGGCGGTGGCGTGGTTGGTGGCCGCGTTCGGCGTGGCATGGGGCAGGGCACGTGAACAGGTCCAGGTCGCACGGGCGCTGGAGGACATGCCGCAGACGCGCCGGGCGCTCTCGGCAGGCGACATCACGACGGATGCGGTGCGGGTGCTCGTCGCCGCGCGGGAGACGGACCACGAGGCGTTCACACGGAGCGAGCGCGAGCTGGTGGAGGCCGCCCGCGTGCATCGCGTTCGAGACCTGCAGCGCGTGACGGGCTACTGGCGGCAGGCTGTGGAACAGGAACAGCGCGTGCAGGACGAGGATGTGCTGGCGAACCGCCGGCGTCTGCACGCGACGCCGACGATCTTCGGCATGGTTCGCGTGGACGGCGACCTCGATCCCGAGACGGGCGAGACGTTGCTCACGGCGTTGCAGGCGATCATGGACGCGGACACGCGGCGAGGCGGATCGGGAGACGACCGCACGCCGGCCCAGCGTCGCGCGGACGCCCTCGGCGAGATCTGCCGGCAGTGGCTGGATAGCGGCGACCGGCCCACGGTGGCAGGCGAGCGCCCGCACGTCACGGTGACGGTAAACGTGGACGCGCTCAGGTCAGCCAATCCCGAGCCGCGCGAAAAGAAGCTGGCTCCGGAAGGGAAGAGCGACTCAGCTGACGCTACGGGTGACCGGACGGAGGGTGGCGCGTGGCCGGTGGTCACCGAACTGGATCACGCGGGGCCCGTGAGCTCAGATGTCGCCCGGCGGCTGGCGTGCGATGCGTCAGTCATGCGGGTCGTCATGGCCGGTCGATCCGAGCCACTCGACGTCGGCCGGCGAACGCCGGTCGTGTCGCCGGCGATGCGGCGAGCGGTGATGGTCCGGGATCGACATTGCCGATTCCCGGGCTGCGACCGTCCGCACACGTGGTGCGACGCGCATCACGTCGTGCACTGGGCCGACGGCGGACCGACCGCGCTCGCGAACCTGCTGCTGCTGTGTCGGCGTCATCACCGGCTCGTGCACCGGCGAGGAGGCGTCGGATTGAACCTCGAGGATGGGAGTCCGGTGTTCAGGCGACCGGATGGTTCGGTATTGGAGGACCGAGCGCCCCCGTAAAGACGGCTGTCGCCATAGCGGTGGAACGCCGCGGTCCCGAGGACTCCGACGCGGCTGCTCCGCCCCGGCAGCTAGCCGATCGCGCCCTCCATCTGCAGCTCGATCAGTCGGTTGAGCTCCACGGCGTACTCCATCGGGAGCTCGCGGGTGATCGGCTCGATGAAGCCGTTGACGACCATCGCGGTCGCCTCGGCCTCGGACAGGCCGCGGCTCATCAAATAGAAGAGCTGGTCCTCGCCGACGCGCGACACGGTCGCCTCGTGGCCGAGTTGGGCCGTCTCCTCCTCCACCTCGACGTAGGGGTACGTGTCGGAGCGGGAGGCCTCGTCCAGGATCAGCGCGTCGCAGCGGACGATCGACTTGGCGTGGTGCGCCTCGGGCTCGACCCGGACGAGCCCGCGGTAGCCCGTGCGGCCGCCGTCCTTCGAGACCGACTTCGACGTGATGATCGACGACGTGTACGGCGCCGCGTGGATGGCCTTGCCACCCGCGTCGGTGTGCATGCCCTTGCCGGCGAACGCGACCGACAGCACCTCGCCGCGCGCGCCCTTGCCGAGCAGGTAGATCGACGGGTACTTCATCGTGACCTTCGAGCCGATGTTGCCGTCGACCCACTCCATCACGGCGTCCTCGTACGCGGCCGCGCGCTTGGTCACCAGGTTGTACACGTTGGTCGACCAGTTCTGGATCGTCGTGTACCGCACGCGCGCGCCCGGCTTCACGATGATCTCCACCACGGCGGAGTGCAGCGAGTCCGAGGTGTAGATCGGAGCGCTGCAGCCCTCGACGTAGTGCACGTACGAGCCGGGCTCGGCCACGATCAGCGTGCGCTCGAACTGGCCCATGTTCTCCTGGTTGATCCGGAAGTAGGCCTGCAGCGGGATGTCGACGTGCACGCCCTCAGGCACGTACACGAACGACCCGCCCGACCACACGGCCGAGTTCAGCGCGGCGAACTTGTTGTCGTTCGACGGGATGATCGAACCGAAGTACTCCTTCACCAGGTCGGGGTGGTCCCGCAGCCCCGAGTCCATGTCGGTGAAGATCACGCCGATGGAGTCCAGCTCCTCGCGGATCTTGTGGTACACGACCTCGGACTCGTACTGCGCGGACACGCCGCCCAGGTACTTCTTCTCCGCCTCGGGGATCCCGAGCTTGTCCCACGTCCCCCTGATGTCCTCGGGCAGGTCCTCCCACGAGGCCGCCTGCTTCTCGGTCGAGCGGATGAAGTAGTAGATGTCGTCGAAGTTGATATCGGACAGGTCCGCGCCCCACCACGGCATCGGGCGACCCTGGAAGTGCTTGAGCGCCTTCAGCCGGAACTTGCGCATCCAGTCCGGCTCGGACTTCAGTGAGGAGATCTCCTCGACCACCTGCTCGGACAGCCCCTTCTTCGGCGTGAAGACGGAGTGCTGCGGGTCGCTCCAACCGAAGCGATATCCCTTGCTGAGCTCTCGAAGATGCTCTTCCTGGCTGATGGCCATGATCGATTCCCTTCGCGCGCGTAGTCCGCGACCACGTCCAGTGTATCGGCTTCGGCCGTCCAAAGTCGATTCGGCCGATCGGATTCAAATCCGCAGGTAGAACGCCTGCGAAACGGGCCGACGCCACCAGCGTCGCCCGGTGTGCGTCGCCCGGTGTGCGTCGCCCGGTGTGCGTCGCCCGGTGTGCCTCTCCGACCTACCCCTTCTCGACCGGCGCTCCGACCAGCGAGCCGTATTCCGTCCAGCTGCCGTCGTAGTTCTTCACGTTGCCGTAGCCGAGCAATTCCTGGAGCGCGAACCACGTGTGCGACGACCGCTCACCGATCCGGCAGTAGGCGATGACCTCGCGATCGGAGGTCACGCCCTCGCCGCCGTACAACGCCTTCAGCTCGTCGGCCGATCGGAACGTCCCGTCGTCGTTGGCCGCCTTGGCCCACGGGATGTTGGCCGCCCCGGGGATGTGGCCGGGCACCTGGGCCTGCTCCTGCGGAAGGTGGTCCGGGGCGATCTTCTCCCCTCGGAACTCCTCCGGCGAGCGGACGTCCACGAGCGCGGATGAGCCCGCCTTGCCGATCACCTCGTCGCGCAAGGCGCGGATCTCCGGGTGCTCGGATCCCGAGATCGCGAACCCGGTGGCCGTGTGGGCCGGCACCTCGGAGGTCTGCTCGCGCGACTCGAGCTCCCACTTCTTCCGGCCGCCGTTCAGCAGCTTGATGTTGTCGAACCCGCGCAGCTTCGCGATCCAGTACGCGTAGGCGGCGAACCAGTTGTTGTTGCCGCCGTACAGCACGACCGTCGTGCCGTCGCCGACGCCGGCCTTCGAAAGGAGGTCGGACAGGCCGGCCTGGTCCACGTAGTCACGCCCGACCTCGGCGTGCAGGTCCGTGCTCCAGTTCCAGCCGACGGCGCCGGGGATGTGGCCCTTCTCGTAGGCAGTGGTGTCCTCGTCGACCTCGATCACCCGAACGCCGTCATCGTTCAGGTGCTCTTCCAGCCAGTCGGTCTCCACGAGCGCGTCCGGGTTGGCGTAGCCACCCATCGTCCTCCCTCCTCCCCCCCGTCGCCGGGAATCACGGCAATTCCGACTGCCAACGTAGGAAAAGCCATCATGCACCAGCAAGGGTGATTTTCGCAACTGCAACTCGGGGGAGGTGCTCTGCTCACGACTCCGGAAGAGGGCGCTGCGAGTCGGGGGGACCCAGCTTCCAGGCGGATCAGAAGAAGCCGAGGGCCGCCTTGGCCTCTTCGGACATCATCTCCGGGTCCCACGGCGGGCGCAGCACCATCTCGGCCTCGACGTCGTCGACGCCGGGGACGTCGGAGACGAACTGCTTGATCTCGGCTTCGATGAGCGGCCCGATCGGGCACCCCATCGAGGTGAGCGTGTACGTCACGCGGACCGAGGCCCCCTTGACATCGATCCCGTACACGAGACCGAGGTCGACGATGTTGATCCCGAGCTCGGGGTCGTTGACGGAATGCAGCGCCTCCCGGACCCGGTTCAGGGTCTCCTCTTCGTCCAGTTCGACCTGCTCGACGTCGCTCACGGGACCTCCTCGTCCGGCTATTCTAAGCCCGGACCGATGCGGGTACTGATCGTCGACGACCACCCGGTCACCAGGGACGGGCTCCGATCCGCTCTCGGCGCGGCCGGGCGTGGCGAGGTTGAGATCGTTGGCGAGGCCGCGGACGGGATGCAGGCGGTCGCCGCGGCCGAGGACCTCAAGCCCGACGTCGTGTTCATGGACGTGCAGATGCCCGGCATGGACGGCCTGGAGGCCGCCAAGCTGATCCACAAGGCCCAGCCCGAGACCAAGGTCATCCTGTTCACCGTCGAGGAGTCGCGCGCCGCGATCGCCGAGGCGATGCAGGCCGGCGTCTCCGGATACCTCTTGAAGGACGTGACGGGCGCCGAGCTGCTGCAGGCGGCCCGCGAGGCCATGGAGGGGAAGGTCCGGATCCACCCGGCCCTCACGCGCACGTTCCTCGAAGAGGTCCAGATGGGCTCGCACAAGCCCGAGGCCCCGCTGTCGGCCCGCGAGTCCGAGATCCTGCAACGCGTGGCCTACGGCGCCACCACCAAGGAGGTGGCGCGATCGCTCGGGATCTCGCCCCACACGGTCAAGACCCACCTGGAGCGGATCTTCGAGAAGCTGGGGGCCAACGACCGTGCCCAGGCGGTGGCGATCGCCTTCCGCCTCGGCCTGGTCCAGTAAAGGGGCCCCGGACCAGGGATTTCGCCGTTCCGGCCCCCCCGGCTGGAAAAAAAGGTCCGGTTCGTCCTACACTTCCGCAGGGGAGGATCGTGCGCACAACGATCGCCGCGCTGCTGCTGGCGGTTTCGCTCACGGCGTGCACCCGCACGAACGAGGCGAACCGACCAGGTCCCGTCACCTTGTCGATCCATCCCGTCACGTCTGCGGCCTCGCCGTCGCCGTTCGTCGAGGTCCGCGTGGGCAGCGTGCGCGCCCTCATCCCCCGCTCCTGGCAGGCTCGGATGCTCCCGGCGAGCGAGCTCGCCCAGGAGGGGTTCGTCGCCTCGCCGCAGATCGACGCCTGGTTCCACGGCCGCGGTGTCCCGGGGATCGAGGCGTTCTGGGTCGACGGGAACCAGCTGCCGATCCCGTCGGACTACTACTACCTGGCGGCGCGCAACGCTTCGTTCGGCGCGCTCGGCACACCGTGCACCCTGGGACACCAGCAGGTGTTCGCGAACCATCCGCCGGACCTGACCGGCATCACGTACTCGCCCGGCGATTACGTGGTCGGCGCCCAGGGCGTGTGCCAGCGGCCACAGGGGCTGACGCGGTGGGCGTACGTCGTGGCCGCGCCGGGGTTCGGCCCCGAGCGCCAGGTCGGCATCCCCAGCTCCGGCCTGTACGTCGTGCTGGCCGAGGCGTCGGGCCCGAACTCGGCGCGACTGCTGCACGAGATGATGGACGGGGCTCGGTTCGGCGGCACCACGATCACGGAGATCGTTCAGGCGGCCGGGCGGCCCGCCGCCGCGCTCTGATCGCTCCCGGCTCGGCCTACTTCGGGCTTCGATCGACGAACGGCGCGCGTACCACCTCGGCCGAGCCTCGGCGGCCCCGAACGTCGATCTCCAAAGCGCCGCCGATCGCGACCTCCGGCGACAGGTAGGCCATCGCGATCCCGACGCGCAGCGTCGGCGAGAACGTCCCGCTGGTCGTCTCCCCCACCCGCTCGCCGCCGCGGAAGACACCGTAGTGGGGGCGCGGGATCAGCCGGTCCGTCATGCGAAGCGCGCGAAGCCGGGCCGGGACGCCTTCCTCGCGCTGCCGGTCCAGCGCCGCGCGCCCCAGGAACTCACCCTTGTCCATGGCGACGGCCCAGCCGAGCCCCGCCTCCCAGGGCGTGTGGTCCTCACCGATATCGTTGCCGTGCAATGGATATCCCATCTCCAGCCGAAGCGTGTCCCGGGCTCCCAGCCCACACGGCAGCAGCCCCAGCGGCTCGCCTCGGCGCATCAGGTCGCGCCAGAGCTCGGGCGCTGCGCCGGCCGGAACGAACAGCTCGAAGCCGCGCTCGCCCGTGTAGCCCGACCGGGACACGATGACCGAAGCCCCCCCGTAGGAGCACTCCGCCAGGTGCAGATAGTCCAGGCCCGCCGCCTCGGGAACGGCGCCGGCGACCAGCTCGGTCGAGCGCGGGCCCTGGACGGCCAGCAGGCTCAGGTCGTCAACCTGAACCGGATCCGTGCCCTCGGGCGCCGTCGACCGGATCTCGGCAAGCACCCTCCCCACGTTCGCGGCGTTCGGCACCACCAGGTAGCGGTCTTCGCCGGTTCGGTACGTGATCAGGTCGTCGACGATGCCCCCGCCTTCGTTGAGCGCCATGCCGTACTGGGCGGCCCCGACGGCGACCTTCGACACGTCCGGCGTGAGCGAGCGCTGCAGCGCATCGAGCGCGCCAGAACCGTCGACGCGGATCTTCCCGAGGTGCGAGACGTCGAACATGCCAACGGCCTCGCGCACCGCGGCATGCTCCGCGAGCGTCCCCGAGTACTCGATCGGCATCAGCCAGCCGGCGAACTCGCCCATCTTCGCGCCCAGGGCCGCGTGCTCGGACTCCAGAGGCGTTCGCCGCAGGTCACCCATGCCGTCCCCTTTCCTGGCGCATTCGCATCCGGCGGTAGTATGGCCGTCATGCCGGAGGACGCGTACGACCTGATCGTCCTGGGCGGCGGCTCCGGTGGGTACGCGTGCGCGTTGCGCGCCGCCGAGCTGGGCAAGCGGGTCGCCCTGATCGAGCGGGATGCGCGCCTCGGGGGCACGTGCCTGCTCCGCGGCTGCGTTCCCACCAAGGCCTTCCTGGAATCCGCCGCCGTGTTCGATCACGTGCAGCGGTCGCAGGAATGGGGCATCGAGGCGTCCGGCCGCGTCGACTGGGCCGCCGTCAAGGCGTTCGAGGAACGCATCGTCGACAAGAAGGTCTCGGGCCTCACGGGCCTCGTGAAGACGCGGGGCATCGAGGTCATCGCCGGCGAAGGACGGCTCGCCCCCGGCCCCGGGGTCCAGCTCGGCGACCGGACGCTCTCCGCGCCCGACGTCGTCCTGGCGACCGGATCCTTCGCCCGCCTGCTGCCCGGGATCGAACGCGGCCCACGGGTCCTGACCAGCGACGACGTCTTCGCCATGGAAACGCTTCCGAGCTCGATCGTCATCATCGGCTCCGGCGCGGTCGGGGTCGAGTTCGCCTCGATGTTCCGCTCGTTCGGAGCCGAGGTGACCGTGTTGGAGGCGCTGCCGCGGGTCGTGCCGCTGGAGGACGAGGACCTGTCGAAGGAGCTGGCCCGAGCGTTTCGCAAGCGCGGCATCCAGGCGCTGGCCGGCGTGAAGGTCACCGGCGTGACCCCATCCGATTCCGGCGTCGAGGTCGCGTACGAGGGAGCGAAGGGTCCCGCGAGCGTCTCAGCCGACCTGTGCCTGGTCGCCGTCGGGCGCGGACCGAACAGCGATGGTCTGCAGGAGGCCGGCGTCGAGCTCGATCGCGGCTACGTGAAGGTGGACGGGTCGCTGCAGACGACGGTCCCGCACGTGTGGGCCGTCGGCGACCTCGCGGCCACGCCGCTGCAGTTCGCGCACTCCGCGTTCGCCGAGGGCATGGCGGTGGCGGAGCGCGCGGCCGGGATGGACGTGCCGGAGCTCGACTACGACGCGATCCCGCGCGTCACGTTCTCGCAGCCCGAGATCTCGTCGGTCGGGCTCACGGAGGCCGCCGCCGTCGAACAGGGCCACGCGGTGCAGACGAAGACGCTGAACTTCCAGGTGCTGTCGAAGGCCAACATCGTCGGCGAGGGCGGGATCTGCAAGGTCGTGACCGAGGCCGAGGGCGGGCCGACCCTTGGCGTGCACATGATCGGCCCGCACGTCACCGACCTGATCTCCGAGGCCATGCTCGCGACGGCGTGGGAGGCGGCGCCCGCCGAGGTGGCCGCCCTCATCCATCCCCATCCGACGCTGTCGGAGGCCCTCGGCGAGGCGTTCCTAGCGCTGGCCGGGCGCCCGCTGCACGTCCCGTAAGGAAGGCGATCTCGCGTGGCGACCAACGAGATGGCGGCCGAGGCACCCGACGACGTCGTCGCGCGCGAGGCCCGCGCCCAGATCGAACGACTTCGGCTGTCGTGGGACAACCTGAAGGAGATCCTCACGTACCTGAAGCTCTGTCGCTTCTTCGACGAGCGGATGGAGACGCTGTACCGACAGGGCAAGCTGCCCGGCGCGATCTACTCGGGCCGCGGGCAGGAGGGGACGCACGTGGGCGCCGCGTACGCGCTGGACGACCGCGACTCGCTGTTCCCCACGCATCGCGACCTGTCCGCGCAGCTGGTCAAGGGCCTGGACCTCAAGCGCGTCATGGCCCAGTACTGGGGCCGCCGCGATGGGTACACGCGTGGCCGCGACGGCAACAGCCACATCGGCGACTGGGCGGGCGCGCGCACGTTCACCGTCATCTCCCACCTGCCGATCGCCTACCCCGTGGCCGCCGGGGCCGCGCTCGCCTATCGGCGCGCGGGAGACGGCCGCGTCGCGATGGCCATCTGCGGCGACGGTTCGACCTCGAACGGGCGCTGGCACGAGGCGCTGAACGTGTCCGCGGTGCACCGGCTGCCGGTCGTGTGGGTGGTCAACAACAACCAGTGGGCGTACTCCACGCCGAACAAGCTGGAGTTCGCGGTGCCCACGATCGCGGAGCGCGCGGCCGCCTACGGGATGCCGGGCACGCAGGTCGACGGCGCGAACGTGCTGGACGTGTACGAGGCCGCCAAGCTCGCCGTCGAACGCGCCCGCGGCGGCGAGGGCCCGTCGCTCATCGAAAGCGTGTCCCTGCGGTGGAAGGGCCACGCCGGCCACGACCCGGCGAAGTACGTCCCGAAGGAGATGCTCGACGAATACCAGCAGTTCAAGGACCCGGTGCGGCGCTTCGAGGAGCTGCTTCGCTGGCTGGGCGTCGTCGACGAGGCCGCCCTGGCCGCGACCGATGAGCGCATCAAGGCCGACTTCGACGCCGGCTACGAGTTCGCGCAGGCGTCGGCGTTCCCCGAGCCGGACGAGGTGACGAAGGGCCTGTGGGTCGAGGACGGGTACTGGACGGGGAGCCCGGACTGATGGCCGGCGACACCTCGGACGCGAGCAACGTCGCGACGGACGCGAACGGCGCGACCGCCTCTGATGGCGGTGCGGCCGCAGGCTCGGACGCGGCCAAAGCGCCGACCGTCGAGGCCGGCGCGGCCGGACACGGCGCCGAGCCCCGCGGCAAGCGCAGCGAGTCTGGCGAGGCCACCTACCTGATCGCGATCGCCGAGGCCCTGTGGGAGGAGATGGAGCGCGACGAACGCGTCTACATGCTCGGCGAGGACATCGGCGTGTACGGCGGCGCCTTCAAGGTCACCGAGGGGTTCATCGACCGCTTCGGACCCGAGCGCGTGATGGACACGCCGATCGCGGAGGAGACGATCGTCGGCATGGCCATCGGGTCGGCCATGGAGGGCCTGCGCCCGGTGGCCGAGTTCCAGTACGCGGACTTCATGTCCTCGGGGTTCGACGAGATCACGACCACGCTCGGGCGGTACCACTACCGGTCGGGCGTTCCGCTGCCGGTGGTGCTGCGCGGGCCGTCCGGCGGCGGCGTGCGCGCGTCGAACTTCCACTCGACGAACCCGGAGCCGTGGTTCGCCCACGCGCCCGGGTTGAAAGTCATCTGCCCCGCGTTTCCGAGCGACGCGAAGGGGCTGCTGAAGTCCGCGATCCGCGACGACAACCCATGCGTCTACCTGGAGCACAAGTGGATCTACCGCCGCATCAAGGAGGTCGTCTCCGAGGACCCGGACTTCACGGTGCCGATCGGCGTGGCCGACGTGAAGCGCCAGGGCGACGACGTCACCATCGTGACCTACGGCGCCATGGTGCACCAGGCGCTGGAGGCGGCGGACGAGCTCGCGCAGCGCGGCGTGTCCGTCGAGGTGGTGGACCTGCGGACGATCGTGCCGCTGGACACCGAGACCATCTTGGCGTCGGTCGCCAAGACGGGACGAGCGCTCGTGCTGTACGAGTCGTTGCGGTTCCTCGGCGTGGGCGCGGAGGTCGCGGCCGTCATCGCCGAGGAGGGGTTCGAGCACCTGGACGCGCCGGTCGCGCGCCTGGCGCCGCCGAACGTTCCGGTTCCGTTCAGCCCGCCGCTCGAGGATGCGTTCATCCCGCAGGTGGACGACATCGTCGCATCGGTGGAGAAGCTGTCGAAGTGGTGAGACGAAGGAGGCCTGCCCAGTGGCGTCGGTGACCATGCCGCAGCTCGGCGAAACGGTGATCGAAGGGACCATCACCAAGTGGTTGAAGCAGGAAGGCGAGACCGTCGAGCGCGACGAGCCGCTGTTCGAGATCAGCACCGACAAGGTGGACACCGAGGTCCCGTCGCCGTTCGCCGGCACGCTCACCCAGATCAAGGTGCAGGAGGGGCAGACGGTGTCGGTCGGCACCGAGCTCGCCACGATCGACGCCGGGGACGCGCAGCCCGGCGGACAGTCACCGGCACAGCCGCAGGAGCAGTCCGACGCGCAGCCGAACGGCCAAGCGCCCGCGGGGGCCGAGGCGACGCCGCCGGCGGCTGGGCCGTCGGAAATCCCGGCGCCGGCGGCCGCGCCGTCGGAGACCCCGGCGCCGGCGGGGGACGCGACGAACGCGGGCGCCACGACCGAGGCGGCAGAGGCCGCCCCCGAAACGCCCGCGGCCGCACCGCCGGCTCCGGCCGCTCCGGCCGCTCCCGCAACGGCCCCTGCGACCCAGGCTCCGGCTGCCGCTTCGGCCTCGCCGGCTCCCCCTTCGGCGGCGCCGGCTCCGGCGACGACGGCCACGCTCCCGGACCGCGGCGAGCGCAGCCAGATCCTGTCGCCGGTGGTCCGCAGGCTCGCCCAGGAGCACTCGATCGACCTGGCGCAGGTCCACGGAACCGGGACCGGCGGCCGGATCACGCGCAAGGACGTCCTTGCGTTCATCGAGTCCGGCGGTACGGCAGCGGCGCCTGCGCCGGCAGCCGCCGCCGCGCCGGCCGAGGCAGCGCCCGCGCCGACGGTCACGCAGATTCCGCAGGCCGTCCCCGCTGAGCCCGCTCCCGCCCAGGCGCCGGCGGCAGCAGCGCCGGCGGCGCCGCAGGCGGTCGCGCCGTCAGGCGCGCAGACGGGCGAGGAGATCGTGCCGCTGTCGCGCATGCGCCAGTCGATCGCGACGCACATGCACGCATCGCTCCAGGCGACGGCGCGTGCGTGGAACCTGGTCGAGGTCGACATGGAGAACGTGGTTCGCGTTCGGGCCGCGGCCAAGGACGCGTTCGCGGCGCGCGAGGGATTCAACCTCACGTTCATGCCGTTCGTGGCCAGGGCCGTCTGCGACGCGCTGCTCGCCTACCCGGACGTGAACTCCGAGCTGCGCGAGGACCAGCTCGTGCGCAAGCTCCACGTGAACCTCGGCATCGCGGTCGCCCTGGACGACGGGCTCATCGTCCCGGTCGTCAAGGGCGCCGACTCGATGAACCTGGTGGGCGTGGCGCGGGCGATCAACGACGTGGCGACGCGGGCCCGCGGAAAGAAGCTGACCCCCGACGACGTGCACGGCGGCACGTTCACGATCACGAACCCCGGGCCGTACGGCTCGCTCATCAGCGTCCCCATCATCAACACGCCCGAGTGCGCCATCCTGGCGTTCGACACGATCGAGAAGCGCCCCGTCGTGGTCGACGACGCCATCGCGATCCGGCACATGGTCTACCTGTCAATGTCATGGGACCACCGGATCATCGACGGCGCGACCGCCGCGCAGTTCCTGTCGCGGCTGAAGGGAAACCTCGAGACGTGGGACTTCGGCCCCGAGGCCGGACTCCCGGCGCGGTCGTAGGCCGGCAGATGCCCACATCGGCGACCGGCTTGCTCGTCCGACCCGATGGGCCCGTCGCGTACGAGCCCGCGTTCGAGGCGATGCACGAGCTGGCCGCGCTCCGGCTCCGGGGCGAGATCCCCGACACGCTGATCCTGCTCGAGCACGCGCCGGTGTTCACGGCGGGCCGGCGGTCGAAGCCCGACCACGTGCGGTGGGACCCGGAAGTCATGCGCGAAGCCGGCGCGGAGTTCCACGAGGTCGACCGCGGCGGCAGCGTCACGTTCCACGGGCCCGGCCAGCTCGTCGGCTACCCGATCGTGGATCTTGGCGCCCGTCCCGACGTTGCCGGGTACGTGTCGCGGTTGGAGGAGACCGTGATCCGCGCGGCGGCCGACATCGGGGTGCGGCTGGACCACCCGGTCGGTGAGCAGACGGGCGTGTGGGCCGGGCGCGAGAAGGTCTGCGCGATCGGCGTGCGCGTCATGCGCGCGCGGGTGACGCTGCACGGGTTCGCGCTGAACTGCCGGACGGACCTTTCGTGGTTCGAGGCGATCGTGCCGTGCGGACTGCACGATCGGGGCGTCACGTCCCTCAGCCGGGTCGCCGGCCGCGACGTCACCGTCGAGGAGATGGCCCCGCTGATCGCGGGGCGGTTCCAGGATGTGTTCGGCGTGCGGCTGGTCGACGCGGACGAATCGCTGACGCGCCCGTTCGCGAGGCCGGCCGTCGTGGCGGGCTGATCCGGCGCGTCGGCGCCTGACGAAGGCGCCAATCAGGACAGCGCGTCGACGCCCGCGACGGGCCGTCAGAACAGCGCGGCGGCGAGCTTCGGCCGGTACTCGCGCGTCAGAGGATCGTCGTCCCCCAGGATCGAGAAGATTTTCAACATCGCCTCGCGCGCTGCGTCGCGCGAATCGCCGCCCGCGCGCACCTGATCCAGGAAGCCGCGCAGCGCGTCGTCGAAGCGGCCATCGGCCGCGGCGCGCTCGGCGGCCGCGAGGTCGCCGTCGCCGTTCGCGCCGGCTCCCCACGACGAGACCTCCAGCGTCACCAGGATGCGCTCCGCCTCCGGGTCCGGCCGCAGGGGTTCGAGCAGCCTGCGTGCCTCGTCGGGGTCACCGCGACCGGCTGCGAGCCGCGCAAGCCCGAGCGTGGCGCCGGCATGTCCGGGCGCAAGCTCAAGCGCACGCCGGTACCCCACCTCCGCGTCCTCCGTGCGGCCCTCGCGCTCGGCCCCTTCGGCCTCGGCCACCACGTCGTCTGCTTCCGACGGCGTCACCGCGTCCAGGAACGCGCGGATCGCGTCCTCCGGGATCGCGCCCACGAACTCCTCGACCACCTGTCCGTCGCGAAAGGCCTTGACCGCCGGGATGCTCTGGATCCGAAACGCCGTCGCCGCCTCGGGGTTGGCGTCCACGTCGAGCTTGGCCAGCAGGAACCGGCCCTGCCCCTCGCCGGCCAGCCGTTCGAGCACGGGGCCGATCATCCGGCACGGCGCGCACCACTCGGCCCAGAAGTCGACGACGACCGGGCGCGAGTTCGACTCCTCGACGACGTCGCGCATGAACGTCTGGTCGGTCACCTCGATGACGCTGTTCATGTCACCAGGGTAGCGCCGCCACGGCGAATGGAGGGCCGTCACGGCGAATGGAGGGCCGCCACTGCGGACTGGAGCCGCAGCGTCAGGTCCCGCGCGGCGCGGCGGCGCTCGTCGGTCGATGCCGCGCGCTCGACCGGAATCGGCGGGCCGAACCGCACGCGGGCATGCCTGCGCCGGAGCCATTTCCACCACCCGTGCGGGCGGGGACCCGGCAGCGCCGTCCCCGCCACCGAGCACGGCACGATCGAGGCCCCGGTTCGAAGCGCCAGCCACGCTGCGCCCGCCAGGAACGGTGCCGTTCCCCGGCCGAAGTTGCGCGTTCCCTCCGGGAACACGCCGAGCACGCGCCCGCGGCGCAGGACGTCGATCGCGACGGCGACGCCGCGCGAGTCCCCCCGATGCACCGGGAAGCCGCCGAGCGAGCGAAAGAACCACGCGCCGAACCGACGACGAAACAGATCCCGGTGGGCCATGAACGACACGGGGCGGGGGCTCGCGATGACGACGATCGGTACGTCGAACATGCTCTCGTGCGTCGCCGCCAGGATGACGGGACCGGACGGCGGCACGTGTTCGGCGCCGCGCACGGACAGGCGGCAGAACCACGCGATCGCGCGGCCCGCCACCAACTCGGCCGCGGGCTGCAGGCGCCCCACGTTCGCGCTGTCGCCGGCTTCCGCCACGTCCCGTCACTGTACGGGAGGGCGGGCGTCGCGGAGCCCGATGCTAGAATCGCCGGACGATTTCGCACCCAGGAGGAGGGCTTTCGTTTGGCGACCAGGGTCGAAGGCGAGGCCGCGAGCTCCCACCGGGCGCTCGGCCTCTCCGAGCAGGACCTTCGCGCCATCTACCGTCACATGGTGACGGCCCGCCAGTGCGACGAAGCCCAGTTCCGACTCAACCGACAGGGTAAGGCCGCGTTCGTCGTGCCCGTATCGGGCCACGAGGGATGCCAGGCCGCGTCCGCGTGGGCATTCGACCGGTCGAAGGACTACATCGTCCCCTATTACCGCGACATGACCGTGTGCCTGGTGATGGGCATGACGCCGCTCGACGTGTTCCTCGGCGTGTTCGGCAAACGCCAGGACCCATCGTCGGGCGGTCGCCAGATGCCGGCCCACTGGGGCTCCCGGCGCCTGCGCATCGTGACGCACTCCTCACCCATCGCGACGCAGATCCCGCACGCGGCCGGCATCGCGTACGCCATGAAGCTGCGGGGCGAGGACGCGGTCGTCGGTTGCTGGTTCGGCGAGGGTGCCACCAGCGAGGGCGACTGGCACGAGGCGCTCAACTTCGCGGGCATCCACCGGCTGCCGGTGGTCTTCTTCTGCGAGAACAACGAGTACGCGATCAGCGTGCCGCTGTCCAAGCAGATGGCGATCGCCGACGTCGCCGCCCGCGCCGAGGGGTACGGATTCCCGGGCGTGGTGGCCAGCGGCAACGACGTGCTGGCGAGCTACGCGGCGGCCAAGACGGCGGTCGACCGCGCTCGCGCCGGCGAGGGCCCGACGCTGGTGGAGTACAAGACGTACCGGTTCCGCCCCCACACCTCCGACGACGACGACCGCACGTACCGGTCGCGCGAGGAGGTCGAGGAGCACAAGCGCCACGATCCCCTGATCGAGTTCGCCGCGTACCTGAAGGAACAGGGCCTGCTGACGGACGAGGGCATCGAACGCACGCAGGAGGAGATCAAGGTCGAGATCGACCGCGCGGTCGACGAGGCCTGGAACGCCCCCGACCCGGATCCGGCCACGGCCACCCGCGACGTGTTCGCGGAGCCCGACCCTCTCGAGGGTTGACGTCTCAGGGAGCCACGAGGTGACCGAGAAGAACGTCATCCAGACGATCCACGACACCCTGTGGGAGGAGATGCGCCAGGACGATCGCGTCCTGGTGATGGGCGAGGACGTCGGCGCCCGCGGCGGCGTGTTCCGCGCCACCGCGAACTTCCTGGAGGAGTTCGGCGAGGCCCGCGTGATCGACACGCCGCTCGCGGAGTCGTCCATCGTGGGCGTGGCCATCGGGATGGCGATGGCGGGACTGCTTCCGGTAGCGGAGATCCAGTTCGCCGACTTCATCCACCCCGCGTTCGACCAGCTGGTGTCGGAGGCGGCGCGGATCCGGTACCGCTCGAACGGCGACTGGACGGTCCCCATGGTCGTGCGCACGCCGTACGGCGGCGGCGTGCACGGCGCGTTGTACCACTCGCAGTCGATCGAGGCCTTCTACGGCCACGTCCCGGGATTGAAGGTCGTGACCCCGTCCACGCCGCACGACACGAAGGGGCTGCTGCGCGCCGCCATCCGGGACCCCGACCCCGTGCTGTTCCTGGAGCACAAGAAGACGTACCGGCTGATCAAGGGCGACGTGCCCGACGAGCCGTACGAGGTCCCGATCGGGCTCGCGGACGTGAAGCGCGAGGGCACCGACCTGACCGCGATCGCGTACGGGCTGATGCTGCACCACTGCCTGGAGTCGGCGCAGCGGCTGCAGGACGAGGAAGGCGTGTCCGTCGAGGTCGTGGACGTGCGCACCATCGCGCCGCTGGACCGCGAGACGATCCTGCGCTCTGTCGCCAAGACCGGCAAGGCCATGGTGGTCTACGAAGACAACCGAACGTACGGCGCCGGCGCCGAGATCTCGGCGACGATCTCCGAGGAGCTGATGTTCGACCTGGACGCGCCCGTCGTGCGACTGGGCGGGCCCGACATCCCCGCGATGCCGTTCGCGGGGGCGCTCGAGCACTTCTTCATGCCCGACGCCGACCGGGTGTACGAGCGCATGAAAGAGTTGGCGCGCTTCTGAGCGTCACGATCCGCCCGTTCCGTGCGCGGGACGCGCGGGCGGTCCTCGAGCTGTACCTCCGCAACCGGGAGTTCCTGGCGCCGTTCGATCCGATCCGCCCGGAGTCCTTCTACACGGCCGAGGGTCAGGCCGTCGACGCCGCCCGCGCCGAGGCGGACCGCGAGGCCGACCGCGGCTACGGGTTCGTCATCGTCGAAGAGTCGACCGGCGACGCGGTCGGGCGCATCAGCCTGTCCAACGTCGTGCGCGGAGCCTGGGACAACGCGACGCTCGGGTACTTCGTGGACGGCGAGCGCAACGGCCGCGGGTACGCGACGCAGGCCGTGCGTCAGGTCGTCGGGTTCGCGTTCTCCAACGCGGGCCTGCACCGCGTGCAGGCGGCCGTCATGCCGACCAACGTCGCGTCGGCCAGAGTCCTGCAGAAGAACGGATTTCGATGCGAGGGCCGGTCCCCTCGATATCTGAGAATCGCCGGCGCCTGGGAGGACCACGACGTGTACGCGGTCACCGCGGAGGAATGGCCGCCGCCTTCGTGACGGCGTCGCCTAGACTGGCCCCGATGCCAACCCGCGACCACAACCCGCACGGCCGGCGACTGTTCCTGCCCATCGTGCGAACGGGCGACGGCACGAACGGCGCTCCGGCCGGTGAAGCCGGCGCCGGGGGCGTCGGCGGCGCGAGGCGCCCCGAGTGGCTGCGCGTCAAGGCGCGCACCGGGCCGAACTACTCCGACCTCAAGGACCTCATGCGCGGACAGCGCCTGCACACGGTCTGCGAGGAGGCCTCCTGCCCGAACATCTACGAGTGCTGGGAGGACCGGGAGGCCACGTTCCTGATCCTGGGCGACCGCTGCACGCGCCGCTGCGGGTTCTGCGACGTCATGACGGCTCGTCCCGAGCCGGCCGACGCCGACGAACCCGGACGGATCGCCGACGCGGTTCGATCCATGGGCCTGCGACACGTGGTCATCACCGGCGTCGCGCGGGACGACCTTCCCGACGGCGGCGCCGCCATCTGGGCCGCCGCGATCCGAGCGGTGCGCGAGGCCGTCCCGGACGCCGGCATCGAGGTGCTCCCGTCGGACTTTCGCGGCGGCGAACGCGACATCGCGACGGTGATCGACGCGGAGCCCGACGTGTTCGCCCACAATCTGGAGACCGTGCGACGGCTGCACGCACGGATCCGTCCGGCCTTCGGCTACGACCGCTCGCTCGAGGTGCTGCGCATCGCCAAGCGAGTCCGGCCCGCACAGCTCACGAAGTCGAACCTCATCCTGGGGATGGGCGAGCGCCCGGACGAGGTGCCGCAGGCCATGCACGACCTTCGCGACGCGGGCTGCGAGCTCTTGACGATCGGCCAGTACCTGCAACCCACGCGCATGCACCTCCCGGTCGATCGCTGGGTCCACCCGGACGAGTTCGC
Organism: Actinomycetota bacterium; assembly: GCA_036406615.1. Taxonomy (GTDB): domain Bacteria; phylum Actinomycetota; class UBA4738; order UBA4738; family UBA4738; genus DASXAQ01. Next base: position 12,677 of record DASXAQ010000061.1, on the reverse strand, counting down.
GGCGTACGCGCGCGCCGGCGAAGACGAGCTGGGGTTCGCCCACGTCGAGGCGGGCCCGCTGGTCCGCTCCTCCTATCGCGCGGGGCGACAGCTGCGAAGCGCGCAGTCGACGGGCGCGCTCACGGGGACCCGAGCGTCGCGATGATCGACTCCAGCTCGCCCGGCTTCAGCGGGCCGAGCACGCGGTATCGAAGGTGGCCCGTCCGATCGGCGATCACCGTGGTCGGGATGCCCGGGATCCGGAACGAACGGCTCAGCACCGATCCCGCGTCGACGATCGCCGGGTACGTCACGCCCTGCGCCGTCACGTAGTCGGCCGCGGCCGACTGCGACGCCGGCCACCCGCCGCCCGTGTACATCACCCCGATGACGCTCACGCCCTTGGCACGCAGGCGTTCCCACGCCTGCTGCAGGACGGGCTGCTCGCGGCGGCACGGCGGGCAGTCGTAGTTCCAGAAGTTCACGACCACCACCCTGCCGCGGTACTGGTCGGGCGACAGCGTCCCGCCCTGCAAGGTCTGGCCGCCGAGCGCCGGCAGCATGCCCGACACGGGAGCGTACGAGAAGCTCCCCGTCGCATTCGAGGAGCACCCGGTCAGCACGATGGCGGCCGCGGAACAGATGACGATGGCCCGGCGCACGCGCCGAGGGTAAACGAAGGAGCCGGCCTGTAAGCCGGATTCTGTTCCCGGCGAAACGCCGGGCGGCGGCCATCCATCTGGGAGCCGCGTCGCCGCGGCCCTCGTGCAGCCGACCCGGGGGCGTCGGACGGGCCGCCCGCCCCCTGCTTGGCCTTGCTCCGGGTGGGGTTTGCCGAGCCGGCCGGTCACCCGGCCGCTGGTGAGCTCTTACCTCACCGTTTCACCCTTGCCCGGCTCGCGCCGGGCGGTCTGTCTCTGTGGCACTGTCCGCGGGTCACCCCGCCTGGGCGTTACCCAGCACCCTGCCCTGTGGAGTCCGGACTTTCCTCGACCCGCTGGTACCGGGCCGCGGCCGCCCGGCCGGCTCCTTCGGCCCCGAGTCTACGCGTGCTCCAGCTTGCGGACCTGCAGCGACACGACGATCTCCATGATGCCGTACACGACCAGCCAGATGCCCAGCACCCATGCGAGCGTCACCAGGGAGATGCCCGGCTCCGCGAGCACGATCAGCCCGGCGATGAAGCCGAGGATGCCCATGAAGATCCGCCATCCACGCCCGGGCATGTCGCGATGGGACACGGCCACGACGAACTCGATGATGCCGCCGACCACCCAGAACAACCCCAGGAGGAAGGCGATGATCGCGACGGTCTGGTACACGTGCCGCATGAAGAACAGCCCGATCAGGATGCTCAGGATGCCGAGGATGGCCATGAGCACGCGCATCCCGCCGGTCTCGCCGGAGTCGGCGATGGCCTCGACCAGACGGAAGATGCCGGCCACGAACAGCCAGGCTCCCCACAGGATGGCGAACGCGAACACCGAGCTCGAGGGGTGCGCCGTGATGACGATGCCGGCCAGGATCGAGATGATCCCGAAGAACAGGATCCATCCCCACGAGCGCCCGACGGTCTGGATCATGTCCCCGGGATCGGTCTGCGCGGTGGCCATCGGGAAAACCCCCCTCCCCGGCCGCGGGACGATCCCGCGCCCGTTCGCTCATTCTGCCATCAACCTTTCGGGCGTCGTGGGAGCCTCGCGTCCCCCCATCCGGATGAAAGCCGCCGGGGAGATCTGAAGTAAGGTGGGCCGGGCTTCGGTCCGGGAGGGGGGTTTCGTGAGCGACGAGCCACACGACACCGAGCGCGAGATCGGCGACCTGCGCAAAGAGCTCGACGAGGTCAAGGCGGAGCTCGAGCAGACGAAGGACGCGCCGCGCCGCCGGCGCCGCTTCCGCAGCGTGGTCGCCGGGACGCTCGTGGTGGTGCTCATCCTGCTGTTCACGGTCACCGTGCCGGCGGCCTGGGCGCGGCGAACGTTCGTCGACACGAACCACTACGTGGCCACCGTTGGGCCCCTGATCGAATCCCCGGCTGTTCAGAAAGCGATCAGCCGCAACATCACGAACTCGACATTCGAAGCGCTGGACGTCGAGCAGCGCATCGCCTCGGCACTCCCCGAGCAGCTGCAAGTCCTCGCGGCGCCGGTGACGGCAGCGGCCCGCAACTTCCTCGAGTCCCAGGTGCAGAAGCTCGTGGCCTCGCAGGGGTTCGAGAACCTCTGGGTCCAGGCGAACCAATTCGCCCACGCGCAGGTCGTCGCCGTGCTGGAGGGCAAGAAGGGAGTGGTGTCGGTCGTCGCCGGCGCCGTCGTGCTGAACATGGTTCCGCTCGTGAACCAGGCGATGCAGCAGGTGCAGTCGTTCATCTCGAACCTGGTCGGACGCCCGGTGACCCTGCCCACGATCTCGGCCAACGACGTCCCGTCGGCGGCGATCGAGAAGCTGTCGGCGGCGCTCGGCATCACCCTCCCCTCGAACTTCGGCCAGATCGTCCTGTTCAAGTCCAGCCAGTTGAAGACCGCCCAGCAGGCGTTCCGGTTCGTCAACCGGCTCGTGATCCTGCTGATCGTGCTGACCATCGTGCTGATCCCGGTGACGCTCTGGGTCTCGGTCCACCGACGGCGCACGCTCATCGTGATGATGACCGGCTTCGCCGTCGGCCTGGTCGTCGTGCGCCAGGTGTCGCGGCTGGTGGTGTCGAACCAAGTCGCCACGATCCGAGACCCCATCAATCGCGCCGCAGCCCAATCCGTCGGCGACGCGCTCGTCCACGACCTCCGCGTGTACACGTCGTGGCTGCTGGTGGTTTCGCTGATCGTGTTGGTCATCGCGTTGGTGACGGGACCCTACGGCTGGGCGGTGTGGCTGCGAAGCAAGATCACCTGGCTGGCGCGCGAGATCGCGGCGCTGTTCGGCGAGGCGGTCAGCGGCCAGGTGAGCGAGGGGCCGTTCGGCGACTGGGTGAAAGGCCACATCGGCGCGCTGCAGATCGGCGGCGCGGTCGTCGCCGTGCTCGTGCTGCTGATCTTCGGGCCCCCCTGGTGGGGCGTCCTGATCATCGCCGGCGCGCTCGTGCTGTACGAGGTGTGGCTTGCGCGGCTGGCCGCGCGGGTCCGCACGCCGAACGGCGACCCCGACGCCGCGGGTCCCACCGAGCAGCCCGTCTAGCTCAGTCGAACAGCTCCGCGTTCGGGTCGGCGGGCCGCCAGTCGCGGCCGGGCCCGGCGAGCCAGGCGTCCACGCCGGCGTTGGCCAGCCGGTCCGCGTGCGCGTTCAGACGGCGCGGCACGTGTTCGAACTGAACGCGGCGAAGCGCCTTCGCGGCCGCGCGCGCCTCCCCGTGCAGCGCGATCAGCGTGGGGTTTCGAACCCGCCATCGACCGGACAGCTGCTCGACGAGCAGCTTGCTGTCCGATCGAAGCAGCGCGTCCTGCCCGCCGAGCTCGCGCGCGCGGCCGAGTCCCGCGATGGCCGCTCGGTACTCCGCGACGTTGTTCGTGGCGATGCCGATGCCCTCGGCGATCTCGGCCAGGACCCGCCCGCGGGCATCGGCGACCACAGCTCCGATGCCGGCCGGGCCGGGGTTGCCGCGCGCGGCGCCGTCGCAGGAGACGATCAGAAGACCAGGATCCTGCGGCAGTAGTCGCACCTCCGGACGCCGTCGGCCCGCTTGAGGCGGTCGAGCTCGACGGCCGACAGCTTCTGGTGACAGCCCTGGCAGACGCCGTCCACGAGGGCGGCCGCGCCGACGCCCTTCTTCTGCCGGCGCAGGTCGTCGTACAGCTCCAGCAGGTCTTCGTCGATCGCGGGCCGGATCGCATCGCGCTCTGCGGTGCGAGCATCGAGGCCGGCCTGGATGGTGGCCAGCTCGCCCGCGGAGTCCCCCAGGGATCGCTCGAGCGCGGCCTGTGCCTCGGCCGCCTCCGCCTCGAACGCCTTCAGCCGGCCTTCCAGCTCTTCGCGGCGCTCCATCGTCTCGAGCAGTTGGTCCTCGATGCGGGCCAGGCGGCCCCGCATGCCCGCGACCTCGGCCTGGATGGACTCCAGCTCCTTTGGATTGGCGACGCTGCCGTCGAACAACCGGCGTTCCTCCGCGGAGATCCGCTGGCCGAACGCGTCCACGTCGCCCTCCAGGCGGCGTTGGTCCCTGCCGACGTCGTCGAGCGCAAGCCCCTGCTCCGCGAGCGCCGCCTCGGTCGTCGCCAGATGCTGGCGCGCCCGGCCGACCTCCTCGCCGGACTCCAGCACCTGGCGCCGGGCCAGCAGCCGGTCGATGGCGAGATCGACCTCCTGGAGTTCGAGCAGGCGATCCAGACCGCGCGGAGTCACGGGGAGGTAGCTTCCCATACTCCAGACACGATGCAGGGGTCGGCGGGATCGCGTGAACGCGACGGGGCCCGGCGCGCATAAGAGAACGACCCGGTGGAGCGGAGGGGGTTCAGTGCGGAGGCTTCCAGTGGGCGCCGGCCGCGAGCAGGACGGCGGCCAGCCACGTCAGCGACGCGGCGATCCGGCGAATTCGCACTCGACCCACCTCCTTTCCGGCGCCGGAAAGTACCCCGACTGGGGCTCCCCTTCCTATCGGGAGATCGTGGGGAAAATGCGGAAGAGCCCGCCTAGGTCTTTTGGGGGATGTCGCGGGGGATCGACCGACAAGCTGGGGGGATCGGCGCAGCGAGGGAGGCTAGGAGGACGCCTCCAGGGGCTCCCCCGCGGGGGCCGCCTTGCGCGCGGGGCGGCGCATGGACGCCACGACGAACCACATCACGCCCGCGTAGGTGAACACGTCGCCCACGCTCAGGACCTGGTGGATCGGGTTCGGGACCGGGATCACATCGGCCAGGAAGACCAGATGGTCGCCGGCGCCGGCCAGGTGGTGCTTGGCCCCTCCGCCGTGCACCAGCGCGCCCAACGTCGAGGACTGGTCCGAGGCCGCCAGCGCGCTCTGGGTCACGGCCATACCGTGGTTGATCCCGATGATGAACGCGTTCAGCACGATCCCCACGACGATGAGCCAGAATCCGGGCAGATCCCGGTTCAGCAGCGCAAAGGCGAACAGAAACGCGAACGAGGCCATGAGCAGCACGAACGGCCACTCGCTGTTCACCGACCCGGGGACGACCTGCAAAAGGAGCCCGACCACCGCGAGCACGGGCCAGCGGATCCGGGAGGCGGAGAGGTTGCGGAGACGGCCGCCGGCCGCGAAGCCGATCAGCACCGCAAGGAAGATGGCGCCAAGGATCAGGAGCACGCTGTCACCACTGCTTCAGGATCGGACGCATCGTAGCCCAGCCTGAGCAGCGGGTCGTGGAGTCGGTGTGAGAACCGGAACGCACGGGGGGAGCGCCACCCGGAGTGGCGCTCCCCTCGTTCGGAGTGCTTCGGCGTCAGCTGACGGTGATCTTCGCCGCGGCCGAGTAGCCCGACGCCTTGTTGTTCGAGGTCTTGTGCAGCCGTGCCCGGAACGCGTAGGTCCCGGCGCCGGCGTCGGGCGTGAACCGGCCCCGGTTGATCGTGACGCCGGTCATCCAGTTCACGAAGCCGCCGCCGGTCGGGCGCTGGATCTGCACGTCGTACACGAAGCCCGCGGGCGCCGTGATCGTGGCCCACTGGATCTTGAACTGCGTGGTGGTCGTGCCCGTCGCGGGGGTCGCCTTCATCGGCACCTTCACGGTGCCCTTCATGAACGTGTGGATCGTGCAGTCGTACGAGTAGGTACCGGCGGCCGTGAACGCGAACGAGAACGACGCGCCCGGCGGCTCGGAGCCCGAGTCCCACAGCCCCATCCCCGACGTGTCCGTCGACGTGTGGTTCTCCGTGTTGGCCGAGTCGAACGTCCAGTCGACGCTGCCGCCCAACTGAGCCTTCACGTTGGCCGGCTGGAACGCGAAGTCGATCACGTTCACGCTTGCCGCCGCGGCCTGGGCCGGGCCGGCGATGCCGGCCAGCATTCCCGCCAGGGCCAGCGGCATGAGGTACCGAACGATCCGTCTCCTCATCTCACTCCTCCATGTCCATGTCCATGTCCGATCCCGGTGGCTCCGTCGGTCCGACGGGCAACGTCGCATTTGCCGGAAGCACGTGGAAGATCCCCCGCATGCCAGCGTCCGAATGGGCCTGAATGTGGCAATGGTACATCCATTGCCCCGGCCCCACATCCTGGCCGGCGATGACCTGGAACCCGAAGCTGTCCCCGGGTCCTAAGACCTTGTCGTCGATGATCCGTTGGTTCGGATCGGTGGGATCGATGATGCCGGTTCGATCGTCGGCCCAGCTGTGCGCGTGCAGATGGAACGTGTGGACGCTGTTGCCCCAGTCGAAGATCAGGAACTCGACGCGCTGTCCCTCGGTGGCCACGAACCGAGGCGTGAGTGGGTCGTGCTCGAGGTTGATCGTCGCGTCGTCCCCCATGGCCACGACGAACGTGGGCCGGTCCGGCACCAGGTCCCCAGGGCGGCGCACGATCAGCCCGCCCCACAGGCCCGAGGCCAGCCCGCCGCTGCCGTGGTCGGTCCCGACCATGTGGTCGTGGTACCACCAGTAGCCGGCCGTCTCGCCGGGGACGGCCGTCCACGTGTAGGTGCGCGACTGGCCGGACAGCACGTACGAGTCCGTGTGCCACGTGCCGTCCGAGGTGATCGAGTACTTCACGCCGTGCGGGTGGATGGATACGGCCAGGGGGTAGTCGCTCGGCATCCCGTACTGCTTCGCGAGCTTCTTCAGGGTCTGGTTGGGGACGTCGTTCGTCAGCGTGATGTTGATGCACTCCCCCTCCGTGAGCACGATGAGGGGGCCCGGGATCGACGCCGTCTGGGGCGTCTCGCCGTACCCGAGCCGGACCGAGCCGTCGGGTGCGTTCGGGAGGCGCTCGGCGAACAGGTCCATGGCGCGGCAGTCCTGGTGGATCCCACCGACCGCGGCGGGCGGGCTTCCGGCCAGCGCCAGTGAAGCCAGTGCCGTCACGCCCACGACGATCCCGATCAGGCGCACGCGTTTACTGGGTCGATACATCCCGATCCTCCCCTTCGTCCGGCCGCCAAAGCCTATGAGCATAGGCAACTCGAGGCATCCGCCGAAAGTCGTAGTTCGAGCCCGGTGCGCGGGATCGAGGCAGGCTGGCGGCCGAACCCGAACCTTGGACCGAAATCCGCCCCTGAGCGGCCCAACTGGCCCCGGCGGCGTCAAGCCGCGAGCGCGAAATGTCCGATCCCACCGGCGGGGAAACACCGATGCGAACGATCCGACGCCTGCTTGCTCTCGTGGCCGCCCTGGCCGTCGTTCTCGCCGCCCCCGCGGCGCTCGCGCCGGCGCCGGCGGTGGCCGACGTTGGTTCGGCCCCGTCCCCGGTCCACGTCATCGAGACCGACGCGCACGGAACGTGGGCCGGCGGGATCGCACGGCTGAAGGACGGGCGCTTCTACGTCGTGTACATGCGCGGCTACGGCAAGGGGGTGCCCGCGCACGTGTTCGGGCGCACGATCTCGAACCTGCTCGCTCCCACCGGCAAGGCGCACTGGCTGGCCGGCGGACCGAAGACCGGCTACCTGGATCCCGGCGTCGTGCGAACCCGGAAGGGGACGTACCTCCTGTCGATGCATTCGAAGGGCAGCGGCATCCGGCTCGCGGGGCTCAGCCCGTCGAAGAATCGGCTCACGACCGCGATCCACAACATCACCGGCAACGGGTACAACGAGGCGACGATCGGGCGTTGGTTCGGCAAGGTGCAGCTGGCATACAACAGCCTGTCCGGCGGCGACTACGGCAAGCACGTCCTCGTTCGCCAGGTCTACGGCCCGACGAGCGTCGCCGCCGCCACGCGCGGCATCTGCTGCTCGGGCGACGGTCCCGCCGGTTCGCAGGACCGCGACACGATCGCGCGCACCGGCGCGCCGGGCTCGATGATCCTGACGTGGAGCCGCCCCTCGTCGCCGGGCGGCGCCAATCGAACGATCTACGCGGCGCTGTCGGGCAACCGCGGCGCCTCGTGGGGCGCGCCGTTCCAGATCGCGGCCGACCCGGACGCCGACCTGGTCAACCCGTTCGCGATCCGCGTGGGCGGTGAGGTGCGCGTGTACATCGAAGCCAAGACCGACTCGGGCCGCCGGCTCGAGGTCGTGACGTCGCAGGACGCGGGCCACACGTGGACCGCGCCGACGGTCGTGCCCGTCGACCCTTCGATCCACGGCATCGGACGGCCGGTGTTCATCGTCCAGAAGGGCGTCGTGGTGTGTTTCGCCTCGTGGGTGGGCAAGGACGGCCGGTACGTGCTCGGGACGTTCTCGGTTCCGTAGCCGAAGTGGCCACCCAGGCCCACCGCATCTGGTAGGGTGCGGCTTCCCGGAGGGCTCAGGAGACAGCGCACGGCCCGCCGCGACGACGTTCGCCGGCCGCATCGAACCCCAATGACCTCACCTCGATCCATTCCCCCTCGCCGCCGCGTGCTCGCACGCGCCCTGTCGCTGGTCACGGCCCTGGCGGCCGTCGCCGCCGTCCACTCGGGGGGCATCGCCCGGGCCGATGCCGCGACCCCGTGGCGGACGCTGACGTATCACGGCATCTCGTTCCGGGTCCCCGCGGACTGGCCCGTCGTCGACCTGTCGGCCGACCCGACGGCGTGTGTGCGGTTCGACGTTCACGCCGTCTACCTGGGCGCGCAGGGGACGCAGCCCGACTGCCCCGCCGGGATCGTGGGCAGGTCCACCGCCGTCCAGGTTCAGCCGGCCGCCTCTGGCGGCGTCCGACGAGCGTGGGGTGCCTCCGCATCGGTGAACGGCGCCACGTACCGCCTGGCGACGAACACCGCCGTGGACGGCGAGCTGGTCGCCACGTTCCCCGGCGCCGGCGTGCTGGCCACGATCACGCAGGGGCCCGGCGCGACATCGGCGAACGACATCCTCGGCTCGTTTGCCCCGGCGGACGGCGGACGGGCATCGAGCCCGGAGTCCGGCGCTGCGGGTACCGCCGCCGTGAGCGGCGCCGCGGGCGCCGGCGGGACACCGGTTCCCCGGGCTTCGGAGCCGACCGCCGCCACGTCGAGCGTCCTGGCCCCCGGCATCTTCGACGGGCTGGGCTTCGACGCCTGCACGGCGCCGTCGACCGACACGATGACCTCGTGGCTCGCGTCCCCCTACCGCATGGTGGGCGTCTACGTCGGTGGGTCGAACCGCGCGTGCTCGCAGGCGAACCTCACCTCGGCGTGGGTGAGCGCCGTGGAGCCGATGGGCTGGCGCCTGATCCCCACCTACGTCGGCCTGCAGGCGCCATGCAACGACCAGGGCGGGATGCTCACCATCGACCCGAGCATCCCCAAGACGCAGGGCACCAACGCGGCCAACGGCGCGGTCGCCGATGCCCAGGCGATCGGCCTGGGGGCGGGCACGCCCATCTACTTCGACATGGAGGCGTACGACTCGTCGAACGCGTCGTGCTCCCTCGCCGTGGAGAGGTTCCTGAGCGCCTGGACGAATCAGCTTCACGCCCAGGGCTACGTGTCGGGCGTCTACGGGAGCGCCGCGTCGACCATCGCGCAGCTGTCCAGCTACTACAACGATTCGACGTACGCCAGGCCCGACGACATCTGGAACGGCGACTGGAACGACGACCAGAGCGTGTTCGGCGACCCGTATTTCCCCGACACCCAGTGGGCGAACCACCAGCGTCTGCATCAGTACCACGGCGGTCACAACGAGACCTACGGCGGCGTGACCATCAACATCGACAACGACTCGGCCGACGGCGTCGTCGCCGGCGAGGGCCGCGTGATCGCATTCGACAGCGACCGCACGGGCAACCGTCAGATCTTCCTGATCGGCCCCGACGGGGTCGGCGCCACGCAGATCACGACGAACACGTCCGACAACTTCGCCCCGGCGCTGTCTCCCAACGGCAGCCAGATCGCGTTCACCAGCACCATGGACGGCAACGACGACGTCTGGGTCATGAACGTCAACGGCACGAACCTTCGCCAGCTGACGCACTCGTCGGCGTTCGACGGCTATCCCACGTGGTCGCCGAAGGGCACCAAGATCGCGTTCCAGAGCGACCGGGCCGGCAACATGGACGTCTACTGGTTCAACGCCGACGGTTCGCACATCGTGCAACTGACGAAGAAGAAGGCGACCGACGAGCGGCCGTCGTGGTCGCCGAGCGGACAGCTGATCGCGTTCGACAGCAGCCGGACCGGGAACCTGGACGTGTTCACGATCACGCCGAGCGGCTCGAACGTCACGCAGCTGACGCACAAGACCGCCAACGACCAGGCGCCCGACTGGTCGCCCGACGGATCGCTCATCGCGTTCCAGAGCTCGCGCTCCGGCAACGCGGACGTCTACACGATGCACGCGGACGGCTCGAACGTGGCCCAGGTGACGACCGACCCCGCGGCGGACACGGCGCCGTGCTGGGGACCCGGCGGCTCGCAGATCGGGTTCACCAGCACGCGGACGGGCTCGTCGCAGCTTTTCGTGGCCGACGTGAACGGTTCCAGCGAGAACCAGTACACGTTCCGGGGCACGCTGAACGAATTCTGCTCCTGGACGGACTGACGTCCGTGTTCCCCCCGGCCTGACCAACCGGCCGCCGGCGGGACGGCCCAGGCGCCATGAGGCCAGCCCCTCCTTCGCTACGGCCCGAGGCTCCGCCTGCCGACCACTTACAGCGGGAAGGGAGCCCGATTGTCCGAACTCGCCGAACACGTCGCCCTGCCGCGCCCGGAGGCCGCCGCCGGGGACCTGCACGCGCTGGCACCACACGACGCCGGCGTTCCGCGCCCCGCCGCCCTCGAGGCGGGCCTGGCCGTCCTGTTCGTGTTCGTCCCGCTCGCGTTCCTGCCGTTCACCTGGGCGCCGTTTGCCGACGTCAAGCTGCTGCTGGTCGCCGTCGCTGCGCTGCTCATCTGGCGCTCGGGCGTCGCGCTGGACCGTTCGCTCGCCCTGCCGGCGACCGCTTGGGTCGCCGCCCTTTCGTTCGCGTCGATCGTGGGCGTCGACCCGTGGAACAGCCTGTTCGGTCCCACCGACGTGCTGACCGGATTCCTGCTGCTGTCCCTCTGCGCCTTCCTGCTGGTCGCCGGCGCGGCGGTCCCCTCCGCCCTGGCCGCGAGGATCCCCGGATGGCTGGCGTCGACCGGCCTGGCCGTGTCGGCGATCGTGCTCTCCTACCGGTTCGCGCCGGGGCTCTGGAGCCACGTGATCGCGAACGCCGACCTGTCGGGCGGCACCGTCGGCAGCGTCGTCTACGCGTCCGGGTTCGTCGGGGTCGCCGTCGTCGCGGCCGCGAGCCGGCCCGGCTGGAGCCTGCGCCGGGTCGTGCTGACGTTGATCGTCCTCGGGTCGGCGTTGACCGTGCTTGCCGAGCGCGCCGGCTGGGTCGCGGCCGCGGTCGGCCTGGTGCTGGCGCTGTGGCGCGGGCGGGCGTCGCGGCGGCACGTGGCGGCCGTCTGCCTCACGTTGATCGCGGTGCTCGCGGCGTGGACGGTGCTGGATGCCGTCCTGCCGGGTTCGAGCCCCGTGTCGGTCGTCCAGCGCTCGCAACTGGCCGGCTCGAGCGACCTGGTGTGGCGGATCGGCGTCGTCAAGGCGGTCGTGGTCTCGTGGACGCATCGGCCGCTGTTGGGCTGGGGACCAGGCAACACGTGGAGCGCGTTCCTGGCGTCGGCGCCGGCGTCGCTGCTTCGGGTGGCCGGTCGAACGTGGAAGGACGCGCATGACCTGTTCGCGGAGTCGCTGGGCACCAGCGGGATCGTCGGATTGGCGGCCCTGCTGTGGTTGCTCGTGACGGCGGGACGCCGCGCGGTTCGCGCGCCGAAAGGAACGGCGTGGGCGTTGGGCGCAGCCGCGGCCCTGCTTGCGTTCCACCTGTTGCAGCCGATGAACGTCACGCTCACGCCGTTGCTGTTCCTGTCGATCGGCATCGCGGCCGGCGGTGCGCGAACGGAAGCGACGCCAATGCGCCACCCGACACCTCCGGACGGGGCGCCGCGCCGGTTCGCGTTCGGCCATGCGGCACTGGGCATCGCGCTCGTCGCCGCCGTGGTGGGCGGACTGTGCGTGGTCACGGCCTCGTCCCTGGAGCGGTACGGGCGAACGTACGGATCGGAGGCGGCGCTTCGGACCGCAGCTCGGATCGAACCTGGGCGACTGTCGGCAACCGAGGCGCTGGCGTTGGACCTGGGGCTGGACGGTCGCGGCGGCGACCCGGCGGCGGCTGTCGAGGCGCGTTCGATGATCGGCGACGCCGTGACGCAGCACCCGTGGGATCCGGGCGTCCGCTTGGCGGCGTTCGGCGTGGAGCAACTCCTGTCGGACCCGGCGGGCGCGCGCGCGTGGATCCGCCAGCAGGCCGAACGCTTCCCCGGTGACGTCGCCACGCTGTCGGTGACCACGAAGGGCCAGCGCCCCATTGTCACCGGAGCCGGCGATGGGTAGTCGCGTTTTCGTTCTGCTGCTCGGGTTTTCGATCCTCGCCGCGGCGTGCAGCCATGGCCGGACGTCGGGGGCCCGCCCCTCGACGTCGCCCAAGCAATCGGCGAACCCGGGGGACGCGCTGTCGATCGCGCGACACCTGTACGCGGACTGGAAGGCCGGAAATACGGTCGATGCCTCCGCGCTCGCGACGCCGCAGGCGGTCAACGCATTGTTCGCCGTCGCCTACGCGGGCCGATACCGGGAGCCCGAGAGCTGTTCGGCAGGCACGCC
>DASXAQ010000060.1:0-9529 GCA_036406615.1 Actinomycetota bacterium | reverse complement strand
GGGACGAGGGCTGGATCGACCTGCCGTCGCGCCTTGGGGACCGCATCGGCACGGGGCTGCTGGGCGCGCGGCCCGGCGAGGTGATCGTGGCGGACTCCACCACGACGAACTTCTACAAGCTGTGCGTGGCGGCGGTCGACGCCCGTCCGGGCCGCTCCGCGATCGTGACGGACCGCGACAACTTCCCGACGGACCGGTACGTGCTGGAGGGCATCGCCGAGTCCAGGGGCCTGACGATCCGCTGGCTGGACGCGGGGGACGACGGTCCGCAGCCGGACGACGTCGCGGGGGCCCTGGGCGACGACGTGGCGCTGGTCACGCTCTGCCACGTGGGCTACCGGACCGCGGCCATCCTCGACGTCGACGCGATCACGGCCCTCGCGCACGACGCGGGGGCGCTGATGCTGTGGGACCTGTGCCACGCGGCGGGTTCGGTGCCGGTCGACCTCAGCCGGAGTGGAGCGGACCTGGCGGTTGGGTGCACGTACAAGTACCTGAACGCCGGCCCCGGCGCGCCGGCGTTCCTCTATGTACGCGAGGAGCTTCAGCCCTCGCTGCGCCAGCCGATCTGGGGCTGGTGGGGCCGCCGGGAGATGTTCGAGATGGCCGCCGGCTACGACCCGGAGCCCGGGATCCGGGCATTCCTTGGAGGAACGCCACCGGTGCTGTCGATGGCGGCCATCGAGGACGGGGTGGAACTGGTCCTGGAGGCGGGGATCGAGCGAATCCGGCGCAAGGGAATCGCGCTCACCGAGTACGCGATCGGGCTGTTCGACGCCTGGCTCGGGCCGCGCGGCTTCACGTTGGGGTCGCCGAGGGACTCGCGACGCCGGGGCGCGCACGTCCTGGTGCACCACCCCGACGCCCGTTCGATGTGCGAGGCGCTGATCGAACGCGGCGTGATCCCGGACTTCCGCCAGCCGAACGGCATCCGGCTGGGAATGTCGCCGCTCACGACGCGCTTCGTCGACGTGCACCGCGGGATCGAAATGCTGGCGGAGCTGGCGTCCGCCTAGGCCTCAGGTCTGCGCCTGCTGCTGCCCGGCCGGCTGGTCCTCGCCGTGCCCGTGACCTGCGTGGGACTCGAGGTAGTCGAGGTAGACGGGCCGCAGGGCGTCGGCCAGCGGGCCCTCGTCGTCGCGCATCAGGTCCTCGACCATGCCGAGCGGCACGTCGAACAACCCCGGGGAGCCGGCGATGTCCTCGTCGGTGGCCTGGGCGTTTCCTGCCGCCGCCTCGGCGGCCGGCATCATCCGCATGAGCTCCCAGAGGAACTTCACGTCCAGGTGATGGCGGGCGACCTTCATGGCCCGGTCGTGCAGCTCCTTCGAGCTGAGCTTCTCGAGGTCCTCACGCGTCGCCATGGCGGCGCCAGCGTAGCGACGGGGTGTGAGCGATGTCACACCCCCCCGTAGAATGGCGCCTGTGGGTACCGACAGGCTTGTAATTCACGGTGCCCGTGAGCACAACCTGAAGAACGTCACCCTCGACCTCCCCCGGGGAACGCTGATCGTGTTCACGGGCCTGTCCGGCTCCGGCAAGTCCTCGCTCGCCTTCGACACGATCTACGCCGAGGGCCAGCGGCGGTACGTGGAGTCGCTGTCGGCCTATGCGCGCCAGTTCCTCGGTCAGATGGAGAAGCCCGACGTGGACTTCATCGAGGGCCTGTCGCCGGCCATCTCCATCGACCAGAAGTCGACCTCGCGCAACCCGCGCTCAACCGTCGGCACGATCACGGAGATCTACGACTACCTTCGCGTCCTGTTCGCCCGGATCGGCCAGCCCCACTGCCCCAAGTGCGGGCGGCCCGTCGGGCGGCAGACGCCCGACCAGATCGTCGACCAGGTCATGGACCTGGACGAGGGCACGCGCTTCCAGGTTCTGGCCCCGATCGTGCGCGGCCGCAAGGGCGAGTACGAGCGCATGCTCGCCGACCTTGCGAAGAAGGGCTTCTCGCGGGCCCGCGTGGACGGCACGGTGCGCGAGCTGACCGAGAAGATCCGGCTGGACCGCTACTACAAGCACCACATCGAGGTCGTCGTCGACCGGCTCGTCGCCAAGCCCGACATCCGCCGCCGGGTGGCCGACTCGGTGGAGACGGCGCTGCAGCTCGCCGAGGGCCTCGTCGCGGTGGCGGTCGAGCAGCACGACGGCACCGAGGAGGTCGTGACGTTCAGCCAGAAGCTCGCGTGCACGTACGACGGGCTGTCGTTCGACGAGCTGGCGCCGCGGAACTTCTCGTTCAACTCGCCGTACGGCGCGTGCACCACGTGCGACGGCCTCGGCGTGCGACTCGAAGTCGACCCGGAGCTGGTCGTCCCGGACCCGACGCTCGCGATCAGCGAGGGCGCGATCGGTGCCTGGACGGGCCGCGCCGACGGGTACTGGCACCGGTTGCTGACGGCCGTCGCCGACGGAAACGGCTTCTCGATCGACACGCCGTGGTCGAAGCTGTCGCGCGCGCAGCGCGAGGTGGTGCTGTACGGGACCGACGAGCCGATCCACGTCAACTACCGCAACCGGTACGGCCGGCTGCGTTCGTACTCGACCACGTTCGAAGGCGTCATCACGAACATCGAACGCCGCCACGCCGAAGCGGAGTCCGACGGAGCGCGCGAGCGCCTGGAGCAGTACATGCGCGAGGTCGCGTGCCGGGCGTGCAAGGGCGCGCGCCTGAAGCCGGAGTCGCTGGCCGTCACGGTCGGCGGCATCAACATCTGGCAGCTCACGACGCGCTCGATCGCCGACGAGCAGTCGTTCCTGGACGACCTGAAGCTCACCGACCGCGAACACATGATCGCCGAGCGCGTGCTGAAGGAGATCCGGGCGCGCCTGCAGTTCCTGCTGGACGTCGGGCTGGCCTACCTGACGCTGGACCGCGCGTCCGGGACGCTCGCCGGCGGCGAGGCCCAGCGCATCCGCCTGGCCACGCAGATCGGGTCGGGGCTGGTTGGGGTCCTGTACATCCTGGACGAGCCGTCGATCGGGCTGCACCAGCGCGACAACCGCCGGCTGATCGACACGCTGCTGCGGCTGCGCGACCTGGGCAACACGCTGATCGTCGTGGAGCACGACGAGGCGACGATGGCCGCGGCCGACCACGTGGTCGACATCGGGCCGGGAGCGGGAGAGCACGGCGGCGAGATCGTGTACTCGGGGGACCTGGCGGGACTGCTGCGCTGCGAGTCCTCGTACACGGGCGCGTACCTATCCGGCCGCCGGTCCATCCCGACGCCTCAAGTACGGCGCCATCCGGGCAACAAGTGGCTGAAAGTGCTGGGGGCCAGGCAGAACAACCTCAAGAACATCGACGTCGGCATCCCACTCGGGTCGTTCGTCTGTGTCACCGGCGTCAGCGGGTCGGGCAAGTCGACCCTGGTCGCCGACGTCCTGATGCGGGCGCTGCAGGCGAAGGTGAACCGGTCTCGGATCGTCGCCGGGAAGCATCGCCGCATCACGGGCTGGGAGCAGATCGACAAGGTCATCGACATCGACCAGTCGCCGATCGGGCGCACGCCGCGGTCGAACCCGGCCACCTACATCGGCGTGTTCGACCACATCCGCACGCTGTTCAGCCAGATGCCCGAGGCTCGCGTGCGCGGCTACAAGCCGGGGCGGTTCTCGTTCAACGTCCGCGGCGGGCGGTGCGAGAACTGCGCCGGGGACGGCCAGATCAAGATCGAGATGCACTTCCTGCCGGACGTGTACGTGACGTGCGAGGTGTGCAAGGGCCGCCGGTACAACCGCGAGACCCTCGAGGTGAGGTACCGCGGGCGCACGATCGCCGACGTGCTGGACATGAGCGTCGACGAGGCGCTGGAGTTCTTCCAGAACATCCCGGTGGTCGCCCGCCACCTGCAGACGATCTCCGACGTGGGGCTCGGGTACGTCCGTCTCGGCCAGCCGGCGCCGACGCTGTCGGGCGGCGAGGCCCAGCGGGTGAAGCTCGCCAGCGAGCTGTCGAAGCGGGCGACAGGACGGACGTTCTACGTGCTCGACGAGCCGACGACCGGCCTGCACTTCGACGACATCCGCAAGCTGCTGTCGGTGCTGGAGCGCCTGGTGGCCGCCGGCAACACGGTGGTGGTGATCGAACACAACCTCGACGTCGTCAAGACGGCCGACTGGATCATCGACCTCGGCCCGGAGGGCGGCGACGGCGGCGGCGAGGTCGTCGTCGCCGGCCCGCCCGAGGCCGTGGCCGCCCACCCCACGTCGTACACGGGCGCCTTCCTGGCCGAGGTGCTCGGGGTCGACCGTTCGAACCGCGCGCCGCGCCGCGCCGCGCGACGCGTGCCCGCCAACGCATGACGCAAACGCCTCGGCGGTCCCGGCGTGTGGCTAGAATGGGCGCCGCCGTGCCGGGTACCCTTCGCGCACACCGCTTGACCTCGCTCGCCGTGATGCTGGCGGGCGCTGCGCTCGTGGCCGCCGCCTGCGCGCCCGCGGGCAGCCCGGCCAACGTCCCCATCTCCACCGCGGGACTCGTGCTGGCCACCCAGGTGGTCGACGAGGTGTATGACGTCGGCCGGTCGCCGTCGGTCGGGCTGGATCAGAACGGCGACCCCTCGGTGGCATACCTGCTCCTGCAGCCGGTGCTCGCCAAGGGCGCGATCCCGCCCCCGGTGGTCGCGAACACGCCGCAGCCGCCGTCGGTCGTCCTGGCGTTCGAGAACGGCGGCATCTGGACGCGCCGCGGAGTCACGCAGAACAAGCAGCCGGGCAACAACCCCGGGACGGCCAAGGAGCTCGCCGACTCGAAGGGCCACTACCTCCCGGGCGCCACGGTCGCGATGGCCGTCGATGCCAAGGGCCTGCACCACGTGGTGTGGAGCACGCCGACCGGCCTGTTCTACGCGGCCGACCAGGCCGTGAGCTCCGGCGGCAAGACCGTGCAGGTCTTCCCGGACAAGCCGACCACGATCACGGCCGACGCGACCTCGGGAGCCTCGATCGCGGTCACCTCGGACGGAACGCCGTGGATCGCCTACCTCCAGGGCAGCGACGTGAAGGTGGCAACGCTGCAAGGGACGTCGTGGTCGACGCAGACCGTCGGCAAGGCGCTGGTGTGCGCCGACTGCCCGTCGCTGCGCACCGCGATCGCCGTCGGCCCGGACGGGGAGGCGTGGGTGGCCTTCGACGGGCCGAACGAACTGGACCTTGCCTCACGCTCCACCGCCGGCGGGGGTGCGACGGCGCCGTCGCCGTCGCCGGTCGGCGCGTCGGGACCGGGGCAGGAGTCGGGCGGGACCCCCTGGTCGACCGAACCGGTTCCCGGCGTCTCGCAGGCGTACGGCCTGTCGATCGCCCTGGCCGGCCCCAACCAGCAGCCGGTCCTCGCCTTCTACGGGTCCGACGGGGCGGTCACCGTCGAGGCGCGCCGCGCGGCCGCATCGTGGCAATCCCCGACGAGCCCGCTCGGGACCGGCGGCACCCGTCCGACCGCGCAGCAGCCCGGGGCTTGGACGACCGGCGTGGGCGTCGACAACGCGGGGGACGTGATCGTGAGCTGGGCCGACCTGTCCGCCGGGACCATCATGGCCGGCAAGGGCTCCCTTTCGAACATGACGTTCACCGAGGCGCCCGTCCAGCAGAGCGCGGACGGATGGAGCCCGAGCGTGGCGCTGTCGCCCGACGGCAAGCACCTGGCGATCGCCTGGTACGACAGCCTGAACAAACACCTGAACGTGGCCGTGCCGATCGGCTCGATCGCCGGCCTGGCCGTCCCGTCGCCGTCGTTCAGCCCGCTGCCGACGGCGGCCGCCCCCGGCGTGCCCCCATGCCTGCCGACCGCCGGCCAGACGACCTTGAGCGTCACGGCGAAGAACATCGCGTTCGACACGAACTGCCTGGCGGCCCCGCCGGACACGGCGTTCTCGATCTCGTTCGACAACCAGGACGCGGGCACCCCGCACAACGTGGAGATCTACTCGGACTCCTCGGCGACCAAGCGCCTGGGCGGGGCCACCGGGCCCACCGACACGATCGTCGGGGTCTCCTCGACGTCGTACAAGGTGGACCCCCTGCCCGCCGGCATCTACTTCTTCAAGTGCGACGTGCACCCGCAGATGAACGGGACGTTCGTCGTCGCCAAGCCCAAGCCCTGAGGGGCTTCACCAACCCTTCATCTGAGTGTCACCGGCCCCAACCTAGAATGGCCGCGTGAGCGTCCCGCGGCCCGAGCCCGCCTCGATCCCCGATGCGCCCGGCGCCTACCTGTTCCGGGACGGCGATGGACGGGTCGTCTACGTGGGCAAGGCGCTGTCGTTGCGCAAGCGCCTGGCGTCCTATTGGGGCCGCCCGCTGCACCCCCGCACCGAGGCCATGACGGTGGCGGCCAGCAGCGTCGAGTGGATCCTGGCCTCGAACGAGGTCGACGCGCTGATGCTCGAATACAACCTGATCCAGGCGCACCGGCCGCGGTTCAACATCCGCTACCGCGACGACAAGTCCTATCCCTACCTGGCGCTGACGGTGGGGGAGACGTGGCCGCGAGCCCGCGTCCTGCGCGGCAAGAAGCGCAAGGGCGTGCGGTACTTCGGCCCCTACGGGCACGCGTACGCGATCCGCGAGACGCTCGACGCGCTCACCCGCGTGTTCCCGGTTCGGACCTGCTCGGACGCGTTCTTCGACCAGCGCGCCCGGGCGCGCCGTCCGTGCCTGTACTACGACATCGGGCGATGCGCCGGGCCGTGCGTGCCCGAGACGACCGGCGTCACGGTCGAGGGCTACCGGGAGCAGGTCGAATCCCTGTCGGACTTCCTGGCCGGCAACCACCGGCCGATCCTGTCGCGACTGGAGGCCGAGATGGCCGAGGCCTCGCAGGCACAGGAGTACGAACGCGCGGCACGCCTGCGCGACCAGCTGACGGCCGCCCGCAAGGCGATCGAGAGCCAGGAGATGGTGCTGCCGCGCACCCAGGACCTGGACGTGATCGGGATGCAGGAGGACGACCTCGAGGCGGCGTTCCAGGTCTTCCACGTCCGGCGCGGCCGCGTGATGGGCCGCCGCGGCTGGGTCGTGGACAAGGTGGAGGACATCGACTCGTCCGGCCTGGTGTCGTCGTTCCTGCGCGAGCTGTACATGGAACGCGACGAGATCCCGCCGCGGATCCTGGTCCCGGCATGGCCGGCCGACCGCGATCTCCTGGAAGCGTGGTTGTCGGCCAGGCGTGACGGCCGGGTGCAGATCCTGGTGCCGGCGCGCGGCGATCGCCGGCGGCTGCTGGCGACCGTGAGCCAGAACGCGAAGGAGGCGTTCGTCCGCCACAAGCTCAAGCGCGCGTCGGACTTCGGTGCGCGCTCTCGGGCGCTCGCCGAGCTCGGCGACGTCCTCGGATTGCCGGTCGCGCCCCTGCGGATCGAGTGCTACGACATCTCGAACCTGGGCTCGACCGACAAGGTGGGGTCGATGGTGGTCTTCGAGGACGGGTTGCCGAAGCGAAGCGACTATCGTCGGTTCGAGATCAAGGGCGTGCCCGGGCAGGACGATTTCGCAAGCATGGACGAGATGCTGCGCCGCCGCGTCGCCCGGCTCCGCGACGGCCGTGAGCCGGCCGCCGACGAGCCGGTCGACGCCACCCGGCGCCGGCGCCGGTTCGCGTACCCGCCGTCGCTGATCGTGGTGGACGGCGGGCGCGGGCAGCTCTCGGTGGCCGAGCGCGTGCTCGCCGACGCCCGCCTCGACCTGCCGGTGATCGGGCTCGCCAAGCGCCTCGAGGAGGTCTACCTCCCCGGGCAGCCGGAGCCGCTTCGCATCCCGCGCGGCTCCGAGGCGCTGTTCGTGCTGCAGCACGTCCGCGACGAGGCGCACCGGTTCGCCATCACGTACCACCGCGAGAAGCGAGCCAAGCGGGCCCTGCGCTCCCCGCTGGAGGACATCCCCGGGGTTGGGGCCACGCGACGCAAGGCGCTGCTGCGCCGGTTCGGCTCGCTCGCGCGAGTCCGCGCGGCCGAGCCCGAGGACCTGGCGGCGACGCCCGGCGTCGGCCCGGCCCTGGCCCGCACGATCCACGAGGCCCTGCACGCCCCCGAGCCGGCCTCCGGACAGCGCAGGGCGGGTTGAGCGTGGCGACGGCGAAGCGGCCGCGGGCCGTGCACGAGCCCGACCCGGACGCTCCCATGACGCCCGACTTCACGATCATCACCGGGCTGTCCGGCGCCGGCCGGTCGGAGGCCGCGAAGTGCTTCGAGGACCTCGGGTACTTCGTCGTGGACAACCTCCCGCCCTCGCTGATCGGGAAGATGGCCGAGCTCGCGACCGGCCCGGGCGGGCCGGCCAAGGTCGCGATCGTGGCCGACGTGCGAAGCGGCGTGTTCTTCGCGGAGCTCTCCCGAGGATTGCAGGACCTGCGCGCCCTGGGCGTTCCGTACCACATCCTGTTCCTGGAGGCCTCGGACGACGACCTGGTCCGCCGGTTCGGCGCGACGCGCCGGCGCCACCCGCTGGCCGCCGCCGACCGGGTGATCGAGGGCATCCGCAAGGAACGGCTGATGATGGAGCAGCTGAAGGAGGAGGCCGACCTGATCATCGACTCCTCGGGGCTGTCGCCGCACGAGCTCCGCGACCGGGTCCGTGACGTGTTCGCGAGCGTGCCGAAGGAGAAGGGGTTGCAGGTCTCCCTGGTCTCGTTCGGCTACAAGCACGGGCTGCCGCGCGACGCCGACCTCGTCTTCGACGTCCGGTTCCTGCCGAACCCGCACTGGGTCGACGAGTTGCGGCCGCTGCCGGGCTCCGATCCGCGCGTGCGCGCCTACGTCACCGGCCAGCGCGCCTACGGCGAGTTCCTTCGCCGGCTGCGGGCCCTGCTCGACGCGACCGTGCCCGGGTACCTGGCCGAGGGCAAGGCGTACCTGACGATCGCGATCGGGTGCACCGGCGGCCGCCACCGCTCGGTCGTCCTGGCCAATGAGCTCGCCGCCTACTTCCGCAAACGCGGGATGCCGGTCACGATCGAGCACCGCGACCTCGACCGCGAGTAGCCTCCGCGCGCCCGGCTAGGATGGGGCCGGACGAACCGAGGAGGCGACTGACATGTCCGTGAAGATCGGCATCAACGGGTTCGGAAGGATCGGGCGCAACTTCTTCCGGGCGGCCAAGGCGACAGGGGCCGACCTGGAGTTCGTGGCCGTCAACGACATCACCGACGCGGCCACGCTGGCGTATCTGTTGAGGTACGACTCGGTGCTCGGGCGGTTCGACGGGACGGTGGCGACCGACGGCGACGGCCTGATCGTCGACGGCAAGCCTCTTCGAGTGTTGGCCGAGCGCGACCCCGCGAACCTGCCGTGGAAGGAGCTCGGCGTCGAGATCGTCGTCGAGTCCACCGGGCTGTTCACGAGCCGGGAGAAGGCCGCCAAGCACCTGGAGGCCGGCGCCGAGAAGGTGATCATCAGCGCCCCCGCCAAGGGCGAGGACCTGACGGTGGTGCTGGGGGTGAACGACGACGTGTACGACCCGGCGGAGCACCACGTGATCTCGAACGCGTCGTGCACGACGAACTGCGTCGCGCCCATGGCGAAGGTGCTGG
>DASXAQ010000059.1:0-9514 GCA_036406615.1 Actinomycetota bacterium | reverse complement strand
CGTGCTCAGCCTGTTGGAAATCCCGCGTTCATCGCCGAGGCGGCCGACGTCCTTGACCCCGCGCGATGGCAGAGCATCCTTCGGACGCACCCCGACGTCTCCCTCACAACCGAGGCCGAGGCTACCAAGACGTACCCGGCGCCCCTGTATGGATGGCGGATCCGGTATCCGCAAGTGAGCGATGAGCGTTGGGCACGGGCGAAGGAGGTCAGCCTGGGGCGGGCAAGGTAAACCGACGAAGATCGCGAGGTGCTGGAGCTGCTCCGATTGAGCTCACACGAAGTGGCCCAGTGTCTTCAGATCAGTGTGAACACAACGAGAAGGCATGTCTACAACGGCGTACGTTTCGCTTGGAGCCCGCACCTTGGACGACGCCGCCACTCGCCTGCGCAGGTTGGCTCCGCCGGTCGCTTCGTCGTAGCTGCCGTATGCGTACGGTTGCCGCGGCGATGGCTCGGTCGACACCCCTGTTACACTGACCCGACAACTGCGGTTCGCCCGAGCGACCGACCAATGGCTCGCACCCATTCGTCTCTCACTCCAACGGATCGAAGCCAGTGAGGGAGCGTCATGGTCGACGACATCGCAAGGGTCCGCCGCACCACCGCTCCGGCATTCGAGGCGCGATGACGGCTCCGCGGGCACAGATGACCGGCCGTCCCCCAGCAAGATCCGAGAAGGGTCGTGTCTGCTCGGACCCCGAATGCGCCACGGTGCTCTCCATCTACAACGCGACACCCTGGTGCTCTCAGCACGAGACGGCGATACCCCGGCCGGGGCCGGGCAGGATTCCCGTCGAGCCAAAGTCGGGATGGCGATGAGCCAAACCGTCTCCTGCCTCTTCCGCAACACCGGTCGGACGCCGCGCCTGCGCGTCACCTAACCCAGAACCGCACGGGCGCCGAGGACCAGTCCCAGGATCAGCGCGTAGTGGCACGCGCTGGCGCCGATCACCATCGAATGCCAGACCTCGTGATAGCCGAACACGCGGGGCGACGGATCCGGCCACTGGCACTGCAGCACGATGGCGCCGACCGTGTACAGCAGCCCGCCGGCAATCATCAGGACCAGGCCGCCGGGCGATAGTCCCTCGAGCACCAGCCGGGCGGTCAGAATCGCGAGCCAGCCGAGCCCCACGTACAACGCGGCCGTGAGGACCCGGAACCCGTCGACCCGCGCCACCTTGAGGGCGATGCCGGCCACCGCTCCGATCCACACGACGCCGAGCACCACATAGGACCAGGGTGCAGGAAGCACCAGGAGGCTGAACGGCGTGTACGTGCCGGCGATGAGCAGGAAGATCATCGAGTGGTCCAGGCGCCGCATCACCCGGCGGCCCCTGGCCGTCCAATTCCCGCGGTGATAGAGGGCGCTGGTTCCGTACAGCGCCGCGAGGCTGATCGCGTACACGAGGGCGGCGACACGAGCGGTCGAGCCTCTGGCGACCGTGACCAGCGCGATACCCGCAGGCACGACGACGAAGAAAGCGACCTGGTGCAGCCGTCCTCGAAGCAGCGGTTTTGCCAGGACAGGCTGAGTCTCAGGGGGAGCGCCGGCGCCCACCTCTACGCCGGCGGCGGCTGGGTGACGGAGGGGTCGGGGGCCGGGGCTTCGGACGAGTCGGTGGAGTCTTCAGCCGAGTCTGCGGCCGCGTCGATCCAGTCGTCGGAGTCGGGCGCCCGAGAACCCGGCGGCTCCACGAACTCGCCGTTGGCGCGAGCCCGCCTGCGCTTGGCACGCGCGGTCCGGCGCTCCTCTCGCTCGGCGGCCTTTCGCGCCTTGACCTGCTCGTGGTTGCGTTTCCCGAAGCTGTCGGGCACTCGTACCGCCTCTCATCGCGGCCGCCATCCTTCATCGGTTCGGGGCGCCTTGCTGCGGACGACCCCGAACCGACGAGAGGCTGTCAGCCCACCACGCGGACGTTGGTCGCCTGGGGACCCTTGTTCCCCGGTACCACGTCGAACTCCACCTGCTGGTTCTCTTCCAGGTTTCGATAGCCCGTGCCGGCGATCGCGCTGAAATGCACGAACACGTCGGGACCTTCCGCGGGCTGGATGAAGCCGAATCCCTTCTCAGGGTTGAACCACTTCACGGTGCCAGTAGCCACTGCAATTCCCTCCCTTCCTGGCCGGTTCGAGCTTCGTTCACTCGTCGGCCGTCGACCCCACCGAGGGGCCGCTGAGGGAACTGCGAAAGCCAATCGCGTGAAGCACCCTCGCGGTAACGATACACGCTCGGGGGTCCAGCGGGCCATGGAAGGCCCCAAGTCAGCCATTCCCGACACGACCGTGCTCATGAACCGGCGCCAAATCGAATGGGTAGAGTCTGCTGGTGCTACCCGAAACCAGGTATGCGAGGAGTGGCGACGTCAACATCGCCTACCAGGTCGTGGGCGAAGCGACGACGGATCTCGTGCTGGTGCCGGGCTTCGTCTCGCACGTCGAAGCCGCGTGGGAGGAGCCGAATCTCGCCCACTTCCTCGGTCGCCTGGCTTCGTTCAGTCGCCTGATCGTCTTCGACAAGCGCGGCACGGGCATGTCCGACCCGGTGACCAACCCGCCGACCATGGACGAACGGATGGACGACATCCGCGCGGTCATGGATGCGGCGGGGTCCGAACGCGCAGCGATTTTCGGGTCATCCGAGGGCGGGACGCTGTCCATCCTGTTCGCCCACCGGCACCCCGAGCGGGCGCAGTCCCTCATCCTGTACGGCTCGTGGGCTCGTCGCCTTGCGGCGCCCGAGTATCCCTGGGGCCTTCAGCCGGACGAGCTCGAGGGGTTCCTCGGCAGGATGGAAGATGCCTGGGCGACCGGCGAGTGGT
The DNA here is from genome assembly GCA_036406615.1 of Actinomycetota bacterium. Lineage (GTDB taxonomy): Bacteria > Actinomycetota > UBA4738 > UBA4738 > UBA4738 > DASXAQ01. The sequence goes on along the minus strand of DASXAQ010000059.1, from coordinate 6,690 downwards.
GGAACCGCGACCAGCGGAGTCCGCTCGACGACGAGCGACACCGGCGGTGGTGGGCCAGATATCTGAGGATGGCGGCGAGCCCGGCGATGGCGAGCTCGGTGATCCGAATGAACACCCGGATGGACCTTCGGGCCCTCCTGCCCGAGGTCAGCGTGCCGACTCTCATCCTGCATCGGACCGACGACAACTGGATCGAGGTCGGCCACGGCCGCTACCTCGCCGAGCACATCCCCGGAGCCCGCTACATCGAGCTACCCGGCACCGACCATCGGGTCTGGCTGGGTGACGTGGAAACGATCCTGCGAGAGGTCGAGATCTTCATCACCGGCCGGAAGCCCCGGCCGAGGCGGCGCGTCAGCATCGGGGCACACTCGCTGAGCCGGCGTGAGCGCGAGATCGCCATGCTCGCCTCGCGTGGAGAGACCGCCGCGCAGATCGCGGAGCATCTGGTCATCAGCGAACGGACCGTCGAGACGCACCTCTCGAGCATCTACGCGAAGCTCGGCCTGCGCTCGAAGAGCGAACTGATCCTGCGCGCCGAACAGTTCGGATTGTGATCCAGGAAGTTCCGTACAAGTACGGAGGTATCGAACCTGCCCCCTTCCTATCGTGGCTGCCATGGGACACGGAGGCAGGGACATGGAGGGCCAGAACCGCCGGCTCACGTGGTCAACAGGGCGAGAGTTCGTCGCCGTGGTGACCCATCCTCGGAACCTCAGGCGGACGGTGACGGTCGCCGTCATCGTCGGCACCGCCTTCTTCGCGATGAACCAGCTGCCCATCGTGTTGGCGGGGCGGGCCACCGCACTCCTGTGGTGCAAGACGGCCCTCACGTATCTCACGCCGTTCCTCATGTCGAACTTCGGCATCCTGTCCGCCACGCGCCGTCCGGCGCGTGCGCTCATCGGCGGAGAACAAGGAGGACTCGCATGGCACTGACCGATCGGAGGACGGAATCGACCGGGGTCGTCTACGACCTGCAGGGAACCCTGTTGGAGGCATGCTCGTGCGACATCCTGTGCCCGTGCTGGGTGGGCGAGGACCCCGACGGCGGTTCCTGCGACTCCGTCAATGCCTACCACTTCGATCAGGGCGAGATCCAAGGGGCGAACGTTGCCGGGCTCTCCCTGATCCTGGTGAATCGCATTCCCGGCAACGTCCTGACGCCTCGGAGTTGGCGGCAGGCCATCTTCGTCGACGACCGGGCCACCGACGAACAGTTCCGGGCGATCGTGGCGGCCTACAAAGGTGAGCTCGGTGGTCCGCTGGCCGACCTCGCCGGTCTCGTCGGTGAGACGCTCGGGGTGGAGCGTGCGCCCATCCGTCACGAGGTCGTTGGCGGGCAGGGCGCGCTGAGCGCCGGGGAATTCCTGGCTTCGGAGATGAGCCCGTACCGAGGCTCGGACGGGAGCATGACGACGCTACGCGACTCGTTGTTCTCCACCGTCCCCGGCTCACCGGCGTACGTGTCGAAGGCTTCGACGCACACCGTGAACCTTCCCCAGTACGGGATGGTATGGTCCTTCGAGGGCCGCAACGCCATCCAGTCCGACTACCGGATCACGTACATGGAGGAAACGGCGTGATCGGTTCGGCCGCGCCGACGCAGGAGGGCGCCGTCGCGCGACGCCGTGTCCCGCCGGCCATACCCGTTGCCATCGGGCTGTCCTGGGCGCTGGCCGTCGTCACGCAGGTGAGCGGCACAGAAGCGCTGCTCGGCCACGATGCGTTGATCCATCACCGAACGATGCCGCTGGTGGCGGCGTTGGCCATCTTCCTGCTGGCGTGGCAAGCGATGATCGTGTCGATGATGCTGCCATCGTCACTGCCGATGATCCGCATGTTCGGCGGCGCGGCGGCCGGGCAGGATCGGCCGGGCCACGCGATGGTCGCGTTCCTGGGTGGGTACGCCGTCGTGTGGACGGCGTTCGGCGCGGCCGCATTCCTCGGCGACGCCGCCCTCCACTACACGGCCGACCGGACCCCCTGGCTGCTCGCCCATCCGCAGGTGATCGGCGCCTCGGTGCTGGCGCTGGCCGGTGCCTTCCAGTTCTCCTCACTCAAGGACCGCTGCCTGTCGGAGTGCCGGCAGCCCGGCCCGTTCCTGATGAGCCGGTACGGGAGGGGCGCCGGCGCCGCGTTTCGGCTCGGCTCCGCCCATGGCCGCTTCTGCCTGGGGTGCTGCTGGGCGCTCATGCTGGTGATGTTCGCGGTCGGCGTCGCGCACCTGTGGTGGATGGCGGCACTCACCGCGGTCATGGTGTTCGAGAAGCGGGCTCGGCACGGCGCCACCGCGGTCCCGTGGATCGGCGTGATCCTGTTGGCGCTGTCGGCCTCCGTACTGCTCCAGTACCCGGCGTGGCTGCCGCGGCTGCTGGCCCACTGAGCGGGGTTCACGCGGTACGGGCGAGCAACTCGCCGACTGCGACCAAGGGGGAACACCGGACCGTCGTTCGGGCAATCATCAACGACGGCATCCACGCGAACATCCCAGGAGGTGAGCGTGAGCGGGGATCACGGGCGTGAGTTCGGAGGTGACGCTCCCGGGCCGAACGAGCAGCCCGCGGCGTCATGCGCGACCGACGCCCAGCTGATCCGCGCGTCGGTCGGAGATCCGGCCGCCTTCTGGCGGATCTTCGAGCGCCACTACGACGCCCTGTTCGCGTTCCTGGCACGACGGCTGGGCCGCGATGCTGCCGACGACCTCGCGACCGACGTGTTCCTCACGGCCTTCTCGCAGCGCGATCGCTACGACCAACGCCACCCGGACGCGCGGCCGTGGTTGTTCGGCATCGCCACCAACCTCGTGCGCCGTCACCGTCGCAGCGAGGTTCGGCGCTTTCGCGCGTATGCCCGCGAGGCGGGGCGTCTGGACGTCGAGCACGACGAAGACGAAGCGGACCGGCTCGATAGCCGGGCCGCGGGACCCGCGCTTGCGAAGGCACTCGCGTCGATGCCGGCCGACCAACGGGAGGTCCTGCTGCTGGTGGCGTGGGCCGGGCTCAGCCCCGACGAGGTGTCTCGAGCGTTGAACATCGCGCCGGGGACGGTCCGCTCGCGGCTGAGCCGGGCTCGTGCCCGCGCGCGACACGAACTACGCCGGGATCCTTATGAGGATCTGGACACTGACGGGCCACTCCCCTTTCGGAAGGAGGCAACGACGTGGATGACCTCGAACTGATCTCCCGCTTCGTGCCGATGGAGGCTCCGAGCCGTGCCGATCGGCACCGCGCCGAGACTCGATTGGCCGAGGCGATCACTGGGTCGCGAACGCGGGATCGTCGCACCCCGACGCGCCGCCGGAGCCGGCGGTTCGCCCTCGGCGGCGCCCTGGTGGCCGCGGCCGCGGCCGCGCTGGCGCTGATCATGACGCTCTCCCCCGCGGGCGGCGGCGGCGTTCAGAGCGCCCAAGCGGCGGTCGAACAGGCCGGCGCAGCGACCGCGGCGGCTGCCCGTCACTCCGGCACGGTCGAGGTCCGAATGGCGCACAACGGCCGGCCCTGGTCGGCCGAGACGGTGCATTGGAACCAGGGCAACGCCTCGGTGGTCGGCAGCGGGGTCGGCTCCCCAGGTCGATTGCTCTTCGTGGATGGCGTCCTGTTCACGAAGGTCGCGGGATCCTGGGCCGCCGTCGACAAGGGCGGGGTGTCGGGCTACATGCGACAGCGGTACATCGCGCCCGCGCTGAACGGCATCGCCGGCAACACGTTTCGGCACATCGTCGGCGGGATCCAGGACCTCCAGATCCGGCACGGTCAGGACGGAACCACCGTCTTCAGCGGTCGAGAGTCCGCACGTCTGCTCACGAGCGATCCCCGGACCGGAGAGAGGATCCGCGTGCTTCCCTTCGGGTTCGTCGCCCACGGCGAGGCCGCCGATCCGAACGCGCTGCTGCGCATCGCCGTGACCGTCGGATCCGACCACCTCATCCAGCGGATCGCCGTCGCGTGGGGCGCGGGCGCCTCGGCCTGGAGCTACACGGTCACCTACGCGAACCTTGGAAACACGCTCCCCATCTCCGGGCCCCCAACGACGTCATGAGGGGGATGGATTCCGCCTCGTCCGCACATCCGCAGCGACCCGCTAGCGCACCCGGCCCGCGATCGTGCCGATGGCCTCGATAGCCCCGTACACCTCGCGGTAGTCGTTCGAGGTGAACGAGACGCTCGTCGAGCCCTCGCGGCTGATCCCGGGAGCGGCGGATGCGGCCCCGGCCTGGGCGGCCTCGCGCAGGGTCACCCGGACCGTGTACGGCGGGTCCAGACGATAGGGCGCGAGCGAGTCCCGCTCGACCGTCGCCAGGCGCGCGGCGTCGCGGATGCGTTGCCCCGATGCTGCCGGCGGGAGACAGCGCGCGCTGAAGTCGTCGATCGCGTACTTCACGACCGCGGTCTGGACTCCCGGGAACAGCTTCTCGACTTCGGCGCAGATGACGTCGTCGCCGCTGACCATCCCGACGGGAACGTTCACCTGGCCGGCCAGAGCCGCGTTGAGGCGCGCCTCCGACGCCGGCTCGCCATTCAGTTCGACGTTCATGAACTCCCCGGTCATGGTGTGCGCCAGCACGCCCGGTTCGCCGGCTCGTGCGTGGTAGGCGACGAAGAAGGCCAGGTTGCAGTCGTCCAGGCCCGCCATCATGACCAGCGGCTTGTGCAGCCCACTGATCAGTTGCACGCGTTCGTCCAGGTCCTCGATGAGGACGTTGCGCATGCCATCGTGGGCCTCGTTGACGAGAACCTCGTCGGCCCCGCCATCGAACGCGCCGGCGATCGCCGCGTTCACGTCGCCCGTGAGCAGCCGCCGGAAGCGCTCGAACTGCGGTTTGGCGGGATCGACGTCATCCCACCCGGTCGCTCCCGTCACACCCTCCATGTCGGCCGAGATCAGTACGCGCACGACAGATCTCCTCTCCCGCTCGGCAACTGCAGGGTGCAACGATGACATCCGGAGAACCGGTCCTTCAACCGTTCCGCACGACCGTGTGCCTGCTCCATCCCGAGGACCTGCCTGTTTGTCGAATCACTTGCGGGGCCGATGACGCCGCGCGCATGCTCGGTCTCGATTGAGTCGGCCAGGTCGGCGACGCGGTCGTCGATCCAGGCGCGCCGCGATCTGACCGCGGCCCGCCGCCGAGCTACAGCTTGATCAGCCCCGCGCCGGTCGGCGCGAAGCCGCACGCGTCCACGTAGAACCGGCGCAGATCTTCGTCGAAGTCCACGTGCAGCCATTCGCATCCGGCCTGGCGGACGCCCTCGACGGCCATGCGGACGAGCGCCGTCCCCACGCCCTGATGGCGCGCTGAGGTTCGCACCATCGTGTCCTGGAGCCACGCGTGCACCGATCCATCCCACGCGACGTTGACGAAACCGACGAGACCTTCGTCGTCGCGGGCGACCACCCAGCCCAGGCTGTACCGATGCACGAGGTCGACCCAGTCCCATTCGGAGTCGTCGAACGCCACCGTCTCGAAGGCCTCGGCGTGAAGTGCGTTCAACTCGTCGTTGGCGAAGCGGCCGCGCCACTCGTAGGTGACCCCCATGCCCCCAGCCTAGCGCCGCGGCTACGCTGCCAGCGTTGGACATTTCATACCAGGGAGGGAGGTCCGGGATGGGCCGAGTCGTGGTGTTCGAAAGCGTGTCGCTCGACGGCGTGATGCAGGCGCCGGCGCGGCCCGACGAAGATCGGCGTGGAGGATTCGAGCGCGGTGGGTGGGCCGTGCCCTACGCCCACCCGAGCATGTGGGAAGACATGGACCTCGGCACCGGGCGCGGCCTACTCCTCGGCCGGCGAACCTATGAGGACTTCTTCGCCGTCTGGCCGAACCAGACCGACAATCCGTTCACCGACGTTCTGAATCGGGCCCAGAAATACGTCGCGTCGACGACGCTGCGCGAGCCACTTCCGTGGATGAACTCCACATTGCTCACCGGAGACATTGCGGACTCCGTAGCCGAACTCAAAGGCGACAACAACCTTCTCGTCCTGGGCAGCGGTGACCTGGTCCGATTCCTCATGGCGCATGGCCTCGTCGACGAACTCATCCTGCTCATCCACCCCCTCGTGCTCGGTGCGGGGGTGCGTCTGTTTGCCGAAGACGGGCAAGCGCTCACGATGAAGCTTGCCGAGACGAAGGCCACGCCGACCGGCGTTGTGATCGCCACGTACCGAGCCGAGGCTCGTTCGACGGACTGACTATCCTGGCGAGATGGACTACCGAACCTACGTGGAGCACGTCCGAGCGGACGGCGACCGACTTGCTTCGGAGGTGGACGGCCATCCGGATCTGGCCGTGCCGTCCTGCCCGGGGTGGACGCTGCGGGATCTGGCCAACCACGTGGCGGAGGTGTACGAGCACAAGATCGTGTGCACCCAGCTCGGCCGCCAGCCGGATCCGTGGCCGCCGGCATGGCCTGCCGATCGCGACCCCGTCGAGTGGTTCCGGGACGCCCACGGCCGAATCCTGGAGATGTTCGACGCGCACGGCCCCGACGATCCCTCGGCCACCTGGTGGCCGCCGGACCAATCGGTCGGGTTCTGGGCCAGGCGAATGGCGCAGGAGACAGCCGTCCACCGAGCCGACGCCGACCTCGCGGTGGACCGAGCGCCGGTGATCGACCCCGACCTGGCCACCGATGGCGTCGACGAGATCCTCGTGATCATGCTCGCCGGGGACTGGTCCGACGATCCCGC
>DASXAQ010000058.1:0-13147 GCA_036406615.1 Actinomycetota bacterium | reverse complement strand
CGGCCGCCGCCCCGAACTCCGTGATGACGCCCTCAGGGGTGATGCGCCCGATGCGGTTCCCTCCGTATTCGGTGAACCACATGTTGCCGTCGGGACCGGGGGCGATGCCGAGCGGGAGCCCACCGTGCGGCAACTTGAAGGACGGCCGGAGAAAGATGCCGGCGGGAGAGATGCGCCCGATCTTGTTGCCGCGGTAGTCGGTGAACCGCAAGTTGCCGTCGGGGCCCGGAGCGATGTCGGTGTACTCCGAGCCGACGGATCCCGCCCACTCGGTGAGCGATCCCGAAGTGGTGAGATGCGATCGCCCAGGTACTCGGTGAACCACATGTTGCCGTCCGGCCCGGCGACGATGTCGAAGACGTCGCTGTTCTGCGTGGGCACCGGGTAGGTCCGGTACTTCCCGGACGTGGTCATGCGGCCGATGCGGTTCAACCCGCCGCCATTCGGCAGGCAGAACCACAAGGCTCCGTCGGGTCCCGCGGCGATCCCGTCGACGAAGTCACCCGGCTGGACGGGGAACTCCGTGATGGATCCGACTCCGTCGTCGCTCTCAGCGGCTCGGGCCCAGACGGGGGCCGCGGCCACCAGCACCGCGAGGATGGAGGCAACCGTCAGCGCGGATCGAAAACAGCCCCGCCGCCCCCTCAACCGAAGCCTCCTCACCGTTCGGCGTGACATCCACACCGTAGGTCAGCGTTCGCCGGCGGGCAAGACTGCATGGTTCTGCGCCTGGTGCTAGCGTTCCGTCCATGCTGAAACCGATCTCGGATCTGCCGGAAGGAGTCCTCGGGTTCGAGGCCGTCGACGAGATCCAGTCCTCCGACTACGAGGACGTGCTCATGCCCGCGGTGCGAAGCGTCTGGGACCAGGGCAAGGAGGTGCGCATCGTCCTCGTGTTCGAACAGTGGCACGGGATGTCGGGCGGGGCCGCCTGGGACGACATGAAGATGGGCATGAAGCACCTCAGGAAGTGGAAGCGGATCGCGCTCGTCACCGACCTGGACTGGATGATCACCATGACCACGCTCTTCGGCTGGATGACGCCGGGGGAGCTGAAGCGGTTCCCGGTCGCCGAGCGCGAAGCGGCGATCGCATGGGCGGCCGGCGACTAGTTCGCCCACACGCCGGAGTCCGCGCAGCGGGAGGAGGGCCAATGACAACTCACAACGTGGTTCCGCACTACGAGTGGGTGGCGGCCCGCAAGGAGCATCTGGCCAAGGAGAAGGAGTTCACGCGCCTGCGCGACCAACTCAGCCAGGCGCGACGCGACCTTCCCTGGGAACCGGTGGAGAAGGAGTACACGTTCGAAGGCGACCAGGGCCGGCAAACGCTCGGTGAGACCTTCGACGGGCGCGGCCAGCTCGTCGTCTACCACGCGATGTTCAACCCCGAGACGGCGGGGCCGGACACCTCGTGGACGAGCGACGCCGCCTGCCAGGTCTGCTCGTTCTGGCTGGACAACCTCAACGGCATCACGGTCCACCTGAACCAGCGGGACATCACGGCGGTTGCCGTGTCGCATGCTCCGTACTCTGCGATCGCCGCGTACAAGAACCGGATGGATTGGTCCTTCCCGTGGCTGTCCTCCGTCGGGAGCGACTTCAACTTCGACTACGGCGTCTCGTTCACGCCAGAGGAGCTGGCGACAGGGGAGGTCGCGTACAACTACCGGCCGCACGAGTGGTCGGGAACCGAGGCGCCCGGCATCAGCGTCTTCCGGGAGGAGGATGGGCAGATCTTCCACACGTACTCGACGTACGAGCGGGGCCTGGACATGCTGAACCTCGCCTACCACTACATGGACCTGGTCCCGAAGGGGCGGGACGAGGGCGACGGCGGTGCGGGATGGGTTCGCCGCCACGACGAATACGCGGACTGATCGTGCCGGAGGGATCGCGATGGTGAACCGACGACGGTGGAGCGAGCTGAGCGAGAACCAACGAAGGCTGCTTCAGATCGCGGCGTTCGCCGAGGGGATCCTCAAGCTGGTGGCGCTCGTCGACATCAAACGTCGCCCGGCCGCACAGATCCGAGGCCCGAAGTGGGCGTGGGCAACGTCCATCACGGTCCTGAGCTCGGCCGGCATCCTTCCCATCTCGTACTTCCTCTTCGGCCGGCGGAAGCAGCCGGACCTACTTGGTGCCTGACCGCTTCGCCTTGGCCTTGGCCTTGGCCTTCGCGAGGTTGTGCTTCACGCCGGCGCGGATCAGCGCCTTCAGCGCGCTCGCGTTGAGCCGGTCGCCTTCGCGGTAGTCGATCGCCCGCGATTTGCCCTCCAGCTGGGCGTTGAACAGCCCCTTCGGGTCGGGCAGGCTCGCGCCCGCGTTCAGGGTCAATCGAACCCGTTCCTTGAGGAGGATGCCGATGCACACGATCCCGTTGTGCTCCCAGACCGCGGAACCCATCGGGTTGCTGGGCCGGCGCCACTTGACGTCCTCCGTCATCTCCGGGTCCGCGTCCAGGACGATCGCGCGGAGCCTGCCCAACGTCTCCCCGCGCCAGTCCGAGGTCTTGGCGATCATGTCGTCGATGGGTCGGCTCGCGTTCGGCATGCTTCCTCCTATGGCGCGGCCGGCGGTCCGAACCACGTGGAGAGCGCGTCGTGAAGCCCCTGATCGGTCCCGTCTCCCACCCACGCGACGTAGCCATCGGGACGGATCAGCACGGCCGAGGGAGCGGTGACCTCCCCGAGCGCCGGGAGTTCCCACGGGCCGTCGGATGTCGCGTCGGTCGATCGAACCCGATCCGCCCATGCGGAGATGTCGAACACGCCGGGCTCGCCGAGGTTGAGCAGCACCGGGCGTGCGTCGCGCAGCAGGGCGAAAACCCGCCGCGGACCGTCGGCGGTGTCCAGATCGAGATCGGGCATTCGCCGACCGAGCAGCGGGTGTCCCTCGCCGAGGTCGTAGTGGATGCCCAGGCCGGACATCTCCGCAGCCAATTGCCTACGCGGCTCGTCCATGCCGAGGAAATCGGCGACGTAGTCGCCGAGGGCCTTCGTTCGATCGTCCTGGCGGCGAAGCGCGACCTGCGCCATCGTGTTGTGCAGCGCGCGGGCGCCGACCGGGTGGCGCTCGGCGTGGTACGTGTCCAGGAGGGTTTCCGGCGACGTGCCCCGGATGACCTGCGCCAGCTTCCATCCCAGGTTCACCCCGTCCTGCATGCCGATGTTGAGGCCCTGTCCGCCCACGGGGGGATGAACATGCGCGGCGTCGCCGGCCAGCAGGACCCGCCCGTTGCGATAGGCAACGGCCTGACGGCTCATGTCCGTGAAGCTGGAGATCCAGGTGGGGCTGTGCGCGCCGAAGTCCGTCCCGTAGACGGCGACGAGCGCTTCGCTGAGATCGCGCAGGGTCCGTTCGCCGTCGGGTCTCAGTGTGGCTTCGGTCAGCACGATCCCGACGGCGCCGTCGTCCGCCTTGCCGATCGCGTGGATCCCGATCGCGTCCTGACGGAAGCCCCACGGCGGGTCCTCGGACGTCTGGACCTCCGCGATCAGCCAGCTCATCGTCGGATCCCATCCGGCGAACTCGATGCCGGCGATCTTGCGCACAACACTGGCCCCGCCGTCGCACCCGACGAGATACTTGGCGCGGAGCGGTTCGCCGTCCGCGAGCTCGACGTCGACGCCGGCGCCGTCCTGCGCGAACCCGGTCACCACGCGCTCGCGGTGGATCGGCACGTCGAGCTCGTCGACCCAGCCGGCCAGGATGCGCTCGATGTGCTTCTGCACCAGTCCGAGCCCGTATGGATGCCGAGTGGGAAAGTCGCTGATGTCCAGTCGGATCATCGAGAAGCCCACCACCTGCGCCACCAGTCCCTCCGACAGGAACCGATCGGCGATGCCGCGCTGATCCAGGACTTCGATGGTGCGCGCGTGCAGTCCGCGCGACCGCGGGCCTTCGAGGTCTTGGGAAGCGCGCCGCTCGACGATGGCGACGTCGATCCCCGCCAGCGCCAGCTCGCCCGCCAGCATCAGCCCCGTCGGGCCGCCTCCCGCGACCACCACCGCGTGCTCGGTCATGGGTCTTAGCCGAGCTTGGCGGCAAGGTCCTTGTAGGGAGGGATCAGCTGGTCCCACCGCGCTTCGGTGTCGCCGGCGTCGCGGCCCGCAAGGTAGGCCGCGAGGTGTTCGACGTGGATCTGCCAGCCGACGCCGTAGAAGGCGATCTTGTCCAGCGGCAGGCCGCCGACCTCGATGACCAGATGCGTCCGGTCGCCGTCGCCGGTCAACGTGAGTTCGATGGTCTCGTCGAACGGCGCCGCACCCTGGCCGGCCTTCCAGGACTCGTCCGTCTCCCTGGTCGTCACGCGGAGCCGCCCCGGCGGCTCGCACGCATCCACATGCCCGGTTCCGTACCAGCCATCGGACACGACGTGCAGGTGGAGCGCTCCGCCGGGTCGGAGTTCGCCATCGACCTCGCCGTACCAACCGGTCAGGCGTTTGGGATCGGTCAGCGCCGACCACAGGTCGTCGATGTCGGTGTCGATCCGATCTTCGATACGGACGATGCCCGTGCCATCAGCCGATCGGAGGCTGCCGATGATGCGGTCGTTTGCGTGTGCGTCGCTGGTCATTGGTGCTCCTTCGAGGTGAGTTCGTCCTGCAGCCCGGCGATCTCCTGTTCGAATTCGCGGCGCAGCCGAGCCTTGTCGTCTTCGTCCAGCCACGTCGCGTCCACTCCGTCGAGGGCCACCGCGGCCATGTCCTCGAATCCCCAGCCGAACGCCTGCGAGGCCAGGCGGTACTCCTTGCCGAGGTCGAGATCGGTCATCGCGGGGTCGTCGGTGTTCAGCGTCGCGAGGAGGCCGGCCTCTCGCATCCGTCGGAATGGATGCTCGGCCAGCGATGGCACCTTGTTGGCGATGAGGACGTTGCTGGTGGGGCAGACGTCCAGGGGGGTCCGCTCCGCCGCGAGGCGGGCCGTGAGCTCCGGGTCCTGCAGCACCGAGAGGCCGTGGTCGATTCGCTCGGCACCGAGGGCCTCGATCGCCGTGACGATGTTCTCCGGCCCAACATCCTCGCCGGCGTGCGCCGTTCGCCGAAGCCCCGCCGCGCGGGCGAGCTCGAATGCCTCCGCATAGTCGCGCAGATCGACGCCAAGCTCGGTCGAGTCGATGCCCACCCCGATGACTCGCTCGGCGCCCCCCGCACGTCGAAGCTCGACCAGGCGCTCCATGAGCTCCGCACCGGCCTTCGAGCCGAAGGCCCGGTCCATGTCGCAGATGGCCATGCATCGCACGCCGGTCGCATCCTCGGCTGTTTGGAATCCGCGCTCGATCCCATGAACGATGCCACCCAGATCCTGGCCCATGGCGAGGTGTCGAGCCGGTGTGAAGAACGCCTCGCGGTAGCGCAGCCCGTGCGGCGCTGCGGCGACGACGGATTCGTACGCGGCGCGCTCCCAGTCCTCGGGCGTGACCAACATCTCCTGCACGAGCCAGAAGACCTTGAGGAACCCGTCCAGTGACTCGTAGCGATACAGGTCCTCGATGCGCTCCAGGGGGAGTGGGCGACCGTTCTTGGCTGCGAGTTCGACCACCGTCTGCGGTGCGATCGTGCCCTCGAGGTGGCAGTGAAGCTCGACCTTCGGCAACCGGTCGTAGACGTCGGGCATCCCGGCATCCTACTGCCGGCGGCTGTCTGGGCCGTCGCTCGCTCGCCGATGGCGCCGGTGGGCTTCATGATGCATCCGGGTGATGCCGTTCACGCCGTTCGACGAGGGGGAATCGACATGTTCAGATGGCTCTTCGCTTCGATGTACGACACGGTCAACCGGTCCTCCGAGAAGGCCGGTCTGAGCCAGGAGCGCCAGCAACTGCTGGCCCAGGCGCGCGGCGACACGATCGAGATCGGGGCCGGGACCGGCCTCAATCTGGCGCACTATCCGGAAGCGGTCACCCGGCTGGTGCTGACCGAACCGGACCGGCACATGGAGGGTCGGCTGCGCCGGCGCGTTGCAGCGATCAGGCCGAACGCGGAGGTGCTCGCGGTGAGCGCTGCGCAGCTGCCGTTCCCCGACGCTTCGTTCGACACGGCTGTGGTCACGTTCGTGCTGTGCAGCGTCCCCGACCCGGCGGCCGCGCTGACCGAGATCTCGCGGGTACTGCGCCCCGGCGGCCGGCTGCTGTTCTTGGAGCACGTCCGCTCCGAAGACCCCACCGTGGCGGCGAAGCAGGACCGCCGGCCGTTGCCATACCGGCTCATCGGCTGCTACCCGAACCGGACCACCCTGGACACGATCGCTGCCTCGCCGCTTCGCGTCGAGGACGTCCGCCACGGCGAGGTGCCGAAGGCGCCCAGGACCGAACGGCCGATGATCGTCGGCACGGCCCGCCGGTTGGCCACCACGCCGAATCGGGTATGAAGCAGCATCATGGCTTCATACACCGTCAACAGACGAGCAGTGGCCCACGCCCGGGAGCTCATCGCGGTCAAGCGATACGTGCTGAACAGCAACTGGGGCGTCGTTCAGCCAAAGGCCGCGAATGAGAATGCATTCCTGAAGGAACACTCGTGGCGTGAGTACTCGGACTGGTTCCTGGGGTTGACCGAGGGCGCTGCCGACGAGACCAAGGCGCGATACGCCTTCGTGTGCGGCGACTTCCGGCGTCTGCACCGCAGCGGTCTGATCGCTTGCCTGTACCGTGCCGCCGAGTGGCGTCACAAGCAGGTTGAGCGAGCCGCGTACAGACTGCTGCAAGAGCTCGACGCTGCGACTTCCCGCCCCTAGCCGGGCCGAGACAACACGAGTCTCAGATCGACTTGGCGTAGTTGCTCGCCCCGAACCAGTCGATCACCACCACCGGCTCCTCACCGACCACCCACGCGTCGTGCCCGCTGGGAAGCGAGGTCACGTCTCCGGGCTTGGCGATGAACTCGGTTCCGTCATCCATGCGGATCCCGAGCTGTCCGCTGACGTGGTATTGAAAGTGCGGCGCCTCGCAGCTGGAGGTGCCGGCGACGGGCTTGACGTCATTGGACCAGCGCCACCCGGGCTGAAACACCAACCGCCCGATCTCGGCATCGCCGACGTTTAGGATCTCGGCGTGACCGTTCGGGAACTCCCGATTGTCGTCGGGTGCGCCGAAGCTCCGGTGCTCCGTTTGCTGCATCTGTCCCACCTCCCCTGTTGCCGGGCCTCATGGACGGAGCTATCCTGACCTACTAGTAGGTCAGATGTCAAGACGAAGAAAGGAACTACGTGGCGAAGGTGGTTGGGGATCAGCGGGCGCCGACGGTCGAGCGCATCCTGGATGCGGCCGAACACCTGGTGCAAACGCGGGGGTTCAACGGCTTCAGCTACGCCGACCTGGCGGCGGAACTCCAGATCTCCAAGGCCAGCCTGCACTACCACTTCGCGGGCAAGGCCGACCTCGGCGTCGCCCTGATCGAGCGATACACGACCCGGTTCTTCGATGCCCTCGCATCGATTGACGCGGGCGATGCGGGCGCCCCGGCGAAGCTCGAGGCGTACGTGGACCTGTACTCGGGGGTCCTACGCGACAAGCGGATGTGCCTGTGCGGGATGCTCGCCGCCGAGTACCAGACGCTGCCGCCCCCGATGCGAGAGGCCGTGGTTCGATTCATGCGTCTGAACGAACGATGGCTGAAGACGGTCCTGGAGAAGGGTCGGGCGGAAGGCACCCTGAGCTTGACGGGTTCGCCGAGCGAAGCGGCCAGGATGATCCTCGGCACGCTGGAGGGCGCGATGCTCGTGTCCCGCCCGCTTGGGGAATCGGCGTGGTTCAGGGCGGCCACCCGTCAGATGCTGGCCTCGGTCATCAGCGGAGACCAGCCCTCGACCCGGTAGCGATCGGGCGCGACGAAGCGTAGCGATCGGGGAGGCTGAGCCGGGCCGAGAGCTGCCAGCTCAGGCGTCCCGGGTTGCGGTTCGCCATCCACCCGCCCCGAGCGCGAACGCGGTCCAGCCCAACAGCACCACGACGGCCACCCCGATGCTGTGCGTGATGACCGGAGCGCCCTGGTCGGTGAACAGAGCCTGCGGAATGAGCCGGTCGAATGCCGCGGAGAACAGCACCTGCCTCGCCCCGCCCAGCAGCGAGACCTGCGCGAGCAGCGGCGCCGCGAGGAACTGCCAACCGAGGAGGACGCCGATCGTCGTGCCGCGCGACCCGATCAACGACGCCAGACCAAGCGCGAGGATCAGGTCGAAGCCGGTCACGAGCAGGATCCACCCGTAGCCCCGCAGGATCAGGCCGAAGTCCGGCGCCACGAACTTCGCCGCTTCCGCGGTGCTCATCGCATGCGGCGCCGAACCGGCAAAGCCGACGCTGCCTGCCGCGATGACGAGGTAGCCGAGCGTGATGATCGGGAGGAAGAACAGGAGCGCGCCGGGGACGCGCGCGAAGAACAGCGCCCAGCGCGACCGCCCGGTCGCGACCAGGTCACGGAACACCCCCGTCGACACGTCGGCCGTGCCGGCCGCCGTGCCGACCAGGATCGCGGCCACCGACCCGGCCAGCGACAGACCGATGATCGATCCCTGCAGGCCGCCGACGCCGCCCGGCGGACCGTAGTGCGCCGGGTTGTTCAGGTGCAGGATCTCGAGGATCGCGTACACGACGCTGACGATGCCGACCGACAGCACCAGCGCCCACCAGAACAGGGCGCGCCGGCGCCGGAGCTTCAACCATTCCGCGTTCACGAGTCGAAGATTCATCCCACTTCCTCCAGCCGCGACGTCATCTCCAGGAAGCGCTGCTCGAGCGATACGCGCTCGGACTCGATGGAGTACACGGCCACGGACGCGCCAACCAGGCGACGGTTGACCTCCGCGACGACGGCGTCCGCCGATTCGCCGAGGTCCGGTTCGAGGACGACCACGAGCGACTCGCCCTCACGCCTCACCTGCTCCACCCCCGGCACCAGCGGGATGAGCGCGGATGACGTTTCGAGGTCATCGCAGCGGATCCGTACGGTCGGCTTTCCCGTTCGCGCGATGTCGGAGACCGCGCCCTGCATGAGGATCCGCCCGCCGTCGATGATCGCCACCTGGTCGCACGTCTTCTCGACCTCGTCCAGCAGGTGCGAGGAAAGAAAGACCGTCCGGCCCTCGTGCACGAGGCTCGCCACCATCTCGCGGAACTCCTGGATGCCCGCGGGGTCGAGTCCGTTCATCGGCTCGTCCAGGATCAGCAACTGCGGGTCGGCCAGAAGGCACCGAGCCACGCCGAGGCGCTGACGCATCCCCATCGAGTACTTCGCGACGCGTTCGTCCGCCCGGGCGGACAGGCCGACCCGCTCCAGTGCGGCCGCAATCCGGCCGTCGGCGGCGGGCTCTCTGGCGGCGGCCACGATCCGAAGGTTGTCGCGGCCGCTGAGGTGCGGGTGGAACCTCGGCTCCTCCACGATCGCCCCGACCCGGCGCAGCGCGATCGCGCGCTCCTCGGGCATACGGCGGCCGAGGATGCGCCAGGTCCCGCTCGACGCCCGCGTGAGGCCGAGCAGCGTGCGGATGAGCGTCGTCTTCCCCGCGCCGTTCGGGCCGAGGAAGCCGAACGCCGTGGCCGAAGGGACCCGGAGGTCGACGGCCTCCACGGCGATGCGCGAACCGAAGCGCTTGGTGAGGCCGTGCGTCTCGACTGCGAGCGATCCGTTCATGGACTGGGTCATGCCGCTCAGCCTAGAAACGGAGAGTCCACCCGCCATCGGGGATATCCCTGAAGTCACCCCTGGTTCGCGCGGCGTCATGTCAGGGCGTGGTCGTGGGACTTCTGTATAAAGGGCTCCGATGGATGCCCCAGCGATCCGGGCCAGCGGCCTGACCAAGGAATTCGGCCCAAGGACGGCCTTCCGCGATCTGACGTTCGAGGTGGGCGCCGGCGAGGTGTTCGGCTTCCTCGGTCCCAACGGTGCCGGGAAGACCACCACCGTGCGCGTGCTCGGCACGCTCATCCGGCCGACCTCGGGAACCGCGGAGGTGGCGGGCGTGCCCCTCGCCGACGCCGATGGTCCGGAGCTCCGCAGCCTGGTGGCCGTCATGCCGGAGAACCCCGGGATGTACCTGCGGCTCACCGTGTACGACAACCTCGAGTACTTCGCGGGCCTGTACGGCATCCCGCGAGCCCAGATGCGAGAGCGGATCCTGTCCTCGCTGGACACGGTCGGAATGGGCCCGCGGGTCCACGACTACGCGGGCAGCCTCTCGAAGGGCCTGCGTCAGCGCGCCAGCCTGGCGCGCACGCTCCTGTCCGATCCGAAGGTCCTGTTCCTGGACGAGCCGACCTCCGGCCTCGACCCGGTCGCCACGCGCGAGGTCCGCGAGCTCATCGAAGGACTGCGCACGCACGGCGTGACGGTGTTTCTGACGACACATCGGCTCGACGAGGCCGAACGCCTCTGCGACCGCATCGCGATCATGAACACGACGCTGCGCGTGGTGGGTCGCCCCGACGACCTGCGCCGGCAGCTGTTCGAGTCCGCGATCGAGGTGCGGACGGCCCGACCGCTCGCCGACCCGGCGGCCGTATTCGGATCGGCGGGCGCAACGGACGTCTGGACGCAGAACGGGGACGGCGTCTACACCGTGAAGGCGGACGACCCCGCCGCGACGACGCCCGCCCTGGCGCGGGCGCTCGTGGCGGCCGGCGCCGACATCCTGCGGCTGGCGGAGGTGCAGCGCACGCTCGAGGACGTCTACCTGCAGCTCGTCAGCGAGGACGTGGAGGTCACGCGATGAACCCCCGCACCTCGGCCGTGTTCCGCAAGGAGCTCAGGGACTTCCGCCGGAACAAGTTCATCGTCGGAACGATGATCGCTCTGCCCATCTTCGTGATCGCGATCCCGTTCCTGAGCGTGCTCGGCATCAAGCCGGGGGACCCGGAGAACGTGGTGCGAAACATCCTCGGCGGGGCGAGCCTGTCGTTCTTCCTGGTGCCGCTGATCCTGCCGACCGTGATCGCCGGGTACGCCGTCATCGGCGAGCGCGAGCAGGGGACGCTCGAGCCGGTGCTGACCACCCCCGTCCGCGAATCGGAGCTGTTGATCGGCAAGGCGTTGGCCGCGGTCGTGCCGTGTGTGTCCATTTCGTACACGCTGTACGCGATCTACCGGCTCGTGGTGGTCTCCGCCGCGGCCCCTGTGGTGAACCACCTCGTCAACCAGCCGTCGCAACTGCTCGCGGTCATCCTGTTCGCGCCCCTGCTCGCCACCTTCTCGATCTGGGTCGGGCTCGCGATCTCGGTGCGGTCCAACGATGTTCGCGTGGCCCAGCAGTTGTCCGGCCTCGCGGTACTCCCGATGCTCGGTCTCATCGCGCTGTTCTCGTTCCGGGTCCTGACGCCGAGCGTCGCGGTTGCGCTCGCGGGCGCGCTGTTGCTGGCCGTGTTCGACCTGGTCGCGTGGCGCGTGGTGTCGGCGCTGTTCGACCGGGAGCGGCTGCTCACCCGGTACGGGTCGGTATGAGGACGGACTTGGGACTTAGAACTGATCCGGCGACGAGATCGCCTCGGTGACGGTGATCTCGGGCTCGCCTTGGGCTCCGGAGTCCGCCATGATCTGCGCGATCTCGGGCGTCTGGAAGAACGTCTGGAACGCCTCGGCCGTTTGCCATTCGTCCACGATCACCACGAAGTCGTCGCCGACGCCGAAACGGTGATGGATGGCGCCGGCGGCCTTGGCCGCGTCGGCGATCGACCGGAAGCGGTCGGGCTCGCTGTCGAGCGTCGTGCGGAACTTGGCGACATCGCCGGATACGCGCATGGTGACCAGGACTGACATGATCGTTCCTTCCTCTCGGGAGGCGCGAGCATACGTGGTTCGGAGCCGAATTGCGAAACGACGATGGGCCGCGCGGGGATTGGGTCGATTCGCCCCGGGATTGCCCGGCCGGCGAAGCGTCACTCCTCTTCGGGGACCTCGATCCCGGCCGCCCGGTACTGATCGAGCAACATCTTGCGCATCGCGGGATCCTGCACGTACTGAAGCGCCTGCCGGGCGCCGTCGGCGGCGAGCTTGCGCATCTCGGGCGTCATCGCGTCCGAGAATGCGGCCCCACCCTCCGGGGTCATGCCACCCCCGGCGGCATCGCCGCCGGCCTGGGCCAACGCCGCCTGCCACTGCTCGGTCATGGCGGCGTTGCGCGACTCGGCCAACGCCATCGAGCTGGCGATCCGGTCCGACACCTGGGACTCGACCGAGGGGACCTCGTCCCAGATGATCTCGACGTCGTTGGGATCGCTCTGCGAGACGAGCGCCGGATACCCCGCCCCGGTGTAGTCGGTCCGTGACGTGCGCGGGATCCGGAATTTGCGCAGATAGACGGCGTAGGGGGGGCGACCGGGAACGTTGACCGACAGAACGGTGGCGCTGGGTCGCTGAAAGCTCACCTCGTCGCTGCCGATCAGTTCGGGACCGCTGGCTCCGGCCATGGCGCCACGCATCGCTACGATCAGGACCACAGCTCGAACCTTCCCCGGCGGGGGAGTCCGGCGACCCGCCTCCTCGAGCGCCGCCTGGAAATGCTCGGCGCGCGAGGTCCCGGTGTCGGCCTGGGAGTAGCCGAGCACATGGGCGACCTTGCGGAGCGCCCCCGCCGGGTCCGCAAGCGTCGGGTCATTGGCCCCCACTCGCTCCTCGATCGGTGGCACCGTGTCCCAGTCGACGTCGAAGCTCGCGCGGTCTGGCGACAGCGTCACCACGACGTCCATGCCGGGCACCAACCATCGCTCCTTGTCGAGCCGTATCTCGCCCTCGAGCACCCGCTGGCTCGCTCCCGGATCCACGACGACGCGCACGACGCCGGTCCGTGGTCCGCCGCCCTCCGGACGTTGATCAGCCGCCACGACCAGCGCCGTGGCCCGCGTGGCACCACCGTCGGTCACTCGATCACCCCCGCGCTTGAAGAACCCCATCAGCCCCTCCGGCCGTAAAGCCTAGTTACACACGGCTCCGGATGTGAAATCAGCGGGAAGGCGGTGTCGTGGGCGGCGACGGTTCGCGTGGACCCATCTTGACATATGCCGAAATCGGAATATGATGCTGTCCGTGCCTCGCGCATCCACCACCTCGGACGTCTTCAATGCGATCGCACAGGCGCACCGTCGCGAGATCCTGGACGCGCTGATCCCGGGCGAGATGGCGGTCGGGGCGATCGTGAACGACCTCTCCATGTCGCAGCCTCAG
>DASXAQ010000057.1:0-3004 GCA_036406615.1 Actinomycetota bacterium | reverse complement strand
GGCGCTGCGCTGATCGCGGAGTACTCGGGCATCCGCGGCCCTTCCGGGTGGTCGGTGATAGACCGGCACCCGGTCACGCTCGGGCCCGCCAGCTTCTTCGGGATCATCGCGCCGCAGGCGCTCACGGACGACTACTCGAAGATGCTCGTCCTGTCGCAGGCGCCGTTCACGCCCGACGACACCGACAACCTCGGCGACTTCTACATGATCGAGAACGCGCTGAATGTGCAGCTGCTCTCGAACGGGGTCGATGACCCGGCCGCGGACGTGGGCGGCTCGGCGATGTCCGGCGACGGCAGCCACGTGGCCGTCCAGTCGGCGCCGACCGCCACGCCGGACCAGCCCCAGGTCTACGACCTGACAGGCGGCCAGACGATCAAGGTCGGCTTCGACCCCGCGGGCAACGAGATCCCGGCGCTGCTCGGCGGCGGCCGCTCTGGCATCGGTCTCTCGGTGATCGGCGCGCAGAGCGAGCCTTCGGCGATGTCGCACGACGGCTCTCGCATCTTCTTCTCGGACGCCGGGAGCGCGGCAGCCGGCGGGGCGCCGCGCCAGCTCTACGTGCGCGAGGGCGGCCAGACGACGCTGATCTCGGAGGGCCAGGGCGGTCCGCGCGACGGCCAGCCGTCCGATCAGGACGTGGACTTCCAGATCGCGACACCGGACGGCGCCCACGTCTTCTTCATCACGACGGCCCAGCTGACCGCCGATGCGACGGTCGGCGGCGGCCTCTATCGGTACGACCTCGACACGGGCGACCTGACGTTCCTCTCGACGGGGGCAGTGGACACCACGGCCGGCGCGCAGGTCCAGGGCGTCCTGCGCGTGTCCACCGACGGCTCGCGCGCGTACTTCGTCGCGAACGACACGCTCGGCGGCGAGGGCGCGGTGGGCGGCCCGAACCTCTACATGGTCGACGGCGGCGGCGTCCGGTTCATCACGACGCTGACGCCCGGCGGCTTCCCCGACGCCAGCGACTGGACCGGCGGCGAGGGCCTTCGCACGACGAAGGCCACGCCGGACGCGTCGCGGATCGTGTTCCAGTCGGCCGCCGACCTGACGCCCGACAACGACGGCGGCGTCACCCAGGTCTATCTCTACGACGCGAACGGGGACACGCTGCAGTGCGTCTCCTGTCCGCCCGCCGGAGTCACCCCGAACCCCCAGGGCGGCTCGCTCGACGAGGAGGGGCCGACGATCTTCCTCGGCTCGATTCCGGGCGACATCTCGAACGACGGGTCCACGATCCAGTTCCAGACGGCCGACGCGCTCGTCCCGGAGGACAGCAACGGACAGCCCGACGTGTACCTGTGGGTGAACGGAACCAACTACATCCTCGGCACGGGCTCGAACCCGGCCCCGGCGATCATCGGCGGTATGTCGAAGGACGGGAAGGATGCGTTCTTCCTCACGCGTGACGCGCTCGTCCCGGTCGACAACGACGGCGGCATGTACGACGTCTACGACGCGCGCGTGGGCGGCGGCCTCGCCAACCAGCAGAAGGTCCCCGCCGCGCCGTGCGAGGGCGACGCCTGTCGGCCGTCGCCGCCACCGACCCCGTTCAACCCGCCGGGCAGCGTCGACTTCAACGGCAAGGGCAACCTCGAGGGCCAGGCGGCGGCGTTCCAGGTCAAGGCCATCTCGGCCGCCACCAGCCGGCGCCTCGCGCGCACCGGCAAGGCGACGCTGCTCGTGCAGGTGAGCGAGGCGGGACGCGTGTCGGTGCGGGCCAGCGCGAAGTTCGGCAAGCGCACCCGGACAGTCGGGAGCGTCTCCAAGCGCGCGAAGAAGGCCGGAACGGTGAGGTTGCGGCTGAAGCTGTCCAAGGCCGCGCGACAGCGCCTGGCCCGGACGGGGCGCCTGAAGTTGACCCTGCGGGTGAGTTACTCGGAGGTTTCCAAGAGGGCCACAGCGCACCTGACCCTGCGACGGCACGCGCGATAGAGCGATGGAAAGGAGAACAGAGATGAGTCATCCGATGACATCGCTCGGTATCGCCCGCCGTATGCGGTTCGCGGTCGGGGCGTGCGTGACGGCGCTGGCGCTGCTCGGCGGCGCGGGACCGGCCAAGGCGCAGTTCGGGCTCGAGGGCCCCTTCGTCGCCACGCTCAAAGACACCTCCGGCAACCCGCAGACGCAGGCGGGATCGCACCCGGACGCGTTCACCACGACGTTCAATCTGCACGAGGTGCCGGGGCCCGACCCGAGTGGCAGCGGCGGCCTGATCCCGGTGCCCGACGAGAAGATCAAGGACGTGATCGTCGAGCTGCCGCCGGGCCTGGCGGGCAGCGCGAACGGCGCCGCGGTCTGCTCGGTGGAGCAGTTCGGCAACATCGAGCAGTGCCCGGCCGAGTCGGTCGTCGGCGTGGCGGAGCTCAATCTGGGTCTCTTCGGCGCGCCGAACCCGATGAAGTTCGCGGTGTTCAACCTCGAGCCGGGGCCGAACCAGGCCGCGCGCTTCGGTTGGCGGGTGCTGATCCCGCCGGTCAACGTGGTGACGACGGTCAGGAGCGAGAGCGACTACGGGCTCACCAGCTCGATCGCTGACACGAACCAGGCCGCGGCGCTCTACGGCTCGGTCCTCACCCTCTGGGGCGTGCCGGCCGACCACAACCTCACGTCCGACGTCGGCAGCCCGGACTTCGGGATGCCGGGCCACGGCCCGCGCAGGTGGCTGCTGCGCATGCCGACGGCGTGCAACGGCGACCTGACGGTGAAGCTCAAGATCAACTCGTACGAGCACCCGGCGGACGTCAAGGAATACACGGCGACGCTGCCGGGGCCGACCGGCTGCGATGCCGTGCCGTTCAACCCGAGCATCTCGGTCGAGCCGACGACGCGTCAGGCCGATGCGCCGTCCGGCTACGACATCCACATCAAGCTGCCGCAGTCGGAGGACCCGGCCCAGCTCGGGACCGCGGACCTGAAGGACGCGACGGTCACCCTGCCGGAGGGCGTGTCGATCTCGCCGTCGGCGGCCAACGGGCTGCAGGCGTGCACGGAC
>DASXAQ010000056.1:0-9734 GCA_036406615.1 Actinomycetota bacterium | reverse complement strand
CCGGTGCGCGTGCACGCGGGGTTCGATACCGACGACATCTCGCGCGAGGCCGCCGCCGGCGCCCGGTTCACGTCGCTGGTGCCCACCGCACTTCGCCGCCTGCTGGACGCCGGCGTCGACCTGTCCGGGTTCGGCGCGATCCTGATCGGCGGGGCTCGGATCGACGCGTCGCTGCTCGACCGGGCGGGCGTCGCGGGTGCGCGCGTCGTGCGCACCTACGGCATGACCGAGACCTGCGGCGGCTGCGTCTACGACGGCGTGCCGCTGGACGGCACCGAGGTCCGGATCGACCCGAGCGACGGCCAGGTCCTGCTTCGCGGCCCCACACTCATGCGCGGCTACCGGCGGGGCGCCGAGGCCACGTCGGAAGCATTCGACCCGGAGGGATGGCTGCGCACGGGCGACGCGGGGTCGATCCGTGGCGGCACGCTCACCGTCCACGGGCGCCTGGACGACCTGATCGTCACCGGCGGCGAAAACGTGTGGCCGTCGCGCGTCGAGGATGCGCTTCGCACGCATCCCGGCGTCGGCGACGTGCGGGTCGAAGGCCGGCCCGATGCCACGTGGGGGCAGCGCGTGGTCGCGATCATCGTGCCGGCCGATCCGGGCGAACCGCCACCCCTCGAAGCGTTGCGCGACCACGTCGCGTCGACGCTGCCGCGCTACGCCGCGCCCCGTGACGTGATCTTCGTCACAGAACTGGCGTCGACGACGTCGGGAAAGCCTGCCCGCCAAATCCCCTCGCCGGGCTGATCCGTACTACCCGGCACCGCAGGAACACGTCACCAACAGCCGGATCCGGCCACACGCCGGATACGAGGGGGGATGCCGAGATGAAGTTCGTTCGCAGCAGTGCTTCTTTGGCGATACTCGCGGTCGCGCTCGTCGCGATCGCGGTCGCCGCCATGCCGGCCCTGGCCGTCACGTCGCCCGCCGGCAACTCGATGCGCGCGGGCGCGGCCATCGACTGGCCGCAGTTCCGGTTCGACGACAACCACACGGGGGTCAACCCGTTCGAGACGACGCTCAACGCGTCGAACGTGCGCCGGCTGACGAACACCTGGCAGGCGCAGCTCGGCGACCTGGTCGACTTCTCCTCGCCCACCGTGGTGGACGGCGTGGTCTACATCGGGAGCTCGGACGGCACGCTGTGGGCGTTC
Source organism: Actinomycetota bacterium (assembly GCA_036406615.1). GTDB lineage: Bacteria > Actinomycetota > UBA4738 > UBA4738 > UBA4738 > DASXAQ01. The sequence goes on along the minus strand of DASXAQ010000056.1, from coordinate 8,574 downwards.
CCCGCCAACGGCTGTGGCGCGTCCCTGTGCACGCACCCGCTGTGGAAGTCGACGAACCTGTCGCAGATCATCGACACGCCGACGGTGGCCAACGGATTCGTCTACGTCGGATCGCAGACGTCGCCGACCTCGAACGACGGCAAGCTCGACGTGTTCTCCGCCGCCGGGTGCGGCCAGGCCGTCTGCCCGCCGCTGTGGCAGGGCAACGCCGGCACGGAGTCCATCCTGGAGTCGTCGCCGACGGTCGCGAACGGCGTCGTGTACGTGGGCACGTTCGGCAAGCGCCTGTTCGCCTTCGATGCGAACGGGTGCGGGCAGTCGCTGTGCCAGGCGCTGTGGCAGGGCGTGACCGGCGGCTCCGTCGAGTCCACGCCGACGGTCGCCAACGGCGTCGTGTTCGTCGGCGCCGACGACGGCAAGCTGTACGCGTTCGACGCCAATGGGTGCGGGCAGTCCACGTGCCAGGCGCTGTGGTCGGCATCGACCGGGAAGAAGGTCGGGATCTTCGAGTCGAGCCCGGCGATCTCGCACGGCACCGTGTTCATCGCGTCGCAGCACGCGCTGGCCGCGTTCGACGCGAACGGGTGCGGGCAGTCCACGTGCCAGCCGCTGTGGAACGCGCCGAACCTGAACAGCTTCTACGGCGGCTCGCCGGCGGTGGCCGGCAACCGGGTCTACATCGGGCTGGAGGGCGGCGTGGCGGTGTTCGCGGCCGGCGGCTGCGGCGGGCGTAACTGCCAGCCGCTGTGGCTGGACTTCGGCGCGGGCGAGCAGGGAGCCATCCTGTCCTCGCCGACCGTGGCCAACGGCGTCGTGTACGCGGGGCGCAACACCGGCGACGTGCTGGCCTGGAAGGCCGGACCGTGCGGGCACCCCATCTGCACGCAGATCTGGACGGGGTTCACCAACGAGCCGATCGTCACGTCCTCGCCGACGGTCGTGAACGGGCAGGTGTACATCGGCAGCGCCGACAACGCCTTCCCGGAGAACATCAGCGGCCGGATCTACGTCTTCGGCCTGTCGACGTAGGGGCGCCGGGCGCGCGACAATCGAACCCGAGGGGGAGGCGGCGAAAGCCTCCCCCTCGCGGGAATGTCGGAAGGGTCATCGGGGTTCCTGCCGGTGTCCGATAACGATTGCACGCGCAACGACCTGAAGGGACGGCGCCCATGCCAGCCATCACCGTCGAGAACATCCTGGCCCTGCCCCGGCTCGCGGAGCCGGACGGGGCCGTCACCGTGGAGCGTCCGGTCCGCTCGGTCACGACCGCGCCGAGCGGCTACGAAGGCGAGGGATTTCCCGTCCGCCGCGCGTTCGGCGGCGGCGTCACGCTGGACGACGTCGACCCCTTCGTCCACATGGACCAGATGGGCGAGGTCGACTACGCGCCGGGCGAGCCGAAGGGGACGCCCTGGCACCCGCACCGCGGCTTCGAGACCGTCACGTACATGATCGACGGCATCTTCGAGCACCAGGACTCCAACGGTGGCGGCGGCGTCATCACGAACGGCGACACGCAGTGGATGACGGCCGGCGCCGGCATCCTGCACATCGAGGCGCCGCCCGAGCACCTGGTGGTCTCCGGGGGTCTGTTCCACGGCATCCAGCTGTGGGTGAACCTGCCTCGGGACAAGAAGTGGAGCCCGCCGCGCTACCAGGACATTCGCGGGCGCGAGGCCAAGCTCGTGTCCTCGCACGACGGCGGCGCGCTCCTGCGCGTCATCGCCGGCGAGGTCGACGGGCACGCGGGGCCGGGCGACACGTACACGCCGATGGCGATGCTCCACGCGACGCTCAGCCCCGGCGCACGCCTGGTGCTGCCGTGGCGGGCGGACTTCAACGCCCTGGTGTACGTGCTGGCCGGCCGCGGTTCGGCGGGGCCTGAGCGCCGCCCGATCCACGTCGGCCAGCTGGCCGTGTTCGGGCCCGGCGACGCGCTGTCGCTGTCGGCCGACGACCAGCAGGACGGCAACACGCCGAACCTCGAGGCGCTGATCCTCGGGGGGCAGCCCATCCGCGAGCCGGTCGTGCACTACGGCCCCTTCGTGATGAACACGAAGGAGGAGATCATCCAGGCGATGACCGACTACCAGGCCGGCCGCCTCGGGACGATCCCCGCCCAGCGCGTGCCGCACCGCCACGAGGGCGACGCCGAGCTCGAGACGCCCGGCGCATCCGAGGCGCCCGAGGATCGAAGCTAGCTCGCAACGGTTTTCGCAAACGAAGCGCGGCCGGCCCGTCTTTCGAACGGGCCGGCCGCGTTCGTTTCGCGTTCGGGCTTCGGTCAGCTCTCGACCGTGATGACCGTGCTCATCTCGGGGCCGTGCACCAGGCACACGATCGCGTACACGCCGGGCTTCGCCGCGTCGAACGTGAACGACGTTCCCGGTGTCAGCAGCCCGGAGTTGCGGAACGCCTCCGGCGTGCTCAGATCGTTCTTCGCCGTGGGCAGCAGCGCCTGCGAGTTCACGTTCAGAACGAACTGCACACCCGGCGCGCACGGTGGCGGCGTGTCGGGCCCGGGCACCTCGCACGCCGGGACGATGAACGGCACCCGGCTCGGCGCCTTGTCGGCCGGCGTCGTCGCGGTGTGGATCTCGAAGTTCCCGTTCACCTTGACCTGGTCGCCCACGCGCACGGTCAGGCCCGAGTCGAGGAACTCGTTGGCCGAGACGTTCTTCGCGAAGCCGCCGGCGTTGATCGTCCAGAGCACGTTCCCCTGGCCCAGGCTGGACACCTTGACCGCCTGGGCGCGCGAGTCCGCCAGGTGGCCGTCGACGGTGGTGGCCTGCGCCGCCTGGTCGGCGGCGCGCTGGGCGACGTCGTCCGGCGTCGGGATGCGCTGGGTGTCCGGCACGACCTGCAGCGGGATCTGCATGCCCGGGTGCAGCAGGCACATGAACGAGTACGACCCCACCGGCGCCGTGACCTGCGTGAAGAACGACGGCTCGTCGGACGGGTTCGGGTTCAGCAGGCCCGCGTTGACGATCGAGCTCCCGTCGAACGTGCACGGCGTCGTGGACGTGCCGCACGTGGGATCGGACGGGAACCCGACGGCCGGGTTGATGATCGTGTCGTTGTCGTCCCCGCCGATCGCGGAGTCCGACTCGAACGTGGCGTACGGCCCGCCGGGGCTCTGGTTGTCGGTGCGCCACTGGTCCGGGTCGGTCGTTGGCACCAGCGTCGCGGTGTGCGGCGTGTCGGTCGCCTGCCACGCCGCGTCGATGATGTCGCCCTGATGGACCTTCAGCGAGCTCGGGAAGAACCGAAGGAACGCCCACGGCTCGCCAGTCGGCGGCGTGGCGTCGACCTGGAGCGTGAACGTCTGCTGGGCGGTGGTCTTTGCGTGCGCGGCGCCGCCCGTGAGCAGCGCCATGCCGGCGATGACCACACCGGCCAAGGCCTTGCGTACCGTGTTCAACGACATCCCCCCTCGAGAAGTCGGTGGCATCGGTCCGGCCAAACCCGGCCGGACGTCCCTTGAGCGGCGAACTCTACCCAGAGCCGTCCACGCCGAGCAAATCGGACACTACCGATACGCGGCCGAGCGCGCCGCGGATCACGAAGTCTGCAGGCTCCCGCAGATCAGCCGGTAGAAGTGGAAGACGCGCGGGTCGTTGATCACCAGGTCCGCCGGCAGGCGCCCGGCGCTGGCCGCGCCACGGACGAGCGTCAGCCCGCGCCAGACGTACGTCCGCTTCGTCCACGCCCACGCCCCCGGCACCTGTTCGACATGCCCGATCGTGAACGTGTGCGTGCCGCCGGACTGCCCGCAGACCGCCCCCTGCCCGTACCGCGAGATCCCGCCGGTTCGAAACAGGAACAGCCGCCCGCCCGACGTCGCGGCCGTGATGCGCCCGTCCGTGACGTCGTAGATCGCGTCGATCGGCTGCGCGCCGCTGTGGAACAGCTCGGCCGACAGCGCGACGAAGGCGTCGGCGCGGCCGTCGCCGTTCGCGTCGGCTGCGCCGACCGCCCGCGGCGACACCGTGTCGTCTCCCCCGACCGCCTGCCCGTACGGCAGCTGGACGGCCGGCGTCGCGGTTCCATCGACGATCGCCTCGGCCCACCACGAGGCCGGCATCCGGTTCGCCAGGCGCGCGAACACGACGAGACGGTCCGGCGTGCCATTGCCGTCGAGGTCGCCGACGGCCGAGGTGACGCACCCGGTCCCGGCCGGCAGGTCCGGCGCGTCGGCGACCGGGCAGGGCTGCGTGTCCACCCACGTCTGCTGGTAGGGATCCGCCGCGGTCGCGCTCGGCGAGGGCGACGCCGTCGGCGCGGTCGATGCTCCCGACGACGTGCAGGCGTTCACGGCAAGCGCCAGCGTGACGATCGCGCCCACGAGCGAGGCGGGCCGGTACCGTGGCCGTCCCATCGGACGACCACGGTACCCCCCGTGCGCAGGGTTCAGCGGGCCCGCATGCGGTTGTTGCGCGGGTTGTGCTCGACCTCGGCCAGCTCCAGGACCTCCATGACCGGCGGCACGTAATTGGCGAACCGCCCACGGAACCCCTTCTTCAGGCCGTACCACCCGCCCACCGGGTTGTCTTCCGAGCGCGCCCACGCCTCCACGGTGCCCTCAGCCGCCGGCTTCTGCTCGTCCGCGCTGCCGAGCGGCATCCAGTCGCCGTGGTCCTTCAGCATCGCGTGCAGGTCGTCAAGGCATCGCAGGTGGTACCGGAGCTCGGTCGACCCGACCACCACGACGAGCGCGGGCGGATCGAGCGTCCCGTCCCGGTAGGCCGAGTACTGCGACGACCCCGGCGGGGTCGTCAGGACCCACGGCTCGTCCTTCGTCCCGGCTCCGACCTTGTGCACCTTCGGCATGGTCCCCCCTGATGCTCGGTGACTGCTGTCGGGGTCGACCCTACGACGCCGGCGGCGGCTGAACGATGTCCTCGCACTGCCCGCCGCCGACGCGCCCCGTGACGACGTTCAGCGAGCCGCCCGAGTCGCCGATCTGCGGCGCCGGAGCGTTGCCCGAGCAGCGCAGGCCGCCGTTGATCGTGTTCGTCGCCATCTCGTTGCCGTCTGGGTCGAGCGTCGCGTTGCGCAGGTATTCAACGCTCGTCGACGAGTTGCGGAAGAACCCCATCCAGCAGGACTTCCAGTCGGTGATCGACACGTTGCCGTGGATCACGTTGTCCTCATACGTCGCGTACGCCGGCGACCCGAGCAGGCGCGTTCGCGGCCGGCAGCTGGGGCCGCCACCGCCGCCGTTCTGGATGACCTGGCCACCGATGATGTTGTGGTGCACCAGGACGGCCAGCGCGTCCTGCGAGTTCAGGTTTCCGCCGATGCGGTCGTTCGTCTCCATCGTCGGGTTGTGCGGGTCGTCGTTCAGACACGGGAACGCGGACGCCTCGCAACCGAGCACCAGCGCGCCGCCGGACTGCACCAGCATCCGGCCGCCGACGACCAGGTCCGATCCCCCGAAAGCCGCGATCAGCGTGCCGAACGGCGAGGCCACCACGACGTCGCCGGTGACGGTCACGTTCCCGGAGTCGACCGTGCACGATCCGGTCACGGTGACCGACGAGTACGTGCCGCCGGGCAGCGACCCGTCGCCGCACGTGAAGGGGCCTCCTCCGCCGGTCGTCGCGCCGGCCGGCGCGGCGCCGACCAGCGCGAACGCCAGGCTCGCCGCGGCGACCACACCGAGCAAGGTGAACCGAGACGATTTCAACTTCATGCACCACCTCCTGGATCGGGGCGGCGGTCGCCGCCCAGCGGACGAATGGGTCATTCGACCCTTCCTGCCCGAAGTTCGTCAAGCGCAAACGCAACGGAGGCGATCCCCGTGAAGGAGATCGCCTCCGTCTTCGCTCGACGCGGCGGGGCGGCGCCGGTCGTCGCGGAGATGCCGCGGGTCAGACCCGGCGGCGGTACAGCCAGACCGCCAGCGGCGCGAACACCGCCAGGATGCCCACGTCCCACGCCAGCGTCTGCCACACGTAGTGCGCGGTCGGTCCGCCCACCATCAGCGCCCGAACCGCCGACGCGGCGGCCGACACCGGCTGGTGCGTGGCGAACGCCTGGAGCCACCCCGGCATCGAGCTGACCGGCACGAACGCCGACGAGGCGAACACCAGCGGCGCGATCACGGGGAACGCGGCCGCCTGCGCGGCCTCGGGGTCGCCGACGCCGAGCCCGACGGTGGCGAACACCCACGACATCGCGTAGCCGAACAGCAGCACCAGCAGCCCGCCGCCGATGACGCCGATCAACAGGTTGGTGTGGATCCGCCAGCCCACCAGGAACCCGACGACCATCATCAGGATCACGACGAGCACGTTTCGGGTCAGGTCGGCGCTGGTGCGCCCGGTCAGCACCGCAGAGCGGGCCATCGGCAGCGCGTGGAAGCGCTCCGTCATGCCGCTCTGGAGGTCCGTGGCCAGGCCGATCGCCGTGGCGATCGCGCCGAACACCACCGTCTGCACGAAGATGCCCGGCATCAGGTAGTCCACGTAGGGGTACGGGAACCCGGCCGGCAGGCTGATGGCGCCGCCGAACACGTAGCGGAACATCAGCACGAAGATCACCGGCTGGACGGTGGAGAACACCAGCAGCTGCGGCACGCGGACGTACGCCAGCAGGTTGCGCTTCGTGATCTCCACCGTGTCGCGGAACGCCCCGAAGGGAATCCGCCGATCGCGGGCGTCCCGGACGGGGATCGAAACGGACGTCGAGCTCATCGGTCGTCTCCTTTCGTGCCGCGCTGTTCCGCGACCGGCTGCGTGACGCGGTTGGCGGCCGCCTGGACGGCCGCGCCGGGTCCGGCCTCGGCTTCGGCGGCCATGGCGCGCGCGGCGGTGTCGTCCTTCGCGTGCCCGTTGCCATTGCCGGTTCCGTTGCCGTTGGCTTCGATCTCGGCGCGGTGGCCGGTCAGGGCCAGGAACACGTCGTCGATGCTCGGCTCGCGCACCGTCAGTGCGTCGGGCTCCAACCCTTCGCCGTCCAGCGAACGGAGCGCCTGCAGCAGGACGCGCGCGCCGATGTTCGACGTGATCCGCACGGTGTCGCGCTCGCGTTCGACGTGCTCGCCGGTGAGCTGGCGAGTCAGCAACTCCGTCGCGCGCTCGGCCTTGCCGTCGCCGCGCACGACGATCTCCACGACGGTGCTGCCCAGGTCGGCCTTCAGCCGCTCGGGCGTGTCGTTGGCGATGACCTTCCCGCCGTCGACCACCGCGATGGATGCGGCGAGCCGGTCGGCTTCCTCCAGGTACTGCGTCGTCAGCAGCACGGTCGTGCCCGTGCTCACGAGCTCGCGGATCATCTCCCACAGCTCGTTGCGGCTGAACACGTCCAGGCCCGTCGTCGGCTCGTCGAGCAGCAGCACCGGCGGGCTCTGCACGAGCGACGCGGCGATGTCCAGCCGGCGCCGCATGCCCCCCGAGTACGTCCGAAGCGGCCGGTTGGCCGCGTGCGACAGGCCGAAGCGCTCGAGCAGCTCGTCGGCGCGCTTGACCACCGCCGGCTTCGGCATCTGGTTGAGGATGCCGACCATGCGCAGGTTCTCGCGGCCGGTCAGGTTCGGGTCCACGGCCGCGTTCTGCCCGGCCAGCCCGATCCGCCGGCGCACGCCGTCGGCCTGGCGCACGACGTCGAAGCCCATGATCTCCGCCCGCCCCGCGTCCGGGGGCAGCACCGTCGCCAGGATCCGGACGGCGGTCGTCTTGCCGGCGCCGTTCGGACCGAGCAGTCCGAAGATCGTGCCGGCCGGCACCTCCAGGTCGATCCCGTCGAGGGCCTTGACCTCGTCGAAGTGCTTCTTGAGACCCTCCACCACGATCGCGTGTTCGCTCATGCCACCACCTCTCTGGTTCAGTGTGACGTCAGTATGACGTCACACATGATGTCTGTCAACCGTCAAACGGCGTCGCGGACGTCGAGCGGGTTCGGATTTGGGGATCGCTTCCACCCCTCCCAAGGGGGAACCGGGAAAGTTGAGTAGGCTGAAGTATCCACTGATATCAACGATTGTGCAACTTGAAGAATCGGCACGGGATCGCGTACGATGGAGCCGGAGATGAACGAGCGCGCGGCCGGGGGCAAACAGGAGGTCGCCGCCGAGGCGTGGCGGCTGATGGCCGAGTTCGCGTTCGCGAAGTTCTCCTCCGGCGAGCAGGTCGCGCTGCTGCGCGAGCTGGGCCTCACCCCCGGACACATGAAGGCCCTCGCCGTGCTGGACCCCGAACAGCCCAAGCCGATGCGCGCGATGGCCGACGCGCTGTCGTGCGACGCGTCGATGGTGACGTGGCTCGTCGACCGGCTCGAGGAGCGCGGCCTGGTCGAGCGACGGGCGGAGCCGTCCGACCGTCGCGTGAAGACGGTGGTGCTGACCCCGCAGGGCATCGACACGCGAGAGCGGCTGAACGCGGCGATCTATGCTCCGCCGCCCGCGCTGCTGTCGTTGGATCTCGCGTCGTTGGAGGCGCTTCGGGATCAGCTTCGAAAGCTGCCGGCGTCGAGCCGGAGCTTCTGGACCGGCTCGGCGACGCCGGCGGAGCGTTCCGAAGCGGTCTGACGGCCGCCCAGGGCATGCTCCGTTCCCCCCTCCCGGTAGCCTGA
>DASXAQ010000055.1:0-18662 GCA_036406615.1 Actinomycetota bacterium | reverse complement strand
CCGGCCGAAGAAGCCGATCGCGCGGTCGCGGCGGCGGCGGACGCGGGCGCCGAGGCAGTGGCCATCGGCGTGGTGACCGACGGGCCGGGCGTGCGGCTCCGCTAGATCACCAGAGCCGGTCGATCTCCCCCGGGTACAGCTCGATCCGCGCACCGGCGAACGCCGGCTCGGCCGCGCGCGCGGCGCGGGAGAAGAACGCGCCCATCGCCACCTTGTCGAACTGATCGCTGGGGAACGGCGCGCGAGGCGTGCCGCCGATCAACACCGTCCCGGGAAGGTGCCGCCAGCCGGCCCGTTCGTAGAACCCCTGCAGCGGGCGATCGCACGTGAAGATGCCGAGGTCGGCCCCGTCGGCCGCGATCAGGTCGCGGGCCGAGCGCACGAGCATGAGGCCGTGCCCGCGGCCGCGGTGCCGGGGGTCGCTGACCACGGCGCTCAGGCCTTCGGCGTCGAACTCGCGCCCGGCGTGGCGGATCGGCTTGCGCAGGACGTCCAGGGCCGCGACCACGGTGCCGTCGTCGACCAGCAACACCGATCGGGCGCGCAGCGCCGGGTCGTGCCAGGGCGCGGGGTCCGGCGGCCCGTCGGAGGGCCAGGCCAGGAGCTGCAGCCGGACCTGCTGGGCGCGCAGCGGTCCGGGCACTTCGGCTTCGGGCCAGGCGACGACCTCCACGCGCGGCGTAGGGGTCAGACGGTCTCGAACTCGGGGGTCGCCGCGGCCGGCGCCTCGGACTCGGTCTCCAGCGCGATCCGCGGGAGCCAGCGGTCGAGCCACGACGGCATCCACCAGTTCCAGTCGCCCATCAGCTTCATGGCCGAGGGCACGAGCACGGTCCGCACGATCGTGGCGTCGATGAACACGGCGGCGGCCAGGCCGAACCCCATCTCCTTGAACGGGACCAGGCGGCTCGAGGCGAACGCCGCGAACACCGTGACCATGATCAGCGCGGCCGACGTGATGGTGCGCGCGCTGGTCTCGAGGCCGTGCGCGACCGCGAGCTCGTTCGAGCCCGTGCGCTGGTACTCCTCGCGGATGCGGGTCATCAGGAAGACCTCGTAGTCCATCGAGAGTCCGAACAGGATGCAGAACAGGAACATCGGAACGAACGCCGAGATGTGGCCCTCGGACGTGAAGCCCAGGATCGACTGGCCCCAGCCCCACTGGAAGATCGCGGTCATCAGCCCGTACGCCGCGCCGACCGACAGCAGGTTCATGAGGATGGCCTTCAGCGGCAGCAGCAGCGAGCGAAAGGCCATGGCCAGCAGCAGGAACGAGAGCGCGAGGACGGTGAGCACCACGTAGGGGAGCGTGCCCGCGATCGCGTGCTCGAGGTCCAGGTTGAACGCGGTCTCGCCGCCCACGAGCGCGCGGCCGCCCAAACCGGCGGACGGGATCACGTCGGTTCGCAGGTGCGTCACGAAGGTCTCGGCCGCGCGCGACTCGGGCGAGTCGTGACCGACCACCGTCAGCCACACCAGGCCCGGGCCGGGCGTCGCGGAGGTGACGGGCGCGCCCACGCTGGCCACGGCCGGGTCGGCGCGCAGCGCGGACACCAGCCGGGCGACGTCGGCCCGCGTCTGCGCCGCGGTGGCGCCGGCCGTGGAGACCGTGATCTCGATGGGCCCGGTCACGCCCGCGCCGAATCCGCCGGCGAGCATCTCCGACGCGACGCGCGGCCCGTCGCCGGGCGGAAGGGTCTGGGGGCCGGACTGGCCCATCCGCATCGACAGCAGTGGCAGCGCCAGCGTAAGCAGGACGGCCAGCGAGATGATCAGGTACGTCCAGGGACGCCGCATGACCGACAGCGCCCAGCGGTGCCAGAACCCGGTCCCCTCGGGCCGCTGGCGGCCAAGCAGCGGGACGCCCCAGCGGTTCACGCGGTGGCCCAGCATGGCCAGGATCGCGGGGATCAAGGTGACGGCGCCGATCACGGCGATCGCCACCACCGACATCGAACCGATCGCCATGGATCGGAACGCCTGGATGTCCACCAGGAACATGCCGAACAGCGCCACGATGACGGTCGCGCCCGACAGCGCCACGGCGCGGCCGGACGTGGCCAGCGTGATCGGGATCGCGTCGGCGACGGAGCGGCCTCGGCGCAGCTCCTCCCGGAACCGCGTCACGACGAACAGCGCGTAGTCGATGCCCACGCCGATCCCGATGACCGACGCGGTGTTCGTGACGTACACGCTCATGTCGGTGACGCCCGCGACGAAGTACAGGCCGCCGAGCGTCACGACGAGACTGACGAGCGCCAGCAGGATCGGCATACCGGCGGCCACGAGCGTCGTGAACGCGATCACCAGCACCAGCAGTGTCACCGGGAAGCTGACCTTTTCGGCCGTCTCGAGGTCCGTGCGGGAGATGTCGTTGAAGCGGTTGTAGAAGGCGGAGGAGCCGCCGGTCTCGACGCGAAAGCCGGCCGGCACGTCCGCGGCGGCCGCCGTCGAGACGGCTCGCGCGGTTTCGAGGTTCTGGTTCTGGTCGCCCTGCAGGCCGACGACGAGGAACGTGGTGTGTCCGTCCGGAGACACGAACGCGGGGGAGTTCGCCCACTGCACACCCCGGACGTGGGCGGTCGCCCCGATGCGTGAGCTGAGGGCGGCGATTTCCGAGCGGAACGCCGGGCCGGCGACGGTGTCGCCGTCGCTGTGCACGACCACGTAGGCCGCCGCGGGCTGCTGCGCGAAGCGCGTCTCCAGCTGATCCTGCACGGCGAGGGAGTCCGAACCCGGCACGTCCCAGCCACCCTGCCCGAGCCGTCCCTGCAGGCCCTTGGCGAACGGCACCATCGCGATCAGCACGATGGCCCAGGCGGCCACGATCCAGCGCCGGCGGCGCACGACGAAGCCGCCGAGCCGGGAGAAGGCTCCGGGCTTTCGCGCCCCGGCCGCAGTCGGTTCGGCTCGGCCCCGTCCATTCGACCGACCGGTTGGTTGGTTGGAGGATCGAACGGTTTCGCGCGTGTCCATGGGTTCCCCCCTCGGGAGCTACGCCCTGATGGCGTTCAGGAACAGCGGGATGAAGGCTTCGATGCGTTGCCGGTAGTCCGCGCCGCCGGTCATGAGGCTGGTCATCTCGTCGATGCCGACGACCGTGGCGACCGCCATGAAGGCGGCCTCGTCCGGGTCGAGGTCGGCCCGGACGTCCCCCTCCTGCTGGCCCCGGCGCAGGAGCGAGGTCGTGATCTGGATCCACCCGTCGAACGCCGAGGAGAAGAACGCCGGGTCGATGTCCTGGAGATCCTCGGAGGCGAGCTCCATGCAAAGCCTTCCGATGCACCGGTAGGTTGGATCCTGTTCGTACAGGTCACACAGCGTGAGCGGGATCGAGGCGAGCTGGTCGATCGCCCGCCTGTGGCGTGTGGCCTCAGCCATGACTCGGCCGATCCAACGCTCGCGTTTGTAGTCCAGGCACGCCACGGCCAGCGCCTGCTTCGACGGGAAGTGGAAGTAGAACCCGCCTTTGGTCAGTCCGGTGGCGCGAATGATGTCGTTCAGCGACGTGCCCGCGTAGCCGCCCTCGGCGAACGCGGCCGCCGCGGCGTCCAGGATGCGCTGCCGGGTGAGGTCCCCTCGATCGCCGCCGTGGGCCGGCGCCTTGGCCGGCGCGGCCTGCCTCGCGTCCCGGACCGCGGTGCCGCCGGCGGCGGTGGTCGTCTTCGCCATGGCACCGGACTCTACAGACCGACCGGTCGGTTTGTCAAGCCGGGTCTCGCCGGCGAGGCTCAGGGTCTCGAAGCGTGCCCGGCCAGGACGATCTTCAGGCTGCCGGGGTCCGGGTTGAACCCCGCCACACACGGCCAATTCGGCGACAGCTCATGGTCGACCGTCACCCGCCATTGCGGGAAGCCGGCCGCGTCGACGGAGTCCTGCACCCGTGCGAGCAGAGCCGCTTGCGGTCCGCACGCGTCGGCATCAAGGGCGGCCTCGGCGGCGCGTTCGAGCTTCGGTCGGATCCATCCGTTGAGGGTGAGCACGCCGTTCACGGGATCCAGGTCGGCCAGCGCGCACGGCGCGGCGGAGGAGAAGCCCTTGGCGTGGATGGCCCAATCCCCGTAGCCGTGGGCATCCAGGATGCGCCGCGCGGCTCGAGCGGCCGGCCCTTCGACCACACAGGTCCCATCGGCGAATCGCGTGGACACCGCCGACGCGAGGGATCGGAACGAGGCCGCCGCGTCCCGGTAGCCGGGCGGCAGGGGCTGCAGGCCGAGGCGCCGGCAGAGGTTCACGTCGGTCCCGGGGAACACGTCGACGCCGCCCGCGTGCCCGGTGCACGCCACCCAGGAGGCCGGGGCGGCCCCGGGGACGGGCCAGTGGATCGAGCCCGACGTCCACGCCGTCCGGCACATCGCGGCGAGGCTGGTGCCCGACTGCGAGGGGACGCCCGCGGCGGGCGCGTTCACGTCGGCCGCCTGGTAGCAGGTCACCTCGTCGGCGACCTGGGGCGCGGTGCGCGTTCCGTTCAGCGCGTACGCGCCGGCCGCGGCAAGGACCGCGGCGGGAATCAGGACCATGGCCGCCACGCGGGCGCGGCGGCGGCCGCGGCTCGACCGTCGCTGCTCGCGCTCGATGTCGCGAAGCAGCCGCGACGCCAACTCCGCGAACCGCTCGGGGGGCAGGTCGCGCTCGGGAACGGGGGTCAGGTCGTCGATCGCGTTCATTCGTGTCCGCCCTTTCGTGACGACGAGTGGGGTGTCCCGCCCGCGATGGGATCCGGCGCGGCGGCGGCGAGGGCGCGCGAACCGGCGCCGGGGTCGTCTCGCAGTTCGGGCGCCGAGCCGCCACGGAGTTCGGGCGCCTGCGCGCCACGCGGTTCGGGCGCCGGGGCGCCACGCGGTTCGGGCGCCGGGGCGCCACGCAGACGGCGGCGCGCCCGCGAGAGCCGGGAGCGAACCGTTCCGATCGGCACGTCCAGCGCGACGGCGGTCGCCTCGTAGGACAGGCCCTGCCAGTCGACGAGGACGAACGCCTCGCGTTCGTCGGCCGACAGGTCCGAGATCCGCTCGAGGACCCGGCGCATGCGGCGCTGGTCGTCCACGCGCCCCGCCACCTCGTCGGCGTGGTCGGGAGCGTCGGTCCATCGGGCTTCGAGCCGCGCGACGGCCCTGCGTTCCCGCCCCGACCCGCGACGATGGTTGCGGATCACGTTGGCGGCCACGCCGTACAGGAACGGCAGGGCGCTGGTCCCGAAGAACCGGACCTCGTCGCGCCGGCGCCACGCGTGCAGGAACGTCGCCGACGTCAGGTCCTCCGCGAGCGCCCAGTCGGCCGTGCACCGGAAGCAGAAGTTGTAGATCGCCCGCGCGCGACGTTCGAACAGCGCTCCGAACGCCGCGGGGGACGAACCGGCGAGCTCCCACAGGTCGGCGTCGGCGCGGGTGGATTCGTCGTGGCCGGGTTCGCTCATCACCCGGTCATGTCCGCACCCGCGTGGCGGTTCTCGACGGGACGCCGAACGCCAGGTTCAACGCGCCGCCGATCGCCACGCCGAGCCCCGCCCCCGCGAGGACGTCGAGCGGGAAGTGGGCGCCCAGGTACACGCGCGACAGGCACACCGCGGCGGCCAGCGCCCACGGCAGGATCCGCCATCGCCCGCGAAGGTACGGACTCACCAGGGTCGCGATCGCGAAGATCACCATCGCGTGCCCGGAAGGGAAGCTGAGGCCGCGGGCCGCCGCCCTGCCTCGAAGCACGACGTCCGACAGCGTCTGGGCGGGCCGGTTGCGCTGCACCAGACCCTTGGCCGCCGCCTCGACCCAGAGTTTCAACAGCGTCGCGGCGAGCAGCGCGGCGGCAAGCCGGAAGCGTCGAAGCAGCGCCGCCCCGACGGCGAAGGCCGGGAGCACGCCGATCACGCCCCACAACTGCACGAACCACATCGGCGGGTACAGCCACTCCGGCCAGCCGTTGATCCACCGGAACACCGCCGTCTCGGGGTGCTTCAGCGTTGCGGCCGAGACCAGGATGCCGCACACCGCCGCGACGCCCAGCCCCACCCCGGCGGCGACGATGTCGGTTCGTCGTCGGTGGAACCCGCGCCCGTCCGGGGTCCGGAACCACCACCGGGTCCACGAACCGCGGCGCTCGTGGCTCACGGCGGATCGCTCAGCCCGGGACGACCTTGCCGAACCTCACGCCGTGAGCGGGGACACGGACCACGTCGCCCGATCGGTTGCGCACCAGGAACGTGTTCGCCTGTTCGTCCCACGTCTCGAGGCGGCCGACCACCTCGCCTACATAGCCGTTGGGCAGCTCGTACTGGAACGAGACGCGCTTGCCCACGTCGGAGGGCTGCACGAAGTTCTGGGCGGCCGGCACGCCGCCACCGTAACAGTCAGCCCCGCACGCGCGCCACGCGACCGGGCGGAGGAGTCGGGAACGACTCGGGATGGATGGCCCACGCGAGGATCTCGAGCCCGTCCACGATCCGCGGCCCCGGCCGCGAGAAGTAGGACGTGGCGTCCACCGCGTAGACGTCCCCCGCCCGCGCGGCCGGCGTCTGCGCGAACTCGTGCACCTGGTACAGCCCTTCGGCTTCGATCTCCGCGTCCTCAAGGTAGTAGCCGCACGGCATGAACACGACCACCTCCGGCGTCGCGTCGCCGATCTGCTTCCACGTGGCTCGCGGCGACGGCTCCCCCGCGGACGAGATCAGGTTCGTCCCGCCGGCCGACTCCACCATGCCGGGCACCCAGTGGCCGCCGGCGAACGGCGGGTCGCTCCATTCGAGGCAGAGCGTTCGGATGGAAGGCAGCCGCTGCGCCGCCTCCTTCACGCGTCGCACGCGATCGCGAAGGGCGCCCACCAGGTCCTGCGCGCGCTCGAGCGTGCCGGTGGCGCGGCCGACGGTGACGATCCCGTCCAACAGCTCGTCCATCGTGTTGGGGTCGAGCGATATCACCTCGGCGCGGCACCCGAGGTCGTCGAGCGCCTCGCGCACGTGGCCCGATGGCACCGCGCACACGCGGCACAGGTCCTGGGTCAGGATCAGGTCCGGCTGGATCCGACGGATGCGGTCGCGGTCCAGGGCGTAGATCGGCGTCCCGCCGGCCATGAACTCGCTGACGAGCCCGTCGATCTCGGACGGCGAGAGCGGGCGGTCCTGGGGAAGTGCGGTGTCGGACACGATCGGCTTCGACCGCGCCTCGATGGGGTAGTCGCATTCGTACGTGACGCCCTCGAGCGAGTCGCCGAGCCCCAGCGCGTACACGATCTCGGTCGCCGACGGGAGCAGCGAGACGATCTTCACGCCCGCCAATCTACCGGGGGAGCGACCCGAGCTTGAAGGGGCTCTCCAGGAAATCTCCCAGCGCCTTGAGCGCGCGTCCTGCCTGGGCGCCGTCCAGCAGCCGATGGTCGAACGCAAGCGACAGCGTGGCGGCCGGCCGCGGCACGACCTGCCCGCCCACGACCAGGGCCCGTGGCTCGATCACGCCGAGCGCCAGGATGGCACCCTGGGGGTGGTTGATGATGGGCGTGCCGAACTCCGCGCCGAAGGTCCCCACGTTCGTGACGGTGATCGTTCCGCCCGACAGGTCGGCGGGCGCGATGCGGCCGGCGCGAGCCGCCTCGGCAAGCTGTGCGATGCGTTCGGCGATCTCCACGATCCCGATCGCGCCGACGTCGCGCACCACGGGCACGATCAGCCCGTCGTCCGTGTCGGTGGCGATGCCCACGTGACAGCCGCGGTGCAGACGGATCTCCGAGCGTTCGGCGTCGAAGGAGGCGTTGAGCGCGGGGAACTGGCGGCACACCTCCGCCAGGGCGCGCACCACGATCGGCAGCGGGCTGACGCGCCGCCCCGATGCGTCTTCGACCTCCTTGCGGAACGCCTGCAGCCACGACGCGTCCAGCGTGAGGAACGTGGTCACGTGCGGAATCTCGCGCACGGAGCGCGACAGGTGCTCCGCGATCATGCGCCGCGTGCCGCGAACCGGGATCACGTCGACGTCGTCCGGGCTGACGGCGGCCGCGCCCGCGCCGTCCGCCGCCGTTCTGGTGGTCGACGCCTTCGCCGCGCCGGCGTCGGAGCCGGCGGCCAGCACGTCCTCGCGCGTGATCCGGCCGTCGGGGCCGGTGCCGCTCACGCCGGACAGGTCGACGCCCATCTCGCGGGCGAGCTTGCGGACCGGCGGCGTCGCCGCCACGGCGCCGCCCTCGCGGCGCGCGGGGCCGCCGGCGGCGGGAGCCTGCGCCGTTCGGGCCGCGGGCGCCGGCGCGTCCGGCTCGGCGCCGTAGCCGACCAGCGTCGGCCGGCGGTCCCCGGCGTCCGGCTCGGCTGCCGCCACGGCGCGGGGCCCCGCCCCCGTGTCGGCCGGTTCGCCGGCCTCGGGCACGTCGATCGACACGAGCGGCTTGCCCACCGCCACGACCTCGCCCTCGGTCGCGTGCAGCGTCCGAACCACGCCCGTCCACGGCGAGGGGACCTCCACCAGCGCCTTGGCCGTGTTGACCTCGACCAGCGTCTGGTTGAGCTCGACGCGTTCTCCCTCGGCCACCCGCCACGTGACGATCTCGGCGTCCTCGAGGCCCTCTCCGAGGTCGGGGAGCAGGAACGCCCGGACGCTCATCGCCGACCCCTCAGTAGGCCGCGACGCGCTCGACGGCGGCCAGGATGCGCTCGGGCGTTGGGACGTAGTGGCGCTCGAGCGTGGCCGGCGGGTACGGCGTGTCGTAGCCCGCCACGCGAAGCACCGGCGCCTCCAGGTAATCGAACGCCTCCTCGACGATCCGCGCCACGATCTCGCCGCCGAACCCCGCCGTCAGCGGCGCCTCGTGCACCACCACGGCGCGACCGGTTCGCGTCACCGACTCGGCCAGCGCGTCGACGTCCAGCGGGATGAGCGAGCGAAGGTCCAGCACCTCCACGTCGAGCCCGCTCGCGGCACCGGCCTCCGCGGCCGCGAGCGCCCTCGGCACCATGGCGCCGTACGCGACCACCGTGCACGAGGTCCCCGCACGCGCGACGCGGGCGCGACCGATGGGCAGCCCGGGTTCGTCGCCGATCTCGCCCTGCTCCTTGGCCCAATAGCGGCTCTTCGGCTCGAAGAAGATCACGGGGTCGGGATCGGCGATCGACGCGCGCAGCAGGTCGTGCGCATCCGCGGCGGAGGAGGGCACGACGACCTTCAATCCGACCGTGTGCGCGTAGTACACCTCCGGGCTGTCGGAGTGGTTCTCCGCCGAGCCGATCGCGCCGCCGAACGGGATCCGGATGACCAGCGGCATCCCCATGCGCCCGCGCGAGCGGTAGCGGTACTTCGCCACGTGGCTGATGACCTGGTTGAGCGCGGGGTACGAGAACGCGTCGAACTGCATCTCGGCGACCGGGTGCCATCCGGCCATCGCGAGGCCGACGCAGACGCCGGCGATGCCCGACTCGGCCAGCGGCGTGTCGAAGACGCGCTCGGCGCCGAACTCCGCCTGCAGGCCGTCGGTGATGCGGAACACGCCGCCGAGCGTGCCGACGTCCTCGCCCAGCACCAGCGCGCGCGGGTCGGATGCGAGCGACGAGCGAAGGGCCGCGTTCAACGCCGAGGCCATCGTGAGCTCAGCCACCGGCACCGCCCCTCGGCTCGCTGCTGCCGTCCCGGTGCGTCCCCGTTCGCCCGAGCACCTCGTCGCGCTGGCGGGCCAGGGCCGGCGGCATCTGCGCGTAGACCCACTCGAACAACTCCTCCGTCGGGCGGGGGGCCAGCGCGATCACCCCGGCGCGAACGCGCGCGGCCTCGCCGGCACACTCGGCGTCGACCGCCGTCAGGAAGCCGTCGTCCCCGATGCCGGCAGCCACCAGCCAGCGCCGGTACCGGTCGAGGGGATCGCGCGACCGCCAGGACTCCACCTGATCCTTCGGCTGGTACCGAGAGGCGTCGTCGGCGGTCGAGTGCGGACCCATGCGGTACGTCAGCGCCTCGACGAGCGTGGGCGTTCCCTCCCGGGCGCGGGCGACCGCGTCCTTCACCACGCGGTGCACCGCCAGCACGTCGTTGCCGTCGACCTGCACGCCCTCGATGCCGTACGCGGCCGCCTTTCGGTAGATCGGCGCCCGCGTCTGGCGATCCAGCGGCACCGAGATCGCCCACCCGTTGTTCTGGCAGAAAAGCACCACGGGCGCGCCGAACACGGCGGCGAAGTTGCAACCCTCGTGGAAGTCGCCCTCCGACGTGGCGCCGTCGCCGAAGTACGCGAGCGCCACCGTCGGCAGCCCGTCGAGCTTGGCCCCGATGCCGAACCCGACCGCGTGCAGGATCTGGCTCGCGACCGGCACCGACACCATGGCGAAGCGGCGCTCGACCGGATCCCAGAGCCCGCCGTGCCACGTCGCGCGGTAGAAGCCGAGGTACTCGACCGGATCGACGCCGCGCACGAGCGCCGCGCCGAGCTCCCGGTACGACGGGAAGGCCCAGTCGGTCGGCTCGAGGGCGAACGCGCTGCCGACCTGGGCGGCCTCCTGCCCGGTGAGCGGGGGGTACACGGCCAGCTGACCCTGCCGCTGCAGCAGCGTCGACTCCACGTCCAGCGCGCGGGTGAGCGCCATCAGCCGGTACAGCTCGCGCAGGTCCTCGTCCTTGAGGCCGACGTCCGCGGCCGCGGGGCCGGGCTCGTCCCCGGCCGGAAGGACGCGTACCGGTGGCTCGACGGCCTCCTGCGGCTCGCTCACCGCGGCTCCGATCGCACGAACGTCGCGTCGCCGGGCGCCCAGTAGCCCCGGAGCCGTGGAAGCCCCGCGATTCGCGCGCGCGCGATCCCGTCGGCGGCCTCCAGCGGCGTCACGCCCCGGTCGCGCGCGGCCGCGAACACGCGCCCCAGGGTTCCCTCGATCCGCTCGACGGAGGCTTTGGCGCGGTCCGCCTCGTATCCGCGTGCCTCCTCCGAGATGTTGATGACGCCGCCCGCGTTCACCACGTAGTCCGGCGCGTACAGGATGCCTTGGGCGGCAAGCGCTTGCGCGTGCTCCGGCCGCTCCAACTGGTTGTTGGCGGCTCCGCACACCACACGGCACCGGAGGTCGGGGATCGTGCGGTCACCGATCACGCCGCCCATCGCACAGGGGGAGAAGACGTCGCACTCCTCCGCGTGGATCTTGTCGGGATCGATCGCGTCGACCCCGAGCGCCGCGCTGAGCCGCCCGGCCGCCGCCTCGTCCACGTCGGAGACCACGACCTTCGCGCCGGCGTCGATCAGGTGCTTGACCAGGTGCGAGCCGACCTTCCCGACGCCCTGAACCGCAACGCGCCGTCCCGCGAGCGACGCCTCGCCCATTGCCTCCTCCAGCGATGCGCGTATGGCCAGGAACACGCCGTAGGCCGTCATGACCGAAGGGTCGCCGGAGCCGCCGAGCGACGGAGACACGCCCGTCACGAAGCGCGTCTCGGTGCGGATCACGTCCATGTCGGCCTGCGAGGTCCCGATGTCCTCCGCGGTCACGTAGCGCCCGCCGAGCGTTTCGACGAACCGCCCGTAGGCGCGCAGCAATTCCTCGGTCTTGTCGGTGCGCGGGTCGCCGATGATCACGGCCTTTCCGCCTCCCTGGTCCAACCCGGCCGCGGCGGCCTTGAACGTCATCGCGCGGGCGAGCCGCACGACATCGGCGATGGCGTCGTCCTCGGTTCGAAACGGGAAGAAGCGTGTGCCACCGAGCGACGGCCCGAGTGCGGTGGAGTGGATGGCGACGATCGCGCGAAGCCCGGTCGGCGGGTCGTGGACGAACACGACCTCCTCGCACCCGCCGTCCATCTCGGAGAACACGGACACCAGGTGCAGGATAGCCGAACCTATAATGAGCAACGTGATCGCGTGCGCCTACCTGCGCGTCTTTCGCCCCCTGGACACCTACGGGGAGCAGGAGCGAGCGCACTGGGAGCGCTACATCGTGTCCGGCGGCCCGCCCCAGCCGCCCCGGCCCGTGTACCGGGAGGCGTCGTCCTCCGGCCGCGGGCCGCTCGGGCTGATCGCCTCCGACGTGGGCGAGTACGCCGACGTGCGGCTGGTCGACGGCCGCTACCTCGTGTGTCCCTGGCGAACCCGGCTTCGGATCCTGGCGAGCATTCTGTCGCTTCGCGAGTCCGCCCCGGCCGAGGTCGTGGACGCGTTCGTCCCGGAGGCCGAGGCGCGCCGGGCGGCTCGGGAGCTGGCCAGGCTCCGCCGGCGCGAGCCGTCGGCGGTGCCGAGCATCCTGCAGAGCGCGTGGCACGTGCCGCTTCGCTGGTTCGTGCTGGTCGACGAGGAGGAGCGCACCCTCACCCCGGATGAGGACGGCGGGTACCGGCTGCACTACTGGACGCCCATCGGGCGCTGCCGGGCCCGGGCGGAGCGGGGAGCGCGTGTGCTTCGACGTGCGGGGCTCGAAGACGTCGCGGTGTTGGTTGGGGAGCTCCACGAGTGGCTGAGCGCGTTTCACCCCGGCGCGTTCGTCGAGCTTGACTACGCCGAGGTCGCGGGGCTGTTCACCTGGGACGAGCTGGACGACGACCATAGCGGCCGGGACATCCAGCGGGCGATCGACGCCCTGGATGGTCCGGAGGGGCTGGGCACGGCCGGCGAGATCTACCAGGGCGTGGCCAACCGCTGGGCGGAGGCCCGGAGCCGCGAATCCCTGAACTGACCACCCGTTTCGGGGAGACGGGGACCCTTGGCGGGGAGTCCTGTCGCTGTGTTTCGTCAGGTGGAATGGATGGTGTTGGTCTAGTCCATCCCCACTATCGGGGTTAGTCCCCTTTGTCTATGTTCAGGAGCTCTCCGGTGGTAGAACATTCTGCGCCGAGCGGGAGAACGCGTCGCCCGTCACCTCAGTGCCTTGGGGGGGTCACATGAAGGTGGAAGTCGAAACCGACACGGAGAAGCTGCTCACGCCGGCCGAGGTGGCCGCGATGTTCCGCGTGGACCCGAAGACGGTCACGCGGTGGGCCAAGGCCGGCAAGCTGTCGTCCATCCGGACCCTGGGCGGCCACCGTCGCTACCGGGAAACCGAGATCCAGCGGCTCCTCGCGCAGTCCAGCGGCCAGGCGCAATAACCGCTTCCCCTAGAGGCCGGCTACCGAGGCCCCGGCGCCGCCGCGTGCGGCCGGCGAGTCACGGGTCGTCTGGTGGCCAGGGACGGAATCGAACCGCCGACACCGCGGTTTTCAGCCGCGTGCTCTACCGTCTGAGCTACCTGGCCGGGTGAGGCCGGAGCCGCGCACGGCTCCGGGACCGGCGGTCCGGACGGGATTCGAACCCGCGACCTCCACCTTGACAGGGTGGCGAGCACGGCCAGGCTGCTCCACCGGACCTCTATGGCTGTGCCCCCAACGGGATTCGAACCCGTGTCGCCGCCTTGAAAGGGCGAAATCCTCGGCCGCTAGACGATGGGGGCGTGACCCCACCCGGGGGCAGCCGAGAGTATAGCGGCCGGGTTCGATCCGCCCGCCGGCCGTCGTTCAGGTCGCCGCCTACGACGTCACGGTCGTCTCGACCACGGCGCTCGTGTTCCCGGTCGGGTCCGGCGAGGTGGACGTCACCGACGCCTGGTTCTGGATCGTCCCCGCCTGGGTGGCCAGCACCACGATCCGGATCAGGACGGAGGTGCCCGCCGGGACGGTCCCCACATGGCACACGGTCGTCAGCGCCACGTCGCAGCCGCCCTGCGAGGCCGTCACCGACACGATCTGGACGGAGCTCGGAAGATGATCGGTGATCGTGGTGCTCAGCGCCAGCGAGGGCCCGGAGTTGTCCACCCGGATCTTGTACGTGAGCTGGGCGCCGACCTGGACCGGGTCGGGCGAGTCCTTCATCCGCAGCGACAGGTCCGCGGGGGCCGCGACCGCCGAGCGGTCGTCGTGCACGATGATGTCGGGGCAGTTGCCCGGGAACCCACCGAACCCGAAGCACACGTTCGAGTCGCCCGGCACCAGGTTGCCCGCCGCCGAGAAGAACGCCACGACCTGCCCGTCCTGGCTGATCGAGGGATCGGCGGATTCCGCGTTCGCTTCCTGCCCGTCGGCGGTCACGTTCACCCGCGTGGTCGTGCCGAGCGTGCGATCCCGCACGAAGACGTCCGGGCAGCGGCCCGCCTCCTGATCGAAGATCGGTGGGCACTTGTTCTCGTCGCCCTGGACCAGGTTCGTCGCCGACGAGAAGAACGCGACGTAGCGACCGTCCGGCGTGATCTCCGGCGAGCTTCCCAGGAACCCGCGGACGCCCGGCTCCTCGTTCGTGCCGTTGGCCTGCTCGCCGTTGCTGTTCACGCTGACGCGCTCGGTCGTGCCGGCGGCCACATCCCGCACGAACACGTCGCGCCGGTCATTGGTGTCGCCGGGGACGAGGTTCGTCGCGTCGGACCAGAAGACGACGAACTGCCCGTCGCCGCTCACCGCGGGGCCGAAGCTGGTCGCGTCGCCCTGCGTTCCGTCGCTCGCGACGCTGACCAGTTGCGTCTGGCCGGTCGTCCGGTCGTGCAGGAACACGTCGAACTGGCCGTTCGTGTCGCCGGGGACCAGGTTGGTGGCGAACGAGCCGAACGCGACCCAGTTTCCGTCGGGGCTGATCGCGGTGATGGTGGTGGACGAGTTGCCCTGCTGCCCCGCGCTGTTCAGGCTCACGCGCTCGGTCGTGCCGGCGACCAGGTCGCGGACGAAGATGTCCTCGACGTGGTTCGTGTCGCCCTGCACCAGGTTCGACGAGGTGGACACGAACGCGACGTAGCGGCCGTCCGCGCTGACCGAGGGGTCGTCGCTGGAACCGTTGCCCTGCGCGCCCGTGGAGGAGACGCTGACGCGCTGGGTCGTTCCCGTGGTCCGGTCGAACGCGAA
This sequence comes from Actinomycetota bacterium, assembly GCA_036406615.1. Lineage (GTDB taxonomy): Bacteria > Actinomycetota > UBA4738 > UBA4738 > UBA4738 > DASXAQ01. The sequence goes on along the minus strand of DASXAQ010000055.1, from coordinate 3,867 downwards.
CACGTCCATGAGCCGGTTCGTGTCGCCGGCCACGAGGTTGCTCGCATCGGAGTCGTACGCGATCAGGTTCCCGTCGTCGTCGATCGCCGGGCGGGTGCTCGTGCCGTTGGCCTCTGCCCCGGTCGGCCCCACGCTGATCCGATCCGTCTCGCCGGTGTCACGGTCGTGCACGAACATGTCGACGCGGTGGTTCGTGTCGTGCGGGACCAGCGTCGTTGCCTGCGAGTCGAACGCGATGACCCGGCCGTTCCCGCTGATCGCGGGGCCGGCGAAGCGGCCGCTGATGTCGTTGCCCTGGATCCCGTCCGTGCTGACGCTCGCGAGCTCGTTCGTCGCCCCTGCCGCGGGCGCCACCGACAGCGCGCCGACCGCAGCCATGGTGGATGCGCAGGTCAGCGCGAGGCCGACCGCGACGATTCGAATCCTCCCCATCTCTGCCTCCCCGATGCCGGACGTGCTTCCCCTGGGGGCATCCTAGGCGGGATCGGGCGATTTCGGGCAATGGGGTGAGCCGAAGAAGTACGTTCGCCCGATATCGCGAGGGGCCGGCGCGGCGACCTTCTTCCCGAACGGGAACGCGTTGTGAGGAAGGAGGCGTGCGAGATGAGAAGGACCGCGTTCATCATCGGGCTGGTCGTAGCGCTGGCCATCCCGGCGGCCCTGGCGGTGGCGAAGACGAAACCCACCCGGGCCACCGTCCGGCCCACGCACAAGACCGTGGGGTACCGGTCGGGGAAGAAGACGGCGAATGCCCATGCGGCGGGCACGCACGTCTCGGCCAGGGGAGGCGGCCGGGGCAAGCTGGGCGGGCCGAAGACGTCGGGCGGTACCAAGCAGACCCGGGTCCAGGGCGCGTCGCCGGCTCGGAACTCGTCGCGCATGCGGGTAGGCGCGGGCAACTCCAAGGTCGGCGGGATCCACGCCGGCACCCGCAAGAAGCGCCGCGGGACGACCACCGGCTCCACGGGAGGCAACGTGGCCGGCATCCCGATCGGGTTGGGCACCGGGCTCTGATCCTCAGGGCCGGCCCCGGCTCCGCCCTTCGACGGGGGTGAACGTCGGAGGGCGGAGCCTTCCACCTTCAGGACATTCGGACGCGAGGCGCCTCGTCCGTGGGGCGGCGCTCAGGCCGCGCGGTCGTCCAGGGCGTGGCGAAGCCGCATCAGTCCTCGGTGTTGCAGCGTCTTGACCATGGGCAGGCTGATGCCGGTCGCGGCCGCGACCTCGTCGGTGGAAAGACCGGCAAGCACGCGCAGCTCGAGCACGCGGCGCTGCCGGAAGGGCAGGGCCGCCAGCCATCGCGTAGCCGTCTGGGCGGCCAGGGTCGAGGATTCGAACTCCACGGCCTCCGGCTCGGGTTCCGCGTCCGCGTGGGACGCCCATCGGCTCGCGCGGCGGTGGTGGTCCGCGACGCGGTTGCGGGCGACGGAGAACGCCCAGGCGGCGAACGACCGGGGGCGCTCCCATCGCAGGGCCGGGATGCCGCGCCAGATCGCCACCAGGACGTCCTGCAGGACGTCCTCGGCGTCACGATCGGCGACGCGCGATCGAACGAACCGGTCGAGCCGGTCCCCATAGCGTTCGATCAACGCGTCGAACGCGCCCGCGTCGCCCGCGATGGCGCGATCGATCAGGTCCCGGTCCGATGCGTCCGGCCTTCGCGTGGCTCCCGTGTCCATGTCCTGCTCCCGATCGGCGTCCGCGAGCATCTTCGGGCCGCGGCACCGGCAGGGGCCACCGACCCGCGCCATGCGCGTCGAGTACGAACGTCACGCTCCGGCGTGCCTGGTAGGCTGATCCGCGTTCGGAGGGGAGTACTCCGCGCGGGATAAGCGACACGCGATCCCGCGATCCACCCGCCGCCATCACGGTCGTCGCGCAGGGACGACCCGGCGGGTCGACGCACCGAGGTGCGGGAAGAGACCTCGAGCCCAGCGCCTGCGACCGGCTGGGGGTGCGAAGGATGGTTCCGTGGTACGCGTGGGGCGCGTTCAGCCTCGCCCTGGGTCTGCTGCTCGCGATCGATCTCGGCGCGCACCGGCGCGCGCACACCATCGCGGTGCGGGAAGCGGTGTCGTGGACGATCGCGTGGGTGGCGCTCGCGTTGGCGTTCGGCGGGCTGCTGTGGTGGTGGCGCGGCGCCGACACGGCCGGACAGTTCGTCGCCGGCTACCTGATCGAGTGGAGCCTGTCGGTCGACAACGTCTTCGTCTTCGTGCTGATCCTGGCCAACCTGGCCGTGCCCGGGGCGCTGCAGCACCGGGTGCTGTTCTGGGGCGTGGTCGGCGCGATTCTGATGCGCCTCGGGTTCATCCTGGGCGGGGCCGCGCTGATCCAGCAGTTCGAGTGGACGGCGCTGGTGTTCGGCGCCGTCCTGCTGGCCACCGCCGTGCGCTTCGCTCGCGACCGCCACGTCGAGGAGGGCCGGGCGTTCCGTTGGACGCGTTCGCTGATCCCGGTCTCCGACCGCTACGAGGGTTCGAAGCTGCTGACGCGGTCGTCGGGCCGGCTTGCCGCCACGCCGCTGCTGGCCGCCATCGTCCTGGTGAACGTCACCGACGTGGTCTTCGCGATCGATTCGATCCCGGCGATCTTCTCGGTCACGCGCGATCCGTTCGTCGCCTTCACGTCGAACGCGCTGGCCATCCTCGGCCTGCGGTCGCTGTACTTCGTGGTGCACGGCGCGGTGGGGTCGCTGGAGCACCTGCGCCCCGCCCTGGCCGCCGTGCTGGCGTTCGTCGCAGCGAAGATGGTGCTGTCGCCGTGGGTCCACGTCCCGACGGGGATCTCGCTCGGCGTCATCGGCGCGATCCTTGCGGTCGGCGTCGCGGCGTCGCTGCTGATCGGCCGCCGGCGACCCAGAGCGCACGGTCCACGTCCCGCAGGCTCATCGAACACGCCGCGGCGAGCGCCCGGCACGCCGCGAGATACGGCACCCAGTCGCGCAGGCGGAACGAGGCCGGGCCGGCCGGCATCATCCTGAGCCGCCGCAGCGCCGCGAGTGCCCGCGCGTCGGCCACCGTGAACCGCTGCGGGCGGCACGCCGCCAGGATCGCGCTGCCCATCGCCGGTCCGAAGCCGTAGACGCCGCTCGTGGGATTCGCGAGCAGGTCGAGCGCCTCGCGGTCGTCGGTCGCCGCCAGCGCGCCCCGGATCGCGTCGCGTGCGCTCGGTCCGGTGCGGCCGGCCCAGGCGTCGGCGTCGATGCCGCGGAGCGCACGGACCCGGCGGTGCGGCATGGAACCGAACTTCCACTGGACCAGCCGACGGGCCTGGGATCGCGTCAGCGTGTCCAGGCCGGCGAAGCGCGCGAGGAACGCGTCCTCGTCGGCACGCGCGGCAGCGTTTCGCGCCGGGTCCGCCTCCGGATCCGGATACCGCGACGTCCACCCCGCCAGACGCTCACACCGGCTCCGCGTTGTCATGGGCGGTGCGCGCAACTAGCCGATGCGCGACTGGTTTCCGAACTCCTCCACCACGGTCGAGCCCGTGACGGTGCTGTAGACCTCCACGGTGGGGGCCAGCGACTTGCACGATCCACCGACCGAGACGACCACCGGGCGGACCTCCGTGCGGTTGGGGGGCACCAGCGTCGGCGTGTACACCAACGAGGCCGCGTGGCCCGAGGCGATCGTGACCTGGCTCGAGGCCACCACCACGCGGTTGGCGTCCACGAACTGCAGCTTCGCCGTGCAGCTCGAGCTCGCGACGTTCACCACGTTCAGGGTCGCCGCCTGCGAGCTGGCGATGCCCATGAGACCGGCGAACTTGTAGGTGACGTTGGCCGAAGACGTCCCGGCGAACGCGGTCGTGGCCGCGAGCGCTACCGCGCCGGCGACCAGCACCCCTGTTGCCCCGGCAATGACT
>DASXAQ010000054.1:0-48489 GCA_036406615.1 Actinomycetota bacterium | reverse complement strand
CGAGCGCCAGCACGTGCGACGCGTCCTGCCACGCGATCACCGGCGCGAAGAACACCTCGGTCTCGATCAGGTCGCCGAACGAGAAGTTCATCGCCGAACGGTCCAGCTCCCGACCGAGCACGCGCGACGCCCCGCCCTTCGACACGAACAGCTCGTAGTTCGCCCACTCCGGCCACCCGGGCAGGTCCACGCCGACGACGGCGACCGAGCCGTCGGGTCCCCACGACGCGCCGGCGATCGCGCCGGCAAGCGACGCGAGGGGCTTCGGCTTCTGCTTCTGCTTCCGCGAGGCGCCGGCGGACGGGATCGACCACGCCTGCGCCAGCTCCTCGACCGCCGCCTCGTCGCGCAGGTCGGCCAGGAAGCCGATCCGATCGCCCGACGGCGACCAGAACGCGTCGAAGACCTCGAACGTCGGATCGGTCACGCGCGCCGGCTTGCCGCCGTTCGCGCCGACGATCCACGCCGAGTGGAACTGGTCGCGCACGCCGAACCCGTCCAACCGCCACGTGAAGTCCGTGATCCGCCGCGCGACGGGATCATCGGCGGGGCCGACCAGGTAGCGATCCTCGCCGCTGGGGGCGACGACCAGGACGTGGCGGCCGTCGGGCGACCATTCGGCGGCGCGCACGTTGCCGTCGAACTCCGCCAGCGGCTGCGGCTCCCCGCCCGCCGTCCCCATCACCCACGGCTGCGTCCGTCCCGATCGGCTCGACAGGAACAGCAGCCGCCGGCCGTCGGGCGAGAACCGGGGCCGCCAGTCGACGGCGCCGGCGGCCGTGATCCGCTCCGGCCGTCCGCCGCCGAACGACACGCGCCACAGGCCCGACCGGTACTCGCCCTTCTCGATCGTGCGCCGCCCGTAGACCACCGTCGCGCCGTCGGGCGAGACGGCCAGCGAGCTCAGCTGGATCTGCTTGAGGAGATCCGAAGGACGGAACCGACGCGGCGCCGCCGCGGCGGTCGTGCGGGCCTTCGAAGATCGCGCGGACGGCGTTCGGCTCGGCATCGTGTCTCCCTGTCTCGGTGGGCGGGCGCGATCCGGTCGAGGTCGACGCGATCCGCGGACCGGTATCCAATCACGCGGCGAGCCGCCCGGTCCATCGCGGGTGCCCTCGGCCGCGGCGCCGGCTTCGCCCGGGTATCCTGCCCGCGATGGCGGCCGACGTCGGTTCCCGATCGCGCCACGCGCGCGCGCTGTTCGCGGGCCTGCCGGATCGGTACGACCGGCTGGCGGAGGTGCTCTCGTTCGGCCAGAACGGCCGCTGGCGCGCGTTCATGGTGTCGCGGCTGCGCGCTCCGGCAGGCGGGCGGGTGCTGGACGTGGCCACCGGCACGGCCGGCGTGGCGCTGGTGATCGCGGAGGCGAGCCCGGGCGCCGCCGTGGTCGGCGTCGACCAGAGCGAGCCCATGATGCGCGCGGGCATCGAACGGGTCGACGCGGCCGGCCTGTCGCCGCGCATCGGGTTCGTGCAGGGCGACGGGCAGCGCCTCCCGTTTGCCTCGGAGGCGTTCGACGCGGTGTCGTTCACCTATCTGTTGCGCTACGTCGAGGACCCCGCCGCGACGCTCGCGGAGCTGGCCCGGGTGCTGCGCCCGGGCGGCACGCTCGCCAACCTCGAGTTCCACGTGCCGCGCAACCCGGTCTGGTGGTCGCTCTGGTGGCTGTGGACCCGCGTCGGGCTCCCGATCGCGGGGCGGGGGTTCGGACCGGCGTGGGGCCGCGTCGGCGGCTTCCTCGGACCGAGCATCTCGGCGTTCTACCGCCGCCATCCACTGGAGGAACAGCTGGCGATGTGGCGCGCCGCCGGCATGCCCGACGTGCGCGCACGGGTGATGAGCGTCGGCGGCGGCGTCGTGATCTGGGGGACGAAGGCGGGGCCGTGAGCGCGGACGATCCCACGCCGGAGCGGCCGGCCTTCTACACCCTGGCGCCCGGCGGCTGGCGCGACTGGTGGTCGCTGCTGCATCCGCCGTACACGGTGTGGATGCTGTCCTACGTGGCGCTCGGCGCGGTGACCGCGACGGCCCTGGACCTGGGGCTGCTGGGCCTGACCGTGGCCGGGTTCTTCCTGGGCGTCGGCGTGACGGCCCACGCGCTGGACGAGCTGAAGGGCCGCCCGCTCGGCACGCGGCTGCCGGACGGCGCGCTGTGGACCGCGGCGCTCGTCGCGCTGGCCGGAGCCGTCGCGCTCGGGATCTACGGCGGAACGCTCGTCGGGTGGTGGGTGCTGGCGTTCATCGGGTTCGGCACGTTCATCGTGCTCGCGTACAACCTGGAGCTGTTCGGCGGCGCGTTCCACTCAGACCTGTGGTTCGCGCTCGCGTGGGGTGCGTTCCCCGCGCTGACGGGAGCGTTCGCCCAGTCGGGCAACCTGCGATGGGCCGCGATCCCGGTCGCGGCCGCCTGCGCCGCCGCGTCGTGGGCGCAGCGCGTGTTGTCCACGCCGGTGCGACGGCTCCGCCGCGAGGTCGTGCGCGTCGACGGCGCGCTGACGCTCGGCGACGGTCGCGCCGAGCCGTTGTCGGCCGCGAGCCTTCGCGCCGCGCCCGAGGGCGCGCTTCGCGCGCTGTCGCTCGCCATGCCGCTGCTCGCCGGCGGGCTGGTCCTGGCCCGGGTCGGCTGACGCGGCGCCCGGCGCCGGATCGGGCTGGGCGATAATGGCGCCATGCCCGCCGGCGACGTTGCGTCCAACGGCCACGCCGACACCCTGCTGATCAACGGCTGGGCGTACACGGGAGACGCGGCGGGGCGATGGGCGGGGTCGCTCGCGATCTCGGGCGGCCGGATCCTGGCGGTCGGCGCGGAGCGGGACCTTCGCGAGCGCGTCGGCTCGCGAACGCGCGTGATCGACGCGGGCGGCGGGATGATCCTGCCCGGCTTCCAGGACGCGCACGTGCACCCGCCCTCGGCCGGCGTCGGCATGGCGCGCTGCGCGCTGGACGGCGTGAACCCGCTGGACCCGGCGCGCGCCCGCGACGAGTACGCGGGGATCATCGAACGGTACGCGCGCGATCATCCCGGCGTGCCGTGGATCCTGGGCGACGGCTGGGGGATGGACGCCTTTCCCGGCGGCAACCCGCCGAAGGCGATGCTGGACGCGCTGGTGCCGGACCGGCCCGTGTACCTCGAGAGCCGCGACGGCCACAGCGCCTGGGTGAACTCGAAGGCGCTCGAGATGGCCGGCATCGGGCCGGGCACCGCGGAGCCCGCCGACGGACGGATCATCTTCGGCGAGGACGGGGAACCCTGGGGCACGTTGCACGAGGGCGCGTGCCGGCTGGTCGACGACCTGACGCCGAGGACGACCGAACAGGAATGGGTCGACGGCATCCTGCGCGCCCAGGCGTACCTGCACTCGCTCGGGATCACCGCATGGCAGGACGCGATCGTCGAGGACGACACGGCGCCCGCATACCTCGCGCTCGCGAAGCAGGGGCGCCTGACCGCCCGGGTGGTCGGCGCGCTGTGGTGGGATCGCCGCCGCGGCGCCGAGCAGGTCAAGGAGCTGGTCGAGCGCCGGCAGGACTACTCGTTCGGCCGCTTCCGCGCCACGTCGGTCAAGCTCATGCAGGACGGCATCCCCGAGAACTTCACCGCCGGCATGCTGTCGCCCTACCTCGACGGACGCGGGCGGCCATCCGAGACGGACGGGAAGTCCTTCATCGAGCCGGAGGCGCTCAAGCGCCACGTGATCGCGCTGGACGCCGAAGGGTTCCAGTGCCACTTCCACGCGATCGGCGACCGCGCCGTACGCGAGTCGCTCGACGCGATCGAGGCGGCGCGATCGGCGAACGGGTGGAACGACCTTCGCCACCACGTCGCGCACATCGAGATCGTCCATCCCGACGACGTGCCACGGTTTCGAACCGTCGGCGCGGTCGCGAACGCGCAGCCGCTGTGGGCGTGCTACGACGGACAGATGGAGCATCTGGTGGTGCCCTTCATCGGCGAGGAGCGCGCCTCGTGGCAGTATCCCTTCGCGAGCCTGCGCCGGGCCGGCGCGGTGCTGGCGATGGGCAGCGACTGGGGCGTGAGCACGCCGAATCCGCTGCTGGAGATGGAGGTGGCCGTTCGGCGCGTGTCGCCCGACCGCCGCGGGCACGAGCCGTTCTACCCGCACGAGCGGATCGACCTGCGCACCGCGCTCGGCGCGTTCACGATGGGCTCCGCGTACGTCAACCATCTGGACGACCAGACCGGGTCGCTCGAGCCCGGAAAGCTCGCCGACCTGTGTGTGGTCGACCGGGATCTGTTCGCCGTCGAGGACGGGCTGCTCGGCGACGCGAAGGTGACGCTCACGCTCGTCGACGGCCGGCCGGTGCACGCCGACCCGGCGGCCGTGTCCTGGTGACATGGCCGCTCGCACCAAGCCCGACGCGCTGACGCCGGAGGTTCTGGAGCAGCTGAACGAGGCCACGCACCGGGCGCTGCTGGCGTCGTTCGCCGGCGGCGTCGCGGTCGGGGTCACCGACCGGCGGCGGACGCTCGCGGTCCTGCTGCTCGGACACGCCGACATCGCCGCCGGCTCGCCGCTCCGCCCGCAGACGCTGTTCGAGATCGGGTCGATCTCGAAGGGGTTCGCGGCCATCTGTGTCCTGCAGGCACAGGCGGAGGGCCTGGTGGACGTGCACCAGCCGGTGACGCGGGCGCTGCCGTGGTTCTCGGTCCGGTCCTGGTTCGAGCCCATCGCGCCGCACCACCTGATGAGCCACACGGGGGGAATCATCCTGGGCTCCGACATCACCGACGACGCCCTGTTCGAGGTGTGGTCGCTGCGCGACACGCAGGCGGGCACGCCGCCGGGGACGTACTTCCACTATTCGAACGTCGGGTACAAGGCGCTCGGGCTCATGCTCGAGGCGGTCGAAGGTCGGCCGTTCCCGGAGATCCTGCGCCGCCGGGTCCTCGCGCCGCTCGGGATGCGGGCGAGCGAGCCCGCGATCACCCATGCGGTCCGGCACCGGCTGGCGGTCGGCTACGTGCCGGCGTACGACGACCGCCCGCCGCGCCGCTCCGACGGGCTGGCGCCGGCGCCGTGGCTGGAGTCGGACGCGGCCGACGGCAGCATCTGCTCGAGCGCCGACGACATGGCCCGCTACCTGCGGCTGCTGCTGAACGGCGGCCGCGCTCCCAGCGGCCGCCTGCTGTCGTCCGCGGACTTCGAGGCCATGACCACCGGCGTGATCGATTCGGACGAGGAGCTCGGCGGGCGCTACGGCTACGGCATCGAACGCCTGTCGATGGGCGGCCGCGAGTACCTGGCGCACACGGGCGGCATGGTCGGGTACCACTCGGCGATGCTGCTCGACCCCGACGCCGGGCTCGGCGTCGTCGTGATGGGCAGCGGGCTGGGGAAGTGGTGGGAGCTCTCGATCCACGTGCTGGCCACGGTGCGGGCGACGCTCGGGGGGGAGCCGCTTCCCGAGCTGGAGCTCCCGGTGGCGGCGGCCGAACCGGAGCACGAGCCCGACGAGGAGCCGCCGGCGCAGTGGCGGCCGCTGGTCGGCCACTACCGCGCGCGCAACCCCTGGCTCTCCAACTTCCACGTGCGCGTGCGCGGGGGGAGGCTGTGGATGATCCATTACGGGGACGAGTTCGCCCCGGCGCCGCTGGTGCCGGTCGGCGACGGTGTGTTTCGCATCGGCCACGACGAACGCTCCCCGGAACGGCTCCGCTTCGACGTGATGGTCGACGGCGTCGCGGTCCGTGCGACGTACTCGGGTTGCCCGTACTACCGGACGTTCACGCCCTAGGCGCGGCGCTCAGACCAGGATGCAGGCCGCCTGGTGTTCCTCGGTCTGCATGGTCGGCGCGGTGTGCAGCTGCGGATCGATGGTCTTGCACCGTTCCTCGGCGACGGGGCACCGCGGGTGGAAGCGGCATCCGGCCGGGACGTTCACCGGGTTCGGCGTCTCGCCGCGAAGGATCTGCGGAGCAGTCCGGTTCCGGGGATCCCGCTTCGGCACGACCGACAGCAGCGCCCGCGTGTACGGATGCTGCGGGTTGCGCACCACCTGTTTCGCCGGGCCCTCCTCGACGATGCGGCCGAGGTACATGACCGCGATGCGGTCGGCGAAGTGGGCGGCCGTCGACAGGTCGTGCGTGATCATCAGCACGCCCATGTTCGCGTCGCGTCGGAGCCCGTCCAGGAGCGCCAGGATGCCGGCGCGCACGGAGACGTCGAGCATCGAGACGGGCTCGTCCGCGACCAGCAGGTCCGGGTCCAGCACCAGGCTCGCGGCGATCGCCACGCGCTGCCGCTGGCCGCCCGAGAGCTCGTGCGGGTACCGGTCGACGTAGAGCTCCGGCGGCGTGAGGCCGGCGCGGACCAGGGCCTGCAGCATCAGCCGGTGGCGCTCCGAGCCGCCCTTGCCGACGCCGTGGATGGTCATGGGCTCCTCGATCGTCGTGCGGACCCGGAACCGCGGGTCCAGCGACTCGTACGGGTCCTGGTAGATGATCTGTGCCCGGCGCCGGTAACCGCGCAGCGCCTTGTTCGGGGTCTTCGTGATATCCGTGCCCTGGAAGCGGATCGAACCCGACGAGCTCTCGACCAGGCGAAGGATCGACTGCGCCGTGGTCGTCTTGCCGCACCCGGATTCGCCCACCAGCGCGACCATCTCGCCCTTGCGCACGTCGAACGTGACGCCGTCCACCGCGCGCACGTATTGCTTGGGGACCCGGCGCAGCGCCTGCACCATGCTCCGCCGGACCGGGTAGGTGACGTACAGGTCCTGGACTTGCAGCAGCGGCTCGTCCGTCGCGCCGGCGCCCTGCGCGGCCGCGACCGACGTGCCCGGGGTGGCCAGGTCCTCGCTCACGCCGGCGCACCCGCAGGGACGTCGTTCAGATGGCACGCGGCGCGGTGGTCCACGTCGACGGTCTTCAGCACCGGCCGCTCCACCTTGCAGCGGTCGAACGTGCGGTCGCACCGCGGGCTGAAAGGGCACTGGTCGATCTGGCGGTCCAAGCGGGGGGGCGTCCCCGCGATCGAGACGACGTCCTCGTCGCCGTACAGGTCGGGCGTCGCCGCGAACAGCAGCCGTGTGTAGGGGTGGCGGGGCGAATGGAACAGCGTGTCCATCGGCCCCGCTTCCACGATCTCGCCCGCGTACATGACCGCGGCGCGACTGCACACCTGCGCCACCACCGGCAGGTCGTGTGTGACCAGGACCACGGCCAGCCCGAGGTCGTTGGCCAGCCCCGACAGCAGCTCCAGGATCTGCGCCTGCACCATGACGTCCAGCGCCGTCGTCGGCTCGTCGGCCAGCAGCACCTTCGGCTGGCACGCCAGCGCCATGGCCAGCGCCGCCCGCTGGCGCATCCCGCCGGAGAATTCGTGGGGGTAGCGCTCCGCGGCCGCCGCCGGGATCCCCACCATCTCCAGGAGCTCGCCGGCCGCCCGGCGGGCCGCGGTCCCCTCCGCGACCTCGTGCAGCTCCATCGGCTCGACGATCTGGAACCCCACGGTCTTGACCGGGTTCAGCGCGTTCATGGCGCCCTGGAAGACCATCGCGATGTCCGTCCAGCGGTGGGGGCGGATGGTGTCCTCGCCCTCGGCCATGATGTCGACGCCGTTCAGCAGCACCTGGCCGCCGACGCTGGCGTTGGGCGGCAGCAGCCCCATCACCGCCAGGATCGAGGTGGTCTTGCCGCAACCGGACTCGCCGACCAGGCCCATACGCTCGCCGGCCTCGACGCTGAAGCTGGTGCCCTGCACGGCGTGGAGCTGGCCGCCGTGGGACAGGTCGAACCAGACGTGCAGGTCCCGGACCTCGAGCAGGGGGGTCGTCACAGGGCGTCCGGTCCCCGGCCCACGAGCGGACGCACCAGCCGGAAGTGCTTGATCGACAGGTGCGCCACCTTCAGGCGTGGATTCAACGCGTCCTCGATCGCCTGGCCGAGCAGGTAGCACCCCATGATCACCAGCGACACGCAGATACCGGCGGGCACGATCGCCCACCAGGCCCCCGCGCTGATCGCCGTGCGGTCGAACGCGTGCTCCAGGATCGTGCCCCAGGATACGCGCGTCGGGTCGCCGAGCCCCAGGAACGACAGCGCCGTCTCGTCGAAGATCGCGATCGCGACGGTGAGCACGGTGTTGGCGATCAGCAGCGGTCCAATCTGTGGGAGGACGTGGCGGAAGACGAGCCGCGAGTTGCGCGCGCCGAGCGAGCGCGAGCGTTTGACGTACACGCGCTCGCGGACGGTCTTGACCTGCGCGCGGATGATCCGGGCAGTGCCGGTCCACAGCAGGATGGCGATGACGAAGATCAGGTGCGACAGCCCGGGCCCCCAGACGGCAGCGATGACGATCGCCAGGGGCAGGTCGGGGATGACCAGGAAATAGTCCGTGATACGCATCAGCACGATGTCGGTCGTCCCGCCGAAGTAGCCGGCCAGCATCCCGACGCCGCCGCCGATCACCATGGCCACGAACGTGGCCGCGAACCCCACGATCAGCGAGACCTTCGCTCCCTCCATCAGCAGGCTGGTCATGTCGATGCCGCCGTCGTCCAGCCCGAGCCAGTGGTGGATCGAGGGCGGGCCATACACGGGACCGACCTGCGTGTGGATGTCGTAGGGCTCGAGCCAGTGGGAGAACACCGCGATCACCACGAAGAACAGCACGATGACGAGCCCGATCGCGGCCGACGGGCGGTCCTTGATCACCTGCCACAGGAAGCCGCCGCGCCCACGCTTGACGGCCGCGGTCTCGTCCAGCTTCTCGCCCTGCAGCTGCAGCGTCTCGCTCATTCGGTGATCCTCGGGTCCAGGCGGAAGTACAGCAGGTCCGCGACGAAATTGAAGAACACGACCGACAGCGTCAGGATCAGAAAGGCGCCCTGCAGCATCGGGTAGTCGCGCTGGATCACCGCCTCGTAGACGGCGCGCCCGATCCCGGGCCACGAGAACACCACCTCGATCAGGATGGCGCCGGCCACGATGTAGCCGAGCGACAGCGCGATGAGCGTCACCGTCGGCAGCATGGCGTTTCGAAGCGCGTGCTTGCGCACGATCGTGCGCTGCGGCAGCCCCTTCGCCCTGGCCGTCAACACGTAGTCCTCGCCGAGCGTCTCCAGCATCGAGGAGCGCACGATCAGCGTGTACTCGCCGTACAGCGTCAGGGCGAGCGTCAGCGAGGGCAGGATCATGTGCACGCCGACGTCCTTCATGTGCTGCAAGAACGTCGGCGTGCCGAAGATGAACGGGTTCGTCATGCCGGCCGACGGCAGCACGCCGGCGAAGATGATCAGCATCATCATCGCCAGCCACTGCGTGGGAAACGAGTAGAAGGCGATCGCCACGTTCGTGCTGATCTGATCCGAGGCCGATCCGCGGCGCCAGGCCGACAGGATGCCGGTGGCCATGCCGATGACGATCGAGAGGAACGTCCCCAGGGCCACCATCGGGATCGTGTTGCGCAGGTCCTGGGCCAGCTCGCTCCACACCGGCTGCTGCGTCGCGAACGAGATGCCCATGTTGCCGTGGGTCAGGTTCTTGAGATACAGGAGGTACTGCTCCCACTTCGACTTGTCCAGCCCGAACTCCTTGGCCAGCGCGATCTTGAGCTGCGGCGACGCGTGGGGAACCCGCGACAGGTCGGTGACGGCGCTGCCCGGCAGGACGCGGAACAGGAAGAAGTTGATCGTGATCGCGACGAACACCGTCGCGATCGCGAAGGCCGTGCGCTTGATGATGTAGTCGGCGCCTCGCATCGGGCTGTGTCCGCCTCCCTCCTCCTCAGACCTGGTGCAGCTGCGTCAGGCTCTCCTTGGACAGTGGGTTGAACAACCCCTGGTTGGACTCGACGAACCCGGCCCAGTGGTGTTGGTCCCAGGCGTCGGTGATGTCCTGGTAGTTGATCACGATGTACGGGCGATCGTTGAAGAGCTGCTCCTGCATCTGGTAGACGATCCGCCGGCGGGCCGCGACGTTGACGGTGCTGGCCTGCTGCTCGTACATCTGGTCGTAGGTCGGGTCGCAGTAGCCGGAGTCGCTCCACGCACCGTACTGGTTGCACTGCATGACCGACAGGATGAAGTCCGGGTCCTCCAACGGCACCCAGTCCCACATGGCCAGGTCGAAGCTGGTGTAGCCGGTCTCGCCCGGCGCCGTGATCGCGGCGAACGCCGCCGAGTCGTCCATGTTTCGCTGCGTGATCTTGACGCCGATCTGCTGGAAGTCGTTCTGGATGATCTGGAAGGCGCGGTCGCCGGCGCCCGTCTCGTCGTGGGGGAAGATGACCGTGTAGGACATCGGGTGGCCGTTCGCCACCCGGATGCCGTCGGAACCCTTCGGGAAGCCGGCCTGGTCAAGCAGCTGGTTCGCCTTCGCGAGATCGAACGGCAGTCCCTCGATGCTCGAGTCGTGCCACGCGCCGGTCCCTGGCGGCACGATCGTCGTGCCCGGCTGCGCGTACCCGAGCCACGCGGTCTTCACGATCGACGCCCGGTCGATCGCGTACTCGAAGGCCTGGCGCACCTGGGGGTTCTGGAGCTCCGGGTTCGTCGTCTTCTTCGGGTTCGAGTTGATGATGAAGTCGTGGAACTCGAGGCCCGGCCCGATGAAGACGTTGAGTCCGGCGGCCTTCAGGGTCGCAACGCTCGTCACGGGGATGCTCTCCACGGCGTCGAGCTGCCCGGACTTCAGCGCGGTGACTGCCGCGTCGTCGTTGGTGAAGAATTCCAGCCCGAAGCCCTCGATGTGCGGCTTGGTCCCGTAGAAGTTCGGGTTGCGTTCGAACAGCGTGATCGCGTGCGTCTGGTACTTCGTCAGGACGAACGGGCCGCCGCTGACCAGGGGCTGGCCGTTCTGCGGCGTGTTCGGGGTGAGCTTCAACTCCTTGCCGTTGCCGGTCGCGTACTTCTCCCACACGTGCTGGGGCAGGATCGGGACCTGCTGGAGATTCGAGAGCACCACCGCGACGGGCGTCTTGTACGTGAGGACCACCGTGTTGGCGTCAGGCGTCGCGATGCTGTCGATGTGCGTGAAGTCCTGGCTGAAGTTCGCCGTCGGCCCGTTGCCGAACTTGATGATCGTGTTGAACGTCCACGCGACGTCGGCGGCCGTCAGGGGCTGGCCGTCGGACCACTTCGCGTTCGGCACCGTATGGAACGTCCACGTCAGGCCGTCCGCGCTCGTCTCCCACTTCGTGGCGAAGTCGGGCGCGTACTGGAGCGTCTTGGTGTTGTACTGCACGAGGAACGGGTAGATGTACTCGAACGTGCTGTAGGAGTCCTGCTGGAAGGTCACGAACGGGTTCAGGCTGTCGATGCCGGTCATCGTCCCCAGCCGCAGGATCCCGCCCTCCTTGACGGCGCCCTCTCCGCCGGCGCCTCCGGCCTGGCTTCCCGACGACCCGCCGCAGGCCGCGGCCACCAGCCCCGCCGCCAGCGCCACGGCGGCCACGCGTCCCGCTCTTCGCATCCCGATCCCCTTCCGCTCCAGCCGGACCCGTCTGTTCAGGGTGCCTCCCGAGGCTCGCGCCGCTCGGGGAGCGGCCGGCCCTTCAACTCCCGCACGTAGCCGGCCACCTCGGCGACGGCCGCGTCCAGCAGCGTCTTGCCCTTCTCCGCCGTCGCCAGCGTCGGGCGGCCGTGCACGCCGGTCACGCTGAACGACGACCACCACGGCATCAGCTTGAGCGAACCGTCCGTCCAGTCGAACCACGCGTGCTCGGTCTCGTCGGGCGGCTGCTCGTCGACGGCGCGGTCCATGTCGACCGCCTCCGGCTCCAGCGCGAGGTAAATGGACGTCTCGAGCTCGCACGCGTGGCCCATGCCGCCGCGTTCGGACTCGCGGACCTCCTGCACGACGGCCAGGCCCTCTGGGCTCGCAAGGTAGAAGCAGGCGGCGGCCAGCACCGCGGGGTGCTCGACGGCGACGAGCCGGGCGGCCATCTCGACCAGGTTCTGGTTCGACCCGTGGCCGTTGACGTACAGCATCCGGTGGAAGCCGTGGCGGGCCAGCGACGTGCCGACGTCGGTGCAGTAGCGCGTGAACGTGTCCCACCCGATCGTGATCGGGCCGGGGAAGTCCATGTGGTGGGGGGAATAGCCGTGGGGGATGGCCGGCAGCAGCACGGTGTCGTCCGGCGCCTCCTCGGCGGCGCGCCGGCAGATCTCGGCGGCGATGCGCAGGTCGGCGTCGATCGGCAGGTGGGGCCCGTGGTCCTCCAGCGTGCCGACCGGGATGAGCGCGACGCGGTCCTCGCTCGCGGCGCGCCGGACCTCCGGCCAGCTCAGGCGCTGGTACAGCAGCGGGCGGGACCACACGATGCCGGACGCACCTCCTCTGGGGACGGGTCTTGACCCGCCGTTCAGGGGGCCATTGTTGCCCGAACCCCACCCGCTTCGCCACCCACCGGTTTGGCGCAGACCCCGGCTCGATCGCCGACCCGGCGGACAACGACCCGCGCCCCGATCCGGGGACCCGAGGTTCGAAGGCGCCATGTCCGGCCCGGCCGTGTTCGACGAATGCCGTTACCCTGGCCCGGATGCCAACGGACTCCGCCCCGGCGCGAACGATCGGCGAGTTGCGCGCGAGCGGCCACCGCGACCGCAGCGTCAAGGAGGAGCTCCGCGACAACCTGTTGACCCGGCTGCAGGACGGCGGCGAGCTGTTCCCCTCGATCGTGGGCTACGAGGAGTCGGTGGTGCCCGCGCTCGAGCGCGGGATCCTCGCCGGCCACGACCTGATCCTGCTCGGGGAGCGGGGGCAGGCGAAGACCCGGCTGATCCGGCACATGGTGAACCTGCTGGACGAGCGCACGCCGGTCGTCGCGGGGTGCGAGGTGAACGATCATCCCTATCGGCCGATCTGCGCGCGATGCCGCGCGCTGGTCGACGAGCAGGGCGACGCGGTCGCGATCGATTGGCTCGATCGCGACCGTCGGTACGCGGAGAAGCTGGCGACGCCGGACACGAGCGTGGCCGACCTGATCGGCGACGTCGACCCCATCCGCGTCGCCGAGGGCCGGTACCTGTCCGACGAGCTGACGATCCACTACGGCCTCATCCCCCGGACGAACCGCGGCATCGTGGCGGTGAACGAGCTTCCCGACCTGCCCGAGCGCATCCAGGTCGCGCTGTTCAACATCCTGGAGGAGCGCGACGTGCAGATCCGCGGCTACCAGATCCGCCTGCCGCTGGACCTGTTGCTGGTGGCGACCGCCAACCCCGAGGACTACACGCACCGCGGCCGCATCGTGTCGCCGCTGAAGGACCGGTTCGGCACGCAGGTCCGGACGCACTACCCCGAGACCCTCGGCGACGAGATCGCGATCATGGAGCAGGAGGCCCGCCGGCCGGCTGCCGGCGACCGGCTGCCGGTCCGGATCCCGGAGTTCATGAAGGAGATCCTCGCGGCGCTCACGTCCGAGCTTCGCCGGTCACCCCAGGTCAACCACCGAAGCGGCGTGTCCGTCCGCTACTCCATCGGCAACCTCGAGACGCTCACGTCATCCGCGATCCGCCGCGCGGCCGTCGCCGGCGAGCCGGAGGCCGTTCCCCGGGTCGTCGACCTGCCCGCCGTCCTGGCCGGGTCCCTCGGGCGGGTGGAGTTCGACGCGATCGAAGAGGGGCGCGAGGAGGAGATCCTGCTGCGCGCGCTGCGCTCCGCCATCCTCGAGGTGTACCGCCGACGGCTGTCGGGCTTCGACACGAGCCCGGTGCTCGAGCGGTTCGACCAGGGGCTCGCGGTTCAGACGTCGGACCTGATGGCGTCCTCGGAGTTCCTCGCGCAGTTCGGCGAATCGCCGGGGCTCGGCAAGCTGCTCGGGCGCCTCGGCGTCGAGGAGGAGAGCCCGGGCGTGGCGGCCTCCGCGCTCGAGTTCGCGCTCGAGGGCCTGCACCTGTCGCGGCGTTTGAACAAGGACGCGGCGGGGCGCGTCGGCGCGTACCGTTACGAGATGCCGGAGCCGCGCCGGGACCGCTGAGCCGTCGTCGGGGTTCGGCTTTCGGACGCACGCGCTGCTAGGCTTCGCGCTCGCGCATGGTCCACGTCCACGAGTTCGTCGGGTTCGTCATCGTCGGCGGATGGTTCCTGTTGATGGCGTGGGGCCTGGTCGCGTGGATCGTCAAGCGCGAGCCCAATCAATGGTTCTGGCGCCTCCTCGGCGTGCTGCAGGGCGTGCTCATCCTTCAGCTGGCGCTCGGGCTCATCCTGTGGCTGTCGAACCCGTTGCCCGCGTTCCTGCACCCGCTCTACGGCGCCGTGTTCCCCGCCATCGTCCTGGGGATCGCGCACGTGCTCGCCCGTGGCCTGGACGACGAGAAGGACCGCTGGAAGGTGTTCGCGGTGGCCGCGTTCTTCGTGTTCGGGCTCACGCTTCGCGCGCTGATGACCGGCCTGGGAGTCGCGTAGCGGTCGAGGGCAGACGTGTCAATCGCCCGCGCGCGGCGACGCCGCGTCCACGCGCAGGTCGGCGAAGTTCGCCGAGGACTTGCCGAACTCCCACCAGCCGCGCACCCACGGCTTGACGATCGCCAGGCTCCGCCCGTACACGATCGGGATGACCGCCACGCGCTCGGCCACCGCCATGCGGTCCGCGCGGTGGAACAGCTCCAGCCGCTCGCGGTCGCGGCGCTCCTGTCGCGCGCGTTCGATCAGCTCGTCGAACGGCGGGTGCGAGAAGCCGCCCTCGTTCGTGCGGCTGTCCGACTGGAACAGGAGCCGCAGGTAGTACTCGGGGTCGGGGTAGCCCGGCAGCCACCCCGTGAAGTAGATGGAGGATGCCTCCCACGGCCGGCCCAGGCCGAGCGCCTGCTGCGGCGTCCACGGCCGCAGCACGATGGGCGCGTCCAGCACCTCGCGCCATGAGGCCACCACCTGGTCCACGAGCGACACGTCGTCCTCCAAGCAGGCCACGGTGACCGGCCGCGTCGGGCCGGCTCGGCGCCAATGCTCGCGGGCGAGATCCGGATCGAACCGAAGCGCGATGTCGGGCGTGTGCCCCTGCAACGAAGGGGGGACGATCCCGCCGGTGGCCAGCGCCATGTTCGCCGGCAGCGCCGCCGCCAGCCGCTCGCGATCCACCGCGTGGGCCAGCGCGAGACGGACGTCGAGGTTGCCGGTCATCGGGTGGGAGTGCTCGAACGCGAGGTACCCCGACCACCCCGGCTGGCCGAACGTCGCGTCGTCGATGCCCGCGGGAACCAGGTCGGCCAGGCGAGGCGTGTAGCGCACCGCGATCATGTCCAGTTCGCCTTGGGCGTACGGGCCGATCGCATCCCCCACCGGCGCGCGGACGAACTCCACGCGTCCCGCGTTGCCGCCGCGCCGGCGACCGCCCTCGCCATCGTCGCTGCGCGTGAGCACCAGGCGCTCGTCGGTCCGCTCGGCGACGCGGAAGGCCCCGCTGACCACCTGCCGGTCCGGCTCGGTCCATCCGTCGCCGTCGCGCTCGATGGCGTGCCGCGGCTGCGGGCCGCCGTCGGGCCGGTTCATGACGCTCATGAAGTACGGCGCGGGCGCGGCCAGGCGGAACTCCACCGTGCGGTCGTCCAGCGCGCGCACGCCGATGCGGTCGCCGTCCGTGTTCGCGCCGAGGTAGTAGTCCTGCCCGTTCTCCAGCACGAAGTAGATTGCGACCGACGACCCGGGCGACGCGGGATCCAGCACGCGCTTGATCCCGAACTCCACGTCGCGCGCGGTCAAGGGCATCCCGTCGGACCATCGCAGCCCCTCGCGCAGGTGGAACACGTATCGAAGCCCGTCGTCGGAGATGTCCCAGCGCTCGGCCAACGACGGCACGATCGTGCGCTCGGGCCACGCTTCGACCAGCCGGTCGAACAGCTGCATGCAGAGCTGGATGTTCGGCCAGGCGATCGCGGACTTCGGGTCGGCGTCGTTCGGCAGGAAGCTCGTCGCGACGCGGATCGCCGCTGCGTGCTCCCCGGCGAACGGCTCCGGCGGCGTCCAGTGCTCGAACGCGCGCTGGTAGGCCTGGTTCGCCTCGGCGAACCGCAGCGAGGTGTGCAGCGCGAGCGCCAGCTTGAACAGCGCGAGCGCGACGGCCTGGCGTTCGCCGCGGCGTTCGAGCAGCGGCAGCAGCGCGCGGTAGTGGCCGATCGACTCGTCGAGCGCGTACTCCAGCCGTGCCCGGTCCGCGGCCTGCGTCAGGTACTGGATCGCCTTGTCCTCGTCCTGCGCGGCCAGCCAGTGGTGCGCGAGCAGCCCGAGCACCTCCTCCTGCGCGTTCTCGTCGCTTCGACGCTCGAGCCACTCGGCCGCGCGGCGGTGCAGGCGCACGCGTCGCTCGGACAGGATGGTCCCGTACGCGGCCTCCTGGATCAGCGCGTGCTTGAAGCGGTACTCCGGCTCGGGCCAGCGCCGTCCCTCGCGAACCAGGTCGAGCCGCTGCAGCTCGGTGAGCGAGTCGCGCAGCGTGCCGTTGCCCTCCGAGACGCCTTCGAGCAGCGGCAGGCCGAACCGCCGTCCGAGCACGGACGCCGCGGTGATGACCTCGTGGCACGCGGGCGTCAGCCGGTCGATGCGAGCCAGGATCACCTTCTCGACGGTCTCGGGGACGTGCACGGGCACCGCGTGGTCGAACCGCCACCCGGACGGCGACGACTCGTCGCGCGCCACGGCGCCCGCGTCCACCAGCGAGCCGATCAGCTCCTCCAGGTAGAACGGATTGCCCTCGGCGTCGTCAAGCACCTGGCGCTCCAGGTCGTGGGGCAGGGTGTGCTCGCCGACGAGCGCGTGCAGCAGCTCGTGCTGCGCGTCGCCCGACAGCGCCTCGAGCGAGATGTCGCGGACCCGGTGGGGGAGCTCGCGCGCGGCGGTCTCCTTCGTCGCCCATGACGGATGGTCGCGCTCGCGCCGCTGCGCGATGACGAACAGGACCGCGGCCCGCTCGGTGATCGGCAGCAGCCGCTCGGTCAACTGGATGGATGTGGCGTCGGCCCAGTGCAGGTCGTCCAGCGCCACGACGACGGGGCCGTCCTCGGCCAGCCGTTCGAACAGCGTGCCGAAGACCTCGAACGTGCGGTACTGCAGGGCTTCGGGCGACAGCTCGCCGATGCGCGACTGGGCCTGCGGCTCGAGCGACAGCCCGAGCGACGCGCCGAGGTACGGGTACACCTCGTGCGCGCGGTCGCCGAACAGCCGCTCCGTCGCGCGACGAAGCGTCAGGCGCACGCGAAGCTCCGGATCGTCCGCGCCCGCTCCCAGCCAGCCGCGCAGCAGGTCCCGGTACGGCCAGTAGGGGAGCGACTCGCCGTAGGAGACGCACCGCCCCTCGAGCCACTGCGGCGCGCCGACCGCAGGCGTCGAGTCCGTGAACCGGTCCTGCAACTCGGCCAGCAGCCGGCTCTTGCCGATGCCCGCCTCGCCGGTGATGAACAGGATGCCGCCGGCGCCGGCCAGCACGCCGTCGAGCGCCTCAGCGCCGACCGCGAGCTCGCGCCCGCGCCCGATCAGGTCCGTGTGCAGTCCCGCCATGCCCCGCGTCCGCGCGACGGCGGCGCGCACGCCGTCGGCCACCACCGCCGGGACCGGCTCGGCCTTGCCCTTCGCCTCCACCAGGCGCTCGGCGCCCCAGTCGAACAGCGGCTCGACCACGCGTCGCGTCTCGGCCCCCACCAGGACGGTGCCCGGATCGGCGGCCGACTGCAGCCGCGCGGCGGTGTTCACCGTGTCGCCGAACGCCGCGTACTCGACCCGCTCGCCGGCGCCCACGGGTCCGAGCACCACCGGCCCGGTGTTCACGCCGACGCGCACGCCGAACCCGTCCACGCCCCAGGCCGATGCCACCTCGCCGGCGTAGCTCCCGATCTCCTGGGCGATGCGCAGGCCCGCGCGGACGGCACGCTCGGGGTCGTCCTCGTGCGCGACCGGCGCCCCGAACAACGCGAGCAGCCCGTCGCCTGCCAGGTCCTTCACCGTCCCGCCGAACTCCTCGACCGCGTGGACCATGCGGGCGACGGCGTCGCCGACGATGAGCTTGACCTCCTCGGCGTCCAGCCGTTCGCCGAGCGCGGTGGAGCCGACGATGTCGGCGAACACCGCCGTGACGACCTTGCGTTCCTCGCGCATGGGCGGGCCGGGGACCTGGGACATGGCCCGTATTCTCGCCGACCCGCCCTCCCCGGCGGAAGGCGTACGCTCGGGATATGCGCCACCGCTACTCGCGATGGGACGGGACGCAGGATCCGCTGGGCCCGGAGATGTCGACCGGCGACCTGCTGGAGGCGATGTCGAACGACGTCCTGTCCGGCCAGGGGGCCGACCGCGCGCTGTCGCGGTTGCTTCGCCGCGGCATGCGCGGGCGCTTCACCGGGCTGGACGCGCTGCGCGCGCGACTGCGCCAGCAGGCCCGCCGCGAGCAGGAGGCGCTGAACCTGGACGGCCCGCTTCAGGAGATCCAGGAGCGGCTGAACGAGATCCTCGAGGACGAACGCCGGCGGCTGTCGTTCCACACCGAGGACGACGCGCGCATGCGCGAGCAGTTCCTGGACTCGCTGCCGCCCGACCCGGCCGGCCAGCTGAAGGAGCTCCAGGACTACCGTTTCGTCGATCCCGGGGCGCAGCGCAAGTTCGACGACCTCATGCAGTGGCTGCGCGACCAGGTGATGGGTTCGTACTTCCGCAACATGGCCGACGGCATGCGCTCGATCACGCCGGAGACCATGCAGCGTTTCAAGGACATGCTGTCCGAGCTGAACGAGATGCTGGACGCGAACGAACGCGGCGAGCACACGCAGGCGGACTTCGACGCGTTCATGCAGCGCTACGGCGACTTCTTCCCCGACGGTCCGCGCACCCTGGACGATCTGCTCGAAACCATGGCGCGGCGCATGGCGGCGATGTCGCGCCTGCTCGCGTCGATGTCGCCCGAGCAGCGGGCCGAGCTCGAGGCGCTCGCGCGCCAGGTGATGCAGGACCTGGACCTGCAGTTCCAGGTGGACCGCCTGATGGGCCAGCTCCAGGGCATGTTCCCCGGCATGGCGTGGGACGAGCCGGCGCTGGCCGGCGGCGAGGACGCCATGCCGATGCAGGCGACGGTCGACGCGCTGGAGCGCATGGCCGACCACGAGGACCTGGATCGCTCGATCCAGGGCGACTATGCGGGCGCGGCGCTCGAGGACATCGACGAGGACAAGCTGCGCCGCACGCTCGGCGATGACGCGGTGCGCGACGTGCGGCGGCTGAAGGAGATCGAACGCGCGCTGGAGAAGGCCGGCCTGGTCACGCGCTCCGGCGGGCGGCTGCACGTCACGCCGCGCGGGGCGCGCAAGATGGGCGAGCGCGCGCTGGTGCGGTTGTTCGAGCACCTTCGACGCGACCGCGAGGGTGCGCACGACGCGCGGCAGGTGGGGGGAGCGGCAGAGCCGACCGGCGCCACGCGGCCGTGGCGCTTCGGCGACAGCGGCCAGATCGCGGTGCAGCGCACGGTCTTCAACGCCGTCGTGCGAGACGGGCCCTCGCCGCACCCGCGGCTGCACGCCGACGACTTCGAGCTGGTCGAGACCGAGTCGCGAACCGAGGCGGCCACGGCGCTGCTGCTCGACCTCTCGTTCTCCATGCCGCTTCGCGGGCACTGGGTGCCGGCCAAGCGGATGGCGCTCGCGCTGCACGCGCTCATCGAGGGCCGCTACCCGAACGACACGCTGTACCTGATCGGGTTCAGCGACTACGCGAGGCGCATGAAGCCCGAGGACCTGACGGCGGCAGGGTGGGAGCGCGTGTACGGGACGAACATGCAGCACGCGTTCAACCTGGCCGGCCGCCTGCTCGCGCAGCACCCACGGGCCACCAAGCAGGTGATCATGGTGACCGACGGAGAGCCGACGGCGCACCTCGAGGGCGACGAGGCGTTCTTCTCGTGGCCGCCCGTCCCCGAGACGATCCAGCGCACGCTGCAGGAAGGCCTGCGGCTGTCGAAGGCCGGCGTGACCATCAACGTGTTCATGCTCGAGGACACGCCGGGGCTGCAGGGGTTCATGGAGCGGCTCGCGCGACTCACCAACGGCCGCGTGTTCCAGACGGCGGGCGCCGGCGAGGGGCTGGGCGAGTTCGTCGTTCGCGACTACGTGGCCCGCCGCGCGTCGTAGCGGGCGTCATCGGCATCGGGTGCGGCCGGACCCGATCAGGGCGTGGGGACCAATCCGACGTCCCCCTCCAGGACGGTCGCGACCTCGCCTGGCTCGTCTCGGATGTCCCACTCCCGGAAGAACGCTCCCGCCCCGTCGCGCGAGTTCCAGCACGCCACGGCGTAGAAGGCGGAGCCGTCCTCCGCATACCACGCCCGGTGGAAGCGGCAGCCGTGCTCGCGGGCGCTCGCGCGCATCTCGTCGGTGATCATTCGAACGCGCTTGTCGTAGAGGTCTCGTGCCGTCTGCCCGTCCGGCGTCGGGCACGGCACCATGAACTGGATCCACATCGCGCATCCCCCTTTCGTCGGCGCACAGCCTAGGCGTGCCGCGGCCCGCCTTCAGCCGCTCGCGCGCCCGGCCGATCCAAGGTCGGGACAGGAGGCAACGGACCCAGTGGAGGCGCTCCATCACACCCGCAGCGTGACGCTGCCGACCGGGCCGCGATCGGCGGCCGTCGCCGGCGACCCGCCCGATCCCCACCGGTGGTCGTCATCCGTGGTTCTTGGGGTGCTCGTGGCCGCGGCCGGCATGGCGGGGTCGATGGCGCTGTTCCCGCTGCTGCGGCCGCTGCCGCACCCGTACTGGTGGATCCCCGACGACGTCTGGCTCAACCTGGTCGCCGGCCACTACGTGGCCAACGGCGCGCTCCCGCTCATCTACGAGTCCGGCATGCTCGGGCAGTCCAAGCTGTTCGTCGCGGGGCCGCTGCTGCCCGTGCTGCTGGCCCCGGTGGCGCTGATCAGCACGCACTTCCACCTGAGCGAGAGCTACCCGCTGACGATCCCGAAGCCGAGCGCGTGGCCCGTCTACGGGACCTACGGCCTGCTGCTGTGTTCGATCCCGCTGCTGTACGCGACGCGGTCGCTCGCCTGGGAGCTGGGCATCCGCCGCCGGCCGTGGGTGATCCAGGCGAGCGCGATCGCCCTGGTGCTCGTGCCCGTGGGGGTGATGTACGGCCACTACGAGGACGTCCTGGCCCTGGCATTCGTGGTGCTCGGCGTCCGCGACGCGCTGCGGGACGAGCCGATCCGGGCCGGGCTGCGGTTCGGCGTGGCCGTCGCCTTCAAGCAGTGGGCGCTGCTCGGCGTGCCGATCCTGGTGGCGCGCGCGCCGGCGGGCTCGCGCCTGCGGACCCTGTGGGCATCCATCGCGCTGCCCGGCGGATTCGCCGCCCTCGCCCTGGCAACCGACTGGCCGCAGGCGAGCCACGCCCTGCTCTGGCCGCCCTCGTTTCCCCGATACGGCCACGCGGCGCTGTGGGTGTCGCACACGGCGCAGATCGTCACCACCAGTCCGTTCCGGCTGCTGGCATTCGTGGTCGCGTTCGGACTGGCGTTCGACATCCGACGGCGGCGGGACCCGGCCGCGCTGCTGGCCGCGCTCGGCGTCGCGTTCCTGGTCCGCCTGGCCGTCGAGCCGGTCGTGTACGGCTACTACCTGGCGCCCGCGCTGGCGCTGCTGCTGCTGCACGAGGCCACGACGACCGGCGGCGTGCGGTGGACGCCGCTGCTCGGCGTGGCCGCGCTGGCGTCGTTCGCCCTGTACCCGCCGCTCGCCCTGTGGTGGATGGGACTGGCGCTGTTGTGCGCGTGCGTCGCCGCGCCGGCGGTTCGCACGCTCGTGGCCGGCCCCGGCAGCGCCGCCCGGCTGCGGGCGGTCAGGGCCAGCGCGGCGGAAGGTGGAATCGCGCGAGCCAGGCGATCGAGGCCGTGAGGCCGAGCCACACCGGCGCGTAGAGCGCCGCCGACGCGGCGGCAGCGCCGGCGATGCCGATGGCCGTCCCGCGAGCGAGCCGCACCGGGTGGATGCAGCGCACGACGCCCGCCAGCAACAGTGCCATGAACGGCACGACCGGCGTCATGTAGTACAGGTACTCGGCGCGCGACGTGGCGAGCCACGGAAGGTACATCGCGCCGGCGAACGCAAGGATCCACCCGAACCGCCAGTCCCGCGCGCGGACGGCGCGCCACGCCGCGACCGGCACCGCCGCGAGGCATCCGTACCAGAGCACCGGGTTGCCGAACGCCCAGATCTGCCGCGGCGCGTGCGTTTGCAGGGTGGACAGGACGTACCGCGGGTAGTACTGCAGCGGGTGCAGGAGCAGTGGCCACGACAGCGGTCGCGACGCGCTCAGCACCGGCGGAGTCTGCACCTGCGCGCGCGCCATGTCCCACTGCAGCCGGAGCCACAGGATGAGGTTCGGGCCGTGTTCGACGAAGGCCTGCGCGTACGTCGCCGTGTAGATCAGCAGTGGCACCGCGACGAACGAGGTCGCCGTGGTCGCGGCCCGCCGGCCCCGCCCCTCGGCGTCGCCGCGGCCGGCGGCGGTCAGTGCGATCGCGGCCAGCAGGGCGAACGCCCCCGACCACTTCGTGGCGATCGCCAGCCCGAACATGGCGCCGGCGCACAGGCGGTACCGACCGCCGAACGCACGGTCGATCCAGCCCCCGGCGGCCGCGCGTGAGGAGCCGCGCGTTCGGTCCCACACCAGGAACAGGAACCCTGCCGAGACGAACGTGGTCAGGAACACGTCGAGCATCGCGGCCCGGCTCTGCACGATGTGCAGGCCGTCGAGCGCCAGCATGATCGCGCCGAGGCCGGCCCACCACACCGAACGCCAGAGCGCGAGCCCGGTCAGGTACACGATCCACACGCCGGCGATGCCGAACAGGGCCGACGGCAGGCGCCAGCCCCACGAGGTCCCGACCGTCGGCCAATCCCCGAGCCCGATGAGGTACTTGCCGAGCGGCGGATGCATCCACGTGACCTCGTCCTCGAGCGCCATCGACGGTCGCGGCGCGCCGGACAGGTCGATCTGGCCGCCCACGTACGCCTCGGCGTCGTGGACGTAGTAGCCCTCGTCCATGATCGTCGACGACGGGGAGCCGAGCGACCAGAGGCGAAGGCCCGCCGCAAGCGCCAGAACGGCAAGGGGGACCAGGAATGCTGCTCGCCGCCAGCGCGGAGGTTCGGGGCTCGCGGATGGTCGCGCCTTCGGGCGGCTGATCCCTTCGAACTCGAGCCAGCGCCGGACGGGTCGCGGCGGCGCCGGTGCTCGGCGCGCGGCGTCCATGCGCACCCATCGACCGGGTCCGGAGGCCCCTTGAGGCAGGGCGCCGGGGTCACTCCGTCGCGATGGCCTCCAGCACGTTTCGCCGCCCCGCGATCCAGGCCGGCACCAGCCCGGCCAGCAGCCCCGCGAGCCCGGCCAGCACCACGAACGTCACCAGCAGCCCGATCGGCACCGAGAAGATCGTGACGCCCGAGTCCTTCAGCGCGTGCACCATCGCCCACCCGAAGAACACGCCGACGACGGTGCCGAGCAGCGCGCCGAAGACCGCCACGATCGTCCCTTCCCAGCGCACCATCGACCGGACCTGCCGCCGAGCCATCCCGACCGCGCGCAGCAGGCCGATCTCGCGCGTGCGTTCGTAGATGGACAGGAACAGCGTGTTCATGATCCCGAAGACGGCGATGATGATCGAGAACACCAGCAGCACGATGAACAGGGCCAGCACGCGGTCGATCTGGCTCGCCTGGCTCTCGCGGAACTCCGCCTGGTCCTGCACCTGCACGTTCGGGAACTTCTTCGTGACCGACTGCACGGCGCGCTTGGCCTGCTCGGAGGAGACCCCCGGCGCGATCTTGGCCAGGACCACCTGGTCGAGCTGCTGCGTGTAGTTGCGTTCGAACGTCGGGAGCGACACCAGGAAGCTGCCGAGCAGCCGGTTGTCCGTGTAGATGCCGACGATCCGCAGCCGCTGGGCGCCGGTCGACGCGAACACGACGGGGATCGACTGGCCGACGGTCCAGTGGTTGTCGCTCGCGGTCTTCGAGTACACGAGCACGTCGCCGTCGCCCAGATCGGCGACGCTGCCCGATGACATCGGCACGTGCACCACCTCCGGCAGCGTGGCGGGATCGACGCCCTGCAGGCTCTGCGACTGCCCGCGGTACCCGAACGACCCCTGCCGGATCGGCGACACGGCGGAGAACGCGCCCGTCGCGCGCAGCTGCGTGGCCACGTCCTGGCTGAAGCCGGTGAACTGCGACGTGGTGACGATGTAGTCCGCCTTCAGCGTCTGCTCCAGCGTCTGGCGCGCCGACGCCTTGATGGACGAGGCGAAGATCGCCACGAACGCGACCATCGCCAGGCCGATCATCAGCGCCGCGGCGGTGGACGACGTGCGCTTCGGGTTGCGCATCGCGTTCTCGCGCGCGAGCCTCCCGGCCACCGTTCGCAGCGGCGCGCCGAGCACGCGCGCGACCGGGCGTGCGAACAGCGGGCTCAGGATCGTCACGCCGAAGAACACGACGGCGGCACCGAATCCCACGATCGCGCCGGCGTTGCTCGGGTGCCCGAACAGGCCGAGCAGCAGCAGCGCGACGCCGGCCGCGGTCACCAGGAGGCCGAAGACCGTGCGCCGCCCCGAGGGCCGGTACGCGCCGGGCTCCGGGTCGCGCAACGCCGCGATCGGCGGGACGCCGGCCGCGCGAAACGCGGGGATGGCGGAGGCGGCCAGCGTGGTGCCGAGCCCGACGACGATGGACACGATGATCGTGCGCGGCACCACCTGCAGCGACCCGCTGGGAAGCGTCGCGCCGAACGCCGAGAACGCGCCGTGCAGCCCGATCGCCATCAGGTAGCCGAACCCCAGCCCCACCAGCGACGCGATCGATCCGAACACCGTGGCTTCGAGCAGCACGGAGCGGCGCACCTGCGCGCCGCTGGCCCCGAGGGCCCGCAGCAGCGCGAGCTCGCGCGTTCGTTGCGCCACCAGCGTGGCGAAGGTGTTGAAGATGATGAACGCACCGACGAACAGCGCGATGCCGGCGAAGATCAGCAAGGCCACCGTGATGAACGACAGGTTCTTCTTCAGGTCGTCGCTGTTGGCCTGCGCTTGCTCGGCGCCCGTGCGCGCCTCGAACCCACTCGGCAGTACCTGCTGGATCCGGTCGCGGAGCACCGTGGGCGACACACCGGGGTCGGCGGCCACGCTCACCGAGTCCCACTCGCCGCCGCCCTTGAGCGCGGTCTGCGCCTGCTCCGGGACGAACGCCACGAGCGTGGCGCCGAGCAGATTGTTCGCCGAGCCGAAGCCGAAGATGCCGACGATCGTCGCGTGGATCGATGGCCCTTCCACCAGCACGGTGACGGGCTGGCCGACATGGAAGCCGAACTTCGTCGCGGTGCCCGCGTCGATCGCGATCTCGCCGGCCGCGGCCGGGGCCCGTCCCTGGCGGATCTTCACGGACGACAGCGACGGATCGGAGATCCAGGACACGCCGAGCGTCGGCGCGCCTCCGGTCGTCACCGCCTTGCCGTGCGCGTCGACGAGCTGCGCGTAGCCGTTCAGGGTGCCCTCGGCGTCACGCACGCCCGGCACGGCCTGGATGGCATCGAGCAGCGAGGCGGGCACGCGCTGGGCGCCGTTGCCGAACTGCTGGTCGGGCCCGCTCGCCGTGAACTTCGGCGTGCCCTGGACCTCCACGGCGACGCCGGCGCTGATCTGCTTGAAGAGCCCCTCGAAGGCGTTGTTGATGCTGTCGGTGAGGATGTAGGTGCCGGAGACGAACCCGACCCCCAGCACCACGGCCAGCGCCGTGAGGATCAGGCGGACCTTGTGCTGCAGCAGGCCTCGAAGCGATGCCCGGAGCACGGCCTACGGCGCTCCCAGCGACTTCATGCGATCGAGCACGGTCTCCGCCGTCGGACCGAGCAGCTCGTCGACGGCCTGTCCGTCCGACAGGAACACCACGCGGTCGGCGAAGCTCGCGGCCGTGGCGTCGTGCGTGACCATGACGATCGTCTGGCCGAACTCGTCGACCGCCCGCCGCAGGAACGCGAGCAGCTCGCCGCTGGCGCGCGAGTCCAGGTTCCCGGTGGGCTCGTCCGCGAAGATGATCTGCGGGCGGCTGGCGAGCGCACGCGCCGCGGCCACCCGCTGTTGCTGGCCGCCGGAGAGCTCCGTGGGCCGGTGCTTCAGGCGGTCGCGCAGCCCGATCGTGTCGATGACGCCGTCGACCCACTCGGTGTCCGGCGTGCGCCCGGCAATGTCCATCGGCAGGGTGATGTTCTCCGACGCGGTGAGCGTGGGGACCAGGTTGTAGGCCTGGAAGACGAACCCGATCCGGTCGCGCCGCAGCTGCGTGAGCTTCTTCTCCGACAGGGTCGTGATGTCGACGTCGCCGATGAACACGTGGCCGCTCGTCGGCGCGTCCAGCCCGGCCATGCAGTGCAGCAGCGTGGACTTCCCCGATCCCGAGGGACCCATGATCGCCGTGAACCGCGCGGCTTCGAAGTCGGCGGAGATGCCGTCGAGCGCCCGAACGGCGGCGTCGCCCGACCCGTAGACCTTGACCAGGTCGACCGCGCGCGCGGCGGCGGAATCCGGCCGCTGCGGCGCAGCGTGCGCCTCCGGCGCCGTCGATGCCTCCATGGGAACCCCCCTCGATGGTCGTCCCGGCGTGTTTCGGATACCGAACGACCCTATCCACGGACCCACGGATCGACATGCGCCCCGGGGTGCGATTCTGGTGACGACCCGGCGAACGCCCGGTGAACGCCCAGGCCAACGGCGATGCGGACAGACGACGACCTTCGCGCTGAGTTCACCGACGGGGAGATCGGTCGTTCCCGCCGGTACCACCGGCCGGGGTACGTGGCCGCGGGCGTGGACGCGGCCGTCGGCGTGGCCGTCCTGGCCGCGCTCGCGTTCGGCGCGCCCGGCAACGCGGTATTCGGCTGGTTCGAACGGCTGCCCTGGTGGGGGAGCGGGCCGCTGTTCGCCGCCGCCACCGTCGTCCTGCTCACCGTGGCGGGGCTGCCGGTGGGGATCTGGCGGTACCGGCGCGAACGCCGCTGGGGCTTCTCGACGCAGCCGCCGGGAGGCTGGGTGCGCGATCTCGCGAAGGGGCTGGCGATCGGCGTCGTGCTCGGGTCAGCGGTGCTCACCGGCTACCTGTGGCTGGTTCGAACGCTTCCCTCGTGGTGGCCGGTCGCGGGAGCCGTCGCCGCGGCGCTCGTCGTGCTGCTGCTCACGTTCGTCGCGCCGGTCGTCCTGGAACCGATCTTCAACCGGTTCGAGCCGATGCCGGACCGCGACCTCGCGAACCGGTTGCGCGCGCTGGCCGAGCGCGCGGGCGTCCCGGTCGCGTCCGTGCTGGTTGCCGACGCGAGCCGCCGGACGCGAAAGCAGAACGCGTACGTCTCCGGGCTGGGCGCGACGCGACGGGTGGTCGTGTTCGACACGCTGCTCACCGAGGACTCGGGCGACGGCGTGCCCGTCATCGTCGCCCACGAGCTGGGGCATCGCCGGCTCCGCCACGTGGCTCGGGCAACGGCGCTCGGGATGGCCGGCGCGGCGGGGTTCGTCGTGGCGCTGTGGGCGGTGCTTCGAAGTGGCGCGGTGCTGGCCGCGGCCGGCGCGACCGGGCCGGGCGACCCGCGCGTGATCCCGTTCGTCGTGTTCGCCGCCACGGTGTTCGAGTTCCTGATGCTGGCGCCGCAGTCGGCCCTGTCGCGGCGTTGGGAATCCGCCGCCGACCGGTTCGCGGTGGACCTCACCGGGGACGCGGGCGCGTTCGCCGTGGCGTTTCGCGACCTGGCCGTGCGCAACGTGCTGGACCTGGATCCTCCGCCGCCGGTCTACCTGCTGCTCTTCTCGCATCCCACTGCGCCGCAGCGCATCGCGGCTGCACGGCGGCGCGGCGAGACCTCGGACGCCTGAGGTATTTGACGAGCGGGCCGGGCGGCCTCAGATGCCCGGGCGCCCTCGAAGGATCGCGGCGATCTGCTGCTGGACGGCGCGGCAGATGGTGAGCCCGGACGCGTCGATCCCGTCGCACATGCCGGCCGGCGACGGCGGCGTCAGGGCCGACGGTCCCCACGGCAGGTCGCCGCTGGTTCGAAGCGCCAGCGCCGCGTTGCGGCGCCACGGCAGGTCGCGAGTGCCGGCGCCGTACGTGACCGGGCTGCGGAGCCGGACGCGCAGCGCGAACGCGTGGTTGGACTGGGGGGCGACGGCGATGAGCTCCAGGGTGCGGGGCCCGACGGCAACGACCGCGACGGACAGCGGCGTCGGCGTGGTCGCGAAGGAACCGTCGGCCCACGTGAGCGACGGGACCAGCTCGCGCCCGGCCGCAGCGTCGAACCCGGCCAGCGACCCGTGCCCGACCCGGTATTCGTCCGAGGCCCGCAGCGCTTCGGACAGGTTCAGCCGCGCGCGGTAGTCGGCCGCGGCGACCCGCTCGCCGAGGTACGTCGGGATGGCGGCGCTGAACTGCGCCTCCCCGGGATCGAACGCGAACATGATCGTCGCGACCGCGATCGCGCCGGCGGCGATCCCGATCGCGACCGGCGACGGCCTGGGCGGCCGCCGGGCTGCGGGGTCGGTTCCGCCGGCATCGGGTCCGCCGGCGTCGGGCGTTTCGGTTGGGACGATCGCGCGGTCACGTTCGTCGATCGCGATGTCGACGAGGTCCTCCGCGTCGAGGTCGAAGTCCGGGTCGCCGTCGACGAACTCGTCCAGCCGCTCAGCCCGCGCCGCGGCGCGAGCGGCTCGGACCTCGAGCCGGCCGTCCACCCACCGCTGCACGCGGCCGGTCTCGGCCGCCACGAGCCCCACGGCGGCCAGCGGGAGCACCGCGCCGAAGCCGACGAACTCCTGGAGGCGGAACAGCGACGCCTGCAGCGCGCTCCACGGCCCCAGTGAGAGCAGGAGCGCCGCCGGCGCGAAGATCCACGGCCACCACCGGCGGTCTCGGCCGAGGAGCAGGCCGAACACGAACATCTCGACGACGCCGACGGCGAGCGGTCGCTCGACGGCGTCGAAGAACAGGTCTCCGGACGAGAGCAGGTGCATCGGCCACGTCGCGGCGACGGCGGCCGCCGAGGCCGAGAGCGCGATGGCGGCGGCGATCCATCCGGAGGCCGTCGGTCGCCACCGCCCGGGCGGCCCGGACCTCCCCCGGCCCCGCCAGGCGATCAGGGCGGCGGGCAAGGCCAACAGGGCGACGTCGGCACCCGCGCTCAGTGCCGGGTGCGTGGCCCAGAAGGAACCGTCGGATGACCAGGCGATCTGCCACGCATGCACGCCCAGGTATGGCAACGGCAGCACCGCCGCCGACGCGGGGTCCGACCCCGTGACCCCGGCCGCCGACGTTGCCCCGAACGCCCACAGGACGGGGATCGCCACGGGGGCGATGAAGATCGCGCCGAACGAGCATCGGCGTCCGGACGCGGCGAGCACCGCCGCCGGGAGCGCCAGGGCGAGGCCCGCCAGCAGCGAGGCGCCAATGTACACGAGCAGGGTCTTCGCGCTGGTGGTCCGGCACGGCCAGTCCTGTGGCCGCATCGCGAACCGCGTGCACCGTTCGGCGAACGCGCGGCGCACGGTCAGGGCGCTCGGCACGCGCATGGCCGCGTACGCGACCGCCGCGCCCGCCGCCGCCGCGATCGGAACGAGCCGCGGCCGGCGCAGGTTGGCGCTCGGCTTGTGCGCGGCCGGGCGTGCGGTCGTCTCCATGAAGGAGATATCGGCGGCCGCGAGGGTGCCCACAACCGTGGGCCGTTCAGTCGGTGGCGCGCCCCTCCCACCACAACGTCACGACCGGGCGAGGGCCGAAGTCGAAGCCGCCGCCCGCGCCACGGTGCAGCCCGGGGTCGAGCGCCGCGCGGATCTCGGGGTCCCGGTCTGCCGGAAGGCACAGGCGCCGGCGAACGAACGCCACGACGTCGTCCTCGCGCGCGAAGCCACCGCCCGGCGGCGCCGTCCAGTCCCGACGCTCCGTGTTCAGCCCCATCGCGGCCAGGACCGCCTGCGCGTCGTCCGCGGTCGGGCGCGTCGGACGTTCGATCCCCCAGAACTGCCGCCACAGGGGATTCAGGTTGGCCGTCGGGTGCTGTGGGGTGAGCTCCATGACGACGCGCTGCCGGGAGTGGGTGGTGAGCGCCTCGGCGAACTCGTCGAGCTCTGGCGCGTTGTACGCGACGTGATGGCACACGACCACGTCCGCGGCCGGCGTCTCGTCGGCCACGCCGGGCCATCGCCCCTGGACGCGGGCCAGGGACACGCCGGCCGCCGACGCCCGCTCGGCGAACGCGGCCAGCATGTCGTCGGACCCGTCCACGCCGATGATCGAGCCGGCGCGGGCGGCCAGCGGCAGCGACGAGGCGCCGGCGCCACAGCCGACATCCAGTACGGTGCCGCCCTCGCGCAGGGCCTCGAGCGCGACCAGGTCCGACGGCGACGGCTCGCGCTTCGCGTCGGCGCGGCCGGCGAACAGCTCGACGGGGAAGTACCACGGCGACTCCGGCGCCGACGCCAGGATCTCCGGAGGGATCGCCCAGCTCGCCAGGTCCTCGCGCCAGCGTTCGGCGGCCGCGGTCATGCGCGCTAGCCCTCGACGATCAGCTCGGGCCGCTGCGCGCCGGCGGCCAGCAGTTTGCGCCGGTACGTCTCGGGCCAGGGCTGCGGCGTTCCACCGATGCGATCGAGCAGCACTGTGACCAGCTTGCCGGTGACGCAGATCTCTTCGCCGCGGCGGATCTCCACGCGATACGTCACCGAGCTGCGGCCGACCTTCGTCACTTCGATCTCGATGTCCACCAGGTCGTGGAACCACAGCGGACGAACGAAGTCGGCCTCGAGGTGCACGCGCGGATGGCGCCCGTACACGTCGGCGACGAAGCCGAGGCGCTCCAGCAACGACGTCTCGGCGGCTTCCATGAACCGGAACGCCGCGGTGTTGTGCCAGGCGCCGGACGAGTCCGTGTCGCTCCATTCCACGCGGCGCTGGATACGCACGGAGGCGGGGCTCGGCGCGGTCGCCGCGGCGCCGTTGCCGTTGCCGTTGACGGGGCCGGGCCGGGACGCGGGGTCGGCCATCACGCGACTAGAGTACGGCCATGCGCGTCGGTGTCGGCCTGCCCACCACGACTCCGGGGGCGGGCCGCGACCTCCTGCTGGCCTGGTGCCGGCGCGCGGACGAAGGTCCGTTCGCGAGCCTGGGGTTTCTCGATCGCGTGGTGTACGACAGCTTCGAGCCCTTCGCCGCGCTGGGCGCCGCCGCCGCGACGACCGATCGGGTCGAGCTGGTGACCATGATCGTCATCGCACCGTTGCGAAGCGGCGCGCTGCTCGCCAAGCAGGCGGCCACCATCGACGCGATCTCCGGGGGGCGGCTCACGCTCGGCGTGTCCATCGGCGCGCGGCGCGATGACTACGAGGCGACGGGCACGGAGTACACCTCGCGCGGCGTGCGATTCGACGACCAGCTGGCGCAGATCCGTGCCGCGTGGGAAGAGGACCGCATCGGGCCGGCCGTCGCGAACGCCGACGGGCCGCGCCTGCTGGTCGGCGGGCTCTCCGGGCAGGCCTTCGCGCGGATGGCTCGCCACGCCGACGGCTACGTGCACGGCGGCGGACCTCCGCGCGCGTTCGAGAGCGCGGCGGCCAACGCCCGGGCCGCGTGGGCGGACCTCGGCCGGCCGGGCGCGCCCCAGCTGTACGGACAGGGGTACTTCGCGCTCGGCGACGAGGAGCTCGCGGCCGACTACCTGCGCGACTACTACGCGTTCACCGGGCCGTTCGCCGAGAAGGTCGCCGCGGCGAACCTGACGACGCCCCAGGCGATCACGGACTTCGTCCGCGGCTACGAGGAGGCCGGCTGCGACGAGCTCGTGCTGCTCCCGACCGTGTCCGACGTGGCGCAGATCGACCGGCTGGCGGACGTGCTGGGGTAGGGGGCCACCGTGCGCATCCACATCGTGGGGGGCGGACCGGCCGGGCTGTACTTCGCCCTGCTGATGCGCCAGGCCGATCCCTCGCACGAGGTCACGGTCGTCGAACGCAACCCCGCCGGCGCGACGTTCGGCTGGGGCGTGGTGTTCTCGGAGGAGACGCTCGGCGCGCTGCGCGACGCCGATGCCGAGACCCACGCCGCGATCACCGACAGCTTCGCCCGGTGGGACGCCATCGACATCCACCGAGGCGCGGAGACGGTGCGCTCGCGCGGCCACGCGTTCACGGGGATCGCGCGCCGCCGGCTGCTGGAGATCCTGCAGCGCCGCTGTCTGGAGGTGGGCGCGACGCTGCAGTTCGAACGCGAGGTGGCCGACCCGTTCGACGTCGATGCCGACCTCGTGATCGCCGCCGACGGCGTCAACAGCTTCACCCGGCGCACCCGGCCGAGCGCGTTCGGCGTCCGCGAGCACGTGCACGGGACGAAGTTCGTGTGGCTCGGCGTCGACCGCGCCTTCACGGCGTTCACGTTCGTGTTCCGCGACACGCCGTACGGCATGTTCCAGGTGCACGCGTACCCCTTCGACGCCGGCGCCAGCACGTTCATCGTCGAGTGCCACGAGTCCACGTGGCGCGCGGCCGGCCTGGAGGCCGCCACCGAGGACGACACGATCGCGTTCTGCGAGCAGCTGTTCGCCGAGGAGCTCGAGGGGCGCCGGCTGCTGTCGAACCGGTCGCTCTGGACGAGCTTCGTGACGGTGCGGTGCGACTCGTGGCACGACGGCCGCGTCGCGCTGATGGGCGACGCCGCACACACCGCGCACTTCACGATCGGATCGGGGACGAAGCTCGCGATGGAGGACGCCATCGCGCTCGCCCAGGCCCTGCGCCGCCACAAGGACGTGCCGGCGGCGCTCGTGGACTACGAGATGGAGCGCCAGCCCGTCGTCGAGCGCTTCCAGCAGGCCGCCACGGAGAGCGCGTCGTACTTCGAACACGTCGCGCGGTACGCGCGCCTGCCCGCGCTGCTCTTCGCGTTCAACCTGCTCACCCGCAGCGGCCGGATCGGCCACGCGAACCTGTCCCTGCGCGACCCCGACCTGGTTCGCCGGGTCGACGCCTGGTTCGCGGAGGGCGCCGACGCCGTTCACCGTCGGTTGGGCCCGACGCCGTCGTTCGCCCCGCTCGCCCTGCGGGGCATGACGCTGGCCAACCGGGTCGTGCTGTCGCCGGTCGGCCTGGACGGCGCCGACGGGGGGACGCCGGGCGATGCGCACCTGGCCGCGCTCACCGGCGCGGCCCGAGCCGGGGCGGGCTTGGTGCTGACGGACCTGGCCGCGATCTCCGCCGACGGCAGGGTCACGCCGGGCTCGGCGGGGATGTACGCGCCGCAGCACACCGCCGCGTGGTCGAAGGTCACGTGGTTCGTGCACGAGCTGGCCGGGGCGAAGATCGCCATGCAGATCGGTCACGCGGGACGGCGCGGCTCGACGCGGCCGAGGCGCTTCGGGGTGGACCGGCCGCTGCGCGCGGGCAACTGGCCGCTCGTCGCCGCCTCGCCGATGCCGTACACGCCGCGCAGCCAGACCCCGTTCGAGGTCGGCGAGGCGGAGATGCGCGAGATCGTCGAACGCTTCGCCCGCGCCGCGGCGATGGCCGCCGAGGCCGGGTTCGACGCCCTGGAGGTGAACATGGCCCACGGCTATCTCCTCGGCGGGTTCCTGTCGCCGCTCGCGAACGTGCGAACAGACGCGTACGGAGGTTCGCCGCCGGCGCGCCGCGCGTTCCCGCTCGCCGTCGTCGACGCCGTCCGGTCGGCCTGGCCGCGGGAGCGGCCGCTGGCCGTGAGCCTGTCGGCCACCGACTGGGCGCCCGGCGGGCTCGGGGTCGACGAGGCGGTCGAGACGGCGCGCCTGCTGGGCGAGCACGGGTGCGACCTCGTTCGCGTGCTTGCCGGCCAGACGACCGCCCGCGGCCGGCCCGAGTACGGCCGGATGTTCCTGGTCCCGTTCGCCGACCGCATCCGCAACGAGGCCGGCGTGCCCGTGGCCGTCGGCGGGGGGCTCACCACGCTGGACGCGGTCGACACCGTCCTGGCGGCCGGCCGGGCCGACCTGTGCCTGATGGACCTCGCTTGAGCTACGCGGCGTGTGTCGGCGCGCCGGCGGCGCGCTCCAGCAGCCGCCGTCTCACGTCTGGATCGAGCGCGGCGTCGATCGCCGTCCACGCCATGGCGATCGCTCCGTCGACGACCGCACGATCGGCGGACGGGGTCGCGCACGCCGCGGCGAACCCGGGCTGGTGGTTGCCGGCGCCGTTCGACTCCACGCCGATCAACGGGTGGGCGGCCGGCATCGCCAGCGACACGTTGCCGAAGTCGGTGGACGCCGGGAACGCGTCGCGGTTCTCGACGAAGGTGCGCCCCAGCGCTTCGGCGTTGCGGCGGTACCGTCCTGCGAGGTCGGGGTCGCTCTCGACGTGGGCATAGGGCGGAAGGGATTCGAGCTCCACCGAGGCTCCGGTCGCGATCGCGCCGGCTTCGAAGCAGGCGAAGAGCTTGGGGCGCAGGCGTTCCAGCTCCTGGATCGTCCGGGAGCGAAAGATGTAGTGGCCCTCGCTGCTCGCTGGCACGATGTTGGGGAACTCGCCGCCCTTGGTGACGATGCCGTGGATTCGATCCGTCGGCAGGATGTGCTGGCGCAGCAGGCCGACCGCGACCTGCGCCACGGTCAGGGCGTCGGCCGCGTTGATCCCCTCGTGCGGCGCGAAGGCGGCGTGCGCCTCCTTTCCCGTGTACCGGACGGTCACGCTCTCCGCCGCGATCATCGCCGGGTCGGCGAGGTCGAACGACGTGGGGTGGATCATCAGCGCGGCGTGCATGCCGTCGAAGGCCCCGCGTTCCAGCATGAGCACCTTCCCGCCGCCGCCCTCCTCCGCCGGCGTCCCGAGCACGTGGACGGTGAGGCCGGCTTCATTCGCGACGCGCGCCAGGGCGGCGCCGGCGCCCACGGCGGCGGCCGCGATCACGTTGTGGCCGCATGCGTGGCCGATCTCCGGCAGCGCGTCGTACTCGGCGCAGATCGCGACGTGCAGCTCGCCCTCGCCCGAGCGCGCCGAGAGCGCCGTCGGCAGCTCGCAGACGCCTCGCTCGACGTCGAACCCGGACGCCTCGAGCGACTCGGCCACCCACCGAGACGCCTTGCGCTCCATGTACCCGAGCTCGGGCGCGGCATGGATGCGGTGGCTCAGGTCGACCAGCTCGTCGCGGCGGCGTTCGACCTCCAGTCGCGCCGCGTCCTTGAGGGCATCCACGGAGCTCACGGAGTCAACAGCTCCTTGATCGTCTTGCGGAACCCGCGGTAGTACGCGGCTCCCCAGATCGGGGTCTTCTCGAAGGAGTGAACGCTCCGGGTCCCGAGCTCCACGACCGCGGGGATCTCTGCGCCGGCGAAATGCTTGGGCGGAGCCTGGGTCCTGACCGCCCGGCTGGTCTCCTCGTCGACCGTCGGCACGATGGCCACCGAGAATGCCCACACCGAGCCACCGACGCCTCTCGGCACGCTGCCCTTGTCCTCGTGCGTCGCGTACTGGAACGCCAACGTCCCGCAGTCGCGGATCCCGGCCACGTCGATCCGCTCGAACGATCGGAACACGAACACCTCGCGGCTCATGCCGACCTTCGCGGCCGAGAGCTTCTCGCGGCGGGCGACGCCCAGGAACACGACGCCCTCGTAGTTCACGTTGCCGGCCAGCTCGTAGCCGGCGCGCTGGAACCGGGGCCCGATCGCGGACAGGTACGCCGCCGCCTCCGCTTCCAGGTCCAGCGTCATGCGCCCAGGTGGTAGACCTGGCCGGGGTCCATGTCCAGGCCGTTCATCGCCTGCCACAACACGGCCACCGCCCGGACCGCGCTGCGCTCGGCGAACGGAGGCAGCTCCGTCCGGTGCGCGGTCAGCGCCTCCCGCAGGGCCGCGTAGGCCTCGACGATCTTCTGCTCGCCGGCCGTCAGCTCGCGTGTGCCGGTCGCGTCCTTCATCGGTTCGCCTCCCTCCGCTCGCCCTCGCTGCCGATGACGGTCCGCTCGTCGACGAGCCGCTTCGCCTTCAGCTCGAAGCGGGGAAGCGAGCCGTCCTCGGCCCGGCGCACCTCGAACCGCAGGCCCTCGTGCGTGTCCGCCAGCTCCTTGCCGATCGCGGCCACGGACGCGTCGGCGTCGACGGCCGGGTCCGGGATCTCCACCAGGATCTCGATCTCGTCGCGGATTCCCTCGGCGGTGTACAGGTGGATCTGGAACTCGTCCACCTCGGGGTGCTCGCGGATGATCGCCTCGACCGCGCGCGGGTACACGTTGGTTCCCCGCACCAGCTTCATGTCGTCGACGCGGCCGCGGATGCCGCCCTCGTAGATGTCGAACGTGCGCCCGCACGGGCACGTCGAGCCGGGCACCTTCACGACGAAGTCGCGCGTGCGGTACCGCAGCACGGGGATGAAGCCGCGGCCGAACGAGGTGACGACGCGCTCGCCCATCTCGCCGTACGGCACCGGCTCGCCGCTGTCGGGGTCCAGCACCTCTTCGATGTAGTGGTCCTCGATGATGTGCGTACCGCCCGGCTGGCGTTCGCACTCGAAGATCATGATCGTGCCGAGCTCCGTCATCCCGGCCGTGTCGCCGGCCTTCGCGCCCCACTGCTCCTCGATGAGCTTCTTCGTCGCCGGGATCGACCCGGCGGGCTCGCCGGACAGGATCAGCCGCCGCACCGGGCCGGCCGCCAGGTCGATGCCCATCGCCTTGGCCTCCTGCGCCATCCGAAGCGCGTACGTCGGGGTCGAGGCGACCACCGTCGCCCCCATGTCCACGATCGTCGACACGCGCTGGTCGGTGGTCATGGCTCCGCCCGGCAGGACCAGGCAGCCAATCTTCTCCCCGGCGTAGTGAAGGCCCCAGAAGCCGATGAACGTGGCGTAGCCGAATGCCACGAACAGCGTGTCGGCCGGGCGAACGCCGAACCCCCACAGCCCGTAGCACCACATCTCGGCGATCCACTCCCAGTCCTTCGGGCCGTCCAGGACGCGGATCGGCGTCTTGCCCGTGGTGCCCGACGTCATGTGGTAGCGGATCGCGGCCGAGGGATCGACGGCGACGTTCGTGCCGTACGGCGGTTGCTCGAGCTGTCCCTGCATCCAGTCGTCGCGCGTCATCAGCGGGATCCGGCGCAGGTCGTCGAGCGAGGCGATGGAGTCCGCGGTCACGCCCGCATCGCGCAGTCGCTTCGCCTGCCACGGCACGTTCGCGTCGGCCCAGCCGACCAGCGCCTTCAGCTTGCGCGTCTGCAAGGCGGACAGCTCGTCGCGGGACATCGTCTCGTGGCGGGGGTTCCAGTACGGCGAGTCGCTCATCGGTGGGTCCCCTTCCCGTGTCGAAGCGGCCTCATCCTAGCGAGTGCGCCCGCGGCGTGATATGACGCCTGCCGTGGCGGGCGACTCGCGGTTCCAGCTTTCCGACGAACACCGGGCGCTGGGCGACGACGCGCGCGCGCTGGCGCGCGACGAGCTGGCGGCGGTCGCGGCGCGTGGCCGGACCGGCCGGGTCGACCGGGACCTGATCCGCGCGCTCGGCGCGCACGGGCTGCTGCCGCGGCTGTTCCCCGCGGAGGCCGGCGGGTCCGGCGACGGCGAGGTGTCGGCGACCGTGCTGTGCGTGCTGCGCGAGGCGCTGGCGCGCGAGAGCACCGAGGCGGAGACGGCGCTGGCGCTGCAAGGCCTTGGCGCGTACCCGATCGTGCAGTCCGGCTCCGAAACGCAGGTGCAGCGCTGGATCCCCGCGGTCGCCAACGGCGGGGCCGTGGCCGCGTTCGCGCTCACCGAGCCGGCGCACGGCAGCGACGCCGGCGCCATCGAGCTGGCGGCCGAGCCCGACGGCGACGGCTGGCGGCTGACGGGGGAGAAGACGTGGATCTCGAACGCCCCCGAGGCGGACGTGTACGTGGTGTTCGCCCGGACGACGCCCGACGCGGGCGCCAAAGGCGTGACGGCGTTCGTCGTGGCCGGCGACGTGTCCGGGCTGACGGGCGAGCCGCTCGATCTGCTTGCGCCGCACGCGATCGGACGGCTGGTGTTCGACGGGGTCCGCCTGGATGCCGAGGCGGTCCTCGGCGAGGTCGATCACGGGTTTCGGGTGGCCATGCGTACGCTGGACCTGTTCCGCCCGAGCGTCGGCGCGTTCGCCCTCGGGATGGCCCGGGCCGCGCTGGGTGCTGCCGTCGACCATGCGCGCACGCGCCGGGCGTTCGGCCGGCCCATCGCCGAGTTCCAGGCCGTGTCGCACCGGCTGGCCGAGATGGCCACGCGCCTGGAGGCGTCGCGGCTGCTCGTGTACGCGGCCGCCGCCGCCCACGATGAGGGCCGGCGCGTCACGCGCGAGTCCGCGATGGCCAAGCTCTCCGCGACCGAGGCGGCCCAGTTCGTCGTGGATTCGGCCGTGCAGATCGTTGGCGCCGCCGCCCTGCAGCGCGGGCACCTGCTCGAGCACCTGTACCGCGAGGTTCGGGCGCCGCGGATCTACGAGGGCACGTCCGACATCCAGCGCGAGATCATCGCGCGAGAGCTGCTGCGCGAACCCGATTGAGCACGGCGGCACGTACGTGATGCGGTGAGCGCGACGCGGCCGCGTGTCAGCCGGTGACCGGCCGCGCGTCAGCCGGTGACCGGCCGCGGCCCCACGTCAGCCGGTGACCGGCTGCGGCCGCGCGCGTGGCAGGGGGGCGGCGAACGCCGAGCCCGGCAGCGACAGGTCGAACCGCGACCCCTTCTCGGGCTCGCTCTGCACCTCGATCCGGCCGCCGAGCGCCTCGACGATGCGCTTGGCGAGCGCCAGGCCGAGGCCCGCCCCCGCCCCGGAGCGCGACGCGTCGACGCGGTAGAAGGGCTCGAAGACGCGGGCCAGGTCCGCGGGCGGGATCCCTTCGCCGGTGTCCAGCACGGCGAGCTCCAGCGCGTCGCCGTCCCATCCGCCTCGCGCCTCCACCCGCACCGTGCCGTCCGCAGGCGTGTGGCGCACCGCGTTCACCAACAGCGTCTGCAGCACGCGGACGAGCCGCGGCGAGCATACGGCGTCGCCGGCGTCGCCCAGATCAGCTTGCAGCCGAAGGTGTTTCGCGCGAGCGGGCCCTTCGATAGTGGCC
Source organism: Actinomycetota bacterium (assembly GCA_036406615.1). GTDB lineage: Bacteria > Actinomycetota > UBA4738 > UBA4738 > UBA4738 > DASXAQ01. The sequence continues at coordinate 9,455 of DASXAQ010000054.1, read as the reverse complement.
AGGGCGCTGCGGAGCACGTCCGCGAGCCGTGCCGTCTCCGTCTCGGCCTCGATCGCCCCGGCGTCCACCTGGACGAGCTCGAACAGGTCGTCCACCATCGTGGAGAGCTGGCCGACCGATCGGCGCATCTCCGCGGCGTACCGGCGCAGGGTGGGGAGGTCCTGGACGACGTCCTCGTCGATCGCTTCGACCATCGCGCGCAGGCTCGCCAGGGGCGTGCGCAGGTCGTGTGACACGGCGGTGATCAGGTCGGCCCGCGTCGATTCCGCGCGCCGCTCGCGCGCCTGCGCGGTCTGCAGGCGCCACGCCATGCCGTCGAGCGTCCGTGACAGCCGGTCGATCTCGGGGCCGGCTTCGGTCGCGCCCACGCGAGCATCCAGGTCTCCGTCGCCCAGCCGCCGTGCGGTGTCCGTCAGCCGCCGCATCGCCGACGCGGACCCGCGCGAGATCGCCACCGCCGCCCCGACGCCGGCCGCGACCGAGTACACGAGCAGCGTCCCCACCAGCGTCGCGTCGTGCGCGGATACGGCCATCGCCTTCGTGAGCGCGAACAGGTTGCCGAGCGACACCAGCGTTCCGACGAGGGCGATGGCCAGGAAGCGCTGGCGAAGGGTGGCCTTCGCCAGCAGCGGGTTCGCCAGCGCGATCGCCGCCACCGTGACCAGCAGCGCCGGCACGAGGTAGGCGGCGAGGGTGATCAGGTCGGCCGACGGCATGCCGAGAAGGGCGCCGACCGCCATCGTGCCGAGCCCGCCGATGACGCCGAGCGCGGCGATCAGCCACAGCGCGCGCAGCGCCTTCATGCGTCGAACCGGTAGCCGACGCCCCACACCGTCACCAGGTGGCGCGGCTGTGACGGGTCGTCTTCGATCTTCTCGCGCAGCCGGCGCACGTGCACCGTCACCGTGGCGCTGTCGCCGTCCCACGCGAAGTCCCACACCTCCTCGAGCAGCTGCGTCCGGGTGAACGTCGCGCCCCGGTTGGACGCCAGCAGCCAAAGAAGATCGAACTCCTTGCGCGTCAGGCGGACGGGTTGGCCGTCCCTGCGGACCTCCCGCCGCGGCCCGTCGATCACCAGCGAACCCAGCTCCAGGACCTCCTGCGCCGCCGGGCGGTCCGCGGCCCGTCGAAGCACCGCGCGCACCCGCGCCACGACCTCGCGCGGGGAGAACGGCTTCGTCACGTAGTCGTCGGCCCCGATCTCCAGGCCCACGATCCGGTCGGCCTCGTCGCCCTTGGCCGTGAGCATGATCACGGCCGTGCCCGCCTGGTCGCGCATGCGCCGGAACACCTCGAGCCCGCCGATGCGGGGCAGCATCAGGTCCAGCAGGACCAGGTCGGGGGGTGTTCGCTCGAACGTCGCCAGCGCCTGCTCGCCGTCGGCGGCGGTCTCGACCTCGAAGCCGTCGCGCACCAGGTACCGCTCGAGGACGTCGCGCACCATCGGCTCGTCATCCACGATCAAGACGCGGCCTTCCATCGTGGCTTCCATGATGCACCCCCCGGCGAAACACGGTCAGGACGTGGGCGGCGTCAGAACGCCGTTGATCATGTAGATGGTGGCGTTGGAGGCGTGGATGTCTCCGCACACGACGTGCGCCGTTCCGTTCACGACGAAGTTCTCGCCGCTGCCCGTCACGCGGATCGTGCTGCCCTCCAGTGTGGTGTGCGTGCCGGTGAGCTGTGCGGGCGAGAGCTGGCCCTGCACCACGTGGTACGTGAGGATCTTCGTCAGCTCGCCCTGCGGGTCGTGCATGGCCATCATGAGGGCGTCGGGGTTCATGGATGAGAACGCCGCGTTCGTCGGCGCGAAGACCGTGATGCCCGAGGAGGCGTTCAGCGTGTCGGTCAGCTTCGCCTGCATCAGGGCGTGCGACAGCGTGGCGAGCATGGGGTTGGCGGCCGCGGCCGAAGCGGCCGGGTCGTGCATCTGCATCTCGAAGCTGCCGCTTCCGGACGCCGGGACGGAGGCGCACGCCGAGCCGAACGGAGCCATCGCGTGCTCCATCGGGTGCGACGCCGACGCCGTCGGGGTCCCCGCGGCCGTGGTCGAGCCGTTCGCGCACGCCGCGCCGGCGGCGGCCAGCGCGGCGAAGCCGAGGGCGACGATGCCGGTTCGCGCGAGTCGTCGGTTCATGGGTCGGGCTCCTTTCTTCCGCGTCACGCCACGGTGACGACGATGGTGTGGTCCCCGGTCGCCCCGTTCGGCGGGGGATCCGATTCGACTGGCGTCTGGGTGGCTCCGGTGTCGTCGGTCGCCCGAACGGAGAGCGAGTGCCGTCCCCGCGTGGCGGGCCATCGGTAGACCCACTGGCGCCAGGTGTCGACCGTGTCCTGGGCGGCGAGGTCCGCCGGCATCCACTCGCCGTCGTCGACGCGGACCTCGACCCGTTCGATCCCTCGGTGCTGGGCCCACGCGACGCCCGCGACGGGCACCTCGCCGGCGGGGACGGTGGCCAGGGACGCCGGGGTGTCGATTCGCGACTCGGTCTTGATCGGCGCCTGCTGCGACCAGCCGCGACGCACCCAGTACGCGCTGAAGGCGGCGAACGTCGTGAGTTCGATGTCGACGATCCACTTCGTCGCGGACACGTATCCGTACAGTCCCGGGACGATCATCCGGACCGGGAAGCCGTGCTCCAGCGGCAGCGGCTGCCCGTTCATCGCGACGGCGAGCATCGAATCCCGGCCGTCGAGGGCGACGGCGGTGGGGGTTCCGACGGTGAAGCCATCGGTCGAACGGGAGACGATCTGGTTCGCCCCGGGGCGAACCCCAGCCTCGTCGAGGAGGTCCTTCAGCCTGGCGCCGATCCATCGGGCGTTGCCGGCGTAGGGGCCACCGACGGGGTTGGACACGCACGTGAGCGTGATGTCGCGCTCGATCAGCGGCCGGTCCAGCAGCTCCGCGTATGAGATCGTGAGGTCGCGGTCGACCATGCCGTGGACCCGCAGCCGCCAATCGCCGGCGTCGACGGCCGGGACGAACAGCGCGGTGTCCACGCGGTAGAAGCGGTCGTTCGGCGTGATGAACGGGCCGAGCCCTCCGATACCCAGGTTGGCGCCACGCGGCGGGAGCGGCGCGATGTCCGTGGGGGTCGGAATGCGAACGTCGGCGCGCGAGGCCGCGGCGATGGATCGCCGGATCAGGTAGCGACCGGCCAGGCTCGACGCGCCCGCGACGGCGGCCGCGGCGACGCCGGCAAGGAGGAATCGCCGCCGGTCGAGCCCTCCCGTCCGTGAGTCGGGCGCCGGTGCCCGGGGGCGCGCGCGTGGCGATGACGTGCCGGCCGCCCGCCTGCCCGGCGCCGGCCAGGCCACGGGCGAGAAGCCCGCGGCGCTGCGCAAGCCCACGTACGCGATCAACCCGGCTGCGGTTGCGGCGATCGACGGGATGGCGTCGGCCACGCCCCCCGCCGGCCGAGTCAGGGACGCGATGATGCCGAGGCCCCCGAGACACAGCAACCCGATGACGCCCGCCATGGGACGGCGAACGCAGACGGCTCCGAGCGCCGCGGCGGCCACCCCGAGGACCACCCCGATCCCGATGAGCAGGACCAGCTTGTCGTTCGACCCGAACGCACGGATGGCGAAGTTCTTCAACCATTCCGGCGTCGCATCGACGACCGTCTCCCCGACCGCGACGATCGGCGCGGCGGCGCCGCCCACGAACCCCGCGGCGAGCTGGGCGACGCCGAGGGCGACGCCCGCCGTCAGGAGCCCGATCAGCGCGCCGACCAGACGATGTGAACGCGGGCTCCTGCGGGCGTTCGTGTTCGGCGACCGCCTCGGCGCCCGGTTCGGCGCCCGCGCGTTCGTCCCGGAGGCCGGTCTGGTACGCACGAGCCCACGGTAGGCACGCGGTTATTACCGGATTCGAAACCGAGCCTCACGCACGGCGAAACAGATGCGGAGGTCGCGTGGGCGCGCCCGGGCTTCGAAACGATAGACGGGCGTAAGGGTCACGCAACGTTTCCGAAACCTCGGCGGGGGTAGCGTGCGGCCGAGACGTCGCGAGGCGGGGAGGGGTCATGAAGCGGTTGTGCACGATGGTGATCGGCGTGTCGCTGGCGGTGGCGTTCGCGTCGGCGCCGGCCGGGGCGGCGCCCGCGGATTCGATCGTCGGGCTGCCTGCCTGGGATCAGGCACCGAGCGCCGGGCAGGGTTCGGCCGCGGGGCTTCGCGGCGTCGTCAGCTTCGGACCCAGCGACGTCTGGGCGGTCGGCGCCGCGGGCGCTCCGCAGGACCGCACGCTCGCGGAGCACTGGAACGGTTCGTCGTTCTCGGTCGTCCCCAGCCCGAACCGTGCCGACCGAGCCAACACCCTCGAGGACGTGGCCGGCGTCTCTTCGAATGACCTGTGGGCGGTCGGGCACTCGGACGTGACCAACACCGGTGCGGCCTCGACGCTGGCGGAGCACTGGGACGGAACCGCCTGGCGCATCGTGCCCACACCCAACGCGGCGGGCGGGTCCACCCACAACTCCTTGACCGGCGTGGCGGCGGTCGCGACGGACGACGCGTGGGCCGTGGGGACGGCCTCGACGTTCAGGCCGGGATTGCTTGCGATCACCCTGCACTGGGACGGATCGACGTGGACGAAGGTCCGGAACTCCTGCGGGCAAGGGCTGTCCGACGTCGTTGCCGAGTCCTCGAGCGATGTGTGGGCGGTCGGCGGGGACCACACCTGCCACTGGAACGGCACGACATGGACGCCGTTGCCGGCCGCGCCCGATTTTTCCGGCTTCAGTGTCCAGCTCCAGGACGTGGCGATCGTGTCGTCGAACGATGTGTGGGCGGTCGGGTACGCCCTGTACGGCTGCGGGGAAGGCGAATGCGCCACCGGCGAGATTCAGCACTGGACCGGCGGAGCGTGGGAGTTCGTGACCCACGCCGTGCCCGTGCTGTACGGGGTGGACGCAGTTGCGGCGAACGACGTGTGGGCCGTCGGCCTCGGCTTGGGGCCGGGCATCGAGCACTTCGACGGCACCGACTGGAGCCAGGTCCCGAGCGGCGCGAGGATCGGCGAGCTCTTCGCGGTCTCGGCCTCCGGAGCAGACGACCTCTGGGGTGCGGGCGACAAGGGATCGAACACGTCCGGCGCGCTGGTCGAGCAGGCACCGTCACCGAACTCGGGAGCGGTGATCGGACGCACCCACGTGTCCAACGCGGTGGTGAGCTGGTTCGGCCCGGAGTCCGGGTCGGTCACCACTGATCCGATCGGTGGCGCCTATCAGGTCGGCGGGCTGACGGCGGGGACGTACCTGTTCACCGTGTCGTACGGAGGCTGCATCCCCGATTCGAAGCGCGTGACGGTGCAGGCCGGGACGACGATCGCACAGGACTTCCACCTGAACTGCGGCGGCTGACGCGGAGACGGGCGTCGCGCTCCGTCCTACTCCGGGATCACGGCGATGCACATCAGCTCGACGATGGCGGCGGGGTCGAACAGCGACTTCACCTCGAACCAGGCCATCGCCGGGTAGTGCCGGCCGAAGTGGCGCCGGTACCCCTCGCCGATCGCCTCCAGGTTCGACAGGTACGCGTGCGCGTCGCTCGTGAACACCTGCATCCAGCAGAGATGATCGGCACGTCCGCCCGCGGCCTCGAGCGCTTTCATGACGTTGGCGGCGGCCGCGTCGAACTGCTCGACGATGCCGGGGCCGGGCAGCGAGTCGTCGGGCGCATGGGCGGTCTGTCCGCCGAGGAACACCAGCCGCCCGGGCGCCGCGACCATCGCGTGCGAGAAGCCCGCGGGCCGTCCCAGGGACGAGGGGTTCACGATCCGGTGGGGCCCGGCCGCCGTTACGTCCCCGTCCACGTCGGCTCCCTTCCCTCGTTGAACGCGGCGTAGAACTCGCGGAAGTCGGCCGTCTGCATCAACCCGGCCTGTGTCACCGCCTCCAGCTCGATCGCCGACGCCAGGTCCAGGTGCTGCTCCTCCTCGAGCAAGCGCTTCGTCGCGGCGAATGCCATGGCCGGCCCGGCGGCGAGGCGCGCCGCCAGCGACGCGGTCTCGCCGGCCAGCTCGTCGTCCTCGACGACGTGCGTGGCCAGCCCGATCCGTTCGGCCTCTGCCGGTCCGACGCTTCGGCCGGACAGCAGCAGCTCCACGGCCCTGCCCATCCCGACGATGCGCGGCAACAGGTACGCGCATCCCATGTCCGCGCCGGCGAGGCCGACCTTCGTGAACAGGAACGCGAAGGACGCGGAGCGCGCGACCAGACGAAGATCGGCCGCCAGCGCGATCACGGCACCGGCGCCCGCCGCGATGCCGTTGACCGACGCGATGATCGGCACCGGCAGCTCGCGCATCCGCTGGACGACGGCGCCGGTCATCCGCGTGAACGCGAGCAGGCCGTCGTCGTCCATCTCCACGAGCCGCCCGATGATGTCGTGCACGTCGCCGCCGGAGCAGAAGCCCCTGCCGGTTCCGGTGATCACTAGAACCCGCACACCGCCGTCCGAGGCCAGCTCGCCGAGCAGGTCGCGAAGGTCGGCGTACACGTCGAACGTGAGCGCGTTCAATCGATCCGGGCGGTTGAACGCGACGGTGGCCACGCCGCCCGAGACGCCGTACCCGAAGTGCTCCCAGGTCATTCGAACGCGCGCAGCCCGGTGATGGCCTCGCCAAGCACCAGCGTGTGGATCTCGCTGGTTCCCTCGTACGTCAGGACCGACTCCAGGTTGTTCATGTGCCGGATCACGGGGTACTCCAGCGTGATCCCATTGGCGCCCAGGATGGATCGCGCCTCGCGCGCGATCGCCAGGGCCTCGCGCACGTTGTTCAGCTTCGCGAAGCTGACCTGCTCGGGCAGCAGCCGGCCCTCGTCCTTCATCCGCCCGATGTGCAGCGCCAGCAGCGTCCCCTTGTTCAGCTCCAGCAGCATGTCGACGAGCTTGCGCTGGGTCAACTGGAACGCGCCGATCGGCTTGCCGAACTGCACGCGCGACGTCGCGTAGTCGAGCGCGCTCTCGTAGCACGCGCGCGCGGCGCCCATCGACCCCCACGCGATGCCGTGGCGCGCCTCGTCCAGGCACGACAGGGGCCCGCGCAGGCCACGCACCTCGGGGAGGACCGCCGACGCGGGCAGGCGGCAGTCGTCGAACACCAGCTCGGAGGTGACGGACGCGCGGAGCGACAGCTTGCGGTGGATGTCCTTCGAGCTGAACCCCGGCGTCTCGCGGGGGACGACGAACCCGCGCAGGCCGTCGTCGGTGCGGGCCCACACGATCGCCACGTCGGCGATGCCGCCGTTGGTGATCCACATCTTCGTCCCCGACAGGATCCAGTCGCCGCCTGGATCCTTGCGGGCCGCCGTGCGCATCGAGCCGGGGTTGCTGCCGGAGTCGGGTTCGGTCAGGCCGAAGCAGCCGATGACCTCGCCCTTGGCCATCCGCGGGAGCCACTCCTCGCGCTGCTCGTCCGACCCGAACTTCCAGATCGGGTACATCGCGAGCGAACCCTGCACGGAGATGAACGAACGAAACCCGCTGTCGCCGGCTTCCAGCTCCATGCACGCGATGCCGTAGGAGACCGCGTTGGTCCCGGCACACCCGTAGCCCTTGAGATGCATGCCGAGCAGGCCGAGCTCGCCGACCTCGGATGCGATCTCCTTCGGGAACTCTCCGCGTTCGAACCATTCCTCGATCCCGGGCATCACGCGGTCGGCGACGAACTGGCGAACCGCGCCCTGGATCATGCGCTCCTCGTCGCTCAGCAGCGCGTCGATGTCGAGAAAGTCCCGGGGTTTGGCCTTCGGCTTCGACGTGGACTCGGCCCGGCCGGGCCGCGCTTCGGTGGTGGCCATGACGGCCTCACTCTATACGGCGGGGTAAGCTCGCGGATCGGAGGCCGGCCGTCACGGGCCGGCGCGAACGCGGGGGATCGTCATCGCAGACAAGCCGACGGTTCGCGGGGCGCGATTCGGGCAGGAGGGCGGCGAGCTCTCCTACGGCTCGTACCTGCGCGTGCCCGAGCTGCTGTCGCTGCAGACGCTGCTGTCCGACCCGCCCGCGCACGACGAGCTGCTGTTCATCGTCGTGCATCAGGCGTACGAGCTGTGGTTCCGCGAGATGCTGTTCGAACTGGAGTCGGTGCGCGACCGCCTGTTCGCGCGCGACCCCGTGCCCGCGCGGCACCTGCTGGAGCGGGTGCACACGATCGAACGCGTGCTGATCCAGCAGGTCGAGGTCATCGAGTCGATGTCGCCGCAGGACTTCCTCGCGTTTCGCTCGAACCTGGCGCCCGCCAGCGGCTTCCAGTCGGTCCAGTTCCGCGAGGTGGAGATCGTCTCCGGACTCAAGGAGCCCGGCCTGCTCACCCAGGTCGGTGGATCGGACGAGGAGCGCGACCGCTTGCAGCGACGGCTGGGGGAGCCGACGTTGTGGGAGGCGCTCTGCTCGTTGCTCGAATCGAACGGCCTGCCGATGCCGTCCGGCGACGAGGACGCGCGACGCGAGAGCCTGCTGACCATGGCGCGCGCCGACGACAAGGAGCTGTTCTACCTGTCCGACGACCTGCTCGTGCACGACGAGCTGTTCTCCCAGTGGCGCTACCACCACATCCTCATGGTCGAGCGCCAGATCGGCTCGAAGACGGGCACGGGCGGGTCGACCGGCGCCAGCTACCTCAAGACGACACTCGACAAGCGGTTCTATCCCGAACTCTGGGAGCTGCGCAGCTATCTCTGAGCCGTCGCGGAGCCCGTCGGCTGCGCGTTTGCATGGCCGTCGACTCGCCATTACCTAGGCCGTCGCGAGCGCGAACCGTGCGCGTTCCTCAACCGCGGTAGTTGGTGTCGGTTCGGTCGGCGGCGCCGGTTCAGTCGGCGGCGCCGGTTCAGTCGGCGGCGCCGGTGCCGTCGGCGGCGCCGGCCCGCTGGGCGGCGCCGGTTCAGTCGGCGGCGCCGGACCGGCCCGGTACCGTACGCCGTTCGGGCGGAACCAGGCCACGGAGCCGTCGCGCTCGAGCCGGAGCCTCCAGCCGAACTCGTGCACCAGCTTGTGGTGGGCGCCGCACAGCAGCACCAGGTTGTCCAGGTCCGTGCGGCCTCCGTGCATCCACCACACGATGTGATGGGCGTGGGTGTGCTGGCGGCGGCCGCACCCGGGGAACCGGCACTCCCCGTCCCGGTGGCGCAGCTGGCGCGCCATCCAGGCCGGAGGCTCACGGACGGCTCGGCCGAGTCGAAGCGGCTGGGCGTGCTCGTCCTCGATCTGCACCTGCACCCGGGCCTCACAGCCCAGGCGCCGGGCGGTCTCGGGGTGGATGACCCCGCCGCCCTCGAGCTCGCAGCCGGACTCGTTGCGGGTCAGGGCTCCAAGCGGGGCGTGCACGATCAGGGTGGTACCGGCACCGCCGGTTGAACCGGATGCCGAGCAGCACAGCTGCACCAGCGCGTCGGCCCGGCGGGCCCGCTCCGCCCATGGCCCGTCCTCGCCCGGCATGACCGGCA
>DASXAQ010000053.1:0-6820 GCA_036406615.1 Actinomycetota bacterium | reverse complement strand
GCGCGTGCCGCCGCCGGCTCGGGTCTCCCTCGGGCATGAGCAGGACGTGCTCGCTGAGCGCCGGCAGGTACTGGTCGCAAAGAGGACATCGATAGGTCGCCGGCTTCCGGTTCTGCGCTCTGCGCAGCGACCACCACCGAGGCCTGGCGACCGAAGGGTCGATCAGTTGCCCCCGTTCTCGTCGCTGTCTCGCACCGCGCGGACGATGAGGTAGCCGGCCGCGACCAGGCCGACGATCGGGATCAGGCCTGCCAGAACCGCGGTCCATGCCTCGGTGGCGAGCGTCATCGACCAATGTTCGCCGATAACCGACTATGGCCGTTTTTAGTACTGCGCTCTGTTGACCGTCCTCGGTCTCCGGGTCTACGGTCTGGCGGTGGTTGCCAAGAACGCGACTGTGGCCGAGGCGATGCAGCGGCACACAGGACCCCCTCCGAGCTTCGGAGCGGGTCGTTGCGGCGCCTGACAGCAGCGCTGCTGACAGCGGCTGCCGTCGGAGCCGGCTGCCTATGCGCCGGTAGCGCCTCGGCCGCCCCGGCCGGCACGACGCATTATCCCGACCTCCAGACGATCATCCCCCTGAACTCCTTTTCCGTCGTTCAGGGCGGAGAAGGACCGGAGTTCCGGTACACGCACCTCGTCTACAACAACGGGCCCGGGCCGCTCGAGATCCAGCCCCAGTACAACCCGGTCAGCGGGACGTACCAGGGCATGCAGCGCCTATTCACCCACAACGCCGCCGGCGTCTGGTCGCTGGTCAGCGAAGTGCGAGTGCCCGACGCCTTCGAATTCCACGCCGCCCACGGCCACTTCCATTTCCCGCTCGCCGCCTTCGGCCTCTACCAGGTCAATGGGGAAGGGGGAATCGGCGCCCCGGTGAGCATCTCGCCGAAGAATGGCTTCTGCATCGACGACTCCTACATCTACAACACGAGCGTGGAACACAGCGGGACCTTCATCGGTCAGAGAGGGACCTGCGCGGACCCGACGAACCTGCGGGGCATCTCCGTGGGCGGTGCCGACGAATACGACTACCGCGATCCGGGCCAGTCGATCCCGTTCAGCGGAGTTCCGGACGGGACCTACTGGTTCCGGGCGATGACAGATCCCCACAACGATCTCGTCGAGGCGGACGAGTCGAACAACGAGACCGATGTCCTCGTCACGATCTCCAAAGGCAAAGTGACGACTGGGACGGTGCTGCATCCGGACACGACACCCCCTCCGGTGACGATGACGAGTCCGCCCGGGGGCAGCTTCGTCGGCGGCCCTGTCCCCCTCACAGCCACCAGCCCGGTCTCCGGCCTGAGCCAGGTCGAATTCATCGTCGACGGCGTTCCGATCGGGATGTCGACGGACACGACCTCGCCGTACCACCTGACCTGGGACAGCTCCACGGTGCCGGATGGCGAACACTGGCTCGCGGCGCGGGCGACCGACGCCCAGGGCCGGATCAACACCTCGGCGGTCGTGCCCCTCAACGTCACCAATGCAGGGCCGCCACCCGAACCAGGCGGGTTCGAAATCGATGCCTCGGCAAGTGCCGACGGCCGTGGGACGCTCACGCAGCCGATTCAGGTCAACTACTCCCACGACCTCTTTCTCTGCCTGCTCTCATCCGACGGCCCAAGCGGCGGCGGGCAGACCGCCACCGTGTCCGGCGGTGGGCTCAGCTGGTCGCTGGTCCGACGCGCCAATGCCCGTCTCGGCACCTCCGAGATCTGGAAGGCCGAAGGGCCCGCGAGCCCGGGGTCGAGCGCCGTCACATCGACGCCGAGCTCGGGCGGCTATGACCAATCGCTCACGGTGCTCGCATTCGCGGGAGCCGGCGGGGTCGGGGCATCCGCAGCTGCCTCCGCGGCCTCGGGCGCCCCCTCGACGAGCCTGACCACGACCCGCGACGGATCGTGGGTCGTCGGGGTCGGCAACGATTGGGATCACGCCACCCCGCGAACCGTCGGACCAGGGCAGGTGCTGCGGCACCAGTGGGTCGATACGCAGAGCGGCGACACCTTCTGGGCCCAATCGCAGACCGGCCCGACGCCGAAATCCGGCAGCCTCGTTTCGATCAACGACACCGCGCCGACCAATGACCAGTGGAATCTCGCCGCCGCTGAGGTATTGCCCTCGTCCAACTCGCCGCCCCCACCGCAGGACACGACTCCGCCGCAGGTCAGCGTGACCGACCCTGACCCCGGTGAAACGGTCAGCGGCATCATCGCGCTCGGCGCGGTCGCGGCCGACAACGTCGCCGTCAGCAGCGTGCAGTTCAAGATCGACGAAAACCCGCTCGGCGCAGCGGTGACGTCGCCGCCTTTCATGACGCAATGGGACACCCGCACGTTCTCAGCCGGTCAGCACACGATCACGGCGGAAGCCATCGACACCTCCGGGAACGTAGCCGTCTCGGCCGACGTGAACGTGAACGTCGACAACAGCGCTCCTCCTCCGGCCAACATCGAAATCGACACGATGCAGTTCCGGCACGCAACGGGGACGCTCACGACTCCAGCGATCAACACCCACGCGCAGGGTGACGTGCTCGTCGCCTATGTCGGGCTCGACGGTCCCAAAACCACGGGAACCCAGACGGCCACGGTGAGCGGTGCGGGTCTCACCTGGACCCCCGTGAAGCGCTCCAACACGCAGGCCGGCGACGCCGAGATCTGGTCCGCGAAGGCAAGCGGCCAGCTGTCGAACGCCACCGTCACGGCGACCCCGACGAAAGGGGGCTACGCCGGCAGCCTCACGGTGATCGCGTATAGGAACGCCGCCGCGGTCGGCATCGCCGGCGCCTCGGGCGCACCCTCCGGGGCGCCGGACATCTATCTGCCCGGGACCGGAATGGGCTCATGGGTCTTCGCCGTCGGCAACGACTGGGATCGGGCGGTGGCGCGGACCCCGGTCGCGGGCCAGGTTCTCCAGGACCAGTGGCTCGCGTCGTCGGCCGGCGACACCTTCTGGGTTCAGTCGACGGCCGCCCCGAACACGGCTCCGGGACTGGTCACGATCCACGACAACGCGCCGACCAACGACCGCTGGAACTATGCGGCGGTCGAGATCGTCCCGGCTGTGGTCGGCAACCCCTCGCAGCCGGGCACGCCGAGCCTCAATTCCACGGTTCCGGCTTCCCCCGCGAATCAGAACTCACCGAAGGTCCTCGGCAACGCCGAACCCGGCTCGACCGTGCGCATCTATACGAGCGCCGACTGCTCCGGCACGCCGCTCGCCACCGCCGCCGCCTCCGCGCTCGAAGCGGGAATCGAAGTCTCCGTGCCCGACGACTCGACCAGTGCTTTCCGGGCCACGGCCACGACCGTCAACGGCACCTCCACGTGCTCCTCGCCCCTCACCTATGTCGAGGACTCGAAAGCACCGCAGACTTCGATTGGCGGACATCCACCGGCGCTCAGCGAAGGCGCCACCGCTTCGTTCGAATTCTCCGGTGAAGACCCCGGCGGATCCGGGGTCGCTGGCTTCCAGTGCCGCCTCGACTCCACCGAAGCCGCCGCCTGGACCGCCTGTGCCTCTCCCAAGGCATACAGCTCGCTGGCGAACGGCGCGCATCGCTTCGAAGTCAAAGCCCTCGACCGGGCGGGGAACAGCGACCAATCGCCTGCCCTCTTCGAATGGCAGATCAGTGTGCCGACGCCGCCCCCGTCGAAATTGGCAATCGACAAACTCGTCACCACTCACCAGGGATCGGGGGGAGCGACCATCTCGGCTCCGTCCCTCACCACCTCACAGCCCGGCGAGCTGCTCCTCGCCTTCATCGGCTCCGACGGGCCGCAGTCCGGGGCGCAATCGATCACGGCGGTCAGCGGTGGAGGCCTGGGCTGGACGCTGCGGAAACGGGCGAACACCCAGGCCGGCACGGCCGAGGTATGGCAGGCGGTGGCGCCGCTGGCACTGTCCAACACGGTGGTCACAGCCACCCGGGCAAAAGGCAGCTACCAGGGCTCGATCACCGTTGCGGCGTTCATCGGCGCGGACACGAGCGCGAACGGAGCCGTCTCCTCGGGGTCGGCCGCGTCGGGCCCACCCACGGCCTCACTCGTCACCACGCGTGCCGGGGGCTGGGTCTGGGGCGTCGGAGACGACTGGGACAGCGCCGTCGCCCGCGTGGTCGGGCCGGGCCAGACGTCGGTGGACCAGTACCTCAGCCCGAGCGGGGACACGTTCTGGGTCCAACGTCGCACGGAACCGACGGCCGCCGCGGGCACGAACGTCGTTGTCAACGACACCTCCCCGACCGGCGATCAGTGGAATTTGGCACTGATCGAGGTGCCACCTGCGTCGGGGCCCTAGATGGTTGATTTCCACGGCCACGCGCGCCGGGCGTGTGCCCATCGAGGACCGATGCTGCAAAGCGTTTTGCCGGCTACCGAAGAAACGAAGGCGTGTTGAGTAACTGCGTGCCCGTGGTGCGATACCGCCTGATCCTGATCGCTCGGCGAAACGCCCGCACCGAGGCCCTCGAGCTGTTGACGCGATAGTCGGCGCCGCGATCGGCGTCATCGAACCAGACCAGAGCACGGATGTGGCTGAAGCGAGGGAGCTGGTGGCGGAAGGCGCGGATGATCCAGCGCGGCTTGCTCCCACCCACCTCCCCGGAGCCGGCCTCGGCGAGAATGATCGGCTTGGAGGAGAGCTGGACGAGCTCACGGTAGGCCTCGCGGACCGTCACGGTGAACGATTCCCAACCCCAGGAGCCTCCGTGGTTGAAGGCGCTCAGCCCGAGCCAGTCGACCCAACGATCACCTGGGTAGAGTGCCCGGAAGCGGCCCAGCGGCCCGTTGTTGGGAGCCCACACCCACTCGACGTTGTCTGCTCCCTCTTCCCGGAAAATGGTCACGACGTGGCGCCAGGCGCTGATGAAGTCACTCGGCGTGTTTCCGTTGGCGCCGAGTCCCCACGGGTAGAAGTCACCGTTCATCTCCGGCGCGAAGCGGAGCAGAATCGGCCCGCCCCATTCGACGGCCGCCGACGCCGACGCTCGCAGGTAGTCGTCGAAGCGACCGGCGGCGATCTGTGGGAGCGGATATGTGTCGCGCCCGTCGCGAACGCCGCTGGCGGCCGGCTGCCAGGACACGATCGGCACGGCGCCGCGAACTGCGATTGCATTTAGCTGCCAATGGTCGAACGGATCGGTGGGCCAGGTCTTGAACATCTGGATGACGGCCGGCCGCCGGCCCACCATGCGCGCATACGCGTCGATCTTGCCGGGGCTCGCCGAAGCGCCTCGAATGTAGGCCCCGAGCGCGATGCCCGCAGCACCTGCCCGCCCCGGAAGCACCAGCAACAGCAAGATGGCCGCGAGGAACGCCCCTCGCAATGCCGTTTTCCGGGACCTTGAGATTTCGGGAGCAAGCACCGTCGGCCATGGTAGGCGGTCGGGTTTGGGTCCCATCTGGGGCGCTGCGAGTCGGGTAGGCTGGCGCGGTAGCGATGGCCGACCACAGCGGCATCGATCCGGCCCGACTGCGAGGGCTGGAGAAGTCGGAGAATGCCCGCTTCGTTGCCGAGCGCCCAGGGGCCATGGAGCTTCAGGAGCGGGCCCGCCATTCGATGCCGCGTGGCGTGCCGATGGCGTGGATGGATGACCTCTACGATCACCCGCCCGTCTGGGTGGCGCGCGGCGAGGGCTCCAGTTTCACCGATGTCGACGGCCACACCTATCTCGACATGTACGTGGCCGACATGAGCGCCTTCTGCGGCCACGCGCCCCGTCCCGTTATCGATGCGGTCGCAGGCCGGATGGCGCTCGGCAACCAGTTCCTCCTACCGGACGAGGACGCGATCGCCGTGGCCGAGCACCTGGCCGGGCGCTACAGGCTGCCGAAGTGGCAGTTCACGCTCTCCGGAACACAGGCGAACACCGAGGTGATCCGCCTTGCCCGGGCGCTAACAGGCAGGGACGTCGTCCTGGTGTTCGACGGCAAGTACCACGGCGAAGGGGACGCGACCCTGGTGATCGAGGAGGGACAGCAAGTGGTGCCCGAGCACCCCGGCCTCCCGCCCTGGGTTGCTGAGGGCGCCCGCATTGTCCAGTTCAACGACGTCGAGGGACTCGAGGCCGCGCTCGCTCCGCGTGACGTGGCTCTCGTGCTTGCCGAGCCCGCGATGACGAACGCCGGCTTCATCCTTCCCCGGCCCGAGTACCACGCTGCGCTCCGGAGAGCGACGCGGCAGACGGGAACGCTGCTGGCCCTCGACGAGGTCCATTCATTGGTCTGCGCCTACGGCGGCCTCGGCGGCGACTGGGGGCTTGAACCGGACTTCCTCACGCTCGGAAAGTCCATAGCGGCAGGCGTCCCACTCGCCGCCTACGGAATGCTCGACGAGCTCGCATCTATGATCGCGCCACCCGAGCAGCCGCGGGTCGTCTCCGGCGCCTTCGTGGAAGAGGTGCCCACGGGCGGCACCCTGTTCGCCAACGCGCTGTCAATGGCGGCCGGCCGCGCCGCGCTCCTCGATGTCCTTACCGAGGACGCGTTCGCGCACACCGCTGCGTTGGGCGAGCGTCTGGCCACCGGGCTGAGGACGGCGTTCGCAGATGCCGATCTGCCCTGGAGCGTCGCGCAGTACGGCGGCCACGCCGCATACTTCTTCACGCCCGACCCGCCCACGAACGGTGCCGGGTCCCGGGCCGCCGACGACCCCGGGCTGCGAGCGTTGATCCGCGTCTACATGGCGAATCGCGGCGTCTGGGAGTCCGGATGGTGGTTGGGCCCCACCGTCTCGGTCGCCCATCAGGCCTCGGATGTGGATCGGTATCTGAGCGTGTTCGACGACTTCCTGGCCGAGGCTCGAAGGTGAG
>DASXAQ010000052.1:0-5487 GCA_036406615.1 Actinomycetota bacterium | reverse complement strand
CGCGGTCGCAGGTGGCGACGGCCATCGCCGGCGCGACGTCGGCGGAGCAGGTTCGAGCCAACGCCGCCGCGACGCGCGCGTGGACCCTGACGGGTGAGGACCAGGCGGAGATCGACGGCATCGTCGGGCCGGACTGACGCGAGGACTTCCGCAGGCCGGCCGCTCACGCGGACCGGTCCTGGATCTCCCAGGTGTGGTCCAGCGCGTGCCAGGCAACGCGTCGCGCGAAGTACCGGGGCGGCCAGAACGGAACGCGACGGCGCGGGTTCTCGGGCGCAGGTTCTCCCCGCGCGCGTGCCAGGAACGTGACGAGCGCCTCCGTGCGTCCGCCGGCGATACGCGCGGCTTCGTCGGCGCCGGCGGGAGCCCGGTAGCGGCCGCCGATCCCGTGAAGGTACGCGTCCTCGGCCTCGGCGACATGGCGGATGATCGCGTCCAGGTTTCGGCCGCCTCCCCGAGGACCGACCGACAGCTTCACCCCGCGCGCCTTGTCCGCAGCGCGGTCCAGCGCGGCCCAGCAGGCTTTGAGGATCCCTTCGGCCCGTTCGAGCTCGGGCGCCCGCATCGCCGTGCCGTCCTTCGGCCGGGGCACGCCGGGGGCGCCGAAGTCGGTGGTGGCGTTGCCCTTCACGCGTTCGACCACCTTCAGTTGCGATGATGTCGTCGGCGCGGTGAATCCCGGAACGCGACGGCTGAGCGCCGCTCGGTATCGGGGGGCGAACTCGACCAGCCGCTCCAGCGCCTCGTCCTCCGTCTTGCCCGCGCGGGCCCAGCCGGGCCACGCCAGCGAGCACGCGAACACGCGCTTGGATCCGACCTCCAGGTACACCTGGTGCGCCGCCGCCATCAGCGCGCGGGTCGCCACATGGTGGTGACCGTCGGCCCATCGCCCGGGAGTTCGAACGAACCGCGCGGAACGAAGCCGATCGATCGGTACCGGTCCAGGTTGGCCGGATTCGTCGATTCCAGGTAGCACGGCATGTGGTCGTCGTCGATGCGCAACAGGTCCTGGCGCAGCAACACCGTGCCGATCCCGCGCCCACGATGGTCCGCGTGCGTTCCCCACAGGCTCAGGTAGTAGTGCGGTTCGTCGTGCGGATGGTTCTGATCGAACAGCCTCATTCCGTCCATCACCTGGCGCGCGCGGTCGCCGAGCAGCTCGACGATCAGCTCCGGCGCGCGCTCCTCGTCCTCGGGCGAGAGCTCGCTGCCGCCGGGCGGTAGCCACAGGGTGACGGACTCGCAGCGTGGCGTGGCGTGCACCCAGCCGTAGCGCAGCGCGCTGTTGAGGAAGAACCCCCAGAAGACGAGGTGCTGCGCCGGCCGGCGCTCGGGATCGGGAAACGCCCACGGGCCCCACACCGGATCGTCGTGGAACGCGGTCGCCATCGTGTCCGCCATCGCGGGCAGGTCCGCGGCCGTAGCCGTTCGAGCCGTCATCGTCGAAGCGGTGGCGGGATCTCGCATGCAGCTGCCTCCTGGTCGGCCGGACGAGCGGCGTTCGCGGCGAGTCTAGTCAGCCGCATCGGCCCCGGGGACCCGCGCGGGTCGTTCAGGAGACTTCGGAATATCGTGGCGGGAAGGCGGTTTGCACCTGTTCGGATCTGCGATCGAACGACCATCGCCTCGGAGGGGAGTGCAGATGCGCGCCTATGCGCTGGATACATTCGGAGAACCAGGTTCGGTTCGTGACGTCGCGGCCCCGGAGCCCGGCCCCGGCGAGGTCCTGATCCGGGTGGCGGCGGCCGGGGTCAATCCGATGGACGCCGCCGTGGTGGCGGGCTACGTGAAGGACATGATGGAACATCGGTTCCCGCTCATCCCCGGGATCGACGCAGCGGGCGAGGTCGAGGCGGTCGGCGAGGGCGTGGACGACTGGGCAGCCGGCGACCAGGTGTTCGGCGTCGCCGGGAAGGCGTACTTCGGTGCAGGCACGTTCGCCGAGCTGGCCACGGTCACGGCCGGGACGATCGCCGGGCGCCCGGACGCGATCGATCCCGTCGTCGCAGCCTCGGCGCCGCTAGCCGCCGCCACGGCGGTGACGTTGCTGGACGCGGTGGAGATCGGCCCCGGGCAGACACTCCTGGCGATCGGCGCGTCCGGCGGCGTCGGCAGCTTCCTCACGCAGTTCGCGGTCGATCGCGGCGCCCGCGTGATCGGTGTGGCTCGCGGCGACAACGGTGCGTACGTGCGGGATCTGGGCGCCGCCGACGTCATCGACTACGAGACCCAGGATGTCGCCGAGGCCGTTCGGTCGGTCGCGCCGGACGGGATCGACGCCGTCGCCGACATGGTGGGGGACAAGGATGCCGTCAGCCGGTTGAGCGAACTCATCCGAGCGGGCGGGCGGGTCGCGTCGGCCGCGGGAGGTGCCGACCCCGAGGCGCTGGCCGCGCGCGACATCAAGGCGGCGAACGTCATGACGATGACGACGACGCCGCTGCTCGACGGGATCGCGGCCGCGCTCGCCGACGGCCGCGTGCGGCCGCCGCAGATCGAACGGGCGCCGCTGGATCGCGCCGGCGACGCGATCTCCAGGGTCGGCGAACATCACGTTCGCGGCAAGATCGTGATCCTGCTGTCGTGAGCGTGCGAGGATCAGCCGACATGGACGCTGCCAGCGACGCGACCGGGCGTGACTGGACCGAAGCCGACGGGGCGATGCCGGCCCTGTACCTGGGCCACGGTGCGCCGCCCCTGGTCGACGACGAGCTGTGGGTGTCGCAACTGTCGGACTGGGCCGCCCGGTTGCCGAAGCCGAGGGCCGTGCTGATGGTGTCCGCGCACTGGGAGTCGGCGCCGCTCACGCTGGGCGCGACCGACGCGGGCGTGCCGCTGACCTACGATTTCTACGGGTTCCCCGAGCGCTATTACCGGATGACCTACCCGTCCCCGGGCGCGCCCGCCCTGGCTGCGAAGGTCCAGGCGCTGATGCCGGACACCGAACCGGTCGCGCGCGAGCCGTCCTACGGGCTCGACCACGGCGCGTACGTGCCGCTGATGGTGATGTACCCCAAGGCGGACGTCCCGGTACTGCAGATGTCGATGCCCTCGCTGGATCCGCAGCGACTGTTCGACCTCGGGCGACGGCTACGGCCGCTGCGCGACGAGGGCGTGCTGGTGATCGGGTCCGGGTTCCTCACGCACGGGCTGCCGTTCCTCACGGACTGGCGGCCCGACGCGGCGCCCCCGGGATGGTCGCGCGAGTTCGACGTATGGGCGGCGGAGACGCTGGCGCGCGGCGCTGTCGACGAGCTCATGGACTTTCGCCACCGCGCGCCGGGCATGCCGTACGCGCACCCGACGACGGAGCACTTCGCGCCCCTGTTCGTCACGCTCGGCGCGGCCGCGGACGCGGAGGCGTCGCCGGATACCGAGATCGAGGGGTTCTTCCTGGGCCTGGCCAAACGCTCGTTCCAGGTGAACTGACCATCGCGATGCCCGAGCGACGGGAGCCCTCGACCGAGGAGGAGATCGTCGCGGCGCGGATCGTCGACGTTGCGCCGCACAACGCCCCCGTCCGGTTGGCCGAATACGACCCCGCGTGGCCGGGCCTCTACGAGCGGGAGGCCGCGCGCGTGCGCAAGACGCTCGGCGATCGGGTCCTGCAACTGGAGCACGTCGGCTCGACGTCGGTCCCCGGCCTGGCGGCCAAGCCCGTGATCGACATGATCCTGGTCGTCGAAGACTCCGGCGACGAGGCTGCTTACGTGCCGGACATGGAGTCGGCCGGCTACGTGCTCTGGATCCGCGAGCCCGACTGGTTCGAGCATCGACTCTTCAAGGGACCGGACACGAACGTGAACCTGCATACGTTCAGCCCGGGATGCTCCGAGGTCGACCGCATGCTCCTGTTCCGCGACTGGGTTCGGGGCCATGACGACGACCGCCTCCTGTACGAGCGGACGAAGCGGGAGCTGGCGGCCCGAACGTGGCGCCACGTCCAGAACTACGCGGACGCGAAGAACGACGTGGTCGACGAGATCCTGGACCGGGCGGGATGGACGGGGTGACGGCGCCGGCGTCAGGGTTCGACGCGAACGCGACGGCGCGGGGGCGGGCGCCCCAGACCGAACGTCTGCTGCTTCGGCCCTTCGAGCCGGACGACTTCGACGCGCTGTACAGCTACCAGTCGCGCGACGACGTGACGCGACACCTGTACTGGGGTGCCAGATCACCGGCGGAGGTGCGCGAGGCGCTGCGGAAGAAGCTGGCCAGCACCGCGATCCGTGCTCCCGGCGACGTGCTGGCGCTTGCCATGGTGCTGCGGTCGACGGGGGAGTTGGTGGGCGACTACGTCCTGGACTGGAAGCCGGACGAGCACCGACAAGGGGAGATCGGCTACATCGTCCATCCCGACCACCAGGGACACGGCTACGCGACCGAGGCCGGCGGGGTTCTGCTGTCGATCGCGTTCGACGACGTCGGGCTGCACCGCGTCATCGGACGGATCGAGCCGAGGAACGCCGCGTCGGCGCGCGTCCTGGAGAAGCTCGGGATGCGCCGCGAGGCCCACCTGGTGGAGAACGAGTTCGTGCGCGGCGAATGGCAGAGCGAGATCATCTACGCGATGCTCGACCGGGAGTGGCGCGCTCGAAGAGCGTGAATCGACCGCCGGCAAGCCGCTACGTCTGCGCGGGCTTGTGCTCGAGCTCGTACACACGGCCGATCCGGTCGAACCCGAGCCGGCCGTAGAGCTCCTTCGGCCAGTCCTCGTCGTCCGCGATCAGGAAGATCAGGTCGTGTGCTTCGACGAGCGCCGTGTCCGCTGCGGCCAGGACCACCGCGCGCGCCATCCCGCGTCCGCGATGGTCCTCGCGCGTCCACACGTCCTCGATCTGCGCGGTCCGCCCGTCCGAGTACAGGTCGCAGAACGCGACCGCCTCGTCGCCGTCGAACGCCGCGAAATGGCGAAGGTGCGTGGCGTCGGCGAGCGAGCGCACCCGCCCGAGGATCTGCTGCACGCGATCCTCCGAGGTGTCCAACCGGTCGTCTCGCACCCAGCGCTCCTTCGCGGTTTCCACCTCGGGCCACGTCGCCCGGCGGGCCAGCCCCTGTTCGGCGGGCCGGTCGGCGCCGCGGCGAAGCGCCATGACGACAACCGGGTACACGGACCATCCCCGGTCGGTCAGCCGGCCCGCCAGGGCCTGGGCCGCCGCCGCGTCGTCGAAGCGAACGAATCGATGGCCCATCCCGAGGTTCCCGAGCAGGCGATCGGACGTTTCGATCAAACGACCTGCGGTCAGCCGGTCGTCCGGCCGCTCGATCCGCAGGAAGTTGACGTCGTAGGAGAGCGGGAACCGCGAATTGGTGAGCACCGTGCCCCACTCGAACGGCTCGAGGCGCGTCGCCATGCGGTTCTGCGTCGCCCGCCGAAACGCGATTGCCCTCGCAAGTGAATCCTGATCGTCGTCCTGACCCGTCACGCATCGAGCCTACGCGACGGCCATCGACCGATCCATCCGCCTATCGCTTCGGCGCCTGGCT
>DASXAQ010000051.1:0-15328 GCA_036406615.1 Actinomycetota bacterium | reverse complement strand
ACCTGCAGAAGGAGCAGCAGACCACCGTGCTGCTGGCGATGACGGCGGCGAGCTTCGCCTACCTGGGCCTGTACGCGCTGCTGGCGGTCCGCAAGGCCGGTCGCGAGGCCGAGGTCGTCGAGCAGGAGGAGCCGCACGTTGGACCGACGATCTGGCCGGCCGTGTTCGCCCTGTCGGCCGTCGGCATCGTGCTGGGGGTCCTGGTGGCCCCGTGGCTGCTGGCCGTCGGCGGGCTCCTGTTCGTGGCGGCGGCGGTAGGCTGGATCACGGACACCCGCCGGCAGTGGCGGCACGATGGGCACGACGAAGCGGCCGCGCACGAGGCGGAGGTCCACGGCTGATGGCCGGAAGGCGCGGGATGACGCGTTCGTACGATCGGTGCGTGCGGTGTGGTCGCGGGGTACCGTGGGGCCAGTCGGCATGCCGCGAGTGCAACCCCGGCGGGCTCCCGAGCCCCAGCCCCTCGCAGTACCACGCGACGGTGTTCCTGGCCGTGCTGGCCGTGATGGCCATCATGGCGGTCCTGGTGCTGCTCCGCTGAATCGTGCGGCATCCGGCCGTGTCCCGGCTCCGGTCGCGACTTCGGCGGGGGCTCCAACTTCGAGGCGCTGTCCTATATTGCTGCGGTGAAAGTCATGCCGGTCTCCGATGCGCGGCGCACGTTTCGCGACGCGCGCGTTGCCCACGTCGCAACGGTGTCGGGCGATGGCTCGCCCCACGTGGTCCCGCTGTGGTTCGTCTGGCTGGAGGAGGCCGTCTTCATCTCCTGCCGCGCGGGCAGCGTCGTGTGGCGGAACCTGGTCCAGGACCCGCGCGTGGCGCTGGAGTTCGAACGCGGCCGCGCGTGGACCGAGCAGGAGGGCGTGATGCTGCGCGGGACGGCCGAGCCGCTCCCGGCCGAGCACGCCTCGTCGAAGCGGGCCCTGTCGGCCTGGTTCGAGAAGTATCGCGGCGACCTCGGCGGGACGGGGTTCGCCGCGTATACGGAGGAGATCGACGAACCGGCGCTGTTTCGCGTCGTCCCGGCGTCGATCTCGGCCTGGAGCCACGCGAGCCCCGGGTTCTGAGACCGATCCGGCGCTCCGGGAGGTTTGCCGTGAAGTGGCCCCGGGGCTAAGGTTGTGAAAGATTTCACAAAGTCCGCTGGGAGGGTGAAACGACCGCATCGATCCAGGCAGACGTGCTGGTCGTCGGGGCCGGGCCCGGCGGCTCGGCAGCCGCCTATCACCTGGCTGGACAGGGCGCTGACGTCGTCCTGATCGACAAGGAACGGTTCCCTCGCGACAAGGTCTGCGGCGACGGATTGACCCCCCGGGCGGTGCGCGCCCTCATCGACATGGGGGTCGACGTCGAGGACCCGGGGTTCGCACGCTGCGACGGCCTGCGCACGTACGGCGAGGGGCGCACCATCCTGGAGCTGCCCTGGCCGCGGCTTCGCACCTGGCCCTCCTTCGGCCTGATTCGCACCCGGCTCGGACTGGACGACCTGCTCGCCTCGCGTGCCCAGAAGGCCGGCGCCCGGTTCCTTCAGGCCACCGAGGCCACCGCCCCGATCCGTGAGGACGGCTGGGTCGTCGGCGCGCAGGTGAAGGACGAGGACGGCGCGCCCATCGAGGTCCGCGCGCGTTGGGTCGTTGCCGCGGACGGCGGCTCGAGCCGGCTGGCCTCCGGCCTCGGCGTACGCCGGGACGCGACCAGGCCGATCGGCATCGCGGCCCGCCGCTACTACGGCACGACGCGGCCGTTCCAGCCGTTCATGGAGTCGTTCGTGCACCTTCGGGGAGACGGCGGGCTCATCCCCGGCTACGGCTGGATCTTCTTCCTGCCCGACGGCACGGTGAACGTCGGGGCCGGGCTCCAGAGCACGTTCCGGGACTTCCGCCACACGTCCGCACGGGCGGTGTTCGATGCGTTCGTCGCCGGGCTGCCGCCCGATTGGGGGATCAACGAGGACAGCGCGGTCGGGCCGGTTGGATCTGGACCGCTGCCGTCGGGGCTCAACCGGCGCCCCGCTGCCGTGCCCGGCATGCTCCTGGTCGGCGACGCGGCCGGGGCCGTCAACCCGTGGAACGGCGAGGGCATCTCGTGCGCGATGGAGTCGGGCGCGCTGGCGGCAGAGCTGATCGGCGAGGCGCTGGCGAAGGACCGCGCGGCGATCGCTCACCTGTACCCGGTGGTGCTGCGCGAGCGCTACGGCAAGTACTACGCGCTCGGCAGCGCCTGGGCGCGGCTGATCGGCAACCCGAAGATCATGCGCGCCGCCGTCCGGCTGGGGCTGCCGCGCAAGCGGTTGATGGCGTTCGCCTTGCGCGTGATGGCGAACCTGACCGACGGCCGGGATGGCGACGTGGAGGATCGGCTGATGGACGCGCTGGTCTCGCTGGCCCCGGTGCGCTGACATGACGACGGGGTTTCTGCCCATCCTGCTGTTCGCCGGGTTGGTGACGGCGTTCGTCGTCCTGTCGCTGGCGGCCTCGTCGCTGGTTCGGCCGCACCGGCCGAACCCCGCGAAGACCTCGCCGTACGAGTGCGGCATCACGCCCGAGCGCCTGCCGTCGACCGAGCGCTTTCCCGTGAAGTTCTACGTGGTCGCGATGCTGTTCATCATCTTCGACATCGAAACGATCTTTCTCTATCCGTGGGCGGTGACGCTGCGGGCGCTCGGCCTGTTCGGGCTCGTCGAGATGATCGTGTTCATCGGGCTCGTGTTCGTGGCGTACGTGTTTGTCTTCCAGAAGGGTGGGCTCGAGTGGGAGGGGCCGACCTCCACTGGGCGGGCGGCTGTTGACGGCGGGACCCCAGCCGCTCGCCTCGCTTCGCTCGGCTCGGCGGCCGGGGGCCTCCCCGCCTACGCGCCGCCCGCCCCGGCCGCCGGGCCGCCCGCCCAGGCCGGGGGGAGACTCGAGTCCGAGGGGGAGGACTGATGCCCGCCGAACTCATTCCGGGGGTCCACGCAGGCAGAGGGCCCGATGAGGACGAGGTTCGGCGCGGGGTGCTGACGACCACGCTTGGGAAGGCCGTTGCGTGGGCGCGCAAGAACTCGATGTGGCCGGCCACGTTCGGGCTGGCGTGCTGCGCGATCGAGATGATGGCGGCGGGCGCCGCCGACTACGACCTGAGCCGCTGGGGGATGGAGATCTTCCGCGCTTCGCCTCGCCAGGCCGACCTGATGATCGTGGCCGGGCGCGTGTCCCAGAAGATGGGGCCGGTCCTGCGCCAGATCTACGACCAGATGCCCGAGCCGAAGTGGGTCATCTCGATGGGCGTGTGCGCGTCGACCGGCGGGATGTTCAACAACTACGGCCTGATCCAGGGCGTCGACACCATCGTGCCGGTGGACGTCTACGTGCCGGGGTGCCCGCCGCGGCCGGAGATGCTCATGTACGGGATCCTGAAGCTCCACGCGAAGGTCCAGCGGGAGGCGCGCATCAAGTGAGCCTCGCCGACGACCTGGCCGCGAAGCTGCGGGACCGCGACCACGACGTGATCGTCGCGCGCGGCGACGTCTCGATCGTCGTCGCCCCCGGCGACCTGGTGGCCGCGCTGACCCAACTGCGCGACGGCGACGGGCTGGGGTTCGACCTGTTCTGCGACCTTGCGGCGACCGACTGGCCCGGGGCGGAGCCGCGGTTCTGGCTCGCGTATCACCTGGCGTCGATCGCCGGGGGGCACCGGGTACGCGTGAAGGTCGGCCTGGCCGGCGACGAGCCGCACGTTGCGTCGGCCACCGGCGTCTACCCGGCTGCGAACTGGTTCGAACGCGAGGTGTACGACTTCTTCGGGGTCGTGTTCGACGGCCACCCGGACCTCACGCGCATCGAGATGCCCGATGAGTGGACGACGTACCCCCTGCGCAAGACCGAGCCCCTGGCCGGCGTGCGCACCCAGTACAAGGGCGGCGCGTTCGTCCCGCCGCCGGACGAGCGCGGGCTGTAGGAGACGCCGATGCCGGTCCGCGAGGACACCATGATCATCAACATGGGGCCGCAGCACCCCTCGACGCACGGCGTGCTGCGGATGGTGCTCGAGCTGGACGGCGAGTACGTCCTCGGCTGCCGGCCGGTGCTCGGCTACCTGCACACGGGCATCGAGAAGAACGCGGAAGCGCGAACCTGGCAGCAAGGGGTCACGTTCGTCACGCGCGCCGACTATCTGGCGCCGTTCTTCAACGAGCTCGCGTACTGCCTGGCGGCCGAACGGCTTCTGGGGATCGAATCTCCGCCGCGCGCGAACGTGATCCGCGTGATGGTGACCGAGCTGAATCGGATCGCGAGCCATCTCGTGTGGCTGGCGACGACCGGCCTGGAGCTCGGGGCCGTCTCGGTCATGCTCTACGGCTTTCGCGAGCGCGAGCTGATCCTGGACATCTTCGAGGCGATCACCGGGTTGCGGATGAACCACGCGTACATCCGCATCGGCGGCGTCGTGATGGACCTGCCAGAGGGCGCGGAGGCGCGCGTGCGCGACTTCCTCGGCCTGATGCGCGGACGGATCCACGAGTACGAAGAGCTGCTGTCGGGCAACCCCATCTGGCTCGAGCGCACGCGCGGCGTCGGCGTGCTGGACGCGGCGGGCTGCATCCGAATGGGCGTGACGGGCCCGATGCTGCGGGCCGCCGGCGTGGCGCGCGACGTCCGCCGGGACGAACCGTACGCGGGGTTCGAGGCCTACGAGTTCGACGTGCCGGTGCGCGACTCGGCCGACGTCTTCGCGCGCTACGAGGTCCGGCTCGAGGAGATGCGGCAGTCGCTTCGCATCGTCGAACAGTGCCTGGAGCGACTGGAGCCCGGGCCGGTCATGGTCGCGGATCCGAAGATCGCCTGGCCGGCGCAGCTCGAGGTCGGTCCCGACGGGATCGGCAACTCCGAAGACTACGTGCGCCACATCATGCAGGAGTCGATGGAGGCGCTGATCCACCACTTCAAGATCGTGACGCAGGGAATCCGCGTGCCGGCCGGGGAGGTCTACCAGCCGGTGGAGTCGCCGCGCGGCGAGCTCGGGCTGTACGTCGTGTCGGACGGAGGCCAGCGTCCATACCGCGTCCACCTGCGCGACCCGAGCTTCGCGAACCTGCAGGCCGTGCCCGCGCTGGTGGAGGGCGGCCTGATCGCCGACGTGATCGCGAGCGTCGCCAGCGTCGACCCGGTGATGGGGGGCGCGGACCGGTGACGGCCTTCGGGGCCACGGGAGGTGGCGCGTGACCGAGGCCGGCTTCGTGGAGGACGTCCCCGACGTCCAGGGCCCGGTGCTCGGTCCCGAGGCGCGGGCGACGGCCGACCGGATCGTCGCGAAGTATCCGGACGGCCGCTCGGCGCTGCTGCCGCTGCTGTACCTGGTGCAGTCCGAGGCCGGGTGGGTGCCGCGGCAGGGCATGCGCGAGGTCGCGGAGATCCTGGGGCTTCGCACGGCCGAGGTGGAGGCCGTCGCCACCTTCTACACGATGGTCAAGCTCCATCCGTGCGGCCGCTACGTCCTGTCGGTGTGCACGAACCCTTCCTGCTCGCTGCTGGGTGGCCGCCGCCTGTTCGACCGGGCGAAGGAACTGCTGGGCGACGCGAGCGATCACGGCGTGACCGACGACGGCGTGTTCACGCTGGAGGAAGAGGAGTGCATGGCCGCGTGCGACAAGGCGCCCGTCGTGTCCGTGAACTACCTCTATTACGACCGCGTCGGCGAGTCTGATCTCGAAGCGATGATCGCCGCCATCCGCGCCGGCGACGTGCCCGAGGCCGCTCGCGGCGGCGTGCCGGGGGACCTCAAGGCGGTGTCGCGGACGCTGGCCGGAATTGGCTCGCTCCGAGATTCGGGCGCGGTGCCCGCATCGCCGCCGATCGCCGACGACGCGGCCAACGCCACCGGGGCGGCGGATGGCTGAGTTCGAGCCGATCGTCACCGCCCGGTGGGGCGGGCCGCCCGTCGTGTCCCTGGACGCGTACGCGAAGTCCGGGGGGTTCCAGGGCCTTCGCCGCGCGCTGGCCATGGAGCCGACGGCGGTGATCGACGAGGTGAAGGCGTCGGGCCTGCGCGGCCGCGGCGGCGCGGGGTTCCCGACGGGCGTGAAGTGGTCGTTCGTCCCGCAGGACACCGGGAAACCCGTCTACGTCGTGGCGAACTTCGACGAGAGCGAGCCGGGAACGTTCAACAACCGGGAACTGATCGAGCGCGACCCGTTCCAGTTCCTGGAAGGGCTGATGATCTGCGCGTACGCCGTGCAGTGCCACACGGCGTTCGCCTACTGCCGCGGCGAGTTCGTCTGGCCGGCGACCATCGTCGAGCGCGCGGTCGCCGAACTGTACGCGGGCGGCTACCTCGGCGGGCGCGTGCTGGACAGTGACTTCGCGCTGGACATCGTCGTGCACCGCGGCGCCGGCGCGTACATCTGCGGCGAGGAGACGGCCCTGCTGGAATCGCTGGAGGGCCGGCGCGGACAGCCCCGCCTGCGGCCGCCCTTTCCCGCCGTCGAGGGCCTGTATGCCAGCCCCACGGTGATCAACAACGTGGAGACGCTGTCGTTCGTCCCGCACATCCTGGAGCGCGGCGCCTCGTGGTTCGCCTCGATCGGAACCGAGAAGTCCACCGGGTCGAAGGTGTTCAGCGTGAGCGGCAAGGTGGAGCGGCCGGGCAACTACGAGGCCCCCATGGGCACGACCGCGCGCGAGCTGATCGTCGAGCGGGCGGGCGGGGTGCTCGACGGCGCCAGCGTCAAGGCGTGGACGCCGGGCGGGTCCTCGACGCCGCTGCTGACCGCCGATCACCTGGACACGCCGATGGACTTCGACTCGGTCGCCGCGGCCGGCTCGCTGCTCGGCACCGGCGCGGTGATCGTGCTCGACGACACCGACTGCGTGGTCGAGGCCGTCGGGCGATTCACCCAGTTCTACGCCCACGAGTCCTGCGGGAAGTGCACGAACTGCCGCGAGGGGACGTGGTGGTCCTCGCGTGTGCTGCGGCGGATCGAGGGAGGCCTCGGCCGCGAACAGGACCTGGATCTGTTGCACGACATCGGGCGGCACATGCTGTTCCGATCCTTCTGCGCGCTGGCCGACGGGGCCGTGTCGCCGATCCACTCCTCGCTCAAGTACTTCCGCGACGAGTACGAGGAGCACGTCCGCCTGGGTGGGTGTCCGTTCAAGGCGCCGGCGCCGGAGCACATGGCGACGCGGCCGGAGCCACCCCTCGAACCCGAGCCGGTGCCGGAGCCCGGCGCCGGCGTGGGTTCTCGACGGGTCCGCCTGGAGGAGGTCCTGGAGTGAGCGGCCAGCCCGTCACGCTCACGATCGACGGCAAGCGGCTGACCGTGCCGGCCGGCACGTTGATCATCCGCGCGGCCGAGGAGCTCGGGATCGAGATCCCGCGGTTCTGCGACCATCCGCTGCTTGCGCCCGTCGCCGCGTGCCGCCAGTGCTACGTCGCGATCGAGGGCCAGCCGAAGCTGGTGACGTCCTGCTCGACGCCGGTCGCCGACGGCATGGCCGTGCAGACCCAGTTCACGAACGACGACGTGCGCGACGCGCAGTCCTCGGTGTTGGAGTTCCTGCTGATCAACCACCCGCTCGACTGCCCGGTGTGCGACCGCGGCGGCGAGTGCCCGCTGCAGGACCAGGCGCTGGCGTTCGGACCGGGGGAGTCGCGCTACGTGGAGGCGAAGCGGACGTATCGAAAGCCCCTGCCGCTGTCGCCGCTGGTCTACCTGGACCGCGAGCGCTGCGTCCTGTGCCAGCGATGCACGAGGTTCTGCGACCAGATCTCCGGCGAGCGCTTCATCGACGTCCTCGACCGCGGCGCCGCGGAGCAGATCGGGATCGCCGCGGGCGAGGAGTTCGACAGCCCCTTCTCCGGCAACACGATCCAGATCTGTCCGGTGGGGGCGCTGACGGCTTCGACGTACCGCTTCGAAGCGAGGCCGTTCGACGTGCGTTCGGGCGAGTCGGTGTGCTCCCACTGCGCGTCGGGCTGCAACGTGACGGTGCAGCTTCGGCGTGGCCGGGTGGTGCGCAACCTGGCGCGCGACAACCTCGACGTCAACGACGCGTGGCTCTGCGACAAGGGGCGATTCGCGTTCTCGCAGTGGGACCGCGACGACCGGCTGACGACGCCGCTGCTGCGCGTGCCGGGTCTCGAGCCGGTGTCGTTCGAAGAGGCGCTGTCCGCCATCGCGAAGTGGGCGAGCGGCGGGCCAGTTGGATTCCTGGCAGGCGGCCGCCTGACCGACGAGGACGCGTTCGCGCTCTCGAAGATGGCGCGCGTGGCGTTCGGCACGAACCACCTGGATCACCGGCCGGCCGGGGGCGGGGACACGCCGGTCGGCGTGGAGGCGGCGCAGGCCGCCGGGATGCCGGTGACGTACGCCGACGTCGAGTCGGCGAAGGCCATCGTGGTGATCGGCCTTGACGCCGAACAGGAGCTGCCGATCCTTCACTTGAGAATCCGTAAGGCGGCCCGTCGCGGCGCGAAGGTCTTCGTCGTCCATGCGAGGCGGACGCGGCTGCACGACGTGGCCGAGCACGTGCTCTGTCGCGCCGGCGAAGAGGCCCAGGTGCTGGCCGGCCTGTGGGGCGCGCCGGAGGACTCCGCGCCGGGCCGCATGGCGGCGGCCCTGCGGGAGGCCGCCAGCGACGCGGTCGTGCTGGCCGGCCCGCGCCTCGGCGATAGCGCGGGGGCGGTCGCGTGGGCTGCCGCGGTTGCCGCCGAGGGAGAGGCGAAGTTCGCCCTGCTCTGCCGGCGTGCCGGCGACCGGGGGGCTCTGCGCGCCGGCGTGCACCCGTCGCTGCTGCCCGGGGGCCGCCGCGTGGACGCCGACGACCGGCGCGCGCACGTCGAGGTCGCGTGGGGAACGCTGCTGCCTCCGTCGCCGGGCCTGGACGCCGCCGGGATCCTTCGCGCCGCCGCCGACCGGCGGCTGGACACGCTGTTCGTGATCGGGTGCGATCCGCTACGCGACTTCCCCGACGCGGCGCTTGCGCGCCGTGCCCTGGAGAACGTTGAGCACACCGTCGTCGTCGATGTGGCCGCGCACGGGATGGACGCGTTCGCGGACGCGATGCTGCCGGCGGCGGCACCCATCGAGCAGGATGCGCACCTGACCGACTGGGAGGGGCGGCCGCAGCGGCTGCACGCCGTGCGGCCCGCCCCCGGCCTCGCCCGGCCCGGGTGGCAGATCTTTCAGGCGCTGGCGGAGGCCGCCGGCGCCGATCTCGGATTCGATTCGCTCGCGTCGCTCCGCGGGGAGATGGCGCGGCTGTTGCCCGGAACCGACGGCGAGAGCTCCCCCGCGGCGCCGCCCGGGCGGCCCGAGCCGGTGATCGGCGAGGCCGACGCCGACGTGACGCTGTTCTCCTATCCGTTGCTCGTCGACGAGGGGCGCATGTCGAACGGCGCCGACGTGCTGAAGCGGGCGCTGGAGCGCCCCGCGTTCGTCGAGATCCACCCCGTCGATGCCCGCCGCCTCGGACTGACCGAAGGCGCGACGGCCCGGATCCGGACCGACGCCGGCGAGGTCGCGCTGCCCGTGGTCGTGACGGAGGGCGTGGCCCGAGGGTCGGCGTTCGTCCCGTACAACCAGCCCGGCCTGGCGGCCAACACGCTGCTGTCGGGTCGCCTGATCTCGGGCGCGCGACTGGAGCCGGCCGAGACGGTCGTGGCGGAAGCGGGCGCCGGAGCATCGCGCGCGGCCTCGGGACCGGAGGCCGTCGGATGAGCCCAGCAGCCGCGACCCTCGGTGCCGCGCTGGCGAACGTCGACGCCACGGCGTGGGTCCTGCTGATCGCGCGCATCGTCGTGATCTTCGCCCTGCTGCTCGTATCGGTGATGCTGGCGATCTGGGTGGAGCGCAAGGTGATCGCCGACATGCAGACGCGCATCGGCCCCAACCGGGCCGGACCGTTCGGCGTGCTCATCACGTTCGCCGACGGACTGAAGCTGTTCTTCAAGGAGGGCATCACGCCGTCGACGGCGGACCTGCCCGTGTACCTGGCGGCGCCGGTAGCGGCCGCCGTGCCGGCGCTGCTGGCCTTCGCGGTCATCCCGTTCGGCACCGGCGTCACGATCGCCGGTCACCTCGTGCCGTTCCAGGTGTCCGACCTGAGCGTGGGGATCCTGTGGGTCCTGGCGATGGCGTCGTTGGCCGTGTACGGGGTCGTGCTGGCCGGGTGGTCCAGCGGTTCGAACTATCCGCTGCTCGGTTCGATCCGCTCGACCGCGCAGATGGTGTCGTACGAGGTCGGCATGAGCCTCGGGCTGATCGCCGTCCTCATCTTTTGCGGGACGTTGTCGATGACCGGCATCGTGGCCGCCCAGGCGCAGCACTTCGACATCGCCGGGCTGCGCTGGCTCCCGAAGTGGAACGCGATCGTGCAGTTCCCGGCGCTGCTGATCTACGTCACCGCCGCCATCGCGGAGACGAACCGGCCGCCGTTCGACCTCCCCGAAGCCGAGACGGAGCTGGTCGCGGGCTACCACACCGAGTACTCGGGCATCCGCTTCGCCATGTTCTACCTGGCGGAGTACACGCACACGATCACGATCTCGGCGGTGGCGGTGACGCTGTTCCTCGGTGGCTGGCACGGCCCGGTACCGTCGTTCGCGCCGTGGCTGTGGTCGATCGCGTGGTTCGCCGTGAAGCTGCTGATCGTCGTGTACGCGCTGGTGTGGGTCCGCGCGACGCTGCCGCGGTTCCGCTACGACCGGCTGATGGCGTTCGGCTGGAAGGTGCTGATCCCGGTCGGGCTGCTGTGGATCCTGATCACCGGCGCCATCGTGGCGCTGCCCGCCGCCACCGGATGGTCGCCGCTTCGCCTGACCGTGGCGATCGGGGCCGGCACCGTCGCCGTTGTGGGGCTCTTGGGCCCGATGGTGATGGGGAGGCCACGCGGATCGATGGACGCCGACGACGGGGTCGGCGCCCCCGCCGGAGGCGTGCCGTGAGCCGGCGGCCGTCGCTCGGGCGCTCGATCGCCGGCGCGGTCGGTCACCTCGCGCAGGGGTTCTCCGTGACGCTTCGAAACGTGTTCCGGCCCGACGTCACCGAGCAGTACCCGAAGGAGCTGAAGCCGCTGCCCGAGCGGTCGCACATCGGACGACACCTCCTCAACCGCCACGACAACGGGCTGGAGAAGTGCATCGGCTGCGAGCTGTGCGCCTGGGCCTGCCCGGCCGACGCGATCTACGTGCGCGGGATGGACAACCCCGTGGACGCGCCGGTCTCGGCGGGGGAGCGCTGCGCCGAGGTGTACCAGATCAACTACCTGCGCTGCATCATGTGCGGCCTGTGCGTCGAGGCGTGCCCCACGCGCGCGCTCACGCTCACGCCGGCGTACGAGATGGCGTTCGAATCCCGCGAGGACGCGATCTTCGAGAAGCAGCAGCTGCTCGCGCCGCCGGCGCCCACGGGCACCGCGCCCGGGACGGAGGAGGGCCGGTAGTGGGCGAGGAGGTCCTGTTCTGGATCCTGGCGCCGATCTCGGTGGTGTCGGCCGGCGCGATGGTGTTGCAGCGCAACGCGGTGCACGCCGCGCTCCTGCTGATCGTCAACTTCTTCACGCTGGCCGTCCTGTTCCTGCTGCTCGGCTCCGAGTTCCTGTTCGTCGTGCAGGTCATCGTGTACGCCGGCGCGATCATGGTCCTGTTCCTATTCGTCGTGATGCTGCTCGGCGTCGACCGAAAGGAGAGCCTGACCGAACAGCTCGCGGGACAACGGTGGCTGGCGACGCTGCTGGGACTGGGGCTGGTCGCCGAGGTCGTGGTGGCGGTCCGGTTGGGCATCGGGCTGAGCTCGGGAAGACTGCCCGACTTCTCCCGGGTGAACGCGGGGGGAAACGTCCACGCGCTGGCGGCCGTGCTGTTCGATCGGTACTTCTTCCCGTTCGAGGTCACGTCCGCGCTCCTGATCATCGCGGCGATCGGCGTGGTCCTGCACGGGCGCCGCCAGGAGCCGGCCGCGTTCGAGGACGATGCGACGCCGGCCGGCATTGCGGTGGTGCAGCCTGAGCCCGGGCCCGGCGGCGAGACGACCCCGGTGGGCGCGCCGTGAGGACGCCGATCGGCGCCTTCCTGATCCTGTCGGGTCTGCTGTTCACCATCGGAACGGTCGGGGTGCTGGTGCGCCGCAACGCCCTCGTGATCTTCATGTCGATCGAACTGCAGCTCAACGCGGTGAACCTCAGCCTGATCGCGTTTTCGCGCTACTGGGGCAATCTGACCGGCCAGGTCCTGGCCTTCTTCTCGATGGCCGTGGCGGCCGCCGAGGTCGTCGTCGGCCTGTCGATCATCGTGTCGCTCTATCGCAAACGCCGGTCGGCGGACGTCGACGACGCGCGGCTGCTGCGATGGTGAGGCCGCCGTGACGCTCACGCCGTACGTCGTCGCGCTGCCGCTGGCGGCCGCCGTGGTGCTGCTGCTGACCGGGCGCCGCTGGCGCGGCGCGACTGCCGGCTGGTTGGCGACCGGCGCGGTCGCCGCGGCGTTCGGCCTGGCGCTCGCGGTGCTGTTCGACATGCTGTCGAAGCCGGCGACGGAGAGCCTGGCCTCGGGGGCGGGGCGGCTGCGGGTCACGCGGCTGTACGAGTGGTTCTCGGTCGGCACGTTCCACGTCGACGTGGCCTTGCGAGCGGACCCGCTGTCGGCCGTGATGATCCTGGTGGTCACCGGCGTCGGCGCGCTGATCTTCCTGTACTCGATCGGCTACATGCACGCGGATCCCCGGTTCCCGCGGTTCTTCGCGTACATGAGCCTGTTCGTGTTCTTCATGCTGCTGCTGGTGCTGGGCGACAACTTCCTGCT
This sequence comes from Actinomycetota bacterium, assembly GCA_036406615.1. GTDB lineage: Bacteria > Actinomycetota > UBA4738 > UBA4738 > UBA4738 > DASXAQ01. The sequence goes on along the minus strand of DASXAQ010000051.1, from coordinate 2,551 downwards.
GCTGTACGTCGGATGGGAGGGCGTGGGCCTGTGCTCGTACCTGCTGATCGGGTACTGGTTCGAACGCCCGAGCGCGGCCGCGGCGGCGAAGAAGGCGTTCGTGGTGACGCGGGTCGGCGACGCGGCGCTGCTGATCGGCATCGTGTTCATCTGGGTCAAGACGCATTCGCTGGCGTTCGACGCCGTCTTCGCGGCGGTGCGCGGGCTGCCGCAGGGGACGGCCACGGTCATCGCGCTGCTCCTGCTGGCGGGCGCGGCCGGGAAGTCGGCCCAGCTGCCGCTGCACACGTGGCTGCCCGACGCCATGGAGGGCCCCACGCCGGTGTCGGCGCTGATCCACGCCGCCACCATGGTGACCGCCGGTGTCTACCTGGTGGTGCGGGCGGCCCCGATCTTCGACGCGTCGGTTACGGCGAACACGGTGGTCGCCGTGATCGGCGTGGCGACCGCGCTGTACGCCGCGCTCTCGGCGGTCGCGCAGGATGACATCAAACGCGCCCTGGCGTACTCGACCATGAGCCAGGTGGGGCTGATGTTCTTCGGCGCCGGGATGGGCGACCCGGCGGCGGCCATCTTCCTGCTCGTCGTGCACGCGTTCTTCAAGGCTCTGCTGTTCATGTCCGCCGGCAGCGTCATCCACGGCCTGCGTGACGAACAGGACATGATGCGGATGGGGGGCCTTCGCCGCCCGATGCCGTTCACGGCGACGATGTGGATCGTCGCGGCCCTGGCCATCGCCGGCGTGCCGCCACTGGCCGGCTTCTTCGCCAAGGACCAGGACGTGGCCGCCGCGAGCTTGGCCGGCCGGCCCGGCTTCTGGATCGTGGCCCTGTTGGTGTCGCTGCTGACGGCGGTCTACATCGGGCGCGCCACGTTCATGACGTTCTTCGGCGCCGCTCGGTATTCGGGGGAGCCCCGTGAGCCCGGATTCGTCATGCGCGCACCGATGGCGCTCCTGGCGGTCGGTGCCGCGTTCGGCGGCCTGCTCGGCCTGTCGGAGACGAGCGGGGCGATCTACCGGTTCCTCGCACCGGTGGCGTCCGGCGAGACCGGAACCGCCGGCCCGTCCGAGCTCGAGGTGACCACGATCGCCGTCGTGGTGGCGCTGGCCGGCGTCGCGTTCGCGTGGTTCGTCTGGGGTTCGGACCGCATCGACTGGGTGGCGCTGCGCGTCCGGTTTGCGGGGCTGAAACGGCTGGGGCAGAGCGGCTTCTACGTGGACGACGTGTACGCAACCGCCATCGGCGGCGGCGGCGAGCTGGGGGCCGCCGTCCTGGCGTGGCTCGATCGCGTCGTCGTCGACGGCGCGGTCAACCTGTTTGCTGAGGGCGTGGGGAAACTCTCCGCGGGCGGGCGGCGCGTGCAGACCGGGTTCGTCCGAACGTATGCGCTCGCGTTCCTGCTGGGCGTCGTCGGCGTCCTGTGGTTCCTCGTGGCGAGGTCGCCGTGACGTTCCCGTGGCTGTCCGTCGTCATCTTCGTGCCGCTGGCCGGCGCGGTCGTCGCGGCCGTGGTGCCGCGGCGCGCGGCGAGCTTCCCGCGCTGGTGGGCGCTCGCGGTCACGCTGGCGACGTTCGGCCTGTCGGTGGCCATGGTCACGCAGTTCCACGCGTCGGGCGCCGGCTACCAGCTGGTGGAGCGAACGACGTGGGTCGCGCCGCTGCACCTGCAGTACCTGGTCGGCGTCGACGGTATCAGCCTGTTCCTGGTGCTGCTGACCGCGTTTCTGATGCCGATCGCCGTGCTCGCGTCGTGGCGTGTGGATCGAAGCCCGAAGGCCTACTTCATCGCGATGCTGATCCTGGAAACTGCCTGCCTCGGAAGCTTTCTGGCGCTCGACCTGCTGCTGTTCTTCGTCTTCTTCGAGGCGCTGCTGTTCCCCGCGTACCTGATCATCGGCGGGTGGGGGAGCGGCCACCGCGCGTACGCGGCCGTGAAGTTCTTCCTGTACACGATGGCGGGCTCGGCGTTCCTGCTGCTCGGCATCCTGGTCCTGTACTGGAAGTCAGGGTCGCTGCTGGGGCAGCCAACGTTCGACGTGACGCGCCTGGCCGGCCTGCCACTGTCGGCGACGACCGCCAGATGGCTGTTCCTGGCGTTCTTCGTCGCGTTCGCCGTCAAGGTGCCGCTGGTGCCGATCCACACGTGGCAGCCCGACGCGTACGCCTCGGCACCCACGGCCGGGACGCTCATCCTGGCCGCGATCCTGGCGAAGGTCGGCGCGTACGGGCTGGTCAGGTTCAACCTCTCCCTGTTCCCGTCGGCAGCTCTCTACTTCCAGACGTTCGTCGAGATCCTGGCCGTGGTCGCGATCCTGTACGGGGCGATCGTGGCCATCGTGCAAACCGATGCGAAACGCCTGGTCGCGTACTCGAGCCTGTCGCACATGGGCTTCATCGTGCTCGGCACGTTCGCGCTGACGCTGCAGGGCGTGTCGGGCGGCGTCCTGTACATGGTCAACCACGGGCTGTCGACGGGCGCGCTCTTCCTGGTGGTGGCGATGCTCGCGGAGCGCGCGCGCACCCGCGACCTGACGCGGATGGGCGGGCTGG
>DASXAQ010000050.1:0-3205 GCA_036406615.1 Actinomycetota bacterium | reverse complement strand
ACGCCGCGCCTTCGAACTTCGACCCCAACTCGCCGGACTCGACGTATCGAAGGCCACGGGCGCCGTTCAGGACCTGGTACGCCATCGAGGCGGCCGCGGGCCGGTCGTGCCCCTCCCACCCGGCCGCGCCGCTGCGGCGGGCCCAGTCGAGGTCGTCCAGGAGCGACTGCAGCAGCAACGCGCGGTCGGGTTCGACGAACACCCCCGCGGGCTCGGGGCCGGCCAGCGCGCGCCCGCGCGCACGGATCACGGCGAACTGCACGACCAGGTTCCCGTCGCCCGGCCGGTCGTGCCCGTCGACGACAGCGGGCTCCTCGTGGGTGCTCACCTGGACCTGGAACGGCGGCGCCGCGCCCGGCGCGCGGACGGCCGCCTCGGCCACCAGCGAGAACTCCAGGTGGCCGCCGGAGGGCGGACGTGGGATTCCCGCCAGGGCCTCACCGAGCGCAACGCTCGCCTCCGACGTGATCGGGGCCGCGCACACGGCCAGGACGTCGACGTCGCTGCGGCCCGGGTGAAACGCCCCCATCGCGAGCGACCCGTGCAGATAGACGCCAACCAGTCCGTCGCCGAGGTGCTCGGCAAGCCTCGACGTCACCTCGCCGAGATACTGTTCGACCTCCTTCGACATCCCGTCCACCGCCCCGATCCTACGGGCAGCCGCGGGGCGAAGGTCCCTCAGACGTGTGCGAGCACGCCGTCCAGCGGGCGCGGCACGTGCTCAAGATCCAGCGCGTCCACCAGCGCAGGCGCGACGGCGGCCTTTCGCCCGCTGTGGGTGCCGAAGAACCGTCGGAGCTGCTCCTCGAGCGGGCGGCCTCGCCACGCCGGCTGCTTCTGGAAGGTCCGAAACTGCGTCAGCTCGCCCTGGGCCTCGACGACGCGCTCCACCGCCTCGGCACCGAGGGATCTGATCAGCTCATCCTCCAGGTCTTCGACGCAGACGAAGAACCCGAGGCGCTCCATGGCGGCTCGGTCGAGCCGGGAGCCCAGCCCTTCGCGCTCGAGGCCGCGGCGAAAGTCGCTTTCCTCGCCCGCATCGCACAGGCCCGCGAGCTGCACGCCGAGCCCGTGCGGCCCATAGCGCTCGAGGTGACCGGCGATGTTCTTCGATCCGCCCATCGGGACGATGATCACGCCCTCGGCCGGTAGGTCCCGGCCACGACGTGCGCTCAGCGCCTGCAGGGCAAGCTGATCGCTGACGCCTTCGACGAGAACGGCGGCACGCGCTTCCATGCCGATCACGATAGCGGCGATCGGCGCGCCGACAGGATCTCTCAGGTGGCTTGAACGTCGGGCGTTCGGGACCACGCGCCGATCATCGGCGGACCGATCACGACGCCGTCGGCGGCGTGTGTCTCCTCGGTGAGCCGAGTGAGCAACGTGCGCGGGTCGGCGTCGTCGTCGCTCGCGATCCCCAACTGCCGGACGGCGGGCAATACGCCGCGGATCACCCCGGCCCAGATGACGGCCGGCGACTGCGCCGCCCCGCCGATCGGGGCCTCCAGCCGCATCGTCGGGGCCGGCAGCCCCGCGCTCAGGAACGCCGAATACAGACGAAGCCCCATGCGCGGTTCCAGGTCGGCGCCCCGCATCGCGTGGACGAACCAGTCGCGCACCCGGCCCCACAGCGGCGACGTCGGAATGGCCCACTCGTACAGCGAGTCGCACTCCTGGAAGCACACCAGGCCACCGGGGCGCACCCACGCCGCCGCGGCGCCAAGTGTCTTTCCCGGATCGGAGGCGAACGCCAGGATCAACCGCCCGACGACCGCGTCGAACGAAGCTTCGTCCGGATCGAGGACCGCGTCCAGATCCTGGATGTCGCCCTGGAAGAACGCCACGTTGCCGTGGCCCGCCTCGCGTATGCGCCGGCGCGCGGTGTCGATCGACTCCTGCGAGGCCTCGACCCCGACGACGGATCCACGGGAGCCCACCAACCGGGCGGCCAGCATCGCGACGTCGCCGGCCCCCGACCCCAGGTCCAGCACGCGCATGCCTTCGGCGATCCCGGCCTCACGGAACAGCCGCTCCGTGAGCGGGTCGAACAGGCGCGCCTGGTCCTCGAGCCGTCGATCCTCCAGGCCCTCGGCTCGATCGAACACGTACGAGGCGGGCTCTCCCATACCCGAGTTCCTTCGACTCCTTCGTCGACAAGGGCGGACCGTCAGATCATCCGTTCACGGGCTGCGTTCGGCCATGGATCGACGGGTTCATGTGGGGATGGATCGGACGAGCGCCTCGGATCGGTCAGCCCGGCGCCTGTCGCGGGCGTCTGCTACGGTCGACGCATGACCCACCCCACGATGGAAGACGCCTTCGCCCATCACGTGTGGGCGAGCCTGCGGCTGATCGACGCGTGCCTCCCGCTCACCGCGGAACAGCTCGAGACCCCGGTCGCCGGCACATACGGCTCAATCCTGGAAACGGCCCGCCACCTCGTCGACGCCGACGCGTGGTACCTGTTCTGCATGACCGGGGGGAAGGTTCCGGAGATCGAAGAGGACCGCGTCATGGACTTGAGCGAGCTTCGATCCGAGATGGCTTCGCATGACTCCGCCTGGTCGGACCTGCTCGCGACGAAGCCCGACCCCGATGCCGTGCTCACCGTCACGCACGACGACGGCTCCAAGACGCAGGCAACGATGGGCATCCGGCTCGCGCAGGCGGTCCATCACGGCACCGACCATCGAAGCCACATCTGCACGGTCCTGACGACGCTCGGCGTCGAGCCTCCGGCCATCGACGTCTGGGACTTCGGCGCGCAGAACGGCCGCGTCGTGGAGATGTCCCCGGCAACCTGAAGGGAGCAGCGATGTTGGATCTCAGCACGGTCATGATCTGCTCGCAGGACGCGGACGGCCTCGCCGCGTTCTACACGAAGGTGCTCGGCGAACCGCAGTGGAGCGACGGCGGCTACACGGGCTGGCAGGCGGGAAGCGGGATGCTCATGATCGGCTCGCACTCGGAGGTCAAAGGCCGCAACGAGATGCCGGGGCGCATCATCGTCAACTTCCAGACCCCCGACTTCAAGTCGGAGTTCGAACGGATCAAGGGCCTGGGAGCCACCGTGGAGCACGAGCCGTACCAGCCCGGCGGCGAGGATGGCGACGACGGCGAGTTCTGGATGGCGACGTTCGCCGACCCCGACGGCAACTTCTTCCAGATCGCCTCGCCGATGCCGGAGTCGCCCGGCGGCAGCTGA
>DASXAQ010000049.1:0-31458 GCA_036406615.1 Actinomycetota bacterium | reverse complement strand
TGCAGCTCCAACCCGCGTTCCGTCGCATTGCGATTGCGCGCAGCGGCCCCGGCCGCGATCAGCACCGGAAACGCGCGATCCCGAACCGCATCACGTGCCTGGGCCTCGTCTGCCCAGGCCAGGTCCGAGCCCTCGCCGGTCAGTGCAGCCCGATAGTGCAGCGCGATGAACTCCAGCAGCGCATCGTCACCGGCTGATCCGAGGCTCTCGAGCCACGTCGCGACCCGCGCATGCGAGCGGGCACGTCGCGCGAGCGGGATGCCGCCGTAGGTCACGTCGCGGACCAGCGCGTGCTTGAACGCGAACTCGGCCTGGCCGGCGATGCTCGACGAATCCCGAAGGACGATGAGGCCCTTGGCTTCCAGGCCGGCCAGCGCAGGTTCGACCGCATTCGCGTCCATCGACTCCGCGAGCGCAGGCGCCCAGAAGATCCGGCCGACGACCGCCGCCTCCTGAAGCGCCCGTTTCTCGGGTGCGGACAGTCGGTCCACGCGGGCGGCGAGGACGCCCTGGATGGTGTCGGGGAGTGCGCTCCCCTCCGCGGATCCGTCGAAGCGCCACGATCCGTTGCTGCGAGTCAAGCTCCCCGCGTCGATCAACTCGGCGATCAGCTGTTCGAGAAAGAAGGGGTTGCCCTCGGCCCGGTCGAGAAGGGCGCTGCGAAGCCCGGCCGGGACGCTATCCGAGTCGAGGAGCGCGCTCGCCATCCGTTCGGCGTCCAGATCGGCCAGGGCGGAGAGCGAGATCGAATGCGCATCGCCCGCCAACGAGAAGTCCGGGTGGGCGTCGCCGAACTCGGGGCGCGCCGTGGCAACGATGTGCACGGGGCCCGTCGACCGGCGCACGATGTTCTGCAGGGTCGCCAGGAACGGCTCGTCGGCCCAGTGGAGGTCCTCGACGAGCACGACCGTGGGGCTGCGCCGAGCGTGAGCGGTGACGAAGCGAGGCCACGCCATGCCGAGCGCCGACGCCACCTCGATCGGGCGAACCCCGTCGAGGGGGTTGTTCGGAAGGCGGATGCTCGCCGTGGTGGCCAGCGCGCACTCGACGTCCCGCACGTCGCGCGAGTCGGGTGCTCGGTCGTCCATGAGCCGCCGCGTCGTGTCGCGAAGCTTCGCCAGCGCCTCGTCGCCGGGTTCGTCCAGCGACATCCCGCAGGCCTGACGGACGATCTCGGCGAGCGCCCAATACGTGATGCCGCGGCCGGCAGACGGACAGCGACCGCGAAGCGCGACGAGCCCGGCGACGCCCTTCTGTGCCGCCTCGATGAACTCGCGGACGAGGCGGCTCTTGCCGATCCCCGCCGGACCGAAGATCAGCGTGAAGCGCAGGCGAGCGCCGTCGACGACATCCGTGAGGGTCTCCATCAGCAGGCGGAGTTCGCGATCCCGTCCGACCATCGGAGCCTGGACGACGCGCGTGCGGCCGGCGCCGGCCGGCGAGGACGCGATCGTCTTGGACCCCAGCAACCGACGAGCCGGGAACGGCTCGGTCTTGCCCTTGAGGCTCAGCGGCGCCGCCGGCGCGAAGGAGAACGCCTCGCCGGCGCCTTCGACCGTGCGAATCGCGGCCAGGACGGTGCCGGGTTCGGCCACTTGCTGCAGCCGTGCCGCGACGTTGACGACGTCGCCGGCCATGAATCGCTGATCGAGGCCGACGGCGGTCGCGGCCAGGACGTCTCCGGTGTTGACTCCGATCCTCACGCTGAGGACGACGCCGTGGGCCGGCTCCAGCCCGGCGTTGAGCGCGCCGATCCGGTCGTTGATCTCCAGGGCGGCCCATAGGGCGCGCGCCGGATCGTCCTCGTGCGTCGCGGGGATCCCGAACGCTCCCACCACGGCATCGCCGATGAACTTCTCGACCGAGCCTCCCCAGTTCTCGATCGCGTCGCGGACCGTTTCCGCATACGCGCTCAGGATGCGGCCGACCCGTTCGGGATCGCGACCCTCGGCGAGCGCCGTGGAGCCGACCAGGTCGGCGAACAGCACGGTGACCACCTTGCGCTCTTCCGCCGGTTCGCCGGGGGCGATGGCGTGGCCGCACGAGTGGCAGAAGCGGGCATCCGCCGAAACGATCGCGCCGCAATGCGGGCAACCGACGAGCACCGCGCCGCAGATGGCGCAGAAGCGTGCTTCAGGCGCGGCATCCGCCCCGCACCGCGGACAGGCCGTGGCCATGCCCGGGAGTCTAGGCCAGCGGCACGGAAGGCGCTGCGCAGCGCGCCGCCGCAGGCTTGACCCTCGGTTGGCCGTCGAGAGAACGGTTGTGTTGACGGACCTGGGGGTCGGTGGGACACTGCGTTCCCACCAGGCAATTCGGACGGAGGAAGGGGTTCCACTGGCAGACATCGAGGTCGGGGCGGTTATCGAGGGGACCGTCCAGCGCATCACCCCGTACGGCGCGTTCCTCGCGCTCGAAGGAGGCAAGGTCGGCCTCGTCCACATCTCCGAGATCGACCGGAACTACGTCCGAAACGTCGAGGACTACCTCCACGTGAACGACTCCGTCCAGGCCAAGGTGGTGGCCATCAAGGAAGACGGCAAGATCGACCTTTCGATCAAGGCCCTGCAGGACCCGCAGCCCTCGGTCCAGCGCCAGCGCGGCAAGGACCCCGAGTTCGAACAGAAGCTGAAGCGGTTCCTGCGCCAGTCCGAAGAGCGCCAGGTGGACTACCGGCGCGCGGTCGACAAGCGCCGCAAATAGCCGGACTCAGCGACCGCCAGGCCGTCGCCGCCCAACTCGGGCGAGAACCAACCGTCGAGTTCACCGTCGTCGCGCGATGCGGGTCCGGTCACCCGCTCGTCATCCGCAACGCGCCCGTCGACGCCGACGGCAACCCGTTTCCCACGTTGTTCTGGCTGACCTGCCCCGAGCACGTCAAGGCGGTCTCGCGCCTGGAGGCGGCCGGCTGGATCAAGCGCCTGGCGGAGGAGGCCGAGACCGACCCCGACCTGCGCACGATGCTGCGCCGGTCGCACCAGTCCTACGCGCGAGAGCGCGGCCGATTCATTCCCGGTGCCGAAGCGTGGGGCGGCGTCGGTGGCTCGGCCGACGGCATCAAGTGTCTCCACGCGCACTACGCCTGGTTCCTGGCCGGCGGGGCCGATCCGATCGGCGCGTGGGTCTCCGAGCGGCTGCACGAGCTCCCCGAGCCCGTGCACTACGAACGGCCGGGACGGAGGGTCGCCGCGATCGACCTGGGAACCAACTCGATCCGGTTGCTGGTCGCGCGCTGGACCGAACCCTCCGCCGAAGACGCCGGTCCGAACGAGGACACGAACGGCGAGCTGGTCGACCTGTCCCGCGACATGGTCATCACGCGGATCGGCGAGGGCGTCGACCGCACGCACCGGATCGCGCCGTTGGCACTGCAGCGGACCGTCGCGGTCCTGGCCCGCTACTGCCGCCAGGCGCGGGCGCTGGACGCCGAACGCATCCACCTGACGGCGACCAGCGCCGTCCGCGACGCCACGAACCGTGAGGAGCTGGCCGCGGCAGTCCTGAAACACACGGGCGAGGAGATGGAGGTACTGTCCGGTACCGCCGAGGCAGCCACGTCGTTCCGCGGCGCCACCTGGCACCTGGCCGACGACCCCCGCGCGATCGACGCCGGCGCGCGGCCGCCGTACCTGGTCGTGGACATCGGCGGCGGCAGCACGGAGTTCGTCATGGGCGAGCTCGAGCCGTCGGCGTCGATCTCCACCCAGCTCGGAAGCGTGCGCCTGACCGAGCGGTTCGTCCGCCACGACCCGCCCGCGTACGACGACCTGGCCGCGATGGAGTCCGCGATCGAGGAGGGGCTGCGCGAGGTCGAGGAGGTCGTCCCGGTGGCGGAGGCCGGCACGCTCGTCGCGGTGGCCGGCACCTCGACGACGGTCCAGGCCATCTCGCTGGGGCTCGACGAGTACGACCCCGAACGGCTGCACCGAACGGTGCTGTCGCGGATGGATGCCGAACGGGTGGCCACGCTGCTCGCCGACCTGACGACCGCGGAACGAGCCGCGATCCCCTCCATGGCGCCGGGCCGCGCCGACGTGATCCCCGCGGGCGCCGCGCTGCTGGCCTCGGCCATGCGGCGGTGGGGGTTCGATCAGGCCCTGGTCTCGGAGACGGACATCCTGGACGGGCTCGCGCTTCGCCTGCTTGGCGGGGACGAGCCGGCGGGCTGACCCGCACGAAAGAGCCGGAGAAGCCCGAGGGAGCCGAGGAGCTAGGAGACGAGCGCCGGCGCCGACTCAGCGGGCTCGGCCCGCGACTCGTCGTCGCCCTTCACGATGATGTGCTTGCTGCGGTTGCTGAGCAGCCAGTCGGAGTTCGACTTCGACGGCGGCGCGATCCACGGGTTCGAGACCTTGTAGACCACCGGGCCATCCAGGCTCGCCAGGTAGGACGGGTCGTTCAGCATCTCCCGCAGCCCCGCGCGCACCTTCGCCGCGCGCGCGTGCCAGCTCTCCTTCGGCTTCTTGCGGTCCAGCTCGATCTGGAGCAGCTCGGACCCGGCCTCGACCGGCGCGGCCGCCGGCTCGTCCTCGGTCGTCAGAGCCTGCGTCAGCATGTCCCGCCAGAGGCGGTGGACGTCGTGATCGAACGTGTACGTGCCCTGCGATGCCCAGCCCGGCTTCGGCGAGATGAGGACGTTGTAGTCCACGAGCTCTTCGAGCAGGTGGCGCTCCTGCGGCGACTGGGCGATGCCGTAGTGGTCCGCGAACGACCGGAAGAAGTCCTGCATGAACGCGCGGATCTCGGGCTCGGCGTACACGACCTCGTCGCCGGACTCGTCGGAGAACCAGATGTAGTCCGACAGCTTGCGGTAGAACATGAATTCGTCCAGGCCGACGGTGTCCGCGAACGAGCGGATGAGCTCCCGGATCCGGCCGAGCACGGGGTGGCGGTCCTCGGGGAACCCCTCGACCTTGCCCATCAACAGGTCGTCGAAGTACGTGTACATCTCGCGGTGCGACAGGCCGTACCGCGACAGGTAGAACCCGACCACGCGGCCGAGGTCGTGGTTGTGGAACAGGTGGCTGACGCCGATGATGCGCGTGCCCCGGATCCCTTCCTCGCGCGGCATCTTCGGGTGGCTGACCACGATGTAGTCCCAGTACCCGGACCGCTCCTCGGGTGGCGGCGGCGCCTCGCCCGAGTCCCTGACCATCTTCAGCCCGAACGAGTCCTGCTCGTCGAAGAAGCGCGTGCCGGGCAGCAGGTACAGCTGATGGATCAGGATCGCCGGCACCCCGGTCGCGATGACGGTGTTGAGCCCGTCCAGGTACTCCTCGACGTTCTCGCCGGGCAGTCCCCAGATGATGTCGGTGTACGTGTCGATGTTCTCGTGCTCGGCCGCGCTGATCAGGCCGACGAACTTCGACGGCGCCATCGCATAGCGGCTGGCCTGCTCCTCGGCCTCCTCGGTCACGGACTGCAGGGCCAGAGTCGTCGTGCACTCCATCCCGCCGCGCTTGAAGATCGAGGCGATCTCCAGCACGCGGTCGCTGCTGTTCTTGGCCCAGTTGACGCCCACCCTCTTGAACGGGCGGCCGTACTTCGAGTTGATCTCGGCCATCATCTCCGCGATCTCGGAGTCGTTGACGAACAGGCCGAAGTTCGCGTCGGCGATCCAGAAGGCGTGCACCTTCTGCTTGGCGAAGAACTCCATCTCCTCGCGGATGCGCTCGTGCGACATCCGGTAGACCTTCGAGTTGCCGTTGCCCCAGTAGCAGAACGAGCAGCGGTAGGGACATCCGCGGTTCGTCTCGTAGAACACCGGCGACGGCGATGCGGGGATCAACCCCGTCAGGTACGGCGAGGGCACCTCGTCCAGGTGCAGGATGCGGTGGTCGATGTTGGGCCGGACGATCTCGCCGTCCTCGGTGCGGATCACGCAGTTGCGCGACTCCGCGAACGGGTCCTTGGTGGGGCTGTCGACCAGCGAGCCGCAGATGTCGTAGAAGGCGGGCTCACCCTCGGCCTCGACCAGCGCCGAGACGATCGGGTAGCGTCGCAGCAGGTCCTCGCCGAACGGGCCGGCACTGTTGGGCCCGCCCAGGACGATCCGGGGCAGCTTCGCGTCGGTGGCCGACAGGATGTCCAGGGTGTCGCAGATCTTCTTGTAGTTCCAGGCGTAGTTCGACGCCGCCACGAGATCGGAGTCGGTTTCCAGGATCGCCTTGGCGACCTCGGAGGCCGGCTGCTCGCGAGGGTGCTCGGTGAAGACGAACTCCACGTTCTCCTTCACCTCCGGCTGGGTGCCGGCGTACGAGGCCAGCAGCGCCAGCTGGTAGGCGGGCGAGAGGTAGTAGGACTTCAGATCGAGCATATGGACGCGGAGTTTGGTCTTCCCCACCTGCAAAACCCCCTCGGTTGGGACAGCCATTGTCGGGGGTGCCGTCGGGGAGTGTCAAGACCAACCGGGCAGACCGCCCGAATCGGGTGCCCGCAGCGTGCCCGAAAGGGTGCCCGAAGAGGTGCCCGCAGGCCCCGACGCCGCCGGATCGCGGCTTGGGACGGCCGCGGGACCTGCCGATAGGGTGCCATGGGCCAAACTCCCGATGACCGGGTACGCTTCTTCGCCAAGCCGATGTCCAATCGAAAGACCAGGGATCGACAGCTCGCGAAGCTGCACGCCCGCCGACAGGCCGAGCGCAGTCGCCAGAAGCGCCAGCGCTGGATCGCCATCGCCGTTTCCGTGGTGGTCGTCGTTGCGGCCGGGGTGTTCGTCTTCCTGGCCTTCGGCGGGAACAAGACGCCCGCCGCGACCCCTTCGCCGACGAGCAGCCCGGGCGCCAACTGCGGCTTCAAGCTGGACAAGGCGGCAGACACCGGGAAGAAGAAGCTGCAGCCGATCCCGAAGTTCACGATCGACGTGAACAAGACCTACACCGCCACGGTCGTCACCTCGATGGGCACGTTCAAGGCCCTCCTGTATCCGAAGGACGCGCCCTGCACGGTGAACAACTTCGTGACGCTCGCCCGCAAGGGGTTCTACGACGGCCTGACGTTTCACCGGATCATCCCGGACTTCGTGATCCAGGGGGGCGACCCGGCCGGGACCGGCGCCGGCAACCCCGGCTACAAGTTCGCCGACGAGCTCAACAACAACCTGAAGTACAAGCTGGGGACGCTCGCGATGGCGAACTCCGGCCCCAACACGAACGGCAGCCAGTTCTTCGTCGTGACCGGACCGCAGGGCGTGAGCCTGCCGAAGAAGTACACGATCTTCGGCCAGGTCTCGAGCAACATGAACGTCGTGCTGAACATCTCCCGGGTGCCGACGATCGGCGGCTCGGACATCGGAACCAAGGACAAGCCGAAGAAGCCGGTCATCATCAAGAAGATCACCATCCAGACAGGGGGGTAGCCATGCCGAGGCCGAGCTACGACGCGCCTCCCCAGATGCAGATCGACCCGAACGGCACGTACGTGGCGGTGATGGAGACGTCGCACGGGACGATCACGATCGAGCTGTTCGCCGCCGACGCCCCGAACACCGTCAACAGCTTCACGTTCCTGGCCCGCGACGGCTTCTACGACGGGCTGACGTTTCATCGGATCATCCCCGGCTTCGTCATCCAGGGCGGCGACCCGCAGGGGACGGGCGCCGGCGGCCCCGGCTACGAGTTCGAGGACGAGCTGGACAACGACCTTGGGTACCAGGCGGGCACGCTCGCCATGGCCAACGCCGGCCCGCACACCAACGGCAGCCAGTTCTTCATCGTGAGCGGCGCCGAGGGTGAGCGCCTTCCCAAGAACTACACGATCTTCGGCAGGGTCAGCGACGGCATGGACGCGGTGAAGGCCATCGAGCGCGTCTCCACCGACGTGAGCGACCGGCCGAAGGAGCCCGTCGTGATCCAGTCGGTCCGGATCGAGGAGCCGGCCTCCTAGCCCGCTCCCGTCGAACGCCTACCAGTCGACCGTCGCGTCCGTTCCCGGGATCGACGTCGCGATCGCGTGCAGCCCGCTGCCGTCGGCGTTGGCGATCCACAGGTCCACCGTGCCGGGCGCGATGCCCTGGCGCACGATCGCGATGCGGGCTCCGGACGGCGCCCAGTCGGCGGCGAGGACGTTGGTGACCGCCGGCACCAGGTGCTGGAGGTGGCCGCCGCTCGCCGGCACCAGCCACAGCTGAGCCTGCTGCTTGCGATGCTCGGTGACCGTGCGGATGAACATGATCTTCGTGGAATCCGGGGACCACTTGGGGTTGGACGCGGTGCCGAGCTTGGTGATCTGGTGAAGCCCCGACCCCGTCGGCCGCATCGTCCAGATGTCGCTCTGGTTGGTCGAGAAGCACCCCTCGGCGTTGTCGCAGTTCAGGGCCAGCCCCTCGAACGCGATGACGTTCTTCGAGGACCAGTCGAAGCCGAAGGGCCCCAGGTCCTGCTGGTCGAGGATCCGGTCCGGGTTGTTGCGGGCGGCCCGGGTGACCCAGGCGACCAGCCCGTTGCCGTACACGATCGAGCGCCCGTCGGGACTCCACGCGGGCATCGACAGGGATTGCCCGCGCACCAGCCAGCGCGTCTTGTTCGAGCCGGCCTGCACCACGGCGATGCCGGCGCTCCCGTAGGCCAGTTGCGCGTGCGAGGGCGCCCACGTCGCGTAGCCGGACTGGAAGTCGGTGAGGCCGGTCGCGATGGGCTCGATGGCGCCGGAGTTCGGGTCCACCATGGAGACCGAGCCCCCCAGGATGGACAGAAGGATCGCCGTGTGCGGATCGGGCGCTCCGGCCGTCTCGGTCAGGTGCACCGCGGAGCTGAGCCCGCATCCGGAAGCCAGCAGACACGCGAGGGCGAGCGGCACGAGGTGTTTGATTCGTCGCACGCGCTTCGTCCTCCCTTCGGCTCGAACTCTACACGCGCCCCGGCGCGGTGTGGTTACGACGGATCGCTGCTTTTTGTGTGCCGAACGCTGAAGCGATCGGCACGTACCGCCGCCCGCTAGGGTGATCCCGATGCCCAGCCCGCAGGAGATCATCGAGGTCGCCGGCCGCGAGGTCAGCGTCACGAACCCCGGCAAGGTGTTCTTCCCTCGGCTCGGAAGAACGAAGCTCGACCTGGTGCGCTACTACCTCGCGGTGGCCGACGGCGCGCTGCGCGGGGTGGCGGGGCGCCCGATGGCTCTGAAGCGCTACGTCAACGGCGCCGAGGGGGAGTTCTTCTTCCAGAAGCGAGCGCCGCAGTCACGGCCGGAATGGATCGAGGTCGTCGAGCTGAGCTTCCCGTCCGGGCGAACCGCGCAGGAGATCGTCGTGCGCGACGCGTCCCAGCTGGCCTGGGTGATCAACCTCGGCTGCATCGACCTGAACCCGCACCCGGTCCGCGCGGTCGACCTGGATCACCCCGACGAGCTTCGCGTGGACCTCGATCCCGTTCCGGGCATCGGGTGGGAACAGATCCGCGACGTTGCGATGGTCACGCGCGAGGCGCTCGCCGATGCCGGGCTGACCGGCGGGCCGAAGACGTCCGGATCCCGCGGGATCCACGTCTACTGCCGCATCGAGCCGAAGTGGTCGTTCCCCGAGGTTCGTCGCGCCGCACTCGCCCTTGCGCGCGACGTCGAACGGCGTGCGCCCGACCTCGCCACCAGTCGGTGGTGGAAGGAGGAACGCCACGGCGTGTTCCTCGACTACAACCAGAACGCGAAGGACCGCACGGTCGCGTCGGCATATTCGGTCCGGCCGACGGCGGACGCGCGCGTGTCCACTCCGCTGTCGTGGGACGAGCTGTCCGGTGTGTCGCCCGATGCGTTCACGATCGACACGGTGCCTCAACGCTTCGCGGAGATCGGCGATCCGTCGCAGGGCATCGACGAGACGGCGGGATCGATCGAGCGGCTGCTCGAGCTCTCGGCCCAGCACGAGGCCGAGGGGTTCGGCGACGCGCCGTGGCCGCCCCAGTACGCGAAGGCGCCGGACGAACCCAGGCGGGTGCAGCCGTCGAAGCGCCGCAGGGAGCCGGGCACGGTGCCGCCTCCGGCCCCGGGCAAGTCGGCCGGTCCCACCGGACGGCGCCGCACCACCGCGCCCCTGATCGAGGTTGCGCGCGCGGCCACCGAGAAGGAGGCGAAGGACGGGCTTCGTCGCTGGAGGGACAGGCACCCCGACGTCTGGCCGTACCTCGCGCCGGCCGACGTGATGGTCGACGCCATGCGGGGACGAAGCACGACCTGGACGCGTATCCGTCTGAACCTGCGCAACGTTCCGGTGGCCGAGCGACCCGGGCAGGAGGCGCTCGAGGTCGACTACGACCCATGGGAGGGCTACGAGGGGCCGGGAGGCTCCGGGTAGACTCGCGGCGCACATCGGCTCCCGGCCCGGGTGTCGGAACTGGCAGACGATGTGGCCTTAAAAGCCACGGCGCGAGAGCGCGTGTGGGTTCGAATCCCACCCCGGGCACGAACGTCGCGGCGCGACTCCCCATCCGGGGGTTCGAACATGCTTCCCCCATCGGGGAATAGCTCCGCCACATGGTGGGCGGATACGCTGCGCGTGCATCCTTCCCTGGGGGGTACTTGGGTGGCGAACGCCTCGACACAGGCTCGCGTCGCCGTGGTCGACGCGCACCCGCGCTCCGAGTCGGGCCGCGGGCTGCTGCAGTTGCTGAACGGGTTCGAGCTGGTGCTCGACGGCCGGCGAGTGCACCCGTCGGCCAGCGGGCAGCGCCTGATCGCGTTCCTCGCGCTGCAGGGCCGGTGGACCGCGCGCGCCTTCGTCGCCGGCAGCCTGTGGTCCAACGTGCCCGAGTCGCGTGCCGCGGCGAACCTTCGCTCCGCCCTGTGGCGGCTTCGCGAATCCGGCGTGGAGGTGGTGGCCGCCAGCGCGGAGGGCCTGCGCGTCGACAGCGGCGTGCTGGTCGACCTGGACGTCACGTCGCGAGTGGCGCGAAGGATCCTGCGCGATCCGTCGCTGGTCGGCGCCGCGGAGGGCGCCCGGCTCTGCCTCCCGCGTGAGCTGCTGCCGGGCTGGTACGACGAGTGGGTGACATGGCCGCGCGAGCAGTTCCGCCAGCTTCGCCTGCACGCGCTGGAGGCGTTGTCCGCATATCTGCTCGCGCGCGAACGGTTCGCCGGCGCCATCGAAGCCGCGCAGGCTGCCGTGCGGGCCGATCCGCTGCGGGAGAGCGCCAATCGCCTGCTGGTACGCGCGCACCTGGCCGAGGGCAACGTCTCGTGCGCGATCGATCGGTTCCGGCGGTATCGCGACGTGGTACGCCTGGAGCTCGGGATCGAACCGTCGCCCGCCGTCGCCGAGGTCATCGCCGAAGCGCTCGGGGCCGACGCGATGCCCTAGGCTAGGCGTCCAGGCCCTCGGTGCCGGTCGGATCCTCGCCGGGCTCCGCGCCGTCCGGCTCGTTCCGTCGGCCCTCTTCGGATTCGTCGCCCGCACCCGACGACGTCGTCGGCAGCGCGCCGAACGTGCAGCCGCACCGCCCGCAGTACACGAACAGCACCTCGGTGCGGCCGTCGCCCGCCTGCTCGCGGACGGCGATCGTCCGGTACCGGCCGAGCTCGGCCAGGTCGGCACCGCAGCGCGAGCACCGCGGCGCGTCCGACGGAGCGCCTTCGGCGCCCTCCCATGCGATCGTCGCGCCGGCCACGACGCCCTCCTGATATGCCTCTCGCCCTCGACTGGGGGCGTCGACCCCCATGCCTGCCAGTAGCGTGGTGACCTGGTCGCGCACGCGGCTCAAGTCGGCGCCGAGCTTGGTCAGCACCTGCGCCCCGACGCCCTCGCCCTCGCGGATCAGCCCGAGCAGGATGTGCTCGGTGCCGATGTAGTTGTGCCCGAGCTGCAGCGCTTCGCGCAGCGAGAGCTCCAGGACCTTCTTCGCGCGCGGCGTGAACGGGATGTGGCCGCTCGGCTGTTCCGCCGCTCCTCGGCCGATGATCTCCTGGACCTGTCGCTGCGCTTCCTTCAGGGAGATGTCCAGCGCCTCCAGCGCGCGAGCCGCGATGCCGTCGCCTTCGTGGATCAGACCGAGCAGCAGGTGCTC
The DNA here is from genome assembly GCA_036406615.1 of Actinomycetota bacterium. GTDB lineage: Bacteria > Actinomycetota > UBA4738 > UBA4738 > UBA4738 > DASXAQ01. The sequence continues at coordinate 19,471 of DASXAQ010000049.1, read as the reverse complement.
GGTGCCGATGTAGTTGTGGTTGAGGAGCCTGGCCTCTTCCTGGGCGAGCACGACCACCCGCCGCGCGCGATCCGTGAAGCGTTCGAACATCCCACGTGAGGGTACGCCGACGCCGGAACCTCCGCTACCTAGGCCGTGGCCTCTTTGAACGCGGCGGCGAACCCGGGCAGCGAACGCTCGATCATGTCGTCGGTCGCGGTCAACGAGATCCGGAAGTACCCGGGAAGCTCGACCGTGCTGCCGGGAAGGACGAACACGTCCCGGGCGGCGAGCAGGTCGACGAACGCGCGGCTGTCGGCCGTCGGCGCCTTCGGCAACAGGTAGAAGGTCCCTTCCGGCGACTCCAGCTCCAACCCGATCTCGCGCAGGCCCTCCACCATGCGGTCGCGCTTGTGCTGCAGATGGTCGATGTCGATCGACAATGCTTCGAGGTCGCCGATCGCGTGCTGCAGGATTCGGTTCGGGAACTTGTACCCGAGCACGACCTGCGCGCCGAACAAGGCCTCGCGCATGGTCGTCGCATTCTCCATCTCGGGGTGCACGCCCACGTAGCCGATCCGCTCACCCGGCGTGAGCAGCGTCTTGCCGTACGTGTAGACGACGAACGTGTCGCGGTACGCGGTGGCCGGCGACGTGAACGTCCGGCCGTCGAACACGATGCGGTTGTAGGACTCGTCGGCGATCAGGAACACCGGCCGCCCATTGCGGCCGGATGCCTCCGCCAGCACGGCGGCCAGTCGCTGCAATTCGTCGGGCGTGTAGATGCGCCCGCTTGGGTTGTTGGGCGTGTTCACGATGATCGCCCGCGTCCGAGGTGTGATCGCGGCGGCCACCGCGTCGACGTCCAGGTCGAATCGCGGCGGCGACAGCGGGATGCGCACCGGCGTCGCGCCGGCGGCGGCGATCATGCCGGCGTAGAAGAACCACGGCGGGCTGAGGTACGCGATCTCGTCGCCGGGGTCGGCCAGCGTCGCGAACAACACGGCGAGGCCGCCGAACGATCCGGTGGTGACGGTCATGTGCTCCGTCCCGTACGGGATGCCCGTCCGGGCGCGAAGCGACTGCGCGACGGCGGACAGCGCCGACGGCTGCGCCTGCGCGTACGCGAACCACATGGGGTCCTGCGGCACGGCCGCGGCCCGGATCGCCTCGACGAAGGCGGGAATCGGCATCTCCTGGGGGTTGCCGGCCACGAAGTCGCAGATCGCGGGGTCGCCGATCCGTTCGGCCCACGGCGTGTGTTCGAAGAAGTCCAGGAAGGCGGACATGGCGCCTCTGGCTTGCTGCATCGTCTGTGAGATCGGTAGGTCCATGGGTTCCCCTCGTCCTGGACGCGCTCGGTCGCCGTTAGGCTACCCGACGGGGAGGTCGCGACGGCGGACACGCGAGGCCTGGACGAACGCCTGGTCGATCCCGACCCCCTCGTGCAGTTCGCGAGGTGGTGGGACGAGGCGCTGTCGGCCGGCCTGCCGCGCGCCGACGCCGTTGCCCTGGCCACGGCCGACGCCGCTGGCGCGCCGTCGGTTCGCATGGTGCTGCTCAAGGGCGTGGACGGGCGCGGGTTCGTCTTCTACACCAACTACGACAGCCGAAAGGGCCGGGAGCTCGCCGAGAACCCGAGAGCCGGGCTCGCCTTCTACTGGGCGGAGCTCGGGCGGCAGGTCCGGGTCACCGGCCGCTCGGCGCGCGTCGATACGGCCGAGTCCGATGCGTACTTCGCCACGCGCCCGCGTGAGAGCCAGCTGGCGGCGTGGGCGTCGACGCAGAGCGCCGTCATTCCCGGCCGGGAGGTCCTGGAGTCGGAGTTCGCGCGCCGCGTCGCGGAGTTCGATGGCCGCGATGTTCCGCGCCCGCCGCACTGGGGCGGGTACCTGCTCGAACCCGACGTCGTGGAGTTCTGGATGAACCGGCCGGGCCGGCTGCACGACCGGGTGTGCTACACGAGGGACGGCAACGGGTGGCGCATCGAGCGGCTGTCGCCCTGAGGCCGGGACCTGCCACAATGCCGGCATGAGCGCGGCGGCGGCTTCGAGCGCGTCGGCGAGACCGAATGGCGCGGCGTCGCTTCCGACGACGGCCGTCCCGCACCCCGTCCCGATCATCCGCGTCGCCGGTTCGCACCGGCAGGTGGGGGAGCAGATCGGGGAGGCCGTTGCCCAGACCGTGCGCGAGGCCGTCGAGTCCCCTCCGGTATCGCTGCCGTCGGGGCGGACGTTCGATCAGCAGCTCGCGCTGGCCGCGCAGTATCGAACGGTGACGCAGCGCCACCTGCCCTGGGTCGTCGAGGAGATGGACGGCGTGGCCGCGGCGGCGGGCGTCGACCCGCTGACCCTGTTCGCGCACTCGATCGAGGAGATCTGGTACGAGCCGTACGCCGCCGCCGCGAGGGGGCGCTGTTCGGACCTGATCGCGGTCGCGCCTGCTTCCGCGTCGGGCCACGTCCTGGCGGCGCACAACAACGACCTGGCGCCCACCGAGGAGCCGGGCACCGTCGCCATCGAGTGGCGCGTCGACGGCGAGCCGGTGGTGTTCACCCTCGGGATCGGGCCGTGGATCAGCGTGGGATGGAACGATGCCGGGCTGTGGCTCGGCGGCAACGAGCTCGCGCCGAACGACGAGCGCGTGGGCATCCCACGGCTCCTCCAGGTTCGCGACTGCCTGACGCGGCGCACGCCCGATGACGCGATGCGGGCGGCGCTGCATCCCGAGCGGGCCTCCTCCTACAACTGGGTGTTCGCACACGCCACGCAGGGTGTCGTGAACGTGGAGGGTTCGGCCACGTCGGCGGCCGTCACGCGGCCCGACGAACGTGGCCTGCTGGCGCACACCAACCACTACGTGCACCCCGACATGCTCGAGTTCGAGGGCGACCACGAGTACGCGGGTCGCTCGGATGCCCGGTACCGCGAGGCCTGCCGGATGCTGGCGGAGGCGCCGGCCGGAAAGATCACCACGGATGGGCTGCGCGACATGCTGTCGGATCACACCGGCGCGCCGGATTCGGTCTGCCGCCATCCGGACCCCGCCGCCGGCGCACAGAGCAAGACCGTGTTCTGGTGCGTGTCGGACCTGACCGACGGCGAGATCGAGTTCGGCCGCGGCAACCCCTGCAACTCGACGGCGCAGCCGTACCGCTTCGCCTAGGGAACTCAGGCGGCGATGCGTTCGGGAGGCGCCCTTCGGCGTTCGACCTGTTCGCGGACCCACTGCACGACGATCGCGGACCAGAGCGCGATCGCGCTGCCGAGCAGCACGCCCGTGATCGCATCCGACAGCCAGTGCGCCGCCAGGTACGCGCGCGACAGGGCCATCAACAAAGAGAAGGTCACCGCGACGGCTCCCCAGAGCGTGCGGTGGCGCGGCGGGAACAGGGCGATCACGATGGCCAGCGCCGTGACGCTGGCAGCGACCGCGTGTCCCGACGGGAACGACGCGCCGGTGGTGGAGACCAGCGACCCCGGGGGCCGCGCGCGGTCGTAGATCGCCTTGATCGGGCCGATGCACAGCTCCGAGGCCACCATCGCCGACACGAACGCCGCGAAGTGCCACCACCGGGCCTTCAGGGCGAGGTACCCGGCCACCACCAGGCGGACGGGGAGCGTCACGAACGTCAGCCCGAGCACGTTGAAGACCTTCGCGATGAACGTCACCGGCTGGGACCGCGAGTCCACCATCGTCCGCAGGAACGCGTTGTCGATCCGCTGGATCGCGTCCTTCGTCGCCGGGATCGCCATCAGCACCAGCATCGCCACCGCCGCCGCCAGCAGCGCGCCGGCAAGGATGACATCGCGGCGCTCGTTCAGCAGCAGCGCGTGTTCGTGTGGCCGGGCACCTCTCACAGATCGAACCCCAGGGACGCGACGTACTTCTCGAGGCGCTCGCGCGAGATCGTGCCGACGGCGCTGATCGCGTCGGTGGTGAACACGGTGAGATTTCTTGGAGGGAAGTCGAACCGGTACACGATGCACCCGCTGTCGAACACGTAGGCCCGGTCCCCCCGGTACCGGGGCGTCAGCGTATCGACCACCTGGTACACGGACACCTCCGGCTCGTCGTACGGGATCGGCGTCCCCGATCGGCGGCACGAGGCCGTCAGCACGACCTCCAGGGCGTTGGTGCCTGCCCGATCCGAGCTGAGCCAGAACCGCGCCGTCCCGCTTCGCACGTCGAGGGACCGGAACGTCCATCCGGCGGGCAATGCCTGGATGCACGGGATCTCGGAAGCGCTGGGCACGGCCTGCGCCATCAGGATGAGCGAGTTGTTGTCCGCGCGGCAGTTCGGCACGTCGGCCACCTGCTGGGCCGCCTGCGGGCCGCACGCCGCGGCCACGGATGCCACCAGGGCTGCGGTCACGATCAGGCGCGCCGGGAGGGGGCGGTTGTGTCCGCGCGTCACAGCAGCCCGGCCCCCTGCAGGTTCGACAGCGCGAGCACGATGCCGAGGACGATGAGGAACAGCGTCCACAGGGTGACGGCGATGCGACGGATGCTCCATCGCTGGATCGACACCGTCGGGTAGGCGGGCGCCATGGCCCGGTACTCGCCGAGGACGTCGCGGCCGATCCGCTTCAGCTCGCCTCGAAGCTGCGACGGGCTCGCCACGCCGCGCGTGGCCGAGAACGCCTCGCCGAGCTCCTCGGGCGTGAACAGGCGCAGCGCCCGGTCATACACGCGTTTGGGCTCCCCGTACATGCCGAGGACCAGCATCATGTTCGCCAGGTCCACCGCCTGGCGCCACGGCGAGGGCCGGATCTCGGCGAACGCGACGTCGATCAGGAACGCCTCGTCGTCGCGGACCAGGATGTTGCCCGGCTTCACGTCCCGGTGGGCGATGCCGGCGTCCCACAGCTTGCGCACGACCGACAGCGCGGTATCGGTGACCCGGTCGTCGATCGGGACGTCGCTGATCTCCTTCGACCCGTCGAAGAACTCCATCAGGATCACGTACTCGCGCTCGGGCGTGATCTCGACGAACCCGTAGCTGGCCGGCGCCGGGACGCCCGCGTCGCTGAAGAATCGCAGCATGTAGTCCTCGTACTGCACGAGCTGGCGCACCGACGAGAACGGCTGCTCGTCCTCCAGGCGCCCGTACAGGATGGTGCGCGCGAACTTGTAGTTCCGGTCCGCCCGCAGGTGGTTCGACGCGTACAGCTTCGCGAACAGATACGTGACGTCGCCGTCCTCCTCGCCCGCGATGGTGACCCGAAGCGGCGTCGACCCGCCCGACGCCGACGTGCCGAACGGCTTCATGTCGAGGATCCGAAGGCCCAGCTGGTCGGCCACCGCCCGCTTGATGGCCTCGCCCCGCGCGCCGCCGACGTCCAGGTGCGCCGTCTTGCCACGGTGGTAGGTGACGGGGAAGGCCTCCTCGGGGCAGAAGAACCGGAAGGCCAGCACCATGGTCCCCATCCCGAACACGACGCCGAAGACGACGTCGCTCGGATGATCGACGCCCAGGTAGATGCGCGACAGGCCGACCAGGGCGATCAGCACGTCGCTCGCCCACAGGTACCGCGCGCGCCACAGCCCGTCCGGGATCAACGCGAACCCCATCCCGACCAGGGTCGCGGACAGCGACATGACCGGTGCCGATGGGCTCGAGAACCCCTGCCAGGTCCCGATGATCGTGATGTCGAACGGCCGCGCGCGGCCCAGGATCTCGGTGAGCGTCGTCCCGAACCAGCCGACGACCAGCACCGCGCCGACGAACACGGCCAGGTGCCGCCACCGGCGGAACGCCACCAGCACGATGATGGTGGCCCACCGCAGCGCCAGGTTCATGTTCGCCGACGCGAGCGTGTTGACGCCGCGCGCCAGCCGGGTCAGCCAGGGAGTCCGGAGGTCCTCGAACCGCTGCAACACCCAGATGTCCAGGTGCTCCATCGCGAAGTCCGTCGGCTTGACGAACCCGAGCAGCACGAAGAGCGCGAGCATCCCGATCAGGGACCACAGCCAGAACTTCCCGCTGCGGCGCAGGTGACGGGGAAGCGGCGGCGGCTCGCCGGACGGCCTGCGCCGCTTGCGCTCCGTTCGAAGCGGGGCGTGGCCGCCGTGTTCGTGCGCGACCGCCTGCGCGGGACCCGCGGGCACGTCAACGCCCAACGCCGTGCTCCTCCAGCCAGTCGGCGGCAACGGTGGCCGCGGATCCGCCCGCCGCGAGCTTCACGTTCAGCGCCGTCAACGCGTCGGTCGTGAGCATCGCGGAGACGTTGTCGAGCGTCTGCTCAAGACGAAGCCCGTACGCGTTCACGATCGCCCTGCGAACGACCGGCGTGACGTTCTCAGCGCGCTGCAGGCCCCGGTCGTCCCGCAACACCGTGAAGCCCATCGTCTGGATGGCCCCGTCGGTCGAGAACAGCAGCGCGGCCTGCACGTCGCCGCGCTCGAGGGCCTGCACCGTGTACGGCCCGCCCGCGTCGAGCGGGACGAACGACTCGAAGTTCAGCCCGTAGACGCGGCGTAGTCCGGGGAGGCAGAACGGCCGTTGTGGACACTCGGGCGGGCCGCCGAACGTCATGCGTGAGGCGAACGGAGCCAGGTCGCTCACCGTTCGCAGGTCGTCCGCTTGGGCGGTTGCCGCGGTGACCGCGACGACGTTCTGGTCCTGCGCCGGCGCCGGCGTCATCACCTCGATCCCACGGGCGGCGAACAGTGCGGTGAGCTCCTGCCCCGCCGTCGCCGGGTCCGCGCCGGCCATCTCCTTGCCGAGCCCGACGAACGCGAGCGCCGAGCCCAGGTACTCGGGGACCAGGTCCACCAGGCCCTGCTGAAGCGCCGGCTCCACGATCTCCCGTTCGCCGACGTTCAGCTCCAGCCGGACCGGGTAGCCGGCGGCGGCGAGCGCGCGTCCGTAGATCTGCGCGAGCAGGATGCTCTCGGGAAAGTCGAACGAGGCCACCCGGATGACGGGTCCGGCCACGGCATGGCCGGACCTGGGGAGCAGGTTCGCGCCCGCGCTCGTCGCCGCGGGGCTGCAAGCGGATAGCAGCAGCAGAGAGGGGACGAGCGCGCGAGCGAGCTTCATCCGGCGGAGGCGGCCCCCGCCGGTGTCGCGGCCTCAGCGCGCTGCGGGCGCAGCCAGCTCTTCTTCGTTCTCCAGATGATGTACGTGAACCCGCCGATCGGGATCTGGATCCCGTACGTGAGGGTTCGAAACACCAGGACGGCGGCCGTGATCTGTGCTTTCAACTCCGGGTAGGGAACGTCCGCGTGGCCCTTGGCGACCGCCGTCAGGCCCAGGATGTACGCGACCTCGACCAGGCCGACGCCCCCGGGCGTGAGCGGTATCGCCGTGACCAGCCTGCCGAACGAGAACACGGCGAGTACCTCCGCCCAGCTTGCCTCGGCGTTGGAGACCCCGACGTCGCGCAGCGCGAGCAACAGGATGAAGTACAACGCGAAGTGGCTGAGGACCGTCGTGAGCGTCAAGGGCACCCAGCGACGAGATACCAGGTCGATCGCGTCGTGCCGAAATCGGACCGCACGTTCTCCCCAGTCGGTCAGCGGCGGCTTGCGGAACAGCTTGCGCACTGCGGAGACGCCGCGGCCGAGTCCGTTGCCGATGGATCGCGCGAAGTGCTTGCGCCACAGTGCCAACGCGAAGAGCAGGATGCACCCGGCCAGGATCACCAGTCCGATAATCGCCGGCGCCAGCAGGGCCGGATCGGCGTGTCCCGTCGCGGCGACCGCGGCCAGGGCGATGACGGGAAGCCCGAGCTTCAGGAAGCTGTTCCAGATCCCGGTCAGGGAGATCTCCAGGCCGATCGCGGTCGGCGAGAACCCCCACGAGCGGAACATCTCCACGACGACGCCGAGCGCGATCACGCCGCCGGCGGGAACGATGTTCGAGATCGTCGTGCCCGTCTGGTTGTTCACCGCTGCCTTGGCCGTGCTGAGCCCGGGCATCGCGGCCATCATCTGCCAGTAGTACGTGAACAGATTGAACACCGTCGCCAGCACCAGGCCGCCGAGCTCGAGCGGCGTGAGGTCCTTCATGGTCTGCCACACGACGCGGTAGTCGGCGATCTTCGGGATGATCAGCGCGAAGATCAGCACGGCCACCGCGATCGACACGGCCGTTTGCACGAGCTTGACCCAGGGCTTGCGCCGGGGACGCGCGGCCCCGGCATCGGTCGCGGCCGACTCCAGGTCCTTCACCCCCCTTAGTTGTCGGACGGAGCGCGGCAGTCGGGTTTCACCCTACCTATGAGGAGGGCGCTCTGCGAACGCGCGCCCACGGTGGCGGGCCGGGCGGGTGCGGCAGGTTCCTCGGATTGGTCAGGCGACCCGGCGGATCCGCCAGAAGCAGAAGCCGCACAGCCCTGAGGCCAGGGCCAGGAAGAGTCCCGACTCGATCGACTGGAAGATCCAGTAGCGCCCGGCGGGTTGGTAGGTCACCACGAGGTGATAGGTGCCGGAGATCTTCGCGATGCAGTCCTGGAATGGGCCCGTCGGGGCGGGGAACCGTCCGGCCACCGATCCGGGCGGCACGAGGTTCGGGCAGGCGGTGCCGAGGAACTGGTTGGAGACCGGATGACCGGCCGCGTCGACGACCCTGGTCGAGGACACCCACGCGTTCGGGATGTTCGGGCTCCCGATGATGAACCGAAACGCGCGGCCGGATTCGACCGGCTGAAAGCCCAGATCGCCGGCTGCTCGCACGGGCATCGTGGTGTGGGCCGGCGGGAGGTAGTGCGGACGAACCCAGAACACGATGCACAGCAAGACGCCGATGAACAGAGCCAGCGTCGCGGCCATCGCCGGAAGGGTCCGGCGGACGAGCAGACCCATCGTCACGCCGAGCGCGAACGCGAAGACCGCGTACGCGAGCGGCACGATCCCGTGTTGGGTGAACAGGGTCGGGTCAAATCTGTTCGCCTCCACCCGGCTGAACGGAGTCGTCCACCACGTCACCATCAGGGAGAGCAGTCCCGCGGTCACCGCGCTCGCGACGCCGACCACGGCGAGCTTGACGCCGAGCCATCGCGCTCGCGTCACGCTCTGGGTCCAGGCGAGCCGGAAGGTGCCCGACTCCAGTTCGCGAGCGACCAGCGGCGCTCCCCAGAAGATCCCGATCAGCGCGGGCGCGAACTCGACGAGCTGCGTCAGCGCAGCCTGCAGGAACCCGTAATGCCGAACGAACAGCTCCTCGGCCGTCCCACAGTCGCTCCGGCCCTGACACGGCGCCACGGTGGTGTCGTACAGGTGGAAGACCCGGGGGCCTGTGATCAGCACCGCGATCGCGACGACCGCGAGCCCGGCCGCAGCAACCGCCGCCTGGGTGCGGAACTGTCGCCAGGACAGCTGGATCACCGCGCCACCTCCGCCAGCGTCGCACGACTCGAATCGACGGCCGAGTCCCGGCCCATGTAGGCGAGCACCAGGTCCTCGAGGCCCACCGGCTCGACCGTCCATGCCGGGTCCAGGATCGGCTCGTCCGTGCGCACGAGCAGCGTCGTCTGCCGGTCGGTGTGGCTCTCCTCGATGACCTCCTGGTTCGATGGCAGGCGCGCCGGGTCGCGCCGTGGACCGGTGAGGCGGTGATGTGAGGCCAGCAGGGGCTCGATCTCGCCGGTCACGAGCACCCGCGAGCCCACCAGCAGGACGAGGTGGTCACACACGCGCTCGAGGTCGGTCACCAGATGCGAGGAGAGCACGGCGCTCACGCCGTGTTCCGCCACCGCCTCCATGAGGACCTTCAGGAATTCGCGTCGCGCGAGAGGATCCAGGCTGGCGACGGGCTCGTCCAGGATCAGCAGTTCGGGGCGCTTCGCGATGGCCACCGTGAGGGCCAGCTGCGCCCGCTGCCCTCCGGACAGCTTGCCGGCCTTCTGCTTCGGATCCAGCCCGAGCTGTCTCACACGGCGCTCGGCCAGCTCGCGGTCCCACGTGGGATTGAGCCAGCCACCCAGGTCCAGATGCTCGGCGACCGAAAGTCCTGCGTACGTCGGCGTGTCCTGGGCGACGAACCCGACCCGGCCGAGTTGGCTGGGATCGGCGGCGGGAGTGCGTCCGAGGACCTCGATCGTCCCGGTCGTAGGCGCGAGCAGGCCGACCGCGAGGTGCAGCAGCGTCGTCTTGCCGGCCCCATTGGGTCCGACGAGCCCGGTCACGTGCCCCGCAGGGATCCTCAGGTCGCAGTCGGCCAGCGCCCACCGCCGGCCGTACCGCTTGCCGAGCCCGGCCGTCCGCAGAACGTCGCTCACGCTACGCCCTCGCGATCGGCGGACCGAAAGGTGTCCCTGAACAGCGCCTCGATGCTCTCCTCGTCCAGGCCGGCCGCGCGCGCCTTCGCGAACCAACGCCGGAGGTCGCGTCGCAGCGGACCGTGGGACGCGAGCGAGTCGCCGCCGAGCGTCCCGGTCACGAACGTGCCGATCCCTGGTTTGGCCGATACCAGGCCTTCGTGTTCCAGCTCGCGGTAGGCCTTGAGGACGGTGTTCGGGTTGATCGCGATCCGGCCGACCACCTCCTTCACGGTCGGGAGCTGATCGCCGACGCCGAGCACGCCGAGCCGGAGCGCCTGGCGGACCTGGTGGACCAGCTGCAGATAGGGAGCGACGCCCGATCGCGTGTCGAGGTGGAATTCGATCACCGCAGGGCTCCTTCGTGTCGTTGGGCCGTCTGTTGCTATTTGACTAGTTTCCTAGTGGAATCAGACTCTGAACCCGGCGGCCCGGTTTGTCAAGGGTCTGGACGGACCCCGAATCCGGATCGCCTTTCCGGCGGCATTCGATACGCTGCCCATCGTGCCAACCCGTTCGCCGGTGAAGCGTTCCCGGGAGGCAGGCCGCGCGGCCGATCCGGAGTCGGCCGACGAGGCCGTGCGGGTCCGGCGGGTCTCGCGCGGCGGCGTTCGTCTGTTCGTGCGGGAGTGGACGTCCGACGGTCCCGCGGTCCTGCTGCTGCACGGCCTGGCATCGAGCAGTGTCATCTGGGAGGGCGTAGCTCGGCGCCTGTGGCCGCGCTTCCACGTGGTCGCGTACGACCAACGCGGGCACGGGCGGAGCGCGAAGCCCGACGGCGGCTACGGCTTCGACGACATGTGCGCCGACGCGTCGCGCGTCATCGCGTCGCTCCGGCTGGAGCGGCCGCTGGTCGTCGGGCACTCGTGGGGCGCGAACGTCGCGCTGCAGCTCGGCGTCGAACGCGCCGACGAGGTGTCGCGGCTGGTGCTGGTCGACGGCGGGTTCATGCAGATGTCCGACCGCATGGACTGGCCGACCGCGCGCCGCCAGCTCGCCCCGCCGCGCATCAACGGCATGGAGCTCGAGCGCCTGCTCGAGTATGCCCGGACCGGGCCGCTCCGGGAGGTCTGGAACGTGGACGCGGAGCGCACCCTGCGGTCGCTGTTCGACGTCAACGACGGCCGCGTGCGGCCGCGTCTGTCTCGCGCGAACCACATGAAGATCCTGCGGGCGCTGTGGGGCCAGCCGACGTTCGAGCTGCTCGCGGGGCTTCGGGTGCCGGCCCTCATCGTCGCGGCGCGGCCGAAAGAGGTGGGCGACGACGACGCCGAGTTCGTCGCGTCGAAACAGGCCGCCGAGGAGCGCGTTCGAAGCGTGAATCCGCTGGTTCGGTTCGAATGGATCCAGAGCATCCACGACGTGCCCCTGCAGCGGCCGGGCGAGCTCGCGCGACGCATCTCCGCCTTCTCGCGAGGTCGTTGAGCGGCGCCGACGAGCAGCCAGGCCGAGGAAGGGTCAGCCTGAGGCCGGCGGGACGCCGAGCGCCTCCAGCGCCCTGGGGACGGTCTCCTTCGGCTTCACCGCGTACCAGGCTTCCTGGATGCGGCCGTCCTCGTCGACCAGGAACGACGAGCGGATGAGCCCCATGAAGGTCTTGCCGGCGAACGTGCGTTCGCCCCACGTCCCGTACGCGTCGGCGACCGCGTGGTCGGGGTCCGACAGCAGCGGGAACGAGAGCCCGTACTTGAGGTCGAACGCCTCCTGCGCGTCGGGGCGGTCGGGGCTGATCCCGACGACCTCGACGCCGAGCCCCGACAGATCCTCCTTCGCATCGCGCACGGCGCACGCCTGCGCGGTGCACCCCGGCGTGTCGGCCTTCGGATAGAAGTAGACGAGGACCTTTCTGCCGCGGAAGTCCTCCAGCGAGACGTCGCGGCCCTCCTGGTCCTTGAGGTCGAATGCGGGCGCGGAGTCTCCGGGTTGCAGCTCGCTCATTTCGCCGAGAATACCGCTCGTGGCCACGAGCGATGCCGGCGAGGTCCGATACGACGCGTCGACCGCGCTGCTCGTCGTCGACGTGCAGAACGACTTCGCCGATCCGGCCGGCAGCCTGTTCGTCCACGGCGGGCCCGACGTGGTCGACGCGGCCAACCGCGAGATCGGCCGAGCACTCAGGGCGGGGGCGCGGGTCATCTACACGCAGGACTGGCATCCGCCATCGACGCCGCACTTCGCCAAGGACGGGGGGACGTGGCCCGTGCACTGCGTGGCCGGCTCGAACGGAGCGGCGTTCGCGCCGAGGCTGGACGTGCAGGGGCCCGTCGTGCGCAAGGGAGCCGGCGGCGAGGACGGCTACTCGGGGTTCAGCGTCCGCGATCCGACCACCGGCGCGGCCGCCGGGACCGAGCTCGAGGGAATGTTGCGGGAGGCCGGAGTCACGGGCGTCGTGATCGTCGGCCTGGCGACGGACTACTGCGTGAAGGAGACGGCGCTGGACGCCGTTCGCCTCGGGCTCGCTGCGACGGTCGTCGGCGACGCCGTCCGAGCCGTGAACGTCGATCCCGCCGACGGCGATCGTGCGCTGGACGCGATGCGGGCGGCAGGCGTGCGGATCGCCTAGGAGCGTCCGCCGCGCCTCGACGAGCGCCGAGATGGTCGGACGAGCGTTCGCTCTGCGGCGTCCCACCGCCAGGCGTTGGCGCGCGTGGCGTGGGTGCCGCCGATCCAGCGATCGATGCCGAGGAGCTCCACCCGGTCGGCTTTGCCGCAAAGCGTGCGTTCTCCGTTCGCGGTCAGGCGCAGCTGCAGTCGCGCGAAGCGCTGGCCGTCGCCGAGCGGAGGGGGCGGTGGGAGCGGTGCGCCGTCTTCCGTTTCGACCAGCCTCTCGTCTCCCTGCCCGAGCGACGACAAGGTCCGATAGAACCAGGTGTCGCCCAAGAAGGGCGCCTCCTCGAGTCGTTGGGTCGCGACGAACGCCGCGGGGGGAGTGCGCGCGCCGGCGTCGACCGTTTGGAGCGCGCGCCGTTCCGTCCCCGAGAGCCCGTCCGCGGGCGCGGGCAGCTCCTCGAGCAGCCGCCGGAGCGCCGGCGCCAGAAAGGGCAGCTCCCTGGCGTCGCGCGTCGCCCATTCGGCGAGGGCTGTCGGATCGGGTTTCCGGAAAGCCTCCCAGGCGCCGGCGGCCGCCTCGAGCGATGCCGGTGTGGCCCGGCGACGGGAGGGCCAGAGCGACTCGAGCTCGTCTGCCTTCAGCTCGCCGAGGCCGGCGAACGAAGGCTTGCCCGGGAAGGAACCGATGACGATCAGCTGGGGTTCGACCTGAACGGTGTGCGCGAGCGCCAGCGCGTCGATGAGCTGGAGCTGGTCGTAGAGGTCGTGCTCGAACCAGAGCACCACGAGGAGGCCGTCGCGGAGCGCGTCGAGCAGCTGCCGGTCGCGCAGTTCGAGCGTCGAGCGCAGGGCCCGCGGGTCGCCCCAGCCGCACGCCGCAAGGAATTCAGCGCGTGTGTGCAGCAGCTCCGGTCGTGGCGTCGCGGGCACCGGCCCCTCGTGCAGCGCGTCCTGCCAGGAGAGCACAGCGCCGCCGATCGCGGTCTGCCGAAGGGTGTTGCCGGCGCTCTCGCCGTTGGTGACGTGCAGCGGCGACGGACGCTTCGCCGGCGCGGCGCCCCGCCGGGCGAGGTACGCGACGCCGCAGGTGCAGTGGTCGAGCGTCGTGCACGCGCAGCCGACGACGCGCGCGAGCTCCTCGCGCATTCGTCGCAGCGCCGCGATCCGCCCGTCGATCTGATCGATCTTCGCCGCCATCCGCACCCGAAGCGCCTGCGACGGCGAACCCGAGTGCCGTGCCGCGCGCAGGTACTCGGCGATCTCCGCCAGCGTGAACCCGACGGCCTGTGCCTCCTTGATGGCGCCCAGGAATCGCACGGTGCCCTCGTCGTAGCGGCGGTGCCCGCTGGGCGTGCGCGCGGGGGCCGGGAGCAGCCCTCGCCGCTCGTAGTAGCGCAGCGTCTCGACGTTCACGCCTGCGCGTTCCGCGACCTCGCCGACCCTCACGACGAAGATGCTAAACCCGTACTTAGGTACGGGAATCAAGTTCGCGCCGAGGAGCGGACGCCCGGATTCAGTGTCGAAGGATGTCGAGCAGCGCCGGCAGCCCCGCGACCGACTCGATGACGTGGTCGGGCTCGCCGCTCGCGCGCGCCAGCGTGTCCGGCAGGACCTTGCCCGTCCGCACCAGCACGCCCGCGATGCCGAGCGCCTGTGCCGCGAGCACGTCCGTCTCGACGTCGTCGCCGACCATCGCCGTTCGCTCCGGGGTCAAAGCGATCGACTCGAGCGCCGCGCGGAAGAACTCCGGGGCGGGTTTGCCGGTGACGGCCGCCGTCACGCCCGTGGCGGCCTCGAGCCCCATCAGGTAGGCGCCCGCGTCCAGGCAGAGTCCCTGGGCCGTCATCCACGACAGGTTGCGATGCATGGACACGAGACCCGCGCCCCCGACGATCATGCGGAGGGCCCGGTTGAGCGCGTCGAAGCCGAACGCCTCGTCGGCGCCGCCCACGACGACCACGTCGGCCGCGTCGGCCTCATCCTCGACCCAGTCGACGCCGGCGAGGTCCTCCATCACGCCGCCGCGTTCGCCCAGCAGGAAGCAGCGCGCGCCGGGGCGCGTGCGTTGTAGGTACGCGGCCGTCGCGGTCGGCGCCGTCAGCACCTCGTCGACGCCGACGTCGAAGCCCGCCGACGTCAGCCGTTCCACCAGCTCGCGCCGGCTCAGGCCCGTCCAGTTCGTCACGACGCGCAGCGGCAGCATCCGACGGCGAAGCTCATCCACGGCCTCGACGGCGCCGTCGATGGGGCGAAACGAAACGGTCAGAACGCCGTCCATGTCCAGCAGGACGCCGTCGATCGTGGTCAATGCTCGGAGGTCGCGCGCGCCAGGTCGCGGATGGAGACGACGCCGATCACGCGCTCTTCCTCGACCACGGGAAGGTGCCGGTAGCCCGCGCCGAGCATCTGGTCGAGCGCCGCACCCGCGCTCGCGTCGGGCCCGATCGTGGCCGGGTCGGCCGTCATCCAATGGGAGACGGGGTGGTGGCCCGAGTCGAAGTCGGCCGCGAGCGCGCGCAGGACGTCGCGCTCCGTGAAGATCCCCTCCAAGCGGTCGCCGTTCATCACCAGGGCGGACCCGGCGTGCCGCTGTCCCATGAGGGTCGCGGCCTCGGCCACCGTGGAGGTGGGTTCCACGCTGATGACCTCGGCGCTCATGACCTCCCGGACGGTCGGCACGGTCCAACCTCCTTCGGGCGCAAGCGTAACGCCGATGAGGGTAGCCTTGCCCCGCCGTGGGGAGGGGGTCAGCCGGAGCCGTCGGGGATCGCGTCGAACGCGGACGCGACGCGTTGCTGCGCTGGTACCGCCCTCGCCGCTTCGCGTACCCGTGGCGAACCTCGCCGCCCGATCCGTACCGTGTCCTGGTATCCGAGGTGATGCTGCAGCAGACGCAGGCGTCGCGCGTCGCCCCGGCGTTCGAGCGGTTCATCCGACGGTTCCCCACCGTGGCCGCGTTGGCCGGCGCGACGCGCGCGGACGTGCTTCGCGAGTGGGACGGCCTCGGCTACAACCGGCGCGCGCTGGCCCTGAGCGCCACGGCGCGCGTCATCGCGAGCGACCACGGCGGCGCGGTTCCGTCTGCCCCGGAGGCGCTCCGGTCGCTGCCCGGCGTCGGTCCGTACACGGCGGCCGCGGTCGCATCGATCGGCCACGGCGTCGCGGTGCCCGCGATCGACACGAACGTGCGACGCGTCGTCTCGCGCGCGATGCTCGGGACGGAATCGGCAACGGCCCGCGACATCGAGCGCGCGGCGCATCGGTGGTTGGACGATCGGGAGCCGGGCGCGTGGAACCAGGCGGCGATGGACCTCGGTCGCCTGGTGTGCCGCCCGCGCCCGCGTTGCGCCGAGTGTCCGCTGAACGGCTTGTGCCGGTTCGCCGCGCGCGCCGCCGGTCGGTCCCGAGCCCGCGATCGGGCGGCGACCGCCGGGACGCTGCCGCGTCAGCCTCCGTTTCTCGGATCATCTCGCCAGGTCCGTGGCGCGATCGTTCGCGAACTTCGATCGCGGTCGCCGATCAGCCTCGGCCGCTTGTCTGCGGCGACGGGATATCCGCTCGACCGCGTGGCGGCCGCCGCCGTCGCGCTGGCCCGCGACGGCCTGGTGCGGCTGGGCCCGGCCGCAGTGGGCGGCGACTCTCGCGGGCTCGTTCGACTGGCGCCGGAACCCGGCGAGACGCGCGCGCGGGCCACGGCATAGAGTCGGGGCCGAGCCAGAGGAGGTGGTGCGAGTGGGCAAGGCCGGTGACCGGATCGTCGTGGAGTCCGAGTCCGTCGGGACGCCGACGCGCGAGGGCGAGGTCCTTGAGATCATCGAGGGATCGGTCAGCGTCCGCTACCGCGTCCGCTGGTCGGACGGCCACGAGAGCATCTTCTCGCCGAGCGTCGGCAGCGCGACGATTTTCCCCGCGAAGGCCGCCCGGGCGACGTCAAAGACGAAGGCCACGACGAGGAGCTCGATCACGACGAAGGCGAAGACCACGAAGGCGACGACCACGAAGGCGACGACCACGAAGGCGAAGACGTCCAGGTCTCGCGCGAAATCGTCGCGCGGCCGGTCCTAGCTCGTCTCCGGCTCGGTCGAGCCGTCCGGTGGCGACGGCCGCAGCGTCCATCGGTAGCCCACGCCCGGATCCGTCGTGATGATGCGGGCCCGCGCCGGGTCCCGTTCGATCTTGCGCCGCAGGCGGCTCATGGTCATCCGCAGAACCTCGGTCTCGTAACCGGGGCCCCAGACGTGCTCCAGCAGCCACCGGTGCGTCAGCAGCTTGCCCGGGTGGGAGGCCATGGCCCGCAGCAGGTCCCACTCGGTGCGGGTGAGGTGCACGTTCTCGTCGCCCCGGCGCACGGTCTGGTCGTCGACGTCGATCACGACGTCGCCCGCGCGAAAGCGCCCGGGTGCCACCGCCCCATCCGGCTGAGCCGCTCGGCGCAGCAACGCGCGCACCCGCGCGAGCAACTCGTCGATGCCGAACGGCTTCGTCAGGTAGTCGTCGGCGCCCAGGTCCAAGGCGGCCACCTTGTCGGCCTCCTCCTCGCGTACCGACAGGATCAGGATGGGGACGCTGCCGGCCGCGCGGAGCCGGCGACACACCTCGAGCCCATCGATCCCCGGCAGGTTCAGGTCGAGCACGATCAGGTCGGGCGCGATCGCAGCCGCCATGGCCAGCGCCTCCTCGCCCTCGGCCGCCACGTGCGTCTCGTACGCGCGAGATGCCAGCGCTCGCGAGAGCGCCTGGCGGATCTCCGGTTCGTCGTCGACGATCAGGACGCGGCCGGACGTCATCCCCGCACGCGCGTCCCGGATGCTGGGCTCGTCGCGCCCTCCCGCTGCTGCGCGGGCAGCGAGAACGCGAACGTCGCGCCGCCGCCGGGAGTGTCCTCGATCCAGATCTGGCCGTCCATCAACGAGAGGAAGCCGCGTGCGATGGGAAGGCCGAGACCTGTGCCGAGCCGTGGATGGCGCTGGCTCACCTGGTAGAAGGGGTAGAAGAGCTGTTCGCGGACGGACTCGGGGATGCCCGGCCCGTGGTCGATGACGCGAACGGTGACTCGGCCGTCCGCGCCGCGAGCCTCCACGTCGATGGTTCGGTCCGGGGACTTCTGCGTCACGCGGACGGCGTTCTCGAGCAGGTTGCCCACCACGCGCTCCAGGAAGACGGGGTCGGCCTGCACGACCGACCACGTCGGGTCGATGCGGACGTTGAATCGGACCGCCGGCCAGAGCGTTTGCAGCCGGTCCTGACAGGCGCTCACGGCCTCCGACAGGTCGACGCCCTGCACGCGGGCGCGCAGCATGCCCTGTTCGATCCGGGACATGTCCAGCAGGTTCGCCACGAGCATCGCGAGCCGGTCGGTCTCGATGTTGATGCTGCGCAATGATTCCCGCAGGTAGTCGCGGCCGTGGTCGGCGTCCTCGGCCAGCAGGTCGGTGACGGACGCCTTGATGGCCGCCAGCGGCGTGCGAAGGTCGTGCGACACGGCGGCGAGCAGCGAGCGGCGCACCTGTTCAGCCTGGTTCAGGACCTGGGTCTGGGTCGCCTGCCGGAGCAGGCGATCCCGCTCCAGCACCAGGGCGAACTGGTCGCAGAACGCGCGGAGCACACGGCTTTCCGGAGGCGTGAACGGGGGCGTTCGCGGCCGCAGCACGATCAGGCCGAGGTTTCGACCGCCCACCGACAGGGGCAGGCGGTCCGGCGGGTTCTCGGCCATGACCGAATCGGATCGTGGCGTGAGCTCGCCCGGCTCGGCACCCACGGACGCGGCCTCCTCGAGCTCGCGCGTTTTCGCATCGACGACGAACACGGCCCCCGCCGACACCTCGAACACCTCGAGCAGACGCCGCAACAGGCCGGCGTAGCCGTCCGGTCCGGGCCGCAGCGCGACGAGCTCGGCGCTCAGGGACTGCAGCGTCCGCAGCTCGGCCTCCCTGGCTTCGGCGACACTGGCGCGCTCGAGGGCGCGCGACAGCAGCGTCGAGATGAGGATCGACAGGCCGAGAAAGACGAAGAGGACGACGACGTACTCGGGCCGTCCCACCGACCACCGGTCGTACGGCGGAAGGAAGAAGTAGTTGAACGTCAGGAACCCGCAGACGGAGGCGACGAGCCCGGGACCGAGCCCGCCGATGGCCGCCGCCAGCACGACGACGATGAGGAAGCCGAATCCCTTGCTGAGCGGCGTGATGTCGCTGCGGAAGGGAAGCAGGATCGCGGTCAGGCCGACGGTGCCGGCCACCGCCACCGCGTAGCCGCCGAGCACGCGCTCGGGCGGCAACCCGGCCGGCCGCCGGAGCCGCCGGGCGAGGCGCCTCGCCTGCCGGCTCGTCGACTCCCCGCCCGCGTTTGCCATGGCCCCAGTGTGGCAGCCCCGTCGCGCGCGGGCGAGCCGGGACCCTGCTCGCCGGCCAGTCATTACGAATCTGATACGCGCTCGGGCGCAGTCGTTACGGGTTGGTTATGCCCGGACCATAGCCTCGGGTTGCATCGCGCGGGACGGCCGCGCGCGCGGACCGGAAGAGGTGACCGGAACGTGATGGATCTCTGGATGGCGGTGGCGACGGTCGCGTTCTTCGTCGCCATGTTCGGCCTGATTCGGTGGTTCGATCGGATATGAGCATCAGCGACGTGCTCGAGCTGGTGGTCTCGGTCGCCATGCTGGTCTACCTGACGTACGC
>DASXAQ010000048.1:0-3834 GCA_036406615.1 Actinomycetota bacterium | reverse complement strand
GACGAAGCGACCATCTTCGAGCCGTCCCCGGTCTGGACGGACGAACACCTGGACTGGAATCAGAAGGCCGACCTGTCTCGCGCGCGCGAGCTTCGACCGAGCGGCGGCTGGGTCACCATCCGCGCCGGCTCGGCGCGGACGGCTGCTCGGCGGATGCCTGGAGACCATCTGCTGGCACGTGAAGGGGTCGGACGCGTGGATCGATCCCGAGGGGACGATCCTGTTGCTCGAGACCTCCGAGGAAGCGCCCTCGCCCGCCCACGTGGACGCGTACCTGACCGACCTCGAGCACCTCGGCGCGTTCGATTCGGCGGCCGGGCTCCTCTTCTCGCGGCCGTATGGGTACTCGGAGGACCAGACCAAGGTGCTGTGGGATGTCGTCGCCAATCGAACCGCGTCGGCGGGCCTTCCCGTGCTCGCGAACTTCGAGGCAGGGCACACGGATCCCAAGGTGACGCTGCCCTTTGGTGTCGAGGCGGAGGTCGACGCCGCGCGAAAGACGTTCCGCCTTCTCGAACCGTCGACAACCCCCTGAGCTGCGGCGGAGCGCGGTCCGGGCGGATGACCCGCCCCCCAGTCAAAATCGCAAGGGTTCATTTGCAAAGAGTCATTTGCAAAGAAGTCTTTGGGGTGCTAGGGTCGAGCGCATGGACGATCTCTCGAGGACGACCGCCTCCGTCACCCCGGCCGACAGCGCCTCCGTTACCCCGGCCGACACCGTCAACCCGGACGCGCGCAGCCTGCGGGGCCTGGCGCATCCCCTTCGGCTTCGGCTGCTCGGACTGCTTCGCGCCGACGGCCCGGCGACGGCAACCCAACTGGCCGCTCGGACCGGACAGTCGAGTGGTGCGACCAGCTACCACCTGCGCCAGCTCGCCGCCTACGGGTTCGTGGTCGAGGACACGGAACGGGGGACGGGCCGCGATCGCTGGTGGCGGGCGGCGCACCGGATGACGACGTTCGATCCGCCGAAGGACCAGGATGAAGAGGCCAGGGCGCTCGGCGAGGAGTATCTGCGCATCGTCGCGGACGCCATGGGTCGTCGTGTGCAGTCGACGATCGCCGGCCTGGCGACGATGGAGGAGGACCTCGGCCCCGGGTGGACCGACGGGTTCACGATGAGCGACTACCTGCTCCGGCTGACGCTGGACGAGGCCCGGACGCTGATCGCCGAGCTCGAGGCGATGGGCGCGAAGCGTCGCTCGGACGATCCGGCGAAGCGGTCGAAGGCGCCTGGCGACGCCCGCCGCGTGGTCCTGCAGTTCGCCGTCCTGCCATCGGCTCCCGAGGTGGCGCCGTGATGGACACCGAAAGGGAAGCACGGGCGGGGGATCGTTCCGGGACCGGCGTTCGGCCGCCGCGTGCCAGGCGAGGCCTGACCGGGCTGTTGGTCGCCAACTTCGTATCGATCCTCGGGACCAGGATGTCGCTGCTCGCGCTGCCCTGGTTCGTCCTGGTCACCACCGGCAGCGCGGCGAAGACGGGGCTGATCGCGTTCGCCGAGATGGCACCGTACGTGGCGGTCCAGGGGTTGGGCGGCCCGCTCGTCGATCGCTATGGAACGCGCCGCGTCGCGATCGCGACGGACGTCGCCGCCGCGGTCGCGTTCGGCGCGATCCCGGTCCTGTACGCGTCGGGAAGCCTGTCGCTAGGCGCGGTGGCAGGGCTGGTCGCCGCGGCGGGGGCGGTCCGCGGCGCCGGCGACTCCGCACGGCACGTGCTGCTGCCGGGGGTCGCGGAACGCGCGGGCACGCCGATCGAGCGCGCGAGCGGCTTGTACGACGGCGTCAGCCGCGCGGCCGGCATGATCGGCGCGCCGCTCGCCGGCGTGTTGATCACGGTGACCTCCGCATCGGTGGTCATCGCGCTGGACGCGGCGACGTTCGTGGTCTCAGCGGTGCTCGTGTCGCTGCTGGTGCCGCCATCGGCGCAGCCGCCGTCGCCGGACAACCCCGCGGCCGGCGCCGCCACGTCGGAAGTCCGCTATCTGGAGTCGCTTCGCGAGGGCTTCGCGCATCTGCGCGCGGACCGCGTGCTGCTCGGGATCGCATTCATGGTGCTCGTCACCAACCTGTTGGACCAGTCGTTCTCGTCGGTGCTCGCGCCCGTCTGGTCGAGGGACGTTACGGGAAGCCCGGTGGCGCTCGGCTTGATGGCGGCGGCCATGGGACTCGGGGCGCTGCTCGGCAATAGTGTGACGACCTGGCTCGGACCCCGGATGCCGCGGCGGCGGGTCTATGCGTGGGGATTCCTGATCGCCGGCTGCCCGCGGTACTTCGCGCTGGCCGCGCTGTCGAGCGCATCGCCCGTGCTGGCCGTCGCGTTCATCGCCGGCGTCGGGGCCGGAGGGATCAACCCGATCCTCGGTGCGGTCGAGTACGAGCGCGTGCCACGCCACCTGCAGGCGCGGGTCCTCGGCGCACTCGGCGCGACCGCATGGGCGGGAATCCCGGTCGGGGCGCTGCTTGGGGGAGCGCTCGTCGACGTGATCGGCCTGCGCGCGGCCCTGCTGGCCGCTGGGTGTGCCTATCTGGTGACCACGCTGGCGCCATTCGTGTTCCCCGCGTGGCGCGGTATGGATCGTCCGGCCGCGGCTCCGTCCGCCTAACCCGAGTCGGTTCGAAGCGGGTCGTGTACCCACGTCAGCAGGTCGGCGGGCGCCATGCCGGCAACTCTAGCCTGGTAGCGCGCCAGCTCGTGGTCGGACAACTCCGCCTTGCCGGATCCCGTCGCGCCGGTTCGAAAGAACGCTGTGGCGTCCTTCAACACACCGACACGGTCGGGCGCCAGGGTGGACGCGTTCGCCCGCATGTGGTTGAAACCGGCGGCATCCACAAGCAACGGCCAGCGCTCCTGAGATACGTCGATCTCCAGCAGCCCTGCCAAGTGGCGCATCTGCGCTTCCAAAGCGGCGGAGAGCTCCTCGTAGTGCACGAGAATGACGTTCGGTTCGTGCCGGCGAGCCCACGCGTCGGACAGGTGCCAGATAACGCCTGGGAGAGAGTCCATCTGCTCCCGCGGCGACGCGTCCTCGTCGATCCACTCCAGCAACCACTCGTGAATCAATAGCCGTCGCTCCGGCGGTTGGCTCGGCGCTCGGCCCGGCTGCCCGGCGAGTGCACGGAGACGATCGCGGTCGATGTTGGCTGCCTGGTGATACAGCGACACGGCCATGTCCAGCGGATGCCGGGCGACCACGATGTACGTCGCTCGGGGGTCGAGGGGTATCCCGTCCAACGGCGTATGGGTCTTGATGAAGCGACGATGCCGCTGCGCGGACAGTCGAGCGAGCACTTCCGAGCGGGGCTCGACGAGCCAATCGAGCCACGGCGACAGCTCCGGAAGCGGCGCCGGAAGGTCCGGGGTCTGGAAGATCAGCATCGCGCAGATCATCTGAACCCAGGTCGTTCCACTCTTGGAGCGGGCACTGATGATGATGTCGCCGTCCCGGAACGGGAACCCCTCCCACCGGCCGCTGTCCTCGTCGGGTGAGCGATAGCGCACAGGGGCCGTGGCCATGCATGAGGATATGCGCGTCGAAGCGTCGGTGATTTCCCGACGATCAGGTACCAGATGGTGGGGCGCGCGCACGTTCCCGTCACGCGGGTTGTCCGGACGCAGGAACGCAGCGGGCCATCCTGCGTTGCACGGGTCCCGCGGCGGGCGAGCGAGCCGGTCAGACCCGTGGACTGATCAGCTGCCGCCGGGCGACTCCGGCATCGGCGAGGCGATCTGGAAGAAGTTGCCGTCGGGGTCGGCGAACGTCGCCATCCAGAACTCGCCGTCGTCGCCATCCTCGCCGCCGGGCTGGTACGGCTCGTGCTCCACGGTGGC
>DASXAQ010000047.1:0-1756 GCA_036406615.1 Actinomycetota bacterium | reverse complement strand
GCCATGGAAGCCTCGGCACACATCGAATCGAGTCGGCGGCCCGACGCGGTCACGCGCCGGCTGGTGGTCGTTCGCCTCGATCGCGAATACGCGCTGCCGGCCGAGCACGTCCTCGAGGTCGTTCGCATGGTGGCGGTCACGCCGCTGCCCGAGGCGCCACCCTGGCTCGCCGGCGTCATCAACCTGCGGGGCCGCGTCGTCCCGCTCATCGACCTTCGCATCCGGCTCGGCCTGCCGCCGGTCGAACACGGATTGACCACCGCCATCCTGATCCTGCAAGCGGGCGGCACCATCGTCGGGCTGATCGCCGACGTGGTGACCGAGATGCTCGAGGTCGGGACCGACGCGATCGAGCCGCCGGGCGAGCTCGCCGGGCTGAACAGCCCGGTCAGCGAGCTGGCGCGGGCGGGCGACCGGCTGATCCTGATCCTGGACGCCGCGCGCCTATGCGACGCGGCGGCCGTCTTCGCCTGAGCCTCGCATGGCGGACCCGGCTCCCACCGGAGGCCTGAGCCAGCTCGTTTACGCCCGCTTCCGCGACCTGGTGCGCGACGTCAGCGGCCTGGAGTTCAACGACGCCCGCCGAGGCGACCTGGACCGTGCGGTCTCCCGCGCGCTGGTCGAGACGAATGCGCCGGACCCCGATTCGCTCTACCGCCGGCTCACCGCCGACGGCGGCGACGGCTCGCTGCTCGAGTCCTTCATCGCCACGCTCACGATCGGCGAGACGTACTTCTTCCGCAACCGCGCGCAGTTCGAGGCGCTCGAACAGCACGTCCTCCCGGACCTCATCGATCGTCGCGCCGACTCCCATCGGCTTCGCATCTGGAGCGCGGGGTGCTCGACGGGCGAGGAGGCGTACTCGATGGCCATCCTGCTCGACCGCCTGGTGCCGGATCGCAGCCGGTGGCACATCACGCTGCTGGCAACGGACATCAATCGCGGCGCGCTGGAGAAGGCCCACCACGGCGTCTACGGGCCCTGGTCGTTTCGCGACGTCGACCCCGAGATCCAGGCCGGCTACTTCTCGCGGCGCGACCGCGAATACCGCGTTCACCCGCGCATCCGCTCCATGGTGTCGTTCGCCTGCCTCAACCTGGTCGAGGACGCATATCCCTCGCTACTGACCAACACGCAGGGCATGGACCTGATCCTGTGCCGCAACGTGCTCATCTACTTCCGCCAGGAGACGCTCGACGGCGTCGTGGCGCGGCTCCGCAAGTCGCTGGTGCCCGAGGGGTGGTTCGTCCCCGGGCACGCCGAGGCCTCCAACCCGGCGTTTCGCGATTTCGAATCCGTCGCGTATCCGCACACCGTCGTGTTTCGAAACCGATCGTGGTTCGCGCTTGGACGCACGGCCGCCGGCGAGGCTTCCAGGATGCCCGCATTCCCGGCCGCCCCAGCCCCGCCGCCGCCCGCGTCGACGCCGGTTCGCACGTCGATGCCCGCGCCCGAACCCACGCTGCGAGACGCTCCTGCGTCGGACGACGTGCCCGGTCCGGCATCCGCCCTGCATGCGGACGCCATGTCCCTGTGGGAGGCGGAGCGATCGCCCGACGCCTTGCGCCGCTTGGCGGCCCTGGCCGAGGCCGACGACCACGACGCCTGGGCCCCGTACCTGTGCGCCAAGATCTGCGCGAACGAGCTTCGGCTGGAGCACGCCCTGGGGTGGATCCGTCGATCCGTCGACCGGGATCCGACGCTGGCGCCGGCCCACTACCTGCACGGCCTGATCCTGACCGAGCTCGGCGAGATG
>DASXAQ010000046.1:0-20451 GCA_036406615.1 Actinomycetota bacterium | reverse complement strand
CATCGACAGCACCGGTGGCGTTCCTCCAAGGAATGCCCGGATCCCGGGCTCCGGGTCGTAGCCGGCGGCCATCTCGAACATCTCCCGGCGGCCCCACCAGCCCCAGATCGGCTGGCGTAGCGAGGGCTGAAGCTCCTCGCGTACATAGAGGAACGCCGGGGCGCCGGGGCCGGCGTTCAGGTACTTGTACGTGCAGCCGACCGCCAGATCGGCTCCCGTCCGGCTGAGGTCGACCGGCACCGAGCCCGCCGCATGGCACAGGTCCCACAGCATCAGCGCCCCCGCGTCGTGCGCGAGCGCCGTGATCGCGTCCACGTCGAGGATGGCGGCGGTCCGGTAGCCCACATGACAGAGCGTGACCAACGCCACGTCGTCGTCCAGCGCCCCCGCGACGTCGTCGGGCTGCGGACCGTCGTCTCCCGCGTCCAGCCATCGGATCGTCAGGCCCCTGGACTCGGCGATGCCTTCCAGCACGTACCGGTCCGTCGGGAAGTTGTCGCGGTCCGTCACGATCGCGGACCGGCCGGGCCGGGCGTCGACCGCCGCGACGCACAGCTTGTAGAAGTTCGTCGTGGTGGAGTCCGCCACGATCACCTCGCCGGGCCGCGCGCCCAGCAGCCCCGTGCCGATGCGGTCCCCAAGGCGCGACGGCAGGTCGATCCAGCCCTCGTCCCACGAGCGGATCAGCCCCTCGCCCCACTGGTGGCGGACCACGTCCTCGATTCGCTCGACCGTCGTCCACGGGAGCCGGCCGAGCGAGTTCCCGTCCAGGTACACGAGCGACTGGTCCGGGATGACGAACCGATCCCGGAACCCGGCCAGCTCGTCGTCCGCGTCGAGCGCCTCGGCGTGCGCCCGCGAGGCGAGATCGACGGCGGCCACGTCCGTCAAACGGATGGCGGCGGCCCGGGCTCGGCCACGTAGTGGCGCGACCCGTCGCGCGGATCCACCCAGACCCGCATCAGCCGGCGTGTCGTCGGATCGCGGAACACCTCGTCGGTGCGCTGCCAGTCCTCCGCGGGCGCCTCGCTCTCGCCGTGGCGGCGAAGGGTGAGGCTCACGAAGAACAGCGCCGCCAGGATCAGGACGACGATCACCAGGATGACCACGGCGGGCTCAGCCCTTCGCGCCCACGATCACGGCCGTGCCGTACGCGACGATCTCCGTCAGGCTCTGGCCGATCTCGGACGAGTCGAACCGCATCCCGAGCACGGCGTTGGCGCCCATCAGCCGGGCGTTCTCGATCATCCGGTCCATCGCGTGGCGGCGGCTGTCCTCGAGCAGCTGCGTGTACTGCTGCACCTCTCCCCCGGCCAGGGCCTTGAAGCCGGCGCCGATGCCCTTCGCGAAGCCCATGCTCCGAACGATGAGGCCGAAGCACGTCCCGAGCGAGCGCTGGACCTCCCAGCCTGGGAACTCGAACGCCGTCGTGACGGGCATGGCCTGTGCGGTCTGCTGCGTCTGCATGCGTCGGAGTCTACGCTGACACCCGTGCCCGGTCCCGGCGAACCCAGCGGGTCGATCCGGCGCGCCAGCGGTGCGACGATCCGGCGCGCCAGGGTGGCCGACGCGACCGCGCTCGCGCGGCTGCGCTGGGATCACTGCCTGGAGCTCGACGAGTTCGGCGCGGACGGCGGCGCCCGGATCGAGCCTGCCGCGTTCGCCGAAGCCTTCCAACGGTTCATCGCCGACGCGCTCGCGAGCGGGCACTGGGCAGTCTGGATCGCCGAGTCGGACGGCGCCGCGGTGGGGACCGCGTCGCTGCAACTGGTCCCGATGGTGCCGAGCCCGTGGCGCGTGTCGCGCTCGTTCGGCTACGTCACGTCCGTGCAGGTCGACCCGCCGTGGCGGGGCCGGGGCCTGGGTCACGAGCTGATGGACGCGGTGCGCGCCTTCGCGCGGGAGCACGACGCGGAGCTTCTGCTGCTGTGGCCCGGCGGCGAGTCGCTCGGCTTCTACCTACGGCTGGGGTTCGCCCGCGGCGAGGGCGCCGTGGAGCAGGCGCTGTCCGACCGCCCCGCTCAGCGGTAGCGGCGCCCCGCGTGGATCACCGCGCGCAGGTCAGCGAGCGCGTTCAGGTCTTCGAAGGGGTTGGCGCCCAACACGATCAGGTCCGCGGGCTCTCCCGCCTCGAGCGGGCGGAACGTCATCGCCTCCACGACCTGCTCGGGCGTCAGGCCCGCGCGTCGCAGGTGCCACGCCTCGCCGACGTGCACGCCCGCCGGGATGGCGCCGTTCCCGAGGTCGGTGCCGTAGGCCACGCGCCCGCCCGCCTGGATGAACCCGTTCAGGTTGGCGAGCGCCGTGTGCAGCTCGGGCGTCTCCACCCCGTGGGAGTGGATGTCGAGCGTCGACACGATGCGCATGCGGCCGGCGATCGACGCCAGGAAGCCGTCGCTCAGGCGCTCGCTCCACGGGCAGTGCGCGAACTCGTCCACGCCCGCGCCGGCGGCCCGCTCGGCCTGCCCCGCGCCCTGCGCGTGCACCGTGACGCCGGCCTCTCGAGCGTGCGCCGCGTCGCAGATGGCCACCAGCTCCTCGTCGGTCAGCGTCGGGCCGGCGTCCGCGTTGAGGGCCACCTTCACCATGCCCACCCCGCTCCGGTCCAGGACCTCGCCGACCGCGGCGGCGGCCTCCTCGGCGCCGCGCACCTCCCGGCCGGTCCCGGCCGGCGCCCACCCCGACCGGGTGGGGTAGCCGCCCGGGCACGTGAGGATCGGGCCGATCGCACGGATCGTGGGGCCGTCGAACGACGGGCTGTCGGACGCGTCGGCCAGTGACCAGACGTCGTCCGGCACCCATCCCAGGTCGCGCACGGCGGTGACGCCGCCGGCCAGGATCGCGGCGGGATCGGACAGCGCGACGTGGACGTGGCGATCCACGACGCCGGGAAGGACGAACCCATCGACGACGAGCTCCTCGTCGGCCTCCCCGGCCAGCTCGCGGGGCGCCGCCGCCGCGGCTCCCGCGAACGCGACCCGTCCGCCGTCCAGGACGACGAGCGGGCTCTGCACGATGCGCCCGGGGCCCAGCCACCCCATGGATCCGCGAACGGCGAGGGTCGTCAGCGGACGCCGGCCTCCTTCATCGCCGCGAGCTCACGGCGAAGCTCGCCCACCTCGTCGCGCAGCCGGGCGGCGTACTCGAAGCGGAGATCCTTCGCCGCCTCGTGCATTTCGTCCTCGAGTGATCGGATGAGACGCTCCAGCTCCTCGCGGGGCATCTCCGGGAACTCGCGCCGGCGCCGCCGGCCGCGGTTCGGCGTGAGCGCGCTTCGCCCGGGATCGCCCTGCAGCGCCAGCAGGATGTCGGTGACCTTCTTTCGGATCGTCTGCGGGTCGATGCCGTGCTCGCGGTTGTAGTCGATCTGGATGTGGCGGCGTCGTTCGGTCTCCGAGATCGCGTGCTTCATCGAGTCCGTCACGGTGTCCGCGTACATGAGGACCTTGCCGTCCACGTTGCGCGCCGCCCGCCCGATCGTCTGGATCAGGGAGGTCTCCGAGCGGAGGAACCCTTCCTTGTCGGCGTCCAGGATCGCGACCAGCGAGACCTCGGGCAGGTCGAGCCCCTCGCGCAGCAGGTTGATACCGACCAGGACGTCGAACTCCCCCAGGCGCAGGTCGCGCAAAATCTCGATGCGCTGCACCGTGTCCACCTCGCTGTGCAGGTACCGGACGCGCAGGCCGAGCTCGATCAGGTAGTCGGTCAGGTCCTCGGCCATCTTCTTCGTGAGCGTGGTCACCAGCACGCGGTGGCCCATCTCGACCCGCTGGCGGATCTCCTCGATCAGGTCGTCGATCTGGCCCTTCGTCGGGCGCACCTCGAGCTGCGGGTCCACCAGCCCCGTCGGCCGCACGATCTGCTCGACGACCCGCTCGCTCACGCGCAGCTCGTACGGGCCGGGCGTGGCCGACATGAACACGACCTGCTGCACCCGGTCGGTGAACTCCTCGAAGCGCAGGGGGCGGTTGTCGACCGCCGACGGGAGCCGGAAGCCGAAGTCGACCAGCGTGCGCTTGCGGGACATGTCGCCCTCGTACATGCCGTGCAGCTGCGGCACCGTGACGTGGCTCTCGTCGATGACGCAGAGCCAGTCCTCGGGGAAGTAGTCGAGCAGCGTGTAGGGTGCGGTGCCCGGGGCTCGGCCGTCGATGTGGCGCGAGTAGTTCTCGATGCCCGAACAGAACCCGACCTCGCGCAGCATCTCGAGGTCGTA
Organism: Actinomycetota bacterium; assembly: GCA_036406615.1. Taxonomy (GTDB): domain Bacteria; phylum Actinomycetota; class UBA4738; order UBA4738; family UBA4738; genus DASXAQ01. Next base: position 16,235 of record DASXAQ010000046.1, on the reverse strand, counting down.
GTTCGTCCGCATCCGAAGGCGCTGCGCCTCCAGCAGCTTGTTCTCGCGCTCCAGCGTCTCCAGGCGCTCGGCCAGCTCCTCCTGGATGGTGCCGATGGCCCGCGCCATCCGCTCCTCCGAGGCGACGTAGTGCGTCGCCGGGAAGATCGTGATCTCCGGGAGCTCCGCCAGGATCTCGCCGGTCACCAGGTCCATCCGCAGGATGCGGTCGACCGTGTCCCCCCACCATTCGAGCCGTACGGCGGTCTCCTCGTAGGAGGGCATGACCTCGACGGTGTCGCCCTGCACCCGGAACTTGCCGCGGATCAGGTTCGACTGGTTGCGTTCGTACTGGATGTCGACCAGCCGCTTGATGGCGCGGTCGCGGTCGTACGGGACGCCCTTGTGCACGCGCAGCAGCTGGCCCTCGTACTCCTCCGGCGAGCCCAGGCCGTAGATGCACGAGACCGATGCCACGATGATCACGTCGCGGCGGCTGAGCAGCGCCGAGGTCGCCGAATGCCGGAGGCGGTCGATCTCGTCGTTGATCGAGGAATCCTTCTCGATGTACGTGTCGGTCTGCGGGATGTACGCCTCGGGCTGGTAGTAGTCGTAATAGGAGACGAAGTACTCGACCGCGTTGTCGGGGAAGATCTCCTTGAACTCGTTGGCGAGCTGGGCGCCAAGCGACTTGTTGGGGGCGATGACCAGGGTCGGCTTGCCCACCGCGGCCACCACGTTGGCGATGGTGAACGTCTTACCCGTGCCGGTCACGCCGAGCAGGGTCTGGTAGCGGTCGCCGGCGCCGACGCCCTGCGCCAGCCGCTCGATGGCTTCGGGCTGGTCCCCGGCGGGGCGGAACTCGCCCGACATTCGAAACTCCCGCTGCTCGATCATGGCCGGTTCAGTCTCTCACCCCGCTCCGACACGGCCGCCCGTCCTCGGCCGGCATGGTTGCCTCGGACCTGCGGCTTCCGTAGGTTGAGGGGCATGCTGCAGGCGGCCGTGTCGCCCTCCCCGCAGCCGGCGGCGTCCGGGGGCGGCGCGTCATCCATCGACTGGGTCTCCGCCGGCGTGCACATCGGCGCCATCGTGGTGGTGGCCCTGATCGTGTCGTGGATCGGCCGGGCCGCCGTGAAGCGGATGCGCAAGCGCCTGGACGACTCCGGGGCCGGGACGGCCGAGATCAACCTGCGGCGCAGCACCACGATCACCAGCACGCTTACGAATTTCATCCTGGTCGTGGTCTGGAGCGTCGCCGTGCTGATGATCCTGAGCGAGCTCGGCGTCAACCTGGCGCCGCTGCTGGCCAGCGCCGGGATCGCCGGGGTCGCCCTGTCCTTCGGCGCGCAGAGCCTGGTCCGCGACTTCCTGGTGGGGTTCTTCATCATCCTGGAGGACCAGTTCAGCGTCGGGGACACGATCGGGATCAACGTCACGGGCGGGTCGTTCGAGGGGCGCGTCGAAGACCTGACGCTGCGCTACACGTCGGTTCGCGGCTCGGACGGAACGCTGTACGAGGTGGGCAACGGCAACATCCTGTTCGTCGCGAACCGCTCGCGCGGCACCGGCCGCATCACGGTCGACGTGCGGGTCCCGCGCGCGGGGACGCTGCACGAGATGGAGCGACGGCTGGACGACGTGGTGGAGGAGATGCGCGCCGAGCCCTCCATCCGCCAGCTGGTCGCCGGCGGCCCGACGGTCGTCGGCGTCGAGCCGGTGGGCGACAGCACGGTGCAGGCGTCGATCTCCGCCGAGATCTGGGCGTCGCGGCGCCAGCACATCGAGGCGACGCTTCGCCGGGAGCTCGGGGTGCGGCTGGCCGCACGTCAAGAACACGACGCGAGCTGATCCCGCACGCCCGCCCGGCAACCCCTACAGGCGGCCCGCGTCGATGATCCGCTGCAGGAACTGCCGTGTGCGAGGGTTGGCCGGCGCGCTGAAGATCTCCTCGGGCGTCCCCTGCTCCAGGATCACGCCCGCGTCCAGGAAGCACACGCGGTTGGCGATGTCGCGCGCGAACCCCATCTCGTGGGTGGCGATCAACATCGTCATCCCCTGGGCCGCCAGGTCGCGGATCACGTTCAGCACCTCGGCCACGAGCTCGGGATCCAGGGCGCTCGTCACCTCGTCCAGCAGCATGATGCGCGGGCGCATCGCCAGGGCGCGCACGATCGCCACCCGCTGCTGCTGGCCTCCGGACAGGCGGTCGGGGTACTCGTCGCGCTTGTCGTCCAGCCCGAACCGCCGCAGCAGATCCAGCGCCTCCTCCTCGGCTCGGGCGCGCGCCGTGCCCAGGACCTCGCGCGGCGCCAGCGTCACGTTCTGCAGGACGCTCATGTGCGGGAACAGGTTGAACGACTGGAACACGATGCCGATCTGACGGCGGATGGCGTTGAGCTCGGCGCCGGCGGCCCCGGTCACGTCGTGACCTTCGATCTGGATTCGCCCCGCGTCCACCGGCTCCAGCAGGTTGACGCAGCGAAGCAGCGTGGACTTGCCCGAGCCGGACGCGCCGATCAGGCAGATCACCTCGTGCTCGCCGACCAGCAGGTCGATCCCCTTCAGCACCTCGAGCTTGCCGAACGACTTGCGGACGCCCTCCAGGACCAGCGCGCGGCCGTTCGCGGCTGCCGCTGCCTCGCCGGTGGCGCTCATCCGGCGCCGACCTGCCGTCTCATGCGGCGCCGACCTGTCGGCGACGACGGTCGCGCGCGATCAGCCAGTCGGTGAAACGCGCCAGGGGGATCGTGATCAGGACGAACAGCAGGGCCGTCGCCAGGTACGGCGTGAAGTTGAACGTGGCGGCGCTGTCGATCTGCGACTGGCGGAACGCTTCGACCACGCCGATGAGCGCCACGAGCGCCGTGTCCTTCTGCAGCCCGATGAAGTCGTTCAGCAGCGGCGGGATCACCCGGCGAATCGCCTGCGGCAGTACGACGAAGCGCAGCGACTGCCACCGAGACAGTCCCAGGGAGCGGGCCGCCGCGACCTGGCTCTGGTGCACCGACTCGATGCCCGCTCGGTAGACCTCGGCGACGTACGCCGAGTACACCAGGACCAGCGAGACGATGCCCCAGACGAACGGCGAGCTCGGCACCCCACGCAGCGACAGCGCCGGCGCGCCGAACCCCAGGATGTAGATGACGAGGACCGTCGGCACGCCGCGGAAGAAGTCCGTGTACCCGATGGCCAGGGCGCGCAGCGGAAAGAACACCGGCCCGGACAGGCTTCGAAGCACCGCCAGGAACAGGGCGAGCACCAGGATGAACGCCTCGGCGATCAGGAACATCTCGACGTTGACGCGAAACGCCGCCAGGATCCCCGGGAACGACTCGCGGAAGATCCGGCCGTTGAAGAAGTAGAACTTCACGAGCGGCCAGCCCGGCGAGTTCACGACCACCAGGACCAGCACCGCGAAGACCACCAGCGTGCTGATCACCGCGATCCACACCGCGCGGGCGCCCTCGGCGCCGCGGCCGAAGTCCAGGATCCGGGAGCGCCGCCCGCCGCCCGGGGAGAGCTCGGGCGGGCTCGGGACGCCGGCGGGCGCCACGGAGCTCACGGGCGCGCCGCGCCGGCCCCTACGTCAGGACCGGGTAGTTCAGGTCCGCCAGCCACTTCGACTGCAGCTGGGTCAGCGTGCCGTTCGTCTTCAGGGTGCCGATGGCCTTGTCCACGCACGGGACCAACGAGCTGTCCTTCTGGAAGACCAGGCCGAAATGCTCACCCTGGTTGGCGAACTGGCCGACGACGACGCCGTTCTTCACCTCGCCGATCAGCACCGCAACGAACGCGTCGGGCGCGTCGGTCACGAACCCGTCGATCTGCCCGGCGTTGAGGGCCGCGATCACGTCGTTCGAGTTGTCGTACACGTTGGGCTGCTTCGTCGGCTGGATGGAGTCGGTGATGAAGCTGTAGCTGGTCGTGCCGATCTGGGCACCGAGCTGGTAGCCCTTCAGGTCCGCGATCGACGTCGCGCCGGCGATCGGCGTGCCCTTCTTCGCGACGATCGCCTGGTTCACGTCGTAGTAGCCGTCGCTGAACGACACGGCCTGCGCGCGCTCCGGCGTGACCGAGACCTGCGCCAGATAGAAGTCGAAGTCCTTCGGTCCCGGCTTGTACGACTCGTTGAAGCCCACCGGCACCCACTTCACCTGGTCCTTCGTGTAGCCGAGCTGCTGGGCCACGCCGTAGGCGACGCCGCTCTCGTAGCCCTCGCCGCTTGCGGGGTTGCCGGTGCCGTTGTTCGGCACGCCCTTCCACGGCCCGTACTTCCCGGTGCCGCCGAACCACGGCTGGAACGCCGGGTTGTCCGTGCCGATCGTCAGCGTGTTCGGCGTCAGCGTCTGCAGGGACGCCGGCGTGCACACCAGGGCCGATGCGGTCGCCGGCGGCGGCGTTGCGGTGGTGGACGTCGTCGGCGAACATGCCGCCAGCACGAACGCGACCGCCGCGCCCGCCAACAGGATCCTGCGCACCGCCGAACCTCCTCGCCCCGCCACCGTGCCGAGCGGTACCCCCCGGCCCCGGATCGAGGCCGGAGCCTATCACGGGGGACTACCGGCGCGGCTCCCAGGTGAAGTACCGCGCCGCCAGCAGGAGCCCCGCCAGTCCCCAGATCGCGACGTTCAACGTGTCCTGCCAGTGGAAGGGGGTGCCGATGAAGCCGGCGCCCATCGCCTCCGCGAAGTGGCGGACCGGGAAGATCCGTCCGACCCACTGGATCCACGTCGGCGCGTCGTCCCCGACGGGGATGAACACGCCGGACAGGAACAGCAGCGGCAGGATCGTGGCGTTGACGACGGCCGGCGCCGCGTCCGCGTTGGGGATGAGCGCGGTGACGGCCAGCCCCAGGGCGCAGAAGCTCGCGGAGCCGACCAGCAGGATCACGATGAACCGCAGCAGCGAGACCCCCGAGGGCAGCGCCGCGTTGTAGAAGGCCGCTCCGAACGCCGCCGAGATGACCACCAGCAGGATCGCCATCAGCATCGAATGGATCACGCGCGCCGTCAGATAGGCGCCGCCGGGCAGCGGCGTGCCGCGCGTGCGCTTGAGGATCCCCTGGTCGCGCTGGAAGGACACGGAGATCGCCATGTTCGTGTAGCAGGCCGTGATGACGCCGAACGCGGCCATCGCGGCCACGTAGTACGTGGACTCCTGGATCTCCTTGCCGCCGACCTGCACGGAACCGTTGCCGAGCAGGGTGGTGAAGATCACGAGGAACATCAGCGGGAAGGCGAACGTGAAGAACCACGCCGGCGGGTTGCGCCAGAACGCCTTGTTGGTGAACCGGACCTGGCGAAGCGTGAGCGTGGGCACGTTCATCGGCCGCGCCTGCGTCCCCGCCCGCTCGCGACCGGCTCGGGCTGCGCCTCCGGGTGCTGGTCGCCGGTCAGCTCCAGGTACACGTCCTCGAGCGACGGCCGGCGGACCTCCAGGCCGTCCAGCTCGACGCCGCGGTCGACGGCCCACGAGGTGAGCTCGTGCAGCGCCCGCGTCGGCTCCATCGACTCGAACTCCACCCAGCCGTCGGTCCGGCGTGACGCGTCACCCCCGGCCACGGGCGGCAGCTCGGCGCCGGGGTCGGGCCGGAACCGGATGTGCGTGCGACCGACGTCGCGACCGGCCAGCGTGCTGGGCGGCCCTTCGGCCACGATCTGCCCGGCCGCGATCACCGCCACCCGGTCGGCCAGGTACTGCGCCTCGTCCATGTAGTGCGTGGTCAGCAGGACGGTCTTGCCGAGCGACGCGAGGTTCTTCACGACCTCCCACGCTCCGCGCCGAGCCGTGGGATCGAAGCCGGTCGTCGGCTCGTCCAGGAACAGGAGCTCCGGGTCGCCGGCCAGCGCGATGGCCACGTCCAGCCGCCGCTGCTGCCCGCCGGAGAGCTTGACCACGCGGCTGTCGCGCTTCTCGTCCAGGCCGACGACGTCGATGACCTCGTCCACGGGGCGCGGGTGCGGGTAGTAGCCGCTGTACAGCGAGATGGTCTCGGCCACCGTCAGGAACGGGTCGATGCCGGTCGACTGGAGCACGATCCCGACGCGCTCCTTCAGCGCGCGCGAGCCCGACGCCGGGTCGAACCCCAGGACGCTGACCTCGCCGGCCGTGCGCTCCCGGTAGCCCTCCAGGATCTCCACGGTCGTCGTCTTGCCGGCGCCGTTGGGGCCGAGCAACGCGAACACCTCGCCGACGTCGACGTGCACGTCGATCCCCTTGACCGCCTCGAGATCGCCGTAGGACTTGTGCAGGCCTCTGACGTCGATGGCGCGTTCGGTCATGATTCGGCCCTTCCCTCCCGGCCGCCCATCATCCCATCGCTCCGGCGGCCCGCCAACGGTACCGCCCCGGCGCGCGCCTAGAGCGGACGCCGCCCGGCGAAACCCGTGTCGACCGGATGCCAGTGCGCCACCGCCGGCTCGCCGAGGCGCCAGCACAGGAACGCGTCGGCACCGTCCACCGTCGCCGGGAAGTCCACCAGGCCGGTGTCGGCGTCGCGCAGCAGGATGCCCATCCCGTTGACGGCTTCGAGGTCGCGGCGAAGCGACTGCAGCGCGCCCCAGTACTCCGCGCCGCGGCGCCCGCCGCCGTTGGATGCCATCGTCTCGCTGAGCGCGCGCGCGCCGGACAGCACGACCTGCCGCGCGTCCCGGATGCGCGTGAGCCGCTCCGTCAGCTCCGGCAGCGCCGCGTTCGCCTCATCCGGCGTGTAGCGCCGCTCGGGGGCCGGATCGCCCACGAGTCAGCCCTCCAGTCCGAGCGCCGCCGGCAGCTCGCCCATGGTCGCGATCCTGGCTCCGGCGTGGTCCGGGAACCGGCCGCGTCGGTCGATCAGGACGCCGAGCATGCCGAGGCGCGTTGCCGGCTCCGTGTCGAACCCGGGGATGTCGCCGACATAGGCCGACTCGGCCGGCGTCACTCCGGCCCGCGACATCGCCAGCCGGAAGATCGCGGGGTCCGGTTTCTCCATGCCTTCGACGCCGGAGATCACGCGCACCGCGAAGAGGGCGGACACGCCGAGCGACTCCAGTAGCCCTTCGAGCCACGCCTCGAAGTTCGAGATCACCCCGAGCGTCAGGCCGTGAGCGGCCAGCCGGCGCAGCGCCGGCTCGACGTCCGGGAACAGGCGGTAGTTCGCGAGGTCGGTGAACTCGGCGTACAACCGCTCCGGGAGCCCGTCGGCCGGGGCGACCCCCACGCGGCTCAGGAACGTGTCGTAGACGGAGAGCCAGAACGCCTTCGACTTCTCCGGCGACGTCGTCCACAGCACTCCCGCGCGCGCCGCGTCGGCGAACCGGTCGGACACGACGTGCAGCCCGTCGCGCAGGACCGACTCATCGACATCGTGGCCCTCGCGGCGGAGCACCACGGCGAACAGCTCGGGGAACGAGGGGTGCGGATGCACCAGGGTCTCTCCCGCGTCGAAGAACACCGCGCGGACCGTCACGTCCGTGCCCGGCGAGGATCCTCGCCCAGCGACGCCCACAGCCGCTGCACCTGCTCCTCGAGCTCCGCGAGCGAGCCGTCGTTTCGAAGCACGACGTCGGCCGCCGCTTCGCGTTCGGCGTCGCTCACCTGGGCCGCCATTCGCTCGCGCACCTGCGACTCGTCCATGCCGCGGTCGGCGGCCAGGCGCCGAACGCGATCGTCGGCCCCGGCCGACACGGTCACCACGACGTCCATCATCGCGCCGAGGTTGCGCTCGACCAGCAGCGGGACGGAGTAGACGACCACGTCGTCGCCGTCGAGGTGGCGCTGCAGCTCCTCGGCCAGCAGCCTGGCGACCTCGGGATGCACGACGGCCTCCAGCCGGCGCCGGGCGTCCGGATCGGAGAACGCGAGCGCGGCCATCCGTTCGCGATCCAGCCCGCCGTCCGCGGCCAGGACTTCCCGACCGAACGCCTCGACCAGCCGGTCGAGCCCGGGCGTTCCCGGATCGACCGCGCGCCGGGCCAGGTCGTCCGCGTCGATCACGACGGCGCCTCGCTCGGCGAGCATGCGCGCGACGGTCGACTTTCCGGCCCCGATGCCGCCGGTGAGCCCAACGAGCAGCACGGGTCGGCCGGCGAGCGGGCTACTCGGTGCGGCCCTCGCGCCGCTTCAGATCCTCGAGGATGGACTCGAGCGAGACGTCCTCCTCCTCCGCCGGCGCGGGAGCCTCGGCTGCAGGAACGTCGGCCGGCGCGGGAGCCTCGGGCGGCGCGGGCGCCTCGAGAGCCTCTGCCGTGGGGGCGGGCTCCGGCGCCACCTCGTCGGCGGACGCTTCCGCCGCCTCGTCGGGGACCGCCGGTTCGGCGGCCGGCTGATCCGGGACCGCCTGTTCGGCCTGGACCGCGGCCTGCGGCTCGGCGTCCGCCTCGACCTCGGGTTCGACCTCGGCCTCGATCTCGGGCTCGGCGGTGACCTCGGTCCCGTCGACGCGCTTGATCGACAGGCTGATGCGCCGGCGCGGGACGTCGACGTCCACCACCTTCACGCGCACCTGCTGGCCGACCTGCACGACCTGATCGGGCGACTCGACATGCTCGTTCGCCAGCTCGGAGATGTGCACGAGCCCTTCGATCCCTTCGCCCACTCGAACGAACGCGCCGAACGGCACCAGCTTGGTGACCTGGCCGGACACCACCTCGCCGGCCCGGTACATGCGCTCGAACTCGCGCCAGGGGTCCTCCTGCGTGGCCTTGAGCGACAGCGATACCCGCTCGCGGTCCAGGTCGACGTCCAGCACCTCGACGTCCACCTCCTCGCCGACCGCGACGACCTCGCTGGGGTGCTCGACGTGTTTCCACGACAGCTCGGAGACGTGGACCAGGCCGTCCACGCCGCCGCCGAGGTCGACGAACACACCGAAGTTCACGATCGACGACACGGTGCCGTGGCGCCGTTCGCCCTTGCGCAGGCTCTCCAGGAACGCCTTACGGCCCTCGCTCTGCGACTCCTCGAGGAACGCGCGTCGCGACAGCACGACGTTGTTGCGGTTGCGGTCGAGCTCGATGATCTTTGCCTCGAGCTCCTGGCCCACGTACGGGTGCAGGTCGCGCACGCGGCGCAGCTCCACCAGCGACGCCGGCAGGAACCCCCGCAGGCCGATGTCCAGGATCAGGCCGCCCTTGACCACCTCGATGACGGGACCGTTGATGGTCTCGCCGCGGTTCATGATCTCCTCGATCCGGTGCCACGCGCGCTCGTACTGCGCGCGCTTCTTGGACAGGATCAGCCGGCCTTCCTTGTCCTCCGTCTGCAGGACCAGCGCCTCGACCTGGTCGCCGATCTTCACGACCTCCGACGGGTCGACGTCGTGGCGGATCGACAGCTCCTTGGAGGGGATCACGCCCTCGGACTTGTAGCCGATGTCCAGCAGCACCTCGTCGCGGTCGACCTTGACGATCGTCCCCTCGACGAGGTCGCCGTCCTTGAACTCCTTGACGCTTGCCTCGATCGCCTCGATGAGCTCTTCCGGTGTCAGGTCGTCCTGGACGACCTTGGTGTTGTCGGTCTCGATGTTCGAACACTCCTTCCGCCGGCGGCCATGCTCCCGCCGGGACGACCTGGTGCGTTGGGATTCCGGGTCGCGCTGGCGGCGGGCGCCGCCGAGGCCACGAAGTCTAGAGGCGCGCGGAATCCCACGTCAACGGCGGTATCAGTGTCCTGCGGGGGCGGCCTCGGCCCAGTTGGACCCCCAGCCGAGATCCGCGCGCAGGGGGACGCTCAGCGGGTAGGCGTTCTCCATGGCCTCCTTCACCAGCGCCGAGGCCGCAACCCGGGCATCGGCGGCCACGTCGAAGACGAGCTCGTCGTGCACGGTCAGCACCATGGCGCAGTCCAGGCCCGAGTCGTCGAGGCCGTCGTCCACCGCGATCATCGCGAGCTTCATCAGGTCGGCCGCGCTGCCCTGGATCGGTGCGTTCAGCGCCATCCGGCGGCCCATGTCGCGGACGCGCGGGTTCGACGAATGCAGCTCGGGCAGGTAGCGCCGGCGCCCGAGCATCGTGGCCGTGAACCCGTCGGCCGTGGCCCTGGCGACCTGGCGGTCGAGGTAGTCCTTGATCTTCGGGAACCCGGCGAAGTACTGGTCGATGAACTCTTGCGCCTCGTCGGGCGCGATCCCCATGCGCGATGCCAGGCCGTACGCGCTCATCCCGTACGCCAGGCCGTAGTTGACGACCTTGGCGCGGCGCCGGAGCTCCGGGTCCACCTGGTCGACCGGCAGGCCGAAGACCTTCGCCGCCGTCGCCGCGTGGATGTCCTCGCCGAGCGCGAACGCCTCGGCCAGCCCTTCGTCGCCGGACAGGTGCGCGAGCACGCGAAGCTCGATCTGCGAGTAGTCGGCGACCAGCAGCTCCCGGCCGGCCGCGCCGGGAACGAACGCACGCCGGATCTCGCGGCCCACCTCGCCGCGCACGGGGATGTTCTGAAGATTGGGGTCGTGGCTCGACAGCCGGCCGGTCGCGGCGCCGACCTGGCTAAACGTCGTGTGGATGCGGCCGTCGCGCGGGCTCACCAGCGGGGGTAGCGCGTCCAGGTACGTGGACTTCAGCTTGGACAGCTCGCGATACGCGAGGATCGCGTCGACGATCGGATGGTCGTCGCGAAGCTTCTCAAGCACGTCGGCGTCGGTGGACGGCGCCCGGCCCTTCTGCGTGCGCTTGAGCACCGGCAGCCCGAGCTCGTCGTACAGGACCTGCGCCATCTGCGGCGGCGACCCGATGTTGAACTCGCGGCCGGCGTGCCGATAGATGTCCTGTTCCAGGGTCGCCATCTTGTCGCCGAGCGATTCCGACATCTCCTGGAGGTACTCGACGTCGAGTCGGATGCCGGTGGCCTGCATCCGCCCGAGCACGGCGGACAGCGGCAGCTCGACGTCGCTCAGCAGCTCCTGCAGGCCGGCGCGCTCGACGCGCTCCCCCATGACCGGCGCCAGCAACCCGACCGCCGCCGCCGACCCGGCGGCCGGCCGGGCGGGGTCGGCGAACAGCTGGCCCTCGTCCTGCTCGCCTGCCGTCGCGGCCAGGACGTCCAGCCCCAGGTACGAGCGGCACAACGCGTCGAGCGGGTACGAGGCCTCGGCCGGGTCCAGCAGGAAACCGGCCAGCAGCGTGTCGAACGCCACCCCGCGCAGCGGCACGCCGGCGGCCTGGAGGACGGCGCCGGTCTGCTTCGCGTCGTGCACCCACTTCGAAGCGGCCGGGTCGCCCAGCCACTGCGCCGCCGCCGGCGGCAGGACGTCGAGCGGCACGAACACGGCGGTCCCGCCGCCCGGCGACACGGCCAGCCCCGTGAGGACGTCGTCGGCCGCGACCAGGTGAACCGCCTTCGGCCCGGCGCCCGTGAGCAGCCGGTCCAGGTCCGCGAGCGTGCCGGTCGAGACGTCGAGCGATGCGGCCTCGACGCGCGCCTTGGCGCCGTGCTCGAGGTCCTCCAGGCGTTCGAGCAGGCTTCGAAACTCCAGGGAGTTGAACAGGCGCCGGACCGCGTCGAGGTCCCACTCCCCCATCGCGCACTCCTCGGGCGCGATGCCGAGGTCCAGGTCGGTGTTCAGCCGGACCAGCTCCTTGTTGCGAAGCAGGGTGTCACCGGCCTCCTCGATCGCCGCGCGCACGCGGCCCTTCAGCTCGTCCGTGCGCCGCAGCAGCTCCTCGACGCTGCCGAAGTCCTGGACGAGCTTCGACGCCGTCTTCTCCCCGACCCCCGGGACCCCGGGGATGTTGTCGGAGGTGTCGCCCTTCAGCGCGACGTAGTCCAGGTACTTGGCCGGCGGCAGGCCGAACCGCTCCGTCACCGCCGCCTCGTCGTAGCGAGCGATGTCCGAGATCCCGCGGCGGTTGAACATCACGCTGACGCCCGGCCGCACGAGCTGGAAGAAGTCCCGGTCGGCCGTGACGATGACCGCCTCCAGGTCCTCCTCGACCGCTCGGAGGGCCAGCGTGCCGATCGCGTCGTCGGCCTCGTGCCCCTCGATCTCGACGATGGGGATGGCCAGCGTGTTCAGGACCTCGCGGATCAGCCCGAGCTGCTGGCGGAACTCGTCTGGCGCCTCCGCCCGGCCGGCCTTGTACTCGGGATACTGCTCCAGGCGTACCGTCGGCGCGCCCTTGTCGAACGCCACCGCGATCAGGTCGGGGTGCTCGTCCCCCATGAGCTTGATGAGCATCGACGTGAACCCGTACACGGCGTTGGTGAGCTGCCCGCTGGTGGTCGCCAGCGACGGAGGAAGGGCGAAGAAGGCCCGGTAGGACAGGCTGTGTCCGTCGAGCAGGAAGAGCCGGCGGGGACGCTCCCCCGCCTGGTCGGCAGCGTCGGTAGGCACCCGACGCGATTCTAGACTCGGCCGACGACGCGGCCGATTCGCATTCCCGTTCGCGCGCCCTTGACGCGACGTTGCAGTGACACGGCGCGCCATTGTTGAATTCCTATCTGTGAGATAGGATTCGCCCGGGCAACCACTCCAGGACAGGGATCGCGGGACGACGTGGCAACCGGACAGCTGCTGCTCCTCGGCTTCCTCGCCGGAGCGACGATCTTCATCGGACTGCCGCTCGGCCGCATGCAAGCGGTCCGCCCATCGGTCAAGACGTTCCTCAATGCGTTCTCCGCCGGCATCCTGGTGTTCCTGCTCTTCGACATCCTCGAGAATGCCGTCGAGCCGATCGAGCACGCCGTCGAGCAGCTGAAGGACGGAACGGGCTCGGCAGGCACGTTCATCGCGCTGTTCGCCGTGTTCGCTGCCGGCCTCGGCGCCGGGCTCCTGTCGCTGGCGTACCTGGACAAGCGGCGCCGTTCGCGGCGCGCCAGCAGCTCGATCGGGCCGGGCGCCATGGCGGTCGCGGAGGCCGACGCGGGGACGGGACCGCTGGCGCGCTCGAGCGCGCTGCGCCTCGGCCTGTCGATCGCGGCGGGCATCGGCCTGCACAACTTCTCCGAGGGCCTGGCCATCGGCCAGGCGGCCGGCACGGGCGCCGTCCAGTTCGCGCTGGTGCTGGTGATCGGGTTCGCGCTGCACAACGCCACCGAGGGATTCGGCATCGTCGCGCCCCTGGCCGCGGAGGACGTCCGGCCCTCGTGGACGTACCTGCTGCTGGCCGGCGTGATCGGGGGCGGGCCGACCTTCCTCGGCACGCTGCTCGGGCGTTCGGTCTCCAGCCCCTACGTGTTCGTCGCGTTCCTGGCGATGGCGGCCGGGGCGATCATCTACGTCGTCGCCGAGCTGCTCAACGTGGGACGCAAGCTCGGGCGCTGGGAGCTCACGATGTGGGGCGTGTTCGTCGGCTTCCTGCTCGGCCTGGCCACCGAGATGGTCCTGGTGGCCGCCGGGGCCTAGCGCCGAGGACCCGGCGAACAGCCCGGTGAGCGCCTCACCCCCGATGGCCCAGCCCGAAGGGTTCGACGGCACGCTGATCTCGCGGCTCGGCATCGAACTCCTCGAGGTCTCCCCGGAGCGCCTGGTCGCCCGGATGCCCGTGGCGGGCAACACGCAGCCGTTCGGCATCCTGCACGGCGGCGCCACGGCCGCGCTCTGCGAGACGATCGGCTCGTACGGCGCCACGCTGGCCGCCGGCCCCGAGCGCGTCGTCGTCGGCATCGAATTGAACGTCAACCACATCCGCGCGGTGCGCGACGGATACGTGACCGCCACCGGCGAGCCGTTGCACTCGGGCCGTTCGACCGCCGTCTGGGACATGCGCGTGCGCGACGACGACGACCGACTCGTCGCCGCCGCCCGGCTCACGCTGTCGATCCGCGACGCGTGACGTTGGTCGTCGCGCCGACGTCGCGCCAACGGCGCGCGGACTCGGCGCCAACGGCGCGCGGACTTGGCATCGACGACGCGCGGCGCGACGCACCGCACCGACGCGGCATGTCCGGCTCGCGACGTTCGGGGTCGGGCCGCGGGGTTTCTTTGTCACTCCACGCGACTTTTCGTCAACGCGCACGCGGGCATCGACCTGCGGGAATCCGCCATCAGTATTGTGGGCCAATAGCTTTCACGAGTTGACAGGGGGTGGGGGCCTTGCTACCTTTCGCGCCGGTCCCAAGCGGCCACCGGGACTGAAGGAACGGGATGGCGGGTCTCCCGAGGAGCCGGACGACGATCGGGGCGTGAGCCCCGGACGGCGCGAGGCCCCACCGGTCGAGGCGCGACGGTTCCGGACCGACGGTTGCGGATAGGTTGCTTGGGACCACCCTTTGGGCGGGTTCGAATGGCCGAGTAGACAACGCTCGCGTATGGGGAAGGCGCGAGCGGCTCCAAAGGCCACTCGGACCCGCCCATGCATTTCCGAACTTCTTCGAGTCGCCGAGGCGGGACCCGCGCGTGACATCGTCACCGCGCGCATCGCGCGTGCCGCGTCTGTCGCGGGGTTCGCTGATAATGTCGCTCGACATGAGCTCCTCCCCCGAGCCACCGACGATGCCGCGGTCCGATGTCGCGGGACCACCGGACGGCGACGCGCCGCCCAGTGGCGTGTTCGATCCGCAGCGGCTGCTGCGGATCGCCGGCCTGACCCGCGAGGTGCTCGACGAGGCGCGGCGCATCAAGCCCGAGCCCGGCGCGGTCGCCCACCTGCAACACGTGCACGGGCAGATCACCGACGAACTCCGGCAGGCGCTGCCGCCGGAGCTGTACCACGAGCTCGACGAGCTGACGCCGGACCTGGACGAGGGCGGCTCCCTCGAAGAGCTGGCCCTGGCGCACGCGGAGATCCTCGGGTGGCTGGAGGGGCTGTTCCAGGGGACGCAGCTGGCGTTGCAGGTGCAGGCGATGCGGGCGGCGGAACGCGCGGGGCGGCCGCTGCCGGGGGCGCGGCCGTCCTCACCCGCCGAGGAGCCGCCGAGCGGCTCCCAGTACCTCTAGAGGAGGTGTCCGGGCTGCTCGCCGTCTCGCTCTCGATCGGATCGGTGCTCATGATCGGCCTCGGCATCGCGGGAATGGTGTTCGGCCTTCGAACCCTCCGGCCCCAGGTCAGCGACATCGAGGACTACCTGCGGGCGCGCTCGGACCCGAAGCCGCCGAGCCGGTGGGCCGGCCTGTTCGCCGGCACCAGCGTGATCTTCGCGCTCGTGGCGCTTCTGATCGGGATCCTGCTGTTCATGTTCGGCCTTGGCCTGATCCTGCTGTCCCCGTGAGCCGCCGGCGCGCCGTCGTCGCCGCCGCCGCCGCGGCCGGCGCCCTGATGGCCGCCGCGTGCGGGAGCGCCACG
This sequence comes from Actinomycetota bacterium, assembly GCA_036406615.1. Taxonomy (GTDB): domain Bacteria; phylum Actinomycetota; class UBA4738; order UBA4738; family UBA4738; genus DASXAQ01. The sequence goes on along the minus strand of DASXAQ010000046.1, from coordinate 1,056 downwards.
GCCGACTCGCTGCCGCCCCCGCCTGCCTCGGTCATCTACAACCCCGAGCCGAGCACCGGGCCATTCGTCGTCGTGGCCATCGACAACCACTTCCACGACATCCACCCCATCGACCAGACTCACATCGCGGAGAACCGGCCGTTCATCGTGAAGAACGAGGGGCGGAACCTGCACAACTTCACGGTCGTCGGGACGAACATCAGCGTCGACATCCGCCCCGGGCACTCGCTCGTGTGGCGACGCCTCGGCGCCCACCTCCAACCCGGCTTCTACGAGGTCATCTGCAAGTACCACGCGTACCTGGGCATGACCGGGTCGTTCTGGGTGACGAAGCCCTCCTCGGGGACGGGCTGAGCTCGCCGCGCGGGCGGCCGGCTTGGGCTCACAGGATCTGCGAGAAGAACTGCTTCAGCCGGGGGTGCTGCGGGTTGGCGAAGATCTCCCGCGGGTCGCCGTCCTCCAGGATGATCCCGTCGTCCATGAAGATCATGCGCGAGCCCACCTCCCGGGCGAAGCCCATCTCGTGGGTCACGACCATCATGGTCATCCCGTCCTCGGCCAGGCTGCGCATGACCTCCAGGACCTCCTTGACCAGCTCCGGGTCCAGCGCGGAGGTGACCTCGTCGAAGAGCATCATCCGCGGCTTCATGGCCAGGGCCCGCGCGATGGCGACGCGCTGCTGCTGGCCGCCCGACAGCCGCCCCGGGTAGGCGTCGGCCTTCTGCTCCAGCCCCACGCGGCGAAGCTGCTCGAGGGCCCGCGTCTTCGCCTCGGCCGCATCCACCCCCTGCACCTTCTGCAGCGCGAGCGTGATGTTCTGCAGGGCCGTGCGGTGCGGGAACAGGTTGAAGGCCTGGAACACGATGCCGATGTGGGTCCGCACCTCGTTGAGGTCGGTTCGGATGTCCGTGATGTCTCGGCCGCCGAACCAGACCTGGCCTTCGGAGGGGATCTCGAGCAGGTTCACGCACCGCAGCAGCGTGGATTTGCCCGACCCCGACGGCCCGATCACCACCTGGACGTCTCCGGGCTTGAGCGACAGGTCGATCCCCTTCA
>DASXAQ010000045.1:0-35501 GCA_036406615.1 Actinomycetota bacterium | reverse complement strand
CGAGGGCGCGGTGTCGTTCACGATCGACCTGGCCATCAAGGACCTGGACCTGATCAAGGCCCTGGCTGAGCGCGCCGGGGCGTCGATCCCGCAGTCCGAGCTCAACGTGGACGAACTGCGCGCCGCGTCGGCGGCCGGCCGAGGTCAACAGGACCTGGCCGCGCTGGCGGAGTACATCCGGAAGGACCGGAACCGCTAGCCCGCCGTGCGCGCGATCAGGCCGCGGACGAGCGTCGGCGCCGCAGCCGCCACCAAGGCCGTCGCGGCCGGGCCTGCTTCGCCTCGTTGACTTCGCGATCGCGTTCGGCGTTCTCGCGGAAGGACTCCTCCCGCTCCCGCGAGGCTTCGCCCCGCAGCCCGCCGGCCTCGTTCGCGTTGCTCCACCCGCTGAACGACATGAGGCTCCCTTCGACCTGCATCAATGGTAATGCGACCGGCACGAGGCTGAGAGCCATCCGGCCGAGGTTCCCCACCGGCCCTCATCCGGCGGGACCCTTGTACCCCGCTGCGGCCGTCTTCCGATCCTATGGTCGATTCGAAGCGAGAGGGAGGTGCGCCATGAGCACGAAGGTCGAACACCGCGTCGTCTCCGGGCACGGAAGCCTGAAGACCCTCATCGGCGCCGGCGACCGGATCGCGCTGTTCACCCTGCCGTTTCTGGTCGTCGGACTGGTCCTGAACCTCACCGTCCCGTTCCTGTTCGCCGTCGGCGGTCCGCCCGCGGGTCTTCGGACGATCTCGATCGCGATCCTGATCGTCGGGATGGTCGTCTGGGTGTGGTCGGCCGCGCTGATCCTGCGGAAGGTTCCTCGTGGCGAGCTCATCACGGGCGGGCCGTTCCACGTCGTGAAGCACCCGCTCTACACGGGCGTCGCGCTGCTCGTGCTTCCCTGGCTCGGCCTCCTTCTGAACACGTGGCTCGGCGCGGCGATCGGGATCGTCTTGTACATGGGATGCAGGATGTTCGCGCCCGCCGAAGAGGCAGAGCTGTCGACGACCTTCGGACAGCGCTGGAACGACTACCTCGACACGGTCCTGCTGCCTTGGGTGTAGGTCGGAACAGGGATATCGTCGATCCCGTGACCGACCCGGGACCGGACGGCTACTTCGACGAGACGATCGCGGCGAGGTACGACCAGAAGTGGGCGCACCTGTTCGAACCGGCGGTGGTGACCCCCGCCGTCGACTTCCTCTTCGAGCATGCGCGCGGTGGACCAGCCCTGGAGCTCGGCGTCGGCACCGGCCGGCTCGCGATACCCCTGGCCCGGCGAGGAATCCGGGTGCACGGCCTCGAGCTGTCAAGGGCGATGGCGGCGCGGCTGCGAGCGAATCCGGGCGGCGAGGACGTCGGCGTGACGATCGGCGACTTCGCGGCGACGACGGTCGACGGCTCCTTCTCGCTGGCGTACCTGGTTCGCAACACGATCATGAACCTGACGAGCCAGTCGGCCCAGGTCGCGTGCTTTCGCAACGTGGCGGCCCACCTCTCGCCGGGCGGGCGGTTCGTCATCGAGGTGATGGTGCCGGAACTTCAGCGGCTTGCGCCCGGGGAGATCTTCCGCGTCTTCAAGGCTGAGCCGGACTACTGGGGCATCGACGAGTACGACGTCGCGAATCAAGGCCTCGTGTCGCATCACTTCGAGACGCTCGGCAAGGAAGTCGAGCGCTTCTCGGTCCCGTTTCGCTATGTGTGGCCCTCGGAGCTGGACCTGATGGCGGAGCTTGCCGGAATGAGATTGCGCGAGCGCTGGAGCGACTGGCGGAAGGAACCGTTCACGAGCGACAGCCGCCAGCACGTGACGGTCTGGGAGAAGCCCGCCTGACTGGCTACCGCCGGCCCTGCCGAAGTGCCGGGCGATCCTTCAGGCGGTAGACGAACCGCATCGCCTGGAACACGTCGTCGATCGAGGCGGACTTGTTGTCCACCAGACCGGCGTCCAGTCCGATTCGCTGCACGATGTCGAACGTGAGGTCGGTGTCGACGCGCGAGGCCTTCTTCGGCCACGCGAACCACAGGCCTCCGTCGATGGCCAGCGCGCGAACCAGCGGGCCGGCCCGTCGCTCCAGCCTCGAGCGAGCGACGGCGAACGCCACCCCGACGTCAACCGACCCGGTCGCTCGCGTCCCGAGCCGAACGCCGTCCGGGAGGGGGGCGAGCGACGCTACGAACCCCTCCGGCGCATCCACGACCACCAATCGCGCCCCCTCGCGAATCCCGAGCTTGCGCGCCAGCGGCGTCGCGGAGTAGTCGCGGTGCTCCTTCGCCGGCACGCGGACCACGGACCTACGGGACGAATGCCTCAGCCGCGAACAGGGGCCGGCGTGCCCAGGCCCTTGACCTCGAGGTTGCGCAGCTCCGCGTCCGCCCAGGGCGATCGGATGTCGGAGACGCCGAGCAGCTGCGTCCACAGCCGGTCGGGCAGCTCCTCGTCCATCCCGCCGGCGAACATCGCGTCCCACTCGGGAGCCGCCAGGAAGTCCGACTTGGCGCTCGCGGGGATCTCGGGGTCGGGGTCCAGCAGCTGGTAGCCCGCCCGGTCCTCCGAGTACCCCGGCAGCCAGCGCCAGAACTTGCCCGGGGCCGCGATCAGCACCACGGCCTGTTCGACGGACTCGCGCGTCCGCGCCAGCGCCAGCTTCGCGATGTCCCACATCACCTGCTGGACGAACCCCGCGTGGTCCTCGCCGCGCGGATGCCAGCGAACTTCGACGGCCAACTGCGGGATTCGCGACCGCGCGGCCACCACCACGTCCGACGGCTCGGCCAGCACGCCGCGCTTGCCGAGCGGCGATTCGACGCTGACGAACTCGGACCGCCCGAACTGCAGCGAGCGCCGAAGCGACGCGCGCAGGTCCGAGTCGAACACGAGCTTGGCGGTGGGGGCCGAGCGCGCGGCCAGCCCCAGCTGGTTCATGAGCGCCTGGAGTTCGCCGGCCGCCGCGAGCACGGCGGCCTGCAGGGCCTCAGGTTCCAGCACGGGTTCGCCCTCGCTCCGGCACGCCGGGAGCCTAGCAACCCGCTCGCCCGCCCACCAGCATCCGGGCAGGCCGGAGCGGACAAATGACCCCTGGTCGAATCGGGTGAACGGACCAACTCGAACGCCGCGACGGCTCCTATACTGTGCCCGCCATGGCGACGCCGTTCGGCGAAAAGACCCAATGGAGCGACCTGTACTCCGAGGTCGTGACCAGTGGGCTCTGCACCGGCTGTGCCGCCTGCGTCGTTGTCTGTCCCTTCCACGTCCTTGGCTACGAGGACTACAAGCCGGTCCAGTTGCAGGACGAGGGGCCGGCCCAGTGCTCGCATGGCGACAAGGGATGCGACATCTGCACCCGCGCCTGTCCGCGCTTTCGCGAATGGGAATCCGACGCCGACACCGCCCGCTTCGGCCGCACGCGGCTGCCGGAGGAGGTCATCGGCATCCACAAGGACGTGGTGCTCGCCCGCGCCACCGACCCCCGCGTCCTGGCGCAGGGGCAGGACGGCGGCGTGGTGTCGGCGCTGCTGATCTGGGGCCTGGAGACCGGCCAGATCGACGGCGTCGCCACGTCGAAGCTCTCGGAGGAGCGGCCGTGGGACGTCGAGCCGGCTGTCGTGACCGACGCCGATGGGGTGCTCTCGTCCGCGGGGTCGCGCTACACGTACTCGGCCAACCCCCTGGCGCTCACGAAGGGCGCCGAGTTGGGGCTGTCGAAGATGGCGCTCGTCGGCATGTCCTGTCAGGCCGCGGTCGCCGGCACGCTGCCGTCGCGCGGCGTCAACAAATGGAACAAGAAGCTCGCGTGGACGTTCGGCCTGCTGTGTTCGAAGACGTTCACGTACGAGGGCCTGATGGAGCACAAGGTCCACGACGAGCTCGGCATCGATTGGGACCAGATCGCGCGCATCAACGTGAAAGGGAAGGTCATCGTCTACAAGACCGACGGCGAGGTCGTGGACATCTCGCTGAAGGAGTCCCACCAGTGGACGCGGCCCGGCTGCCTGCGCTGCCCCGACTTCACGGCGGAGCACGCCGACATCTCGTTCGGTGGGCTCGGTCAGGGCGAAGGATGGACGCTGACCGTCATCCGCACGGACCTCGGGGACGAGATCTGGAAGGCGGCGCTGGAGGCCGGCATCATCGAGTCGCGCCCCGGGTCCGAGGACCCGGCCGCGCTCGCGCTCATGGAGAAGCTGGCCGCGAAGTCGCGCAAGCGCTGGCCGGTGGACGAACTGCCGGCGGAGCGGCGCGGCCCCGCCCTGTTGCCCATCGTCGCGGTGTCGAACGGCGGCACGGCTGCCGCGGATGGATCGACTGGCGCGGGTGCGCCGGCGCCGCAGGCGCTCGAAGCCTGAGCTGTTCGGCCCGGGCTACTCGGCCGATTGGAAGCTCTGGACGAACGGCGTGTCCTTCTCCACGGCGCCGACCTGCGCCGCTCCACCCGGGGAGCCGATGCCGGAGACGGCGTCGGTGAAGAACTCCTGCTCGACCTGGATGTACTGCTTCCACTCCGGAGGCACGTCGTCCTCGTAGAAGATCGCGGTCACGGGGCATACCGGCTCGCACGCGCCGCAATCCACGCACTCGTCGGGCTGGATGTAGAGCTTGCGACCGCCCTCGTAGATGCAGTCCACCGGGCACTCGTCCACGCAGGACCGGTCCTTCAGGTCGATGCAGGGCTCCGCGATGACGTACGCCATGGGGTGTTTCCTCCTTTATCCACCGTGCCGACCGTACAAATTGACAGTCTAGTCCTCGGTCGCTCGAGCGCAACCCTTGACGGTCGCTATCGCTCGACGGCCGGCGTCGGGGCGGCCGCCAGGACCGTGCCCAGGACCGACGAGTAGGCGTCCCGATCCACGGCAACGGGGTAGCACAGGACCAGGTCAGCGCCGGCGTCGCGATACGCGTCGAACCGGGCGCGGGCCTGCTTTCGATCCCCGGTGACGGTGAGCGCCCGGACCAGCGACTCCGGGACTCCCTCGGGGGACCGGGCCGCGTGGGCGGCGGCGGCCCGCGTCGCGTCCTCGCCAAGGCCCATGGCCTCCATCTGGCGCGCGTAGGCGGGGAACGACGCGTACATCCCGGCCATGGACCGAAGCGGACCGAGGGCCAGGTCCTCCTCCACGCCGAGGCAGGCGCGAACGTAGACCGCGACGGTCACCTCCGACGGGTCCCGGCCGGCGGCCTCGGCCGACGCCGCCAGCGCGGCTCTCGCGGATGCCACGCGCTCCGGCGTGCACCAGTTGAGGAGCACCCCGTCGGCAACCCGGCCCGCCAGCGCGATCATCCGGTCCCCCAGCGCCGCCAGCCACACGGGAACCGGCGACGGCAGCGCCACCCCGAGCTCGAAGCCGTCGACGCCGAAGCGCTCCGAGCGCGCGGGCTCCCCCGCCAAGGCCGCCCGCGCGAACCGCGCGTAGTCCTGCACGAGGGCGAGCGGGTGCTGGTCGCGCGTGGCTCCGCCCGAGCCGATGCCCAGGATCATGCGACCGCCCGAGGCCTCGTGCACGGTCGCGGCGGCCATCGCCGTGGTCGCCGGCGCGCGCGAGGCGACCGTCACGATGCCGGTCCCCAGCCGTATCCGTTCGGTGTTCGCCGCGAATCCGGCCAGCGTCGCGAACGCCTCGCGCGCCTGGATCTCGGGGACGAAGACCGCTTCGTACCCCGTGTCCTCGGCGGTGCGAACGACATCGAGCGCCTCGTCCCAGGGAAGCGGGTCCCGCAGCACCACCCCGAGCGGCACGTCGGCTCCGGTCACGCGGCCCATCGTCGCACACGGGCGCGGCACGCCGCCCGTCGCCGGCGTGGGAGGCTGGCGGCGTGAACGATGGCCCGATCGAGATCGCGTCGGCCGGCGGCGTGGTGCTCCAGGCGGAGCTTCGGCATCCGGATGACGACGCCCGCGGCTCGGCCGTCATCTGCCACCCACATCCACAGGAGGGCGGCAGCAAGGACCACCCGCTGCTGTGGGCCATCCGAAACGAGCTGGCCGCGCGCGGGATGGTCGTGGTGTCGTTCAACTTTCGCGGCGTGATGGGATCCGGCGGCGCGTACGACGGTGGGGTCGGCGAGCTGGAGGATGCGGCGGCGGCACTGCGGCTCGCCGGCGAAACGGTGGACGGACCCGCGTTCGTCTGCGGCTGGTCGTTCGGGGCGAACGTTGCCCTTCGCCTGGGCGCGCGCGATGACGCCGTCGCGGCAAGTGCCGTGGTGGGCATCCCGCTGGGCGAGGCGGGGCTCGACCTGCCGCCGCTGCCGTCCCGGGACGAACTGGCGGCCATGGCGGGTCCGGTCCTGCTGCTCGCGGGCGAGGCAGACCCGTTCTGCCCGGTGCCCGAGCTCAGGTCGCTCGCGCGCCGGATCCCGGGCGCGGAGACGGTGGTCCTGCCGGACACCGACCACTTCTTCTGGCGGCGGGAGAAGGAAGCGGCCGCCACGATCGGCGGGTTCGCGTCACGAGCGATGTTCGAGGCCGGTTAGGAGCGCGGATCGTCCTTCGGCTCGCGGTAGAAGACCGTCACCTCGGACGAGCCGCCGGGGCCCTTCACCTGGCGCCACCCGCTGCCGCGCATCGCCCGGCGAACGCGCCAGGTCACGAACGCGCCGACGGCCGCAACCACGATGAGCAGCCCGAGCGCCACGCCCAGGGCCACCTTGACCACGGCCCAGAGGGCTCCGGTGGCCAGCAGGACCAGCAACAGGATGAGCAGGAACAGCCCCATGCGATCGACCTCCGGCGCCAAGTCTACGGGCATCCGCGGATCGGGCGGCCCGCCCCGGAGGTGGTGTCCAAACGGGCGGCACGCCGGCCCGTTCCTGTTCGTCGCGTCGGTTGAGGCCGGCGGTCCCGACCGGGCACAATGGCCGCCGCCATGCCCGGCCCGGCCAAGCCCATCGACGCGTTGCTCGAGCCGCGATCCGTCGCGGTGGTCGGCGCGTCGCCGACCTCGTTCGTCGGGCGCATCGTCCTGGAGAACCTGGACGCCATCGGCTATCGGGGGCCGGTGTATCCCGTGAACCCTCGCTACGAGGAGGTTGCCGGCCGTCGCTGCTACCCGTCGGTGGACGACCTGCCGGAGGCGCCGGACGCCGTGGCGGCCGCGGTTCGCATCGACCTGGTGCCCGAGGTCCTGCGCGCCGCCGCCAAGCGAGGAGCGCGCGCGGCGATGGTCCCGGGCGGCGGCTTCTCGGAAACGGGCCAGGCGGCCGTCGACGCCCAACGCGAGATCGCCGCCGTGGCGCGCGAGTACGGCATGGCCGTCGCCGGCCCGAACTGCATGGGCGTCATCGCGCCCGGCCGGGCGGCGCTGTACATCGGGACGCTCGCCCCGCACCTCCTGCCCGGCCGGGTCGCCGTGGTGTCGCAGAGCGGCTCGGTGATCGAGGCTATGGTGAACATGGGGCCGCGCATCGGGTTCTCCGCGCTGGTCTCCTCGGGCACGGAGATGGGGACGTCCGCGGGCGAATACCTCAGCTACTTCGCGAGCGATCCGGACACGGATGCGGTCGCGGTGTTCCTGGAGGGCTTTCGCGATCCGGCGGCGTTCGTCGACGGGCTGCGCGCGATGCGGGCGGCCGGCAAGCCCGCCGCCGTCCTGCAGGCAGGGCGCTCCGCCGAGGCGGCCGCGGCCATCGCCGCGCACTCCGGGACGCTGGCGTCCGCCGACGAAGTGGTGACCGGGCTGCTGCATCAGCTCGGCGCGATCGGCGTCGACGACCTGGACGAGCTCATCGAGGTCTCGGAAGTGCTGGCGCACAAGCGCTTGCCGCCGGGGCCGCGGCTGATCGCCGTCACGGATTCGGGCGGGGAGGCGCAGCTCGTGGCCGATCACGCCCGGCGGCTCGGGTTCGAATTGCCGCAGCCGTCGCCCGCGATGGTCGAGCGCCTGCGTGGCCGCTGGCCGAACTTCGCCTACATCGGCAACCCCGTCGACCCCTGGGGAGTCGACCCCGACTTCCACGCGCTCTACGACGAGATCGTCGACGCGATGGCACACGAGGACGCGGACATCGTCGCGGTCGCGCTCGACAAGGTGACGACGTGGATGGGCGAGAACGAGGTCGACCTCGGGGCGGCGGGCGCGCGGTCGCTCATCGAGGCCGTCCGCCGAACCGGCCGCTACGGCGTCTACTTCACGCTGCACGGCATGGGGCCGGCCCACGAGTCCGTTCGCGAGCCGCTGCGCGCCGCCGGGATCCCGCTCCTGCACGGCCTGCGCCCCGCCCTGGTGGCGCTTCGGCGAGCCCGGTGGTGGGGCACCTGGCGCGACCGCACCCCGCTCCCCGCGGCTGCCGAGCCCGGCCTCGTCTCGATCGACGAGCCGGGGCCAGTGCTGTCCGAACACGCCAGCCGGCGGGTGCTGGCCGCGTACGGCGTGCCGGTGGTCCCGGGCGACGTGGCGGCCACCGCCGAGGAAGCCGTTCGCCTCGCCGGCGACCTGGGGCACCCCGTGGTGATGAAGGCGAACGCCCCCGGCGTCGCCCACAAGTCGGCGGCCGGCTTCGTGGCCGTCGGCGTGGCCGGAGACGACGCCGTGCGCGCGACGTTCGACCGACTCGCCGAGCGCGCGCGGAACAGCGGCGTGCCGGCGAACGGGGTGCTGGTCGAGGCCACAGCCGCCGGCGTCGAGGTCATCTGTGGCATGCGGCACGACTCCGCGTTCGGCGCGGTGGTCCTGGTCGGCGTGGGCGGGGCGCTGACCGAGGCGCTGAAGCAGGTCTCGGTCCGGGTGTGCCCGGTCTCCGTGGAGGACCTCGAAGAGATGCTGCAGGAGAGCGTGATCGGCGCCATGCTCGACCGGGCGGGCGCCGACCCGGAACCGCTCAAGCAGGCCGTGGCCGCGCTGTCGCGCCTGGCTGCGGACCATCCGGAGATCCGCGAGGTGGACGTCAACCCGATGTTCGTCGGCGAGGCCGGCACATGCGCAGCAGACGCCCTCGTCGTCGTGGACGCGGCGAACGCCGTACTCGCCAATGGAAGCCAGAGCGAAGGGAAGGAGCACGCGTGATGGCCGAGCAACCGGTGGAGTCGTTCATCCGGATCCGAGTGGGGTCCGAGGACGCGCACTACGGCAGCATCGCCGCCGGCGCGTTCGTCATGAAGATCTTCGGCGACCTCGCCACCGAGATCACCGTCCGCCGAGACGGCGACGAGGGCCTGCTGCGCGCCTACGAGCGCGTCGAGTTCCTGGCGCCGGTGCGCCCCGGCGACTTCCTGGAGTGCCGGGCGAAGCTGGTCCGGGAGGGGAACACGTCTCGCACGTTCGACGCCGAGGCCTGGCGAGTGGTCGACGCGCGGCCCGATCTGGAGGAGTCGGCCGTCGACGCGCTCGACCAGCCGGTCCTGGTTGCGCGGGCAACCGCGACCACCGTCGTCCAGAAACACCTGCAGCGCAGAGGCTGACGACGATGCGGGTCGGGCGGGACGAGGAGCCGTCGTTCGCGGGCATTCCGACGTTCGGAAAGCTCCCGCTGGTCCTGGAGGCGTCCGAGCTGTCCGGCGTGGACGTCGCCATCCTGGGTGCGCCGTCCGACGAGCTGGTCTCGTACCGGCCCGGCGCGCGATTCGGCCCGCGCGCGATCCGTGCGGCCGACCCCATCGGTTGGGCGCCGCCCTCGATGCCGAACCTGGACGCGGGCATCGACCCGTTCGACGCGCTGACGGTCGTCGACCACGGGGACGTGTCGGCGGTGCCCGGATACCCGCTGACGACCCACGAACGCATCCGCGACGCCGTGGCCGCGGTGTGCGCCGCCGGCGCCGTCCCGATCGTGCTCGGCGGCGATCACGCCATCGCCCACCCGGACGTTGGCGCCGTCGCCGCGCACGTGGCGCCGTCGCCCCTCGGGCTCATCCACTTCGACGCGCACGCGGACGATGCCTACGAGGAGCCACGGCTGTCGCACGGCACGCCGCTTCGACTCCTGGTGGAAGAGGGCTCGATCCGCGGCGAGCACATCGTCCAGGTCGGGCTGCGAGGCTACTGGCCGCCGCCGTCGGACCTGGACTGGGCCCGCGGGCAGGGCTTCCGGTGGCACCTGATGGACGAGATCCACGAGCGCGGGATGGCACCGGTCATGGACGAGGTGCTGGCCGCCCAGGCCGGCCTCGGCCACGTCTTCCTCTCGGTGGACATCGACGTCTGCGATCCGGCTCACGCGCCCGGCACCGGCACGCCGGAGCCGGGAGGGCTCACCGCTCGCGAGCTCCTGCGCGCCGTGCGGCGGATCGCGACGGAGCTGCCGCTGGCCGGCATGGAGGTCGTCGAGGTCTCGCCCCCGTACGACCACGCCGACATCACGGCCCTGCTGGCGCATCGAGTTGTGCTGGAGGCTCTTTCGGGTATCGCGCTCCGCAAGCACGGCCGGACGCCCTCCCCGCAGCGATCGGCCTGATCTCCCGCGAGTCGCCGTCGGTTCGGATCAGGGCAGGTCGAACGCCCGCCACCGGATCGGCGTTCGAGCGACGATCGGCTCCGTCAGGCTTCCGTACCGCTCCAGCGCCCACTCGCGGGTCTCGACGCCCGCTTCGCGCAGGGTCTCCTCGGGGACACTCCACGTCTGGGAGAACAACCCGCTTGCCAGTCCGTCGATGACCTCGTTCGGAGTCGTGCGCCGCTCGTCGACGATCTCCGGGAGCGGACGGGCGCGCCCGCCCGTTTCGGCGAGGAGCTCGTCGAGCTGGTCCCACTCATCCTCACCGAGCCCCCGATGCCGCTTCGGGCGCAATCCAACCGACTCGAAGAACCGCTCGTTGATCTCGTGGGAGGCGCCGTGCCAGCCCCCCAGGTCCATCAGCAGGACGCCGCCGGGGACGCACACGCGCGCCATCTCGCGAACCGCGTCGCGCCACCGGGGGATCAGGTGCAGCACGTGCACGACGAAGGCCGCCCCGAACGCGGCGTCGGCGAACGGCAGCACCGTCGCGTCGGCCACGGCCAGCGGGAACGGTGGCCGGCCGCCAGCCTTGTGGACCAGTCGCGCCATCATCGGCATGGACAGGTCGACGCCGGCCAGGCGGATCCCCGTGTCCGCCAACGGGAGGGCGATCCGGCCGGTGCCGACTCCGACCTCGAGCGTCCGGTCCCGGTCCCGCAGTTCCTCCGACAACATGGCGACGATGGCCGACATCGTCGCCGGCGACAGCGCGCGAGTGCGGTCGTAGTAGTCCGCGGCGCGATCGAACGACAGCGACTCCTGCGTCATCGCGCGCTTCGCGGCGACGCTAGCCGGCCAGCTCCCGGCAGAACTCACCGAACGCGTCGATGTAGCGCTGGACGTCCTCGTCGGAGTGCTGCACCGACAGCGTCCACTGCTCCTCGTCCCCGGGCGTCATGAAGATCCCGCGGTTGACCATCCACGGATAGGACGCGTAGAAGAGCTCGGCGTGCGCCTCCAGGAAGTCCCGGTAGTTGTGCATCGGCTCGGCCCGGTACGACACGCACCCCTTGGCGCCAAGGTCCACCGCGTGCGCCTCCACACCCGTGTCGGCGATCGCGGCCCGGCAGCCCTCCGCGAGCATCGTGCCAAGGCGGGCGAACTCCCGGTAGGCGTCCCGCGTGAGGACCTCGGTCAGGGCGACGTACCCCGCGGCGGCCGCCAGCGGGTTGCCGTTGAAGGTCCCCTGCTGCGCGGCGCCTTTCGTCACGTACTCCATCACGGAAGCCTTGCCGCCGAATGCCCCGGTGCAGGTGCCGCCGCCGACGGCCTTGGCGAAGCAGGCCAGGTCCGGCTGGACGCCGAAACGCTCGGTCGCGCCGCCGTAGGCGATGGTCGCGCCGCACTTGACCTCGTCGTAGATGAACACCACGCCGTACGTGTCGCAGAGCTCGCGGACGCGTTCGAGGTATCCCGGGTCGGGCACCACGATGCCCACGTTCATCATCACCGGCTCCATGATGATGGCGGCGATCTCGTCGCCGTGCTCGCGGCACACGTCCTCGAAGGCCTGCGCGTCGTTGAACGGGACGATGATCGTGTCGTGCCACTGCGAGCGCGGGACGCCCTTCGACGTCGGCCGCGTCGTGTACGCGGTGCCCTCGGCATCGGCGGACTCGCCCGAGACGTTCTCCCGCATGCCCAGCACGTCCGACTCCGGCACCACGGAGAACAGGACCACGTCGTGATGGCCGTGGTACGAGCCCTCGATCTTGACGATCCGGTCGCGGCCCGTCGCGGCGCGAGCCACGCGGATGGCGTCCATGGTGGCCTCCGTGCCGGAGTTCACGAAGCGCATCTGCTCCAGGCCGAACCGCTCGCAGATCTGCTCTGCCAGGGCCACCGTCGTCTCGGTGGTCACGGCGAAGTGCGTGCCGGACCCTGCCGCCTTGGCGATGGCCTCGGCGATCTTCGGGTGCGCGTGGCCGACCACGTTGACACCGAACCCGCCGTGGAAGTCCACGTAGTCGTTGCCGTCGGCGTCCCACACGTGGGAACCCGATCCCCGCTCGAGGTACACGGGGTAGGGGTCGCCGGCCTGGAAGTTCGACGCAACGCCGTTCGGCAGGCTCTTCAGCGCCCGGCGGTGCAGGGCCTCGGACCGGGGCGTGCGCTCGACCAATCGCCGGGTCTCCAGCGCGGCGATCTCGGCGGCGCGCGCGGCGATGCGTTCGGTGTCCATCCTGGTTGCCACGGGTATTCCTCCTTCGGCGGGCGGCGGGCGCCCGGGGGTCACTTCTTCTTGCGCTGCAGCACAAGGTTCAGTGTAGCGATGAGCACGCCGGCCGCGAAGATCACGGTCCCCAGCACGAACACCTGCGGCGGGATGCCGACACGGACGGCGCCGTAGATCCACAGCGGGAACGTCTCGACGTTGCCGGCGACGAAGTTCGAGATCACGAAGTCGTCGATGGACAGCGCGAACGCCATCAGCGCTCCCGCCAGCACGCCCGGCCAGATGAGCGGGAGCGTGACCTTCTGGAACGTGACCCAGGCGTTGGCGCCCAGGTCCTGGGCGGCCTCCTCCAGCGAGCGGTCGAACCCCGCCAGCCGGGCCCGCACGGTGATCGCCACGTACGCGATGCAGAAGGTGACGTGCGCAAGGAACAGCGTGTCGAACCCGCGGGGCAGGTTCAGCGTGACGAACAGGCCGAGCAGCGAGGCCCCGATCACGATCTCGGGAGCGGCGATGTTCAGGAACATCACCTGCTCGGTGGCGACCTTGCCCCGGAAGCGGTACCGAACCAGCGCGAGCGCCAGCAGGGTGCCGACGGCGGCGGCCACGATCGCCGACAGTGACGCCAGGATCAGCGTGAGGCGAAACGCCGGCGTCAGGCCGGGGATGCCGTTCCACTGCTTGTACCACTGCAGCGTGAACCCCTGCCACTTGAAGCTGACCTGCGGAAGGCGCGCATGCGACTGGTTGAAGCTGTACAGGATCATCACCAGGATCGGCGTCACCAGGTACAGCAGCACGAGCGCCGAGTAGACCGGCAGGATCTTCCCCCGCCACCATGGCCGATGGTGCCGGGGCGGCGGCGCGGTGGTCGCGGTGATCTGTTCGGGGACCTCGGCGGCGATCGTGCCCATCAGATGTACTCCTCGATCGTGCGCGAGCCCAATAGTCGGGCGTACAGGAAGATGCCGAACAGCACGCCCGCGAGCAGGATGGCCGACAGCGCAGAGGCACCCGCGTAGTCGCCGTTGACCAGGAACTGGGTCTGGATGATGGTCCCGATCATCGTGTTCGACACGCCGCCCAGGATCTGCTGGTTCAGGTAGTCGCCGACGGCGGGGACGAACGTCAGGAGGAACGCCGCGAAGATGCCCGGGATGCAGAGCGGGAAGACGACCTTCATGAACACCTGACGGCGGTTGGCGAACAGGTCGCCGGCCGCCTCCATGACCCGAGGGTCGATGCGTTCGAGCGACACGTACAGGGGCAGCGCCGTGAACGGCAGGTAGTTGTACGCGATGCCGGCGATGACCGCGGTGCTCGTGGCCAGGACGTGGAAGTCCTGCGGCAGCAGGTGCAGGTTCTTGAGCGTTCCCAGCAGGATGCCGTTGTCCGACAGCAGGAACTGCCATGCGAGGCTGCGGATCACGAACGAGACGAAGAACGGCAGCAGGAGCATCAGCAGGAAGAAGTTCTTGCGCGTGCCGCCGTGGAACGCGATCCAGTATGCGAGCGGGAACGACACGATCAGGCAGATGACCGTCGCGGCGGCCGCGTAGTAGATCGACCGTACGAACTCCGTGTGGTGCTGCGAGAGGACCTGCCCGAATTCGGCGAAGTGCCAGGTCAGCGTGTAGCCGTGCAGCGGGTCGCCGGTCTGCAGCGACAGGGACAGCATGATGATCAGCGGCACCAGGAACAGGGCGGCGAGCCACAGGCCGCCGGGCAGCGCCAGGAAGTAGGGCGCCGCCCGCTTTCCGGCTCGCGTCCTCGACCGCCGCGCTACTGCGTGATCGGCACGAACAGGTTGTTCCACGCGTCCAGCTCCGCCTGGTTCTTGTACTGGTAGTAGGGCCTCGACAACGACACCATCTGGGCGGTGGGGAACACGGTCGGGCTGTTCGCCACCGCCGGATCCTTCAGCTGGTCCCGGATGATGTCCTGGGCGGCCGGGACGGGGCAGACGTAGTTGTTGTAGTCCTCGATGACGGCCTGGACGTTCGGGTCGTAGACGTAGTCCATGTAGGTCATCGCGTCCAGCGGGTTGGCCGCGTACAGCGGGATGCACATGTTGTCGGTCCAGAACATGGCGCCCTCTTGCGCGATGACGATCTTCAGATTCTTGTAGCCGGACAGGTTCGCCTGGAAGATGTCGCCCGACCAGGCCTGCGAGATGATCGTGTCGCCGTTCTTCAACGCGTTGATGTAGCTCTGGTCGTAGTAGTTCCTGACCAGGCCGGCAGACTTCTGCGCGTTGAGCTTGTCCGCCGCGGCCTTCCAATCGGCCTGCGTGGACTTCGCGGGCTCCTTTCCGATGGCCAGCAGCCCGAGGCTCCCGAGCTCCTGCGGGTCGGACATCATCCCGATGTGGCCCTTGTACTGCGGGTCGAACAACGACTGCACGGACGTGATCGGCGTCTTGATCTCGTCGGAGTTGTACGCCAGGCACGTGTAGCCCGACTGCCAGGCCATCGTGTACTTGTTGCCCGGGTCCCACGCGGGGTTCTTCACGAGCGGTCCCGCGTACTGGTTGAAGTTCGTCATCTTGCTGTGGTCCAGCGGGATGAGCCAGCCGAACTCCATCAGGTACCCGAGGGGCGGGCTGTTGTTCGTCATGACGATGATGTCGTAGCCCGTCGGCTGGCCCCCCTGCAGGCTCGGGCGGATCTTCGCGAAGAACTCCGTGTTGTCCTGGATGACCTCGCGGTAGTCGACCTGGATGCCGGTCTTGCTCGTGAACTCGGTCAGCGAGGGATGCTTCCCGTGCGATACGTCGATGTAGTAGGGCCAGTTCGCGAACTCAAGCTGGTGGTGCAGCGTCTGCTTGGCCCACCATGACGTCGTGCCGATGCCCGCGTTCGGCAGGCTGTTGGACCCACCGCCGGAGGAGGACGCGACACCCTTGGTGCCGCACGCGGCCAGGAACGCCGCCAGCCCGAGGCCCCCCGCGCCCATTCCCGCGTACTTCAGCATCTGGCGCCGGGAGAACCGGTTCTGCGTCAGCCCCCGGTACAACGCCGGATCCATCTTCGCGGGGTCGAGGTTGGACGGGTCGAACTCCTGCGTCATTACGTTTCCTCCTCCCAATCCGCAAGCGGTTCGGATGGTGCCACCACGAACGTGTGCTCGGGACGCCAAACCAGGCGGACCTGCTGGCCCGCCGAGGGGATGCCGTTTTGGCCGAGATTCTGCGCGTAGACCGTGAGCGTTCTGTGAGAGGGCCCCTCCACCGTGAACTGGTGGCTGACCCCGATGAAGGTGGAGACCCGCAGCGTGCCGCTCACGGCGTTCCAGTCCGAGCCGACTTCGCCCTCGTCCGCCTCCAGCCGGATCTTCTCCGGCCGAACGCCGATGCGCACGACCGGGTCGGGCCCGTTCAGCCGGCTCACCGGAACGCGTACGACGGAGCCGCCCTGGACCAGCAGGGTTGCCACCTTGTCCCCACGCTCCTTGACCTCGCAGTCCAGCAGGTTGGACGCACCCAGGAAGCCGGCGACGAACTCGGTCGCCGGGTGCTCGTACACGTCTTCCGGCGCGCCGATCTGCTCGATCTTGCCGTGGCGCATCACCGCCAGGCGGTTGGACATCGTCATGGCCTCTTCCTGGTCGTGCGTGACGTACAGGAAGGTGATGCCCACCTCCTGCTGGATGCGCTTGAGCTCCAGCTGCATCTGCTTGCGCAGCTTGAGGTCCAGGGCGCCGAGGGGCTCGTCCAGCAGCAGGACTTTGGGGTGGTTCACCAGTGCGCGCGCCAGGGCGACCCGCTGCTGCTGGCCACCCGACAGCTGGGACGGCTTGCGGCGTTCGAACCCGACCAGATCGACCAGGCGCAGGGCCTCGTCCACCCGGGTCTGGATGTCGGCCTTGGCCACCTTCTGGCGTCGAAGGCCGAACGCGACGTTCTCCTGGACCGTCAGGTGCGGGAACAGCGCGTAGGACTGGAACACCGTGTTCACGTTGCGCTTGTACGGCGGGAGCTCGGTGACGTCGGTCCCGCCGAGGTAGATGGTCCCGGCGGACGGCTCCTCGAAGCCGCCGATCATCCGCAGCGTGGTCGTCTTGCCGCAGCCCGACGGGCCGAGCAGGCTGAAGAACTCGCCCCGATCGATCTCCAGATCGAGGTCGTTCACGGCCGTCATGTCGGTGAACTGCTTGGTCACGCGTTCGAGCCGGACGTCGACGTCGCGCACGCTCATCGCAGATCCCCCCGCTTCCCAGGGCCCAAGGAGGTGATTGTGACACGTCGCCCCCTCGTCCGGGGCCGACGCGACCGGTGGGTCCGACGGTCGGACCGTACCGGCTCCGCCTTCGCAGCGGGACCACCTTCGGGGCAAAACGGCGTTGGCCGGTTTGTACAAGGGGGATACACCCGGGGAAGGCGTGCCCGCGCGGGCCAGCGTCAGAGGAGCCGGGGTTCGAACGGATAGGGGGCCAGCACGACGGGCCCGTCGTCCGTCAGCAGCAGCTCGTCGCCGAGCTTGACGCCGTCGCCGGCGCCCACCTCGCCGGCGTAGACCTCGGCCACCAGGACCATGCCTTCGCGCAGGACGCGGTCCGGGTTCGGCTGCTGGTCCGAGGGGTAGGCGACGCTCGGGCTCTCCTCCTCCAGGCCCACCGAGTGGACCATCACCTCGTAGCGCTGCGCCAGGTAGCGATCGGGCAGCCGGGGCGCCCGCGCGGCGACCTCCGCGCACGTCAAGCCGGGCCGCAGCGTCTCCCGCATGCCCTCGAGCCACCCGTACGCGGCGCGATACGCGTCCACCTGCGCGCGCGTGGCGGGCAGGTGGCCGCACAGGAAGGTCCGGGACACGCAGAAGAAGCAGCCTTCGACGCCGACGGTATCGGTGTCGACGAACACCAGGTCGCCATCGGCCAGCTCGCGGCCGGTGGCCTCGGCCCGCCACGGGTTGGTGTTCGGCCCGGAGGGGCACGTGGAGGTGGCCAGGTACTCCGCGCCGCGGCGGAGCACGGCGGAGGCGAGGACGGCCAGCAGGTCCTGCTCCCGCGCACCGGGAACGACCGCCGCCTCGAACTCGGCGAGGGCCTCGGAGATCAGCCGCCCGTTGAGCTCGAACAGCCGGATCTCCTGCGGCGTCTTGACCTCGCGCGCCTCCTGCGTCACCGGCGCCGAATCGACGATCGCCACTCCCTCGGCCGCCAGGGCCAGGAACCCGGGCGCACCGACCCGGTCGACGGCCAGCGGACCGGCGATGCCAAGCTCGCGCATCCCCGCGGCGGTCTCGGCGGCCCAGGTGGTCGCCTCGGCCGCCGGGTCGTCGTAGAACTCCCAGGCGTGCATCGGCCGGACGTCCTTCGCGCGGTGCCGCGAGCGATGGATGGAATTCGGATGCTCGAACAGGATCGGGTCGCCCTCGCCGGGCACCAGCGCGCAGCGAACGAACGTGCTCATGCTCCACACCGGCATCGCCGAGGCGCCGGTCGCGTACCGGATGTTGGGTTCGTTGAACAGCAGGCACCCGTCGACGCCGTGGGCCGCCATCGACGCCTGCAGCCGGGCGAGGCGTTCCTCGCGCAGGGCGGTCAGGTCGGGGTCGTGTTCGAGCGGATCCACCGCGGCCGCGTCGAACCCGGCGCTACAGGGGGACGTTCGACAGGACCATGATCCGGGGCTCGGTCATCTCCTCGATCGCGAAGCGCAGGCCCTCGCGCCCGAACCCGGAGTCCTTCGACCCCCCGTACGGCATCTGGTCGGCCCGCCAGGCGGACTGGTCGTTGATGATGACGCCGCCTGCCTGGATCTCGCGGTGCGCCTGGAACGCCCGGGTGAGATCGTTGGTGAACACGCCGGCCTGCAGCCCGTAGCGCGAGTTGTTCACCTCGGCGATGGCCTCCTCGAACGTCTGGTACGGCGCGACCGCGGTGACCGGGCCGAAGACCTCCTCGCACCGGACCTTCATCTCCGGGGTGGTCTTCGCCAGCACCGTGGGGACATAGAAGGGATCCTCGCGCCGCCCGCCGGTGAGCACCTCGGCGCCCTGCGACACCGACTCGTCCACCCACTCGGAGATGCGATCGAGCGACCCGGCGTCGATCACCGGGCCGACGTCGACCGTGGGATCCATGGGATCGCCGTACTTCAGGCTCTCCACCTGCTTGACGAGCCGCGCGCAGAAGTCGTCGTACACCTCCGACTGCACCAGCACGCGCTGTACCGAGATGCAGGACTGCCCCGCCTGGTAGTAGCCGCCGAACGCGATTCGCGCGGCGGCGAGGTCGAGGTCGGCGTCGGAGTGCACGATGACGCCGGCGTTGCCGCCCAGCTCGAGCGTGACCCGCTTCTTGGGGTCGAGGCCCTTCAGGTACCAGCCCACCTCCGCTGAGCCCGTGAACGAGATCTTGCGGTACCGGACGTCCCGGGCCATGGCGTCGGCGACCGACGAGGAGGCGGTCACCACCTGGTACATCGCCCTCGGCAGATCGGTCTCGACGAACAGCTCCGCCAGCGCCAGCGCCCCGAGCGGCGTCGCGCGCGCCGGCTTCACCACGATCGGCGCTCCGACCGCGATCGCCGGCGCCACCTTGTGGGCGACCAGGTTCAGGGGGAAGTTGAACGGGGTGATGCCGAGCACCGGGCCGAAGGGGAACCGGCGAATGATCCCCAGGCGGGACCCGAGGGACGCCTCGGTGTCCAGCCGCATGACCTCGTCGTCGCCGTGGCGAAGGACCTCGGAGGCCCACCGGAACGTGGCGATCGCCCGGGTAGCCTCGGCCTTCGACCACTTCAGCGGCTTGCCGCCCTCGCGCGCGATCAGCTCGGCGTTCTCGTCGACGCGCTCGGCCAGCCTGCGCGAGATGTGGTCAAGCGCGTCGGCCCGCGCGTGTACGGGAAGCCGCGACGTCTCGGCGAATGCTGCGGCCGCCTTCGCCGCCGCCTCCTCGACGTCGGCCTCCGTCGGGACGCCGACGGCGGCAACGACGCTGCCGTCGTAGGGACTCGTCACGTCGAACGTCCCATCGCCCGTTCGCCACTCGCCGTCGACCAGGAAAGGCTTCGCCGTCATCGCGTCATCACCACCGTCCGCTCGGCGCCGCTCGCTGCGGGCGGCGCGTCGTTGGCCCTGCCCCTTCGGCCCCGCTAGTCCAGCGACGCCATCACGTGCTTGATCTGCGTGTAGTCCTCCAGCGAGTACATGGACATGTCCTTGCCGTACCCGCTCTGCTTGTATCCGCCGTGCGGCATCTCGGGCGTGATCATGAAGTGCGTGTTGATCCACACGGCCCCGAACTGCAGTCGCCGTGCGACCCGGAGCGCCCGCGACGAGTCCTTCGTCCACACGGAGGACGCGAGCCCGTAGTCGATGTCGTTGGCCCACGACACGGCCTCGTCCTCGTCGGCGAACCGCTGCACGGACACGACAGGGCCGAAGACCTCACGCTGCACGATCTCCGACGACTGATCGACGCCGGCGACGACGGTCGGCTCGTAGAAGTAGCCGGCGCCGTCGATCGCCTTGCCGCCGGTGAGCACGTCCCCGCCCGAGCTCCGCGCGCGGTCGACGAACCCGGCCACGCTCTCGCGCTGCCGGTCCGAGACCAGAGGGCCCATCTCGGTCTCGATGCTGGTGATGTCGCCCACCCGGATGGACTTCACGGCCGGCACCAGCTCGGACAGCAGGCTGTCGTAGACCCCGCCCGAGGCCAGCACGCGGCACGAGGCCGTGCAGTCCTGGCCCGTGTTGGTGTAGCCCGCGAACTTCAGCGTCTCGACGAGCTTGCCGACGTCCGCGTCGTCGAAGACCACGACCGGCGCCTTGCCGCCGAGCTCCAGGTGCACGCGCTTCACCGTGTCTGCGGCTGCGGCGGCGATGATCTTGCCCGTCGCCGTGTCACCGGTGACCGAGACGAGGCGAACGACCGGGTGGCGGACCAGCTGGTCGCCGACGACCGAGCCTCGCCCGGTGACGATGTTCAGCACGCCGGATGGCAGGATGTCGGCCGACAGCTCCGCCAGCCGGATCGCCGTCAGCGGCGTCAGCTCCGCCGGCTTGATGATCGACGTGTTGCCCGCCGCCAGCGCCGGGCCGATCTTCCACGCGGCCATCATCAACGGGTAGTTCCACGGGCAGATGCCGGCCGTCACGCCGAGCGGCTCGCGGCGGATCATGCTGGTGAACCCTCGCTCGTACTCCGCCGCCGACTTGCCCTCCGGCAGGCGGGCCGCGCCGGCGAAGAATCGCAGGTTGTCCGAGATGAAGGGGATGTCGGCGGCCGCGACCGAGATGGGCTTGCCGACGTCGATCGACTCGAGGCGCGCCAGCTCTTCGGCGTCGGCGTCGATCGCGTCGGCCAGCTTCAACAGCATCGCCGACCGCTCCTTCGCCGGCGTGTCGAACCACACCTCTTCGTAGGCCCTGTGGGCAGCGGCCACGGCCCGGTCGGCATCCTCACGGGTCCCCACCGCGATCTCCGCGACGACCTCTCCGGTCGCCGGGTTGATGTCCGGCGCGGTCTCCCCCGAGGAGGCGTCCACCCACGCGCCGCCGATGAACATCTGCCCCTTCTTGACCGTCGTGGCCATTGGCTCCCTCCTCGTAGGTCCTCGACCTCTCGGTCGAAGGGCTCCGGTGTCGACGACATTCGAGACGGACCACCGGCCGCGGCCGGCCGCGTCGATGGACCCTACTACGCTAGCCTTTTCGCCCGCTGCGTCGAGATTCGGAAGGCGCAACGCGGCCCGCCTGCTTGTACGTGCGGGCCAACGGTTCCGGCGCCGGCGCCTCCGGCCAGTCCCCCGACGTCAGCAGGTCGCGCGCGCGAAGCGCCAGGAACAGCTCCATGCGATCCCGGGCCGACGCCAGGTCGCGCCCGGTCAGCTCCTCCACCTTCCGCATCCGGTACCGCAACGTGTGCCGGTGCACATAGAGGTCGGACGCGGCCGCCTCCCAGCGCGCGTTGCGCTCGAGGAACGCCCGAAGCGACGGGATCAGGTGGCCGCCGTGCGCCTCGTCGTAGTCATCCAGCGGCGCCAGCACGCTGGAGGCGAACGTCCGAAGCGCGTCCGGGTCCTGCAGCGACAGCAGCAGTTGATACGTGCCGAGGTCCGCGAACTCCGCCTGCGGCCGGGATTCGGTCCGGCACACCTGCAGCGCGTACCGGGCCTCGCGCACGCCCTGGAGCAGCTGTTCGTGCGGCACGGGGCTGCCGGCGCCCGCCATCACCGCGCCGGTCGTGCGCTCCGCCACCGACGCCCGCAGTCCGGCGAGGAACCCCGGGGCCTCGGGCTGCACGACGACCAGGACGTGGTCCTCGCGCCCGAGCGCCAGGAACGCCTCGAACTGGCGGGCCAGCGCCTCCTCGCACGCGCGCGCCATCGCCTCTGGAGGC
The DNA here is from genome assembly GCA_036406615.1 of Actinomycetota bacterium. GTDB lineage: Bacteria > Actinomycetota > UBA4738 > UBA4738 > UBA4738 > DASXAQ01. Next base: position 13,559 of record DASXAQ010000045.1, on the reverse strand, counting down.
ACGTCGCCCGCGAACGCCACGACCATGACGGGCCGGTCCAGGGCGAACCCCAGCCGGTCGAGCGTGCGTCGCGCCTCGGCCGGCCCGAGCGTGCCGGCCAGGATCTGTTCGAGCACGTCGCCGCGCAGGCGCCGTTCGGTCTCCGACACCGCGCGAACCTTCGTCAGCTCCAGCGCCAGCAGCGACAGCGCGTGGCTCACGACGATGCGATCGAACTGCCCCAGCGCTTCCTTCTTGCCCACCGACAGGTAGGCCTCGACCCGGCCCTGCGCGGACACCGGCTGGATCGCGATGTTCTGGCCGCGGTCCACCAACGACAGGCTGAAGCGCGGGCCCTCGGGGCGAGACGATTGCAGCTCGGTCCACAGCCGCTTCACGAAGCCGCCGGCGGAGTCGGGCTCGATCGCGATGACGGCGCCGTGCAGGTCGAGCAGGATCGCCCAGCCGTCGATCGCGCGCGTGAGCGCCGCCACGATGCCGGAGACGCCGCGTCCGTCCAGGACCGCGCGCGTCAGCGTGTGCTCGGCCTCCAACGAGCGCTGCAGCAGGTCGTACTGCTCGGCGACGAGCCGGGTGAACACGGCTTCGGTGATCGCGATGAACGGGAGGACGTACGGCACCTCGAACACGGGGAACGAAGCTTGTTCCGCGGTATCCACCAGCGCCTTGGGGACCTTCTGGTGCGAAAACCCCAGGCCGAACCCCAACCCGGCCAGGCCCGCCTCGATCAGCCGGCGGACGTACGCGCGCTGGCGCGCCGGCGTCGCGCCGACGCCCATGCCGGTGGTGAGCAGGAGCTCGCCACCCTTCAGCCACGGCGTCGGGTCCTCGAGCTCGCTCACGTGCACCCAACGGATCGCGTTGGACAGCCCGGCGCGACCCGCGGCCGGCCGAAGGGTCAAGCCCGGAGTCTTCAGCAGGTCGGCGACGGTGAGCGGCACGCCGCCATTGTACGGTTCGTACAAGTCGCCTCGCGCCGCGGCGGCCCGGGTGGCGTTGGACGCGCGGGCAGGTGCGAAGGGCCTCGTCTCGGCCGGAGCGGACGATGGCCGGAGCGTACAAATCGCCGCAGGCCGATTCGCTCGGCCGACCCCTGACGCGGCGCCGGCGAGGGGAGCACACTGGAGCGACCGCGCGGCCGAAGCGCGGCGGCCCACCACGGAGGACCCGGCATGGACATAGCCCAGGAACGGCGCGTCGTCACCCAGATCCCCGGCCCGAATTCGCGCCGGCTGCTCGAGCGACGCCTCGCTGCGGTACCCAAGGCCGTGGCGTGGACGGCTCCCGTGTTCGTCGAGGCCGCCTCAGGCGCCATCGTGCTCGACGTGGACGGCAACCAGCTGATCGACCTCGGCGCGGGTCTGGCGGTCCTCAACGTGGGCAACGCGGCCCCCGCGGTCGTCGACGCGGTTCGCGATCAGGTCGAGAAGTTCACCCACACCTGCATGCACGTGACCATGAGCGAGCCGTACGTGGCGCTCGCCGAGCGGCTGAACGCGCTCGTTCCCGGCGACGTCGCGCGCCAGACGATCTTCGTCAACTCCGGCGCCGAGGCCGTCGAGAACGCCGTGAAGATCAGCCGGTACTCCACGAAGCGCCAGGCGGTCGTCGTCTTCGATCACGCGTTCCACGGGCGCACGCTGATGGCGATGACGCTCACGGCCAAGGCGATGCCGTACAAGCAGGGCTTCGGGCCGTTCGCGCCCGAGGTGTACCGCATGCCGATGGCCTACCCGTACCGGTGCCCGACGGGCGCGTCCTACGACGAGTGCGGGCCGAGCTGCGCCGACACGGTGATCAACAACATCGACAAGCAGATCGGCGCCGGCAACGTCGCGTGCATCCTGATCGAGCCCGTCCAGGGCGAGGGCGGATTCATCGTGCCGGCCGAGGGCTTCATCCCGCGCCTGGCCGAGTATGCCGCCGCCAACGGCATCGTGTTCGTCGCCGACGAGGTCCAGAGCGGGTTCGGCCGCACCGGCGCGATGTTCGGGATCGAACACGAAGGGGTCGTGCCCGACCTGGTGACGACGGCGAAGTCGCTTGCGGGCGGGCTACCCCTCGGCGCCGTCACGGGGCGCGCCGAGATCATGGACGCGGTCCACGCCGGCGGCCTCGGCGGCACGTACGGCGGCAACCCGCTGGCCTGCGCGGCCGGTCTCGCGGTGCTCGACACCATCGAACGTGACGGGTTGATCGAACGCGCGAACGCGATCGGCGAGCTGATGCTCGGTCGGCTGCGCGAGATGGCCGGGCGGTTCCCGTTGATCGGCGACGTGCGCGGCCGTGGCGCGATGGTCGCGATCGAACTGGTCGAGGACCGCGCCACGAAGGTCCCGGCCAAGGCGGCCGCGAGCCGGCTCATCGAGGAGTGCTACACGCAAGGCGTGCTGATCCTGAAGGCTGGCACGTACGACAACGTCATCCGATTCCTTCCGCCGCTCACGATCTCCGACGAGCTGCTGTCCGAGGGCCTGGACGTGCTGGAGAAGGCCCTGGCCACCGTGGAGGCCGACGCCACGAAGTAGCCGCACGGGGGGCACCAGCTGCCCGTTCGTGGGCGGTGACGCCGCGGAGACGCGGCCGGGACGCGCGGGAGACGTGGCGGTGACGGCGCGGCGACGCCCGGGTTGATACCCAGGTCGGGTTGCAATCGCCCGGCAGCCGCATCTGCTCCCGCGTACGGACGCTGCCCGGGATCCCCGGGCTCGGGGCTCCTCGCGTCCGTGGTCCTCCTTGCCCCCCCGCACGATCGCCCGGCCATCACTCAAGGGGGAAGGGGGGTTCCATGCGCATTCGCGCGATCCGCACGACGGCCCTGATCGCCGTCGTGTCGATCATTGCAACGGTGGCGGTGGAGCAGGCGCTCGCCGCCATCGACAGCTCGCAGTCAACGACGGTCACCGCCAACATGGCGGCCCGGCGGATCACCGCCGTCCGCGAGGACATCGCGTCAACGACCACATCGACGACGTTCGTCACCCTGGCGACGGCGTCGATCACGATCCCGTCGGGTCAGTCGGGACTGATCACGGCGCAGTTCACCGGCGAGTCCCTGTGCAACGGCTCGGGGGGATGGTGCTCGGTGCGCCTGCTGATCGACGGGACGGAGATGGTCCCGCAGTCGAACACGGACTTCGCGTTCGACAGCCCCGGCACCACCAACGACTGGGAGAGCCACACCGTCGAGCGGACGTGGAGCGGCGCGGCCGCCGGCGTGCACACCATCTCGCTCCAGTGGGCCGTCATCTCGGGAGCCACGTCGTTCCGGGTGGACGACTGGGTCCTCGACGTGGAGTTCTGGCGGCAGTCGTAGACGAACCACGGTCGCGGCGGGGGCTTCCATCCAGGGACCCCCGCCGCGGTCCCCTCGCCGGGTCTGCGCGACGGCGCGCAGCGGCCTATCCGGCCGAGTGAAAGCGCGATGCCAGCAGCAGCGTGACGCCGGCGACGGCTCCCCCGAGCAGCGCCAGCGTCACCAGCAGGAACGTCACGAGCTTCGCGATGGCCAGCGCCTCGCGCGCCCAGGGTGGCCGGCGTCCTCGTGGACGATCGGCGCGACGCACGAGCCGGTGCGACGTTCGCGGGAGCCGGTGCCCGACGCGGTCACGCAGCCCTGTCAGCAACGGCCAGTGCCAAGGATCCACAAGGAACGCCGGGGCGGCGGTGGCGCGAAGCAGGACGAGGCTGCACACCGCCGAGACCAACACCAGCACGATCCATGCAGCCATCGGGGAAGTGCCCTCCGCGTTCCATGCAACGCACGGCCCCGAGGTTTGTCAAGGCACGCAACCAAAGCGCAACGCTTCAGTGCTCGCCGCGAACGTTCGGCGTCGATCCGGCCGCCCGAAGGACGAGGCGATCGTGCGGTTCCTCGACGTCGACCAGGCCCTCGAGGCCGGCCTGGACGTACAGCTTCATCGTGGGCAGTTCGACCGACGTGTCGCCCTCGGCCGGTCCCTCCGCGAGCACCGCCTGAACCGTGCCGCCCTGGCGCGCCAGGCGGATGACCACGTCCGGGTTGAAGCGGCGGGCGGCCGAATCGGCTCGGGCCAGGATGTCCTTCGCCCAGTCGGTGAACTCGAGCATCGCCTACTCCGCCGGCAGCTCGGCCTGCACGGCGCCGCCGGCGGCCGCGCCCGGGCGCACCGCCCCGGTGTCGCGCGCCAGCCGCACGGCGAGCAGCACCGGGATCACCGTCAGCACCAGCACGACCGCCACGACGGCGTTCACCTCCGGCAGCTGCTGCCCCAGGCGGATCGCCCCGAAGATCCACAGCGGCAAGGTGTTCTGTGCCCCCGCCGTGAAGTACGTGACGATCACCTCGTCGAAGGAGAGGGCGAACGCGAGCAAGGCGCCGGAGACCAGCGCCGTCGAGAGCATCGGCAACGTGATGAACCGGAACGTCTGCCAGCCCACCGCGCCGAGGTCCTGCGACGCCTCCACCAGCGAGCCGGACGTTCGGCGCAGCCGGGCGATCGCGTTGTTGTAGACGACCACGATGCAGAACGTCGCGTGGCCGATCACGATCGTCATCAGGCCGAAGTTGATCGTGTTGAAGCTGAAGAACGAGTTCAGCGCGATGCCGGTGATGACGCCCGGCAGCGCCAGCGGCAGCACCAGCAGGAACGACACCGCTTCACGCCCGAAGAACCGGAACCGGTGCACGCCGAACGCCGCCAGCGAGCCCAGGATGATCGCGGTGACCGTGGCGAGCGACGCGGCCTTCAGTGACAGCACGAACGCGCTGCGCACCTGCGGGTCGTGGAACGCCACGGTGAACCACTTCGTCGTGAAGCCGGAGATCGGCCAGGACTGAACGTTCGACGGGTTGAACGCGTACAGGATGATCGTGACGATCGGCAGGAACAGGAACAACAGCACGCCGATCACCCACAGCACCAGCACGATCCGCGTCCCGCGTCCCTCCACCGCCGCCTCCCTAGAGCGCCTCGAACGCGCCCATCGCGCGCGCGATCAGCAGGTACACGGCCATGATCACGATCGGGACGAACGCCATCGCCGCCGCGAACGGCAGGTTCTGCGCCACGCCGACGTTGTCGTAGATGACGTTGCCGATGAACGTCGAACCCGCTCCGCCCACCAGGATCGGCGTGATGTAGTCGCCGAGCGTGAGCGAGAACGTGAAGATCGACCCCGCGACGATGCCCGGCAAGGCCAACGGCAGCAGCACGCGACGCGTCGTGCGCCAGCTCTTCGCCCCGAGGTCCAGCGACGCCTCGACGAACGAATGCGGAACGCGCTCGAAGGCCGCGTAGACCGGAATGATCATGAACGGGAGCCACACGTAGCAGAACACGATCCACATCGCAATGTTCGTGTAGCCGATGTTCGCCCGCGGCAGGCCGACCTTCAGCAGGGTCCAGTTCAGCACCCCGTCGTGGTTCAGGATCAGGATCCATGCGTACACGCGCGCGATGTAGCTGGCCCACAGCGGCAGCAGCACCAGCACGAACAGCGCCGAGCGCATGCGCGGGGTCGCCACGCGCGCCATGAAGTAGCCGAACGGGATCGCCACGATCACGTCGGTCGCCGTGACGGCAGCGGCCATCCCCACCGTGCGCAGGATGATCCCCCGGTAGGTCGAGCTGGTGAGGATCTGCCGGAAGTTGTCCAGCGTCCAGGTGTGCACGATCTGCGTGGTGAGCGGGTTGATCTGCCAGAACGCCGTCACCAGCAGGACGACGAGCGACGCGATGTAGATGACCAGGAACCAGGCCAGCGGCGGGGTCAGCACGAGGGACGCGCGCAGCCACGCGCGCTTCCACAGCGCCGCGGAGACGCGCGCGCCCCTCGGCTGGGGCCTGGCCTCGACCGCTACCCCCGCCGCCACGGCCCGATCAGGACGTGACCTGCGTCCAGGCGTTCACCCAGTCCTGGTACGGCACGCACTCGTTCTTGCCGTTGTCGCACGTGGCCAGCGGCGTCTTCCAGAACGAGATCGACTGGAAGTACGCCTCGGGGTTGTCGGCGTGCCACTCCGCACAGCCGCCCTTCTGCATCTTGTCCATCTCCGCGCACGCCTGGCTGTTGGCGGGGGCCTCGCCGAAGTACAGCGCCTGTTGCGCCTGCACCGTTGGGGTCGTCACCCACTGCATCCACTTGTACGCGCAGTTGGGGTGCGGGGCCTTGGTCGCCATCATCCACGTGTCGGCCCATCCGGTGGCCCCCTCCTGGGGCACGGTCTCGTCGATCGGCGCGCCGTCGGCCTTCAGCGTGTTCGTCTGATAGGACCAGCCGGCGCCCACCGTCACGTCGCCGTTCTTGAACAGCGAGATCTCCTGCGAGGCAAGGTCCCAGTACTTCTTGATCAGGGGCCGCTGCTGCTTCAGCAGGTTGACCGTCGCGTCGAACTGCGGCTGCGTCAGCTCGTACGGGTCGGTGATCCCCAGGCTCGGGGTCTTCTTGGACAGGTACAGCGCCGCATCGGCGATCTGGATCGGGTTGTTCGGCACCGTGACCTGACCCGAGTACGTGGGGTCGTAGATGACGGCCCACGAGGTCGGCGGTGAGCTAAACGTCTTCGTGCTGTAGATCAGCGTGTTCGGCCCGAACTCGTACGACACGCCGTAGTGGACGCCGTTGATGGTGTTCCACGCCGGGGACTTCATGAAGTCCAGGAAGTCGTTCCAGGACGGGATCAGGTTGACGTTCACCGGGCGGACGTCGCCGCCGTAGATCAGGCGAAGGTCCGCGTCGCCCGACGCCGACACCAGGTCGTACTGGCCGCCTCCGCCGTTCGACATCAGCGAGACCATCTCATTGGAGGAACCGGCGTACTTGGCATTGACCTGGCAACCGGTCTGCTGCTCGAACGGCCTCACCCACTGCGGCTGGGCGTAGCCCTCCCACGCCACGATGTTGAGCTGGCCCTCGCCGGCGCCGACCGAGGTCGGCGGGGCCATCGTCGCCGTCGGCGGCTGTCCCAGCCCGCCGGCCGCGGACGGGCTGGAGCCGCCGGTCGACGACGACCCCGACGAGCCGCCGCACGCCGCGGCGACGAACGCGATCGACGCCGCGACGGCGCCGGTCACGGTCAACCGATGGAAACGGTTGCGCTCCCTCATGTCCCTTCCTTCCTCTCCCCTTCGTTCGCGATGGAATCAAGCGTCGCGGCGTCCGTCTGCCGCTGGACCTCGAACGTGTCACGCGGCCTCCAGGCCAGCCGGACGTCTCGGCCTCGCATCTCCAGCGTCTCGGCGGTCGTGGCCAGGTTCTGCCGAACGACCACCAGGCTGCCTCCCGCCTCGAGCTCGACGATGAAACGGGTCACCGGGCCCAGGTAGACCACGTCGTGCACGCGTCCGCGCTCGGAGTCGACGTCCGGCGGGGTCGGTTCGCCATCTTCCAGGATCCGGATCTTCTCCGGGCGGATCGTGAAGCTGAGGCCATCTCGCTCCAGCAGGTTCGAGACGCCGATGAACCCGGCGACGAACGCCGTAGCCGGATGCTCGTACACGTCGAACGGCGCGCCGATCTGTTCGATGCGCCCCTGGTTCATCACGGCCAGGCGGTCGCTCATCGTGAGCGCCTCCTCCTGGTCGTGGGTCACGTACAGGAACGTGATACCGACCTCGCGCTGGATCCGCTTCAGGAAGATCTGCAGCTCCTGACGCAGCTTCAGATCGAGGGCGCCGAGCGGCTCGTCCAGCAGCAGCACCTCCGGCTCGTTCACGATCGCACGAGCCAGAGCCACGCGCTGGCGCTGCCCGCCGGACAGCTGCTGGGGCTTGCGGCCTCCCATTCCCGCCAGCCGAACCATCTCCAGCGCGTGGTCGACCTTGCGACGGCGCTCCGCGCGGTCGACGCGCTTGATCCGCAGGCCGTATTCGACGTTCTCCGCGACCGACATGTGCGGGAACAGCGCGTAGTCCTGGAAGACGGTGTTCACATCGCGCGAGTACGGCGGCAACCGGGTCACGTCGCGACCGCGAAGCTCGATTCGCCCGGCGTCGGGGCGCTCGAACCCGGCGATCAGGCGCAGGAGCGTGGTCTTGCCGGACCCCGACGGACCGAGCATCGTGAAGAACTCGCCCTCCGCGATGTCCAGGTCCACTCCCGCGACGGCGTCGACCTTGCCGTAGCGCTTCTGCACACCTGAGATCCGAACTGCCGCGACGGCAGAGGAAGAGGAGGCGGGCATGCCCTCCTCCTCGGCGGTCGCGTGCGTGCTGGGCCGAGCCAAGGCGCTCCTTCCGCGCGACTGGCGTTCCCCCCCGAAGAAGGCCACCTGAACCTAGCCACTGGCCTGAGCCTGCGCAAGATCGCAAAAGGTCCAAACCGTTGAGCCCGCATGCGCCGGAACGACGGTGAAACCGCAGGCAGAGGCCGTCGATGGTTGCGGGCGGGATGCCCGCGGGGCATACTCGCTCGGGCCGCGGGCCCGGGATCCCGGCCGGCGGCCACGACGGAGGCAGACCTTGCAAGGAAGCGAGCAGCTGATGGGCGTGCCGTTATGGCCTTCGCACCCCGGCGCCGCGCACGGCGGATGGTCGACTACTGGCGCTCCGAGCAGCGCACGCTTCGCCATGGCTTCGTCGCACTGCTGGTAAGCACGGCCGCGGCGCTCGTCGCCGGTATCACCACCGCCTCGATCCACAAGACCCTGGCTCTGCTCCCGAGCCTGTACATCCTGCTTCCGGCCGCCACGGGCATGCGCGGCACGATCTTCGGCGCGATCGGCGCCCGGCTCGGCACGACCAACGCGGCTGGTCTGTTCGAGAGCAACTGGCGACGCACCGGGGTGCTGTACCAGAACGTGTACACGGGCATCGTCACCACCTTCTCCTCGTCGCTGTACCTTGCTGCGCTCGCCCGCGTATCCGCCGCGGTGTTCGGCCTGCAGTCGATCTCGTTCCTGGACTTCGTGACGATCTCGGTGGTCGGCGGTGTGCTGGGTTCGGCGGTCATCCTGGGGCTCACGGTGGGCCTGTCGCAGGTGGCCTACCGTCGCGGCTACGACCTCGACACCGTGTCGACCCCGTTGGTGACGGCCGCCGGCGACATGGTCACGGTGCCGACGCTGTACCTGGCCACCTACCTGGTGCACAACCAGGCGCTGAACGCCGTCGTCGCGGGCATCTGCATCGTCGTCTGCCTGTTCGCCGCCGTGCGCGGCATCCTGACCGACCTTCCGATCGCACGGCGGATCATCCTGGAGATGACCGGTGTCATCCTGCTGACCCCGATGCTCGACATCCTGGCCGGAACGGCCGTCGAGCCGAAGCTCGCTTCGCTCGCCAGGTACCCCGCGCTGATCGCGATCATCGCGCCGCTGGTCTCGGACCTCGGTGCGCTCGGCGGAATCCTCTCCTCGCGTCTGTCGTCGAAGCTGCACCTGGGCGTCATCACGCCCCGCGGCCGGCCCGAGGGCCCGGCGTGGCTGGACGCGTCGCTGGTGGTCGGGTTCGGCCTGGTGGCGTTCGTGCTCGTCGGATCGCTCGGCTACGGCTACAGCCTGCTCGCGGGCCCGTCGCCGGGTCCCGGCATCATGATCGGCGCCACGCTGCTCGCCGGCGTCATCGCGTTGGCGGTCGACCTGATCTTCAGCTACTACGTCGCCATCGTGTCGTACCGGTTCGGGCTGGATCCGGACAACCAGTCCGTCCCGATCATCACGAGCGTGATGGACCTGGCCGGCGCGCTCTCGTTCCTGTTCGTTCTGGCAGTATTTGGGGTGACAACACATGTCTGACGACGACCAACCGAGAAACGTCAAGGATCTGCTGGTCGAGGCCAAGGACGCCTCGGAGCTCATGGTGGACCTGGCCTACGCGGCCGTGTTCTTGAACGACGACGATCTCGCCGAAGAGGTCGACGACCTGGAGGAGCGCATGAGCTCCTACCTGCGCCGGCTGCGCCAGATCTCCATGCTCGCCGCGCGCTCCCCGGAGGACGCCGAGCAGATGGGCGACGTGCTGTACATCGCCGCGGCGATCGAGCGCATCGGCGAAGCCGCCTCGGACATCGCGAGGGTCATCCAGGCCAAGCTCGGCATCCCGAGCGAGCTTCGCGCCGACCTGCGCCACGCCGACGAGATCATCGGACGCGTCCGCGTGCGCGACGACGCCCCGTGCGTCGGCCGATCGCTGCGCGACCTGCTGCTGCCGAGCGAGACCGGCATGTGGCTCATGGCGATCCGCCATGGCGCCGACTGGGAGTTCGACCCGGACGCGGACACGGTGCTGGCCGGCGGTGACGTGCTCCTGTACCACGGGCCGGAGGACGGGACGAACCCCCTGCGCGAGATCGTCGGCGCGCCGCCGCTCCCCGAACCGCCCGAGTCGGAGGGCCCGCCGCTGACCGAGCTGGACCGCGCGGTCGACATCCTCGTCGAGATGAAGAACTCCGCGGAGGTTGCCGTGGGGCTCGCCTACTCGGCGCTGCTGTTCAAGGACCGGGCGCTGGCCGCGGAGGTAGGTGCGCTCGAGGCCCGGTCCGACATCCTGCACGACGAGCTCGAGTCGTGGGTGCTGAAGGCCGCGCCGGAGGCGCGCAAGAGCGACGAGCTCCGGGGCCTCCTGCGTCTGGGCTACGCGTCGGAGGTCATCTTCGACGCGGCGCGCGACATGACATGGCCCATCGAACACGGCGAGCCGCTGCATCCCGTCATCCAGATGGCCCTGGAGGAGACCGATGAGGTGGCGACCGAGACGATGGTCGAGCAGGGGTCGCCGGCGGCGGGACGGTCGCTCAAGGAGCTGCAGATCGAAACGGAGACGGGGATGTTCGTGTTGGCGGTGCAGCGCGGACGCCGCTGGATCTACCGACCCCGGCCGCGGTTCGAGCTGCAGGCCGGCGACCGTGTCATCTCCCTGGGACCCGAAGAAGGTGCCGCCGAGCTGGATGCGCTGTTCCGCGCGCCGGCCCCCGCGGTCGAACCCGCGTAAGGCTCTCGGCGCGGTCCGCCCGGATCGCTCAGGTCGCGACGGCCCGCACCGGGACGGGCAGAGAGAACTTCAGGTGCTCCGAGGCCGTGTCGACGTGCCGGATCTCGCCGGCGCCGTTGGCCTCCAGGTACCGCACGACGCGCTGCACGAGGGACTCTGGCGCCGACGCTCCAGCGGTCACGCCGACGGTCTGCGCTCCGCGCAGCCACGCGGGATCGATGTCGCGTTCGTCGTCGATCAGGTAGGCGGGCGTGCCGACGGCGACCGACACCTCCACCAGCCGGCGTGAGTTCGACGAGTTGTCAGAACCGATGACCAGAATGACGTCGGCCTCCCGGGCCATCTCCTTCACCGCCTCCTGGCGGTTCTGGGTGGCATAGCAGATGTCCTCCCTCGGAGGGGCCTGGATGTGGGGGAAGCGGCGCCGAAGCACGTCGACGATCTCGTTCGTCTCGTCGACGGACAGGGTGGTCTGGGACAGGTAGGCGACACGGTCGGGGTCGGGGACCGCGACGGTCTCGGCCTCGGCCGGCGAGCCCACGAGCCGCACCAGGTCGGGCGCCTCGCCGGTGGTTCCCACGACCTCTTCGTGCCCGCGGTGCCCGATGAGCAGGATCGTCAGCCCCTGCATGGCGAAGCGCTGCGCCTCCAGGTGGACCTTCGTCACGAGCGGGCACGTTGCGTCGATCACCGACAGGTTTCGCTCGGCAGCGTGCTCGTAGACCTCGGGCGCCACGCCGTGCGCCGACAGGACCACGGTGGCCCCGGCGGGGACGTCGGACTCGTCGTCGACGAACACCGCCCCCTTGGCTTCGAGGTCCCGCACGACGTGCACGTTGTGCACGATCTGCTTGCGAACGTAGACGGGCGGGCCGTTCAGTACCAGGGCCCGCTCGACGGTGTCGACGGCGCGCTCGACCCCTGCGCAGTAGCCACGGGGCCATGCCAGGAGGATTCGATCGGCCACGGCGCCATGGTACATGCGGTTGCGCTGCTCACAGAGAGACGCAACACAGTCTCCATTCTGGGCGGAATGTCATTTCTTCGAATATCCGCTAGCCTTGCCCGGCTCGTCCGGCATTCCTCGCACGTCCCCCAATCACTCAACTCGCGCGTTGTCGTACGCGCGCGCCCTCGGGACGGGTTAGGCCGGGATCGAGCAGCCGTCGACTCACAAGGAGGTGAGGGAAATGCCGGCGGGGGTCGCACGCGACGTCGGGTTCGGCGTTGCGCCAGGCCCGACGCCGGTAGGTCCGCTGATATGGATATCAAACACAAACGGGGGGTCCGTTTGGGCATCGCCGTGTCGCTCATAAGCCTCACGATTCCGGCGGTCGCGCTCGCAGCGCCCCCGGCGCATCGCGCGCCGGCCGCACCCCGGTCCCCCGGGTCGTTCGCGCCCGCGCGAGCGACGCCGCGCGCGCTTCGATCCCGGCTGGCCCGCCAGGGCTCGCTCGCGGTTCGACTTCGGCACATCGCCGACCATCGACGCCGTCCCGGCGTCCGCCGCCTGACGCCGCTGTCGGGCCCGACGGGCGGCGCCGCCGGATCGTGGTCCGGCCGCCCCGACTGGGACGCGATCGCCGCGTGCGAGTCCGGAGGCGGGTGGCACCTGAACACGGGCAACGGGTACTGGGGCGGCCTGCAGTTCGCGCCCGGCACCTGGTTCGCCAACGGCGGCGGCGCGTTCGACGGCACGGGGTCGTTCCCCTACTCGTCCTCGGCCCAGATCGCGGTCGCCGAGCGCGTGTTCGCCTCGCAGGGACCGGGAGCGTGGCCTTCGTGCTTCGCCTGGGCGTAACCGAACGGCGCGCCCGCCTGGCGTCCGGCTCGAAGTAGTGCCGCCTAGGTCCGAACCGGACCGCCCGGCGGGGGCACGCCGAGCACCGCGCTTCGAACCTCCTCGATGGAGTCCGCGTGGCCGTCGGCGCCGTCGGCCCCGTCGGCCGATCCGATCCCGACGATCCGAACGTTCGGTCGCGCCGTCCTGGCCCGCTCCACCCCCTCGGTTCCCAGGTCCGAGTCCAACACGACGACGTCCGGCGCCCATTCGCGGATCTGGCTCTCGAGCTGGTCCAGCCCGATCGCGCCCCCGACCAATTCCCACGTGGACGAGACCGTGGCGTACTTGAGGACGGTCAGGCGTTCGCGATCGGGAGCCGCGCACAGAACGCGCAGCGCGCGGCACACTCAGCCGGCCTCGGCCGCCGCAGCGGCGCGCGCCTGGCTGGGCGGCGGGCGGCCGGTTAGACGCGGGACGACCCACTCGCGCAGCGCGAGCTGGATGATTCCCGCCACCGGAATCGCGGCAAGGATGCCCCAGAACCCCAGCAGCTCGGCGCCGATCAGCACGGCCAGCAACGTGACGACCGGATGCAGATCGGTCGTCTGCTTCAGCACCAGCGGCGACAGGATGTAGCCGTCGATGGCGTGCGCCAGCACGACCACCACCAGCACCACGAACAGGAAGGACGGCGGCTTGGTGGCGAGCGAGACCATCGCCACGGGGATGGCGCCGATCCAGGAGCCGAACATCGGGATCAGGTTCGCCACGCCGACCACCATCCCGAGCAGCAGCCAGAACGGCATGTGGATCGCCCACAGGCCGATGGTGGCGAGCACCCCCACCGCCGCCGACACGAGCAGACG